>NZ_MUZA01000001.1 GCF_021442385.1 Micromonospora sp. MH99
CTGAGCACCTTGCCGTCGACGTGGAAGACCTTGGTGCCGTGCTCGTCGAGGACGTCGAAGTCGTCGCCGATCGAAAAAAACCGCTCCCTGATGACAAGCATTCTTCGATTCTCCCTCACGGTGGGCGAAAGGGCTGGCCGGCGGACCGGTCTTCCGAAGTGGCGGGCGGGTAGTTGTGGTGCGCGTACGGCACGTCTGTTGGCGATGGCGCCACCGAGGCAGGGGGCCGGGCCATGGGTGAGGCATGTCGAAGCCGCGAAGCTCGGACTAATGGCCGCTCCCGTCAGCTGAGACGCCGATCCCACCGGCAGTGCGGTTACTGGCGAGTCCTTTGTGGTGACGGTTCTATTTCTCCGATCGGCCGCGTCAGGGCATCGTGAATGCCCGACCGCCCCCCTTTCCTCGGGCGATCACCGATCCAGGCCAGACCACCTGCCTCAACATGCCTAGTCATACCTAGTCATAACCCCCCCCGCGCCGAGCTGACCGCGCTGCCGGTCGCCGAGCGGCGCGCCGTACTCACGGGCCCCGGCGGGCTGTGACCTACGGCTGGCATTGCCAGCCATGGCCATCGATCACTACCTTGGGTATGCGTATGGCTACCGTGTAGGGAGGCTGGTTGCGGCGTCTGAGTGCTCTAGTTCCGCTGCTCCTGTTGTCGGCGGCTATTGCTTCATGCTCGCGAGCCACCCCCCTCTGCGACTACGCGGACGGCCTGGTCAAGTCAGCGCAGCTAACTCAGGCGGCGGACGCCTACGCCACCGCGGAGCGCTCGGACGAGGGCGATTGCGCCGACGACGGCCTCAAGCACGTCGGTGAGCTGCGAGCGAAGGCCAGCGCCTACGTCGCCAAAGGCCGCGCCGCGCGGCGGGCGGGACAGCTCCCGGCCGCCACCGCGTCGTTCCGGGCCGCCCTGGCCATCGACCACAGCGACACCGAGGCGGCCGCCGAGTTGCAGGGCCTCACGAGTGTCTCGGCGACCCCGGCGCTTGCCCCGTCGGTCGTTCCCATCCTGGTCAAAGGCCCGCCGGGCCGGGACGCTGGGCGCGGGCTGGCATGGCTTGCCCTTGTCCTCGCCCTCGTCGTGATCATCGCTGCACTTGGCCTGGCGATGTGGATACGGGCGACCCGCCTGGCGCTCGACCGGGTGGCCGCATCGCTCGATGCGGCGAAGATCCGCGACGACGATCTTCGGGCCGACGTGGTGCGGTTGATCGATGCCGGCCGGGCGACCACGGATGACGTGGAGGAGTGGTACGGACCAGGCGGAGACCGATGACCAACCGCATCGACGTTACCCTCTATTGGCTCCGCACTGGCACCATCGGCCGGCTGGTGGCGCGGCGGCGGATGACCTGGTCCGGCGGCGACGAACCGGTCGACGAGATATGGGCGTCCGGTTCAGTCGACGAGATCCAGATCGCGACCGTCGATCATGCGGCACAGTCCACGGCTGAATGGCAGCGGTTGCTCGCCGGCATGGCAGTCCTGAAACTCACCGTGGTGACGGCCAAAGCTCGGCTCGTCCTGCGCCTCCTGGACGCTGATGCGCTCGAGAGCCTCGCCGGTACCGCCGCTCCCGCGACTTTGTTCGCCCGCGTGACCACGCAGTTCGAGGAGACCGACGGCGTGCTTCAGGCGGCCCGTGGCCACCTGAACGCGCCGGGGCGCCACCTGGTGGCCCAGCCGCTGCTGCCAGTGCTGCGGGCGGCGCTGCAGAGCGTCAACCTGGCGAAGACCGACCTGCCACCGCCGGCCAGACCCGCCGAGGAGCCGGCGCCAGCGCTGCGGGAGTGCCTTCCGCCTGCAATCAAGTTTGAACGGACCCGGGGCGCCCAGGTCGGCCACCACAACGTTCAGATCAACCGCTTCGAAGTCCGCGGCCCGACGCCGAGCCTCGACCTTGAGCGGGTGCTGTCTCGTCCCGAAGTCAAGGCCGCCCGGACCGCGCTGCTGGCCGACCCGACCAACGCGGCGCGACGCACCGAGTTCGTCGAGTCGCTCCAACGGATCTCGGGCTGGGCGGTCAAGGCGAAGCCGCTGGTGCTTTCGGCCACGAGCCGACCGCCCAGCTTCCTCGAACGGGTCTTCTCCGTCGAAGGATTGCAGGTCGGCAACGGCAACACCCAGCGGAACACTTTCAAATGCTGCGTGACCGACGTCCCGGCGGCCCAAAATCTCCTGAACAACGACCCCGCACTGGCCAGGAGCCTGGCCGACTATCTCTGCCCACGTTCCGGCATCGTCGGTGATTTCAGCACCTTCCGCGAAAACCTGCAGCGCACGATGCGCGACCTGCCGATCACCCTCACCAATCCCCACAGCGTCCGCCTGCCGATTCCCGAGCCGGGCCAGACCCTGATCGTCCGGGACATCGACGGGGTGTCCATCGGCCCGAAGAGCCCCATCAAAGAGGCCGTCGTCAATCGCAGCGAGCCGCCGCCGCCGTACATACCGCCGAGCCCAGCGCCGCCGCAGGTTCATCCGCCGAATCCAGCCGACGAACTGTCCACAAGGACCCCGGAGCCTCCCCATCGAAGCATCCCCGGGCCAGGATCTTTCGGTTTCTGAGCCGAGCTGCCGGACCGAATCGTCGGCACATGTGCGCCGACGCGCGCCGACCAGCAGGTTGCGACAGAACCCGTCTGCAAGCTGCGAGATCCGATACCGTCGCTCGGGACGTTCCCGAGCGCGGTGGGATGGCAGTGGTGATTGCAGGCGTAGAGCCAGGCGGGTAGGGCCGCTCGTCGGGCGGTCTGGGATCGGTTGGCCCGGTCGCCGCGCCAGAATCGGGCGAGCCGCAAGTCTCGGCGCCCCTGGCAGCCCCATCGAGAACCAGATCCAGCCCTGAAACGGCGGGGAGACTGCCGATGTGGGCTGGGAGCCTCGCTGCCGCTACCTCCCAGCTTCGACTCCCGGCCCTGGCCTGGGCCCCACGCTTGGGCCCTACGCTGACAGCGCCGCAGCCGCTCATGCCGCCGAGAGGTCGCTATTGGGCGACCGCTTGCCGTCGGTCCTCGGCGCCTGAACACTTTCCCGCCTGATCGGCAATGTCAGGGTGAAGCGCGAACTTTGCCGAGGAGGGCCATGGCTTCGGATGCGGATTTGATAGGCCGGTCGCTGGATGGCGATGTCGACGCCTTCGTAGAGGTGGTCGAGCGTCATGAGGCCGCCGTCGGTTCGTACCTCGTTCGCCGGGCTGGGCGGGATGCGGCTGAGGACCTCCTGGGCGAGGTTTGGGTTGCGGCGTTCGAGTCGCGGCGATCGTACGACCGGTCGTACGACGATGCGCGGCCGTGGCTGTACGGGGTGGCATTGAATCGCTTGCGGCGCTACTGGCGAGCCCGGCCGGCCGAGGACCTGGTGGCGGACGTGCCGGACGTGGCTACTGGATGGGATCCGTGGTCGGCGGTGGACCTCGGCGTGGACGCCCGGGCGGTGCTCCGGTCGGCCCTGACGCGGCTCAAACCCGAAGAGCGGGAGGTCCTGAGGCTCGTCGCCTGGGAGGACCTGACCGCAGCCGACGCCGCGCGGGCCCTCGGCATACCGGCCGGCACCGCGCGGCGGTTGCTGAGCCAGGCCAGGGCGGCATTGCGCGACGCCCCGGGGGTGTCCGCGCTTCTGAAGGACCGCAACAGCGCGAAGGAGAGACACCGATGACCGACGAGCTTGATCTGGTCGGTGCGTTGGGCAGCGCAGAACCACTGCGCCCGGAGGCGTATCAGCGGGCGCGGGCGGTGCTGCGGGCGGCTATGGCCGACCCCGGAACCGTGCGGCTGCTGGGCGCAATATCAGCGGAAGACACGACTATGGAGGCGACTTCAACCATGGAAACGACGACAGCCACGCGGGACCACGAATCCAGCCCGGCGCTTCAGCGCCGCCGCAGGATCGGTATCGCGGGCCGATTGGGCATTGGCGCCGGGGTGGGGGTTGCCGCCGCGGCGGCAGCCGTCGCTGTGGTGCTCAACTTGTCGGGGACCGGGGGCACGGAGGCCGGCAAGGATTCGGCGGCCGCCGCCTCGGGCTCGACCACCGTCGACGGGTCCGCCGAGCCCGCGCCGCTGATGATCCTGGCCGGGTCCATCAAGACGGTCACCCCGTCGGAGGGCGACGCGTGGCTGGTGAAGGCGACGCAGGTCAACGGCACCAAGACCATGCAGGTCGTCTACACGCTGTACACCGACGGTCACGCGATCTATACGGGCAACAGCGTGAAGGACATCAAGCGTGCGATCGCCCGTCACCAGGACCAGATGACGGACGGTGGCTACGCTCCGCTCCTCAAGGCGGCCGTCGCCGCGGCGGACAGCAGCCCGGCCGATGGCCGGACCCAGATGCTCAAGGCAGCCAACGATCCGCTTGTGGGCCTTGACCCCGCAGTGCAGAAGGCGGTGTGGGACAAGCAGCAGGCGGATGCCCAGGTGATCATCAGGCAGAAGGGCGGTAACGCCGAGCCGAAGCCGTACAGCCCCCAGGCCGTTCAGCGGCACTTCGACAACGCCCTGTGGACGTACAGCACCGAAGCACTGTCCGCTGGCGACGGCAACACGCAGGTCCGGGCCGGTGTGCTGCGTCTGCTGTCCACCATCTCCGCGGTCAGCGTCAAGAACTCGACCACCCACGGCAAGGCCACGCTGACGATCACCGCCGGCCCCGAGGTGTTCGGCGGCGAGGGCAGCGAGGTGCTGACCATCGACGCCACGACCGGCATGCTCGTCAAGGACGTCTCCACCGTGCCGGGCCTCCCTCAGGCCTCTACGACGTACGAGTCCTCCCGCGTGACGAAGGCCGACCTGTAGGTCGGTAACGCGCCCGGCGTTCGATGACGGTGCGGGCCGCCCGGAGGCGGCCCGCGCTGTCGTCTGTTGTTCGCGCGGCCCATGCCTGACCGCGATGATCGACGCGTGACGTGCATTCCGGACCTGGCGCCCTGCGACTACTACCCGGGCGCACCGGACGCTGCTGCCATTGGTCGGCTGGATTCGAGCAGGCCTTTCTCTACTCGCCGGCAAACCGGTACGGCCCAGGCGTGGGTACCACGGACTGGACGTTGGTCGCGCCGGCGCTGGGGCGCACGACGTGGGTCGCCAACCAGGGGTACGAGGGACCGGTCATCTTCAAGGCGAACCCCGGTGACACCTCCTGCCCGGGCCAGTTCTACCTCTGGGGCGACCGGCACACGAACGGCGGCGGATACCAGGCCGCGTGCCACGAGAGCATCGAGGCCCCGAGCTGGAACGCCAAGGCGATCACGATGACCAACGCGGGTGTCGTTCGTCCGCGTCACGGCACCGTGATCCCACTGACCGTCCGCGAGTGGAACGACAACCGCGGGATCCCGAACAGCGACGTCACGACCACCACCGAGATGGCCGTCGCGCCGTACGCGAGCAAGGCCCAGACGACCACGGGCCACCGCGACGGTCACGGCGGCCGACGGGTTCGAGACCGGCGGACAGGGTGCGGTTCCACCTCGTTGGTGCGCTGTGCCGATGGGCCAGCATCGCCGCCGCGATCAGCAGTCGCTTACGGCCACATAGGGTTGCTCAAGTCGATCCGCATCATCTTGCAACAGGTCACTGCCGTACTGATCCAAGGCGGCGGACGACATTGGTTCAGACTTGCCGTTTCCGAGGAGATACCACCGACCCTCGGAATTCATGAAGGCTATGGCGGCAACCTGCTGCTTGCTGTCGATCCGGATGCTCACTCGCGAGCAGGGTGGGAGTATGCGGGTTACGCGGATCCGTGGCTGGATGCCGGTCGGAACTTTTTCGAAGAAGTCCCATGCGTAAGGATAGAGGACGGGGATCTTCCCCTTGTTCTCGATGGTCAGAACGTTGTTGACCACCCACCACTGAACGCGTTCCGTATTCGCTCGAGATTGCTCAGCCGCCTGTTCCGCATCTTTCTGTTGTTGATGTGCGTTCGCGTTGCGCACCTGCTCGACGTTGTCCTTGTTGATCTGATTACCCACGATCGCCACGATCAGTGCCGCGGCGGAGGCCGCCACCGCGAACCATGTTGCCACCGCCTGTGACCTTTCGGCCTTGTTGGGCACGGGCTCCACCGGCGCATCCCGCTGCACCCGGCCCCTCGGTACATATAGGCCATCTGCCCGCCGGTGCCAGTGCGCTCCCTCCCCGCCGATCTGTTTCAGTTCCTCTCCGATCGAAGAAGATCGACGGTTTGGGTCGGTCACCGCTCCACCCCTCAGTAAACCCATACGGCTCTTGCTGTCATCGATTTGGTCCAGGACAAACTATTTGCCAGGTCCGACCAGTTCGGGTGCCACGCTGTCGGGGGCGACGGCCGCGTGGAGGTCGTCGCCCGTCCGGCGAGGCCATCCAGATCGAGCATCTCGTTCCCATCATGACCACCGTAGACAAAAGCCGAGGTGGGCGGCGTGTTGGCCGAGCCGGAATTCAGCGTCAGGGGGCCGGCCGAAGTACGCGGTGTCCGTGGCACTGTCGCAGAAGCAGTCGGCGCCCCCGCTGAAGTCCCAATTCGCGATCTCGGTCACGGCCAGGATGCCGGGCATGGCCGGGACGCCGTTGGCGGCGTCGGCGTCCGTACCGCTCAGGTCATCGACGGTGACCACGCGGTTCCAGGCGCGTACGTCGGCGATGTCACCGTAGTACGGGTCCACGACTCCGCCGTTGTACCAACCGCGACCGATGCAGAGCGGCCCGGTGGCCTTCCACGGCGTTGCCGCTCTGGCGGACTCCTTCACGAGGGCGCCGTTGACGTACAGCCGCATGACCCTTTCACCGGCGTCGTAGACCCCAGTCAGGTGTACCCACTTGTTCAGGTCGGCGGTGGTGATGGTCGTGGCGCTCGAGGCGTCGACACCACCGCTCAAGGAGTCGCTGGTGTCCTTCGTGTAGAAGGACCAGCGCGGGGTCCCGTCGATGTGCCGCGCGCCAAGATGCGGGTGTCCTGTACCCACGTCGGTGCGGGGTTGCTCAGCGTCAGCGTGTTGCCGGTCACCTGATCGGTCCAGTTGTGCCCGCGAATGTCGCGCCTTGCTGCACCTGTTCGACGCCGGTCACACCGACGAGTCGGCCGGCCGGAAGCTCGGCCTCTCCGCGCGCACCGTGCGTCGGGTGGTGGCCGAGCTTACCGACCGGCTCCGGGTGAGCAGCCGCTTTCAGGCGGGTGCCGAGGCGGTCCGCCAAGGGTGGATCTGATCAGATCGGCTCCGTGAAGTTCTCCCGCATGGAGATCATTACCTCGGCGCACACCGGATGGCCCGCCGGGCAGGGGGTGCCGTCGATCGTCGACGGCCAGATCGTCAATCCCCCCTTGTCGTACGTCCAGCACGCCACCCCCGGGCCGTTGTCGCAATTCGTGTGGTGACGCCAGCCGGCCGCCACGATCTGTTCGTCCAGCTCGCGAACCGCCGTGTCCGCCTTGTTGTAGGCCTGGTAGTGGCGTTCCCAGCGCAGCTTCCCCCGGGATCGCTCGGCCACCGGTGTGCCCCGCAGCTGCCAACCGGCGGGAGTGGTGATCTCGTCGAGTCGCGCTTGGCCGATGGCGAGCAACTCCTCGGTCGACCGCTTCTCCGGCGGCGGGCCACCACAAGCCGACACGAGCGTGACAGCCGTGAGGGCGAGGGCTACCGACCGGCGCCGATAGAACCGCATCACACGCCTCTTTCTCTGTCGGCGGATCCGGGCCGGCCACCTCGGCCGGCCCGGATCATCAACGAACGATACGTCTCACCGCAGCCCGGTGGGGTAGGCCGACGTGTCCGTCCCACCCCTCCGAGCGGTCACCAACCGAACCAGCTGGAGAGGATCGCGCGGATGGCGGCGAAGATTCCACCAAGCGACGGTGGCGGCGACACCGGTGGCTTCGGCTTGGGCAACAGCCGGTCGAGATCGTCGATGCCGGGCTGCGGGCTCAGCTGTGGATCGGCGCCTCCCTTGCGCAGCACGCCCGGTACCCGGCGCAACTCGGACAGCGCCTGCCGGCCCGTGTCGTAGAGGCCGCTCGACCGGGCGGCGGCGAAGCGCTGCCGTCCGGTTCGGATCACGCTAGGCCGGGTGCGCTTCGGCCCACTCGCGCATGCTGCGCGGCGCACGGCCGGTCACGCGCTCGATGGTGTCCGTGACCGGCGCGGGCTTGTTGACGTGCGTCTCCCAAGTGGCGAACAACAGGTCAGCAGGCGCGTGCGGGGCGATCTCCGCCCGCGCGGTCGCGGGATCGATCTCCTCGTATCGCAGCTCACGGCCGTGCGTCCTGCCGATCAGCTCGATCTGCTCCCGGTGGGTAAGCGACTGCGGTCCGGTGACGTGGTAACGCTGCTCGCTGTGCCCGTCCTGGGTCAGCGCTGCCACAGCGATCCCGGCGAGGTCAGCGGGGTGAATCGGGGAGCCTGCTGCGTCGGCGTAGGGGCCTCGAACGACGTCACCGGCCGCGAGCTGTCCAGGGACGTCGAATGCCCAGTGCAGCGCGTCGGCGGAGTTGATGTCCAGTCGCAGGAAGGTCCACTGCATCCCGGAGTCGATGATCGCCTGCTCGATGCCGTGGTGGAACGCAGCGATGTCGTTGGGCTGCTGCTCCGCGTTGTCGTCGATCTCCGCGGTGGACTGGAACACCACGCGCTTGACACCGGCGTTCTTCGCGGCCTCGATGAGCTCTGGCACCCCAGGGCCCATGGCGAGGACGAAGATCCCGTCGACGTCCCTCACCGCAGCCGGCAGAGTCGCAGGGTCCTTCATGTCGCCGGCGACGACCTCAGCGCCGGCAGGAAGATCCGCCTGCTGCGGGTCACGAGTCAGGGCCCGTGCAGGCTTACCGATCGACACCAGCTGCTCGACGATGGACCGGCCCACGGGTGCCGTAGCCGCAGTCACGAGGATCATTGATTACTCCAGAAAGTGGTGAGGGCTGAGTGGGATTAGGTCTCGGGCTTGCCGTCAGATGCTCTCGAGCCGCTCCTGATTCACCGGTGCCTTCGTGTTGTCCATGCGGCAGACTCTGGCATCGAAGTAGGAACATCAGTTTCCTACTGGGGTGGGAAACTTCCGGCATGTTGGAAACATCGGCGCGGTTGCTCCGGCTGCTGTCTCTCCTGCAAACCTCACGCAGGTGGAGCAGCACCGAGCTGGCCGAGCGGCTGAACGTGACCACCAGAACCGTGCGCAACGACGTCGAGCGTCTCCGCGCTCTCGGCTACCCGGTGCACGCCACGTTCGGCACCGACGGCGGCTACCGCCTTGCCGCGGGCGCAGTCCTCCCGCCGCTACTGCTCGATGATGAGGAAGCCGTCGCCATCGCCATCAGACTGCGCACCGCCACGCCGTCCGTAGCCGGCATCGAGGAATCCTCCGCCCGAGCCTTGGCGAAACTCGAACAAGTGCTGCCAACCCGGCTGCGGAACCGAATCAACGCGCTACAGACCTACAGTGTCGCCGTCTCGGCAGGCGACGACAATCAGCGGGTTGCCGCAACGACGCTCAGCGAGATCGCCGTAGCGTGCCGAGACCGGCAACGACTGCGTTTTGACTACCGCTCCCACGACGCCTCAGAGTCTCGCCGTGAGGCCGAGCCCTACCGCCTGGTCAACTGGGGGAGACGCTGGTACCTCGTCGGTTGGGACATCCAGCGGGAAGATTGGCGCACCTACCGCGTCGACCGTATGACCTTGCGTCTACCGCACGGGCCTCGGTTTCTCGCCCGGCCGCTGCCGGACTCGGATGTCGGCGCATACGTCATGCGCGGGATCGGCCGAGCCGTGTGGCGACACCGGGCGACAATCATCGTGCACCTGCCCGCCGAAGTCGTCGTCGAAAAACTCCCATCAGCAGTAGGGCCCGTCGAATTTATCGGTAGAGATCGCTGCAGGGTGCGCACGGGATCTGACAACCTCGAGCAACTCGCTGTCTGGTTCGGTCTGCTCGGCGCCGACTTCGAGGTCATTGAGCCGCCGGAGCTCCTCGGTCACCTCAGGATGCTTGCCGACCGGTATCGACGCGCCGCCGGCGACACACCAAGCACCACCCGTGCCGACTGACCCCCAACGCCGGCCGCGCTTCGAGCCGGGACAACGCGCTCCGGGGTGCCTTGAGTCCCGCCCGACCGTGCACTGTGAATTTTGGAATGCCTGCTCGGCTGTGACTGGCCGCAGGGGCCCAATTCCGTCGACAGGAATGGCGTCCGTTCGCGGCGAGTGGTCGACTCACCGAGCCGGGCTGCGGTCTGCGGCTGTACGAGCCGATTCGGCGACCGGTCCGCGTTCAACAGGCGAAGGATGGACGTCAATGTCAAGCGGCCCTCTTCGAGTGCCTAATAAAGTCTGACCGGCGTCGACGCGGCCCAGACGTCGGCCCACGCACACGAGTCCGTCTGGCAGCCCTCCGTCGTCCCTGGACGGTCGGTCGGTGCCCCGTTCTGCGGCGTCCGGGTCGGCAGGTGCTGGTCGCCACCTTGAAATCTCGAAACGCGAGACGTCGGGTGGATCGTCTTGCGCCGGCCGGGCGTGCTCTGGAGACTACCGGGAGTAGCCCTGGCAGGCCGACTGCCCGTCAGGGCGAACGTTCACTGATACGGGGGCGCTACGTGGACATGTCGTTGTGCGGAATCACCGCGAGACCAGACGTCGACCACGGTCATTCCATGCCGTGAGCGCGCGGTCGGCCTTTGTACGTCGTTGACACCTCCCTGCCGAATGCCCGATGGCAATTCGGTCGTCACGTGTGCCCTCAGGAGGTGCATTCCGCTGCTCAAATGGAGGAACAGTGCAGGATCTCAGTCGACTGCTCGCGCTCGTCGCGGTGGCGGAAACCGGTTCGATTTCTGCGGCTGCGTCAAGACTCGGTTATACGGCCCCCGCCTTGAGCCAACAAATGGCCAAGCTCGAACGGGAAGTTCGAATGCAGTTGCTCGTACGGCACCGCCGGGGCGCGCGGCTCACCGCTGCCGGTGAGCTGCTCGTGCAGCGGGCGCGCGAGATCGAGGCGATCCTGCGGGCCACCGAGACCGACCTGATGCAGTTCCTCGAAGTGTCGGAAGGGCAACTGCGCATCGGCACCTTCACCACGGGCGAGACCCAGTTCCTGCCCGACGTCCTGGCCGAGTTGCGCCGCAGGCACCCGACCATCGCCCTGTCCATGCAGGAGTTCGACCATGCCGACGGGTTCGAGCGATTAGCCGAGGGCGACATCCATCTCCTGCTCACCCCCTCGTACATCCACGGTCGACCACCTTCCGTGCCGGCGGGGCTGAGCTCGGAGGTGCTGCTCGAGGAAGAATTGCTCCTGGTCGCCAACGAGGGGCATCCCCTGACGGCGGAGCGCATGCCCCTGCACTGGACAGCGCTGGCGGGTTTTCCCCTCATCATCGGGCGGCGTGGCCTGGCTTCGCGGGAGGCGTTGGAGGCGCTGTTCGCGAGCCGCTCGATGCCCCCTCCGGTGGTCGCGTTCGAGACGGCGGACTATGCGATGGCGTGCGCCCTCGCCGGCAGCGGGGTCGGCGTCGCCTGCGTGCCGAGGATGGCCGCCAGGGCGAGCCGCGCGCCGATCAGCGTCCGGCCCTTCGCGGCTCCGCTGCTCAGACATGCCATCAGCCTGCTGTGGCGTACCTCGGACATCACGCCTCTGGTGCGTGCGGCCCGCAGCGTGTTCCGCGAGACCTTCGCCTGCGGCGGGGGTGGGGAGGCGCGGGATGCGCTCGTCGCCTCGGTGCACTGACCGGACCGCACCCTCGCCCCCTGCTCCGATCAGGCAGTTCCCCTCGTCCGGCCTCACCGGTCCGACCGGCGACGCAGGCCCCGTCTCAGCCGGAGTGCTCGCCGGCGCCGAAGCCCGGCAGGGACCAGCGCGGGTCGAGGAGGGGCACCGGCCAGTTCGGGTCGGGACGCCAGTCGGTCCAGCGCACGTCGAACGGGGGATCGCGCCGCAGCGCCGCCCGGCTCAGTGCCACTCCCTCGGCGCGCATCGACCGGACGCTCTCCGGCGGCACCAGACCCCGGCTCGTCAACTGGGCGAGATCGCCCTCGTCCTTCCAGGTCGCCGTGCCGTCCGGGGCGACCCGGAGGTCAAGGGCGTAGTCCATGTACTGGACGGTGGCGCCGGCACGGACGTACGGGCGCTGGAAGTTCACGTACCAGCCGAGGTGCGCGCCTTCCCGATCCCAGCAGACCCAGACCACGTGGTGCAGGCGGTGCGGCATGAGCCAGAGGGTGTTCATCCGCCAGACCCGGTCGATGTGCACCCAGTCCGACCGGACGAGGCACTCGGCGATCCGCTCCCCCCGGTCGGCCGGAGCAGGCCTCTCCGGCGGGGAGTCGGGTGCCCGCCACTCGGTGCCCGCCGGCATCCACAAGACGAGGAGATCGCTGTCGTCCCGCACCGCCGTCATCGGCCGCGCGGACCACACCCGGTCCCGCCAGACCTCCTGCACCAGCACCTGCTCGCCAGGCGTCCACCGCCGCGGTGCCGTCATGGCCTCACCCCTCCAACTCCGCAAACCGGCCGATGGGGTGCGGTGAGAGGGCGACGCTGCCCCTCGCCTGACAGTCCCTCGCCACCTCGACCGCGCTGACATCGGCCAGCACCTGGTATCCCGTGGAGCTGGCCAGGGTGGCCAGTTCCCGGGGCGAGGAGCCCCAGACGAAGGGTTCGCCGTTGCGTCGTACGCTCGCCGCCATGCTCGCGACGGCTGCGTCCCGAGGCTCAGCGAGATGCCGCGCCTCCCAGTAGTCGAGCACGACGGTCAGCCCAGCGGTGAAGAACCCGCCGAGCGCCTCCAGGGTGGCGGAGATCGCCTGCTCCTGCAGGTAGTAGGTGACCCCGCTCCACGCCACGAAGGTGCGCCGGGTGCCGTCGAGCCCGGGAACCTTCCGCAGCACCTCGTCGAGCCGCTGGTCGGCGAGGTTCGCCGGGACCATCCGCAGCCCGGTCACTCCGTCGGGGCGCAGCCGGGCCACCCGGGCCCGCTTCAGTTCCTGCGTGGCCGGCTGATCGATCTCGTACACCGTCAACCCTTCCGCCCACTCCGGCCGGCGCAGTGCGAAGCTGTCGAAGCCCGCGCCGAGCAGCAGGTACTGCCGCGCTCCACGGCCGCAGGCGCGGCGCAGGGCATCCTCGGTGTGACGGCCGCGCAGCAGCACGTGCGGCGCCGCCACCGAACCAGCGCGCATCCACCAGCGGATGGCGCCCTCCGGGTTCCGGTCGGCCTGCGGACCGCGTACCGCCGACGAGCCGAGGACGCTCCCGCGGAAGAAGGCCCACTCCTGCTCGCTCAGCAGTTGCGCGGCGACCGGGTCGACGTGGACCGGCGCTGGCTCGTGAGCGGTGTGGAAGGCTCGCATGAACGCGTTGCCCAGCGCGGTGGAACTGGCCCCGCCGGTGCGGGGACGGTCACCCCTGGCCGCCGATGCCGCCTTGCGGGAATCCTGCGGGTCGTTCACAACGCATCGAGTTCGTCGAAGGCGTGATGCCGCACCAGGGCGGCCGTGGCCCGGCGGACGGCGGCGTCGTCGGGGACGCCCGCCCCGTAGGCCGTGCGCAGCGCCACCCGGCGCAGGTAGTGGTAGAGCAGAGCACGGCGGTAGTCGCTCAGCAGCGCGTCGGCAGTGATGCCAGGCACCGCGACAGTCAGCTCCCTCCGGTAGAGATCGAGCAGTTCCACGTCGTCGGCCTCGCTGTTTGCGACGAGGAAGGCCAGGTCCAGCGGTCCGCGGGCACGTGTCGCGGCCTCCCAGTCGATCACCCGGATTCCCGGCTCCGCCGGATCGGCGGGGAACAGCACGTTGCCCGAGTGCAGATCACCGTGGACGACGGTCACGGGGGGCGCGCTCAGCGCCCGCAGCAGGGCCGGCGCCCGCTCGGCGAGGCGTGCGGAGCCGGACCGCACCTCGGCGGGCAACCAGCTCGCCTCGGCGACGGCGGAGAGTCCCGCCGAGCGAAAGGTTCCCACCAAGAAGTCCGCGCGGGCCGGGGCGGCCTCGTCGGGCAGCCACCGCCACCCGTCCGGGACGCGGTCCCACCAGCGGGCATGGAACGAGGCGAGGGCCCGGACCGCTCGCTCGCTGTCGGCGGCGGAGAGCACGGCGCGGGGCGGCAGGGTTCCCTCGGCCATGTCGTCGAGGACCAGGACGAGAGAGGTCCCGCGGGTCGCAGGGCCCCAGCCGCGCAGCCTCGGCAGGCGCAGCAGTTCGGTGCCGTGGACGCCGTCCGGGCTGTGCACGTGACGTTCCACGGCCGGCAGACCGAGGCGTTCCTTGAACGCGCGCACGCCGTCGTCGGCCGGCGGGAACTTGACGATCAGGTTGCTCGGCCGCGCCGCGCGGCCGGGGCCGGACGCGTCCGCGTCGCGGCGCACCCGCCACACGTGTGGCGCACCGTCCACCGGTTCGATGGTCAGTTCCTCGTCCGCGCCGATCTCGGATCCGGGCAGGGCCGAAAGGATGGCCGCGTCGAGCGCCTCGGGGGTCAGGCGCGTGGTCACGACAGGATGGCCCCGAGGGCCGCGTCGTGGGCCCGGACGGCCCGGACGATCTCGTCCAGATGCCCCTCGTCGTGCGTGCAGGTCGACTCCGCGACGACGCGGCCCACCGGCACGACATCGCCCCAGGCCGTGCCGGCCACGGGGAGCGCCAGGAATGCGTCGTCGAGGGCCTCCACCTCGGCACGGATGCGGCGTCGGGCCCTCGTGACGATGTCGAGGATCTCGGACACCGGTACGCCCTCGTAGGCGCGCAGTCGTTCGGCGTTCGCAGCGTCGATGTCGAAGTCGAGCCGACGGTTCGTGCTGCCGGCCGCGGCGAGCCGGCGCAGCTTGGCCATCTGCTCGTCCACCTCGTGTTCGGGATAGTAGACGGCGAGGTGGCAGAGGGTGTCCCGGACGGTCCACGTGCCCACCCCGGTCGGCAGGTCGGCGATCTCGTCGACGACGGACGCGACGGACTCGATCCGCCTCCGCTGCTCGTCCATCGAGGCCAGCAGCTCGGCCTTGGTGCAGCTATCGGTGATGGTCATCGAGCGCTCTCTCTCGGTAGGGTCTGTCGAGCAGGCGAAGCCCGGGTCAGGAAGCGACGGACGCGTCGCCGGTGCCCGGCCAGCGCAGGCTCAGGGGGCGTGACGCTGTCGTACGCACCTGCCGCCAGAGCATCCACGTCTCGGGTCGGGCCAGCAGGCTCCTGCGCACCCACGCGCGCGGTTCGTCCGCCGACCGTTCACCCGCCTCCCAGGGCGCACGTCGTCGCAGCCGCAGCAGCAGGCGGCGCCCACCCGTTCCGTCCTCGGGTGTCACCCGCCAGGTGAACACCTGTGCCCGGGCGAGGCTGACCATGCGTGGCACGGGAGCCGGGGCGCTCTCCTCGTCCGGCCCCGGCAGCAGCGGAAGACCGTCGACGCCGACATCGGCGTAGCTGACGAACAGTCCGCCCTGGTCGCGCGCGGCGCGCAAGGACAGGCTGAAGCCTCGGCCGGGTGTGGTCCACGTGGAGTTGCGGAGCCCGTAGTGGCGCATCACGGGCAGCATCGCCTCGTGGACGAGGATGGTCTGGCGCAGCCCGAGGAAATCCAGGTGGACCGGGCCCACCGTGTGGGCGTGCAGGTGCGCACCGACGAGCAGCACGGGACGGTCCGTACGGGCCGCCGCAGCCAGCTCCGGCAGACCCTCGACGCGGACGAAGGACCCGCGCTCGTCGTCGGCCAGACTCAGGTACCACTGTTCGTCGGCGGCCTTGTCGATCCACGTGTCGTACCAGCGGTCGACGAGCGGCGGGTTGGTGGCGGCCGGCAGCCCGGCCGCCACCATCGCCGCCCGGACCTGGGTGCTGACCTCGGAGCGGATCCCTTCGCACTCGTGCGCGATGCGATCCCGCTCCGACTGCCAACTTCCACCGCTCCGGGCCACGGCACCCACCGGGCTTCCTACGCCTGGGCCAGGCGCAGCAGCTTGGGGGCGTGCTGCTCGATGACCGGCCGGACCGGCTCGCCCAGACGATCCACCAGGGTGGTGAGCTCGCGCTGGACGTCCTCGGGCATCCGGCGCTTGAGGGCGTAGCGCAGGCTGTGCTGGACCGTCCAGTCGGTGAAGCCCTCGGCCTGCGCGAAGGTCGCGATCCGGGCGGCGGCCAAGGCCTCCTCGGGGGTGCCGAAGTCCGCAGCCATCCGCAGTCCGAGGTGCAGGTACGGCGCGTTCTCCTCGTTGAGGTAGTCCGTGAGGGCACGGGGATTCCGCCCCTGGTCCCGGAGCACCCGGTGCACGTCGGTCATCGCCCGGTGCTTGAAGGTGATCTGGTCGATCGCCGCCTTGAGCCGGAGGTCGAGGGCGTCGAGCACCTCGTCGTCGATGGTGCGCCCGGGCGTCCGCCGCCAGGCTTCGACGGTGCTGGCGAAAAGGGCCACCACACCGAGCGCGGACGGGTGGTCACCACCGTTGGTGCCCAGCGTCTCGACGATCGAGTCCACCCGGTCCGCGGTGGTCCGGATAGCTTCGAGGGCCACTGCCGAGACGATCGGATCGTCCGGCATGACGTACTGGAGGAGATCGATCGAGCGGCCGGAGCCGTCGGGCAGGGTGTACGGCTTGGTCGTCACCTGGTGGGCGCCGTGCTTGGTCAGGTCGATGCCGGGTGCGGCCTTGACCAGCGGGTGCACTGCGACGGAGATGCCCGTCTTGTAGGTGATGAAGTCGAGTAGGCCGTTGAGGACGCCGGCGAGGTCGCCTTCCTGCACCAGCGGATAGAACGGGATGGCGGTGATCCGCATGTGCAGACCCGCGTCGTGGCCAATCTTGGGTGCCTCGAGGATGTGCTCCCAGCTGTAGCGGGGCTTGAACTTGCCGATCTGGCGGGCGACCCGCTCCACCGGCGTCTCCAGCCCGAGCAGCATGGCCCGGAAGCCGACGTCGCGCAGGTCGAGCATGATGTCGGGATCCACCTCCATCGGCACGGTGGAGACGTAGATGGTCTTGCCCTGGGTCGGCTCGTTCTCGCGCAGCGCCGAGATCAGGGACTCGACGTGTGAACGGCGCAGCAGGAAGTCGTCGTCCTCGAAGATGTACATCTGGAGATCGGGGTAGGCCGCCGCGGCGCGGTTCATGGCGCGCACGGCCTCGCTGCCGTCGTAGAAGTAGAGCTGCTCGCCCCACTGGGTGAGCTGGCAGAACTCGCAGGCCCGGGGACAGCTGCCGAAGACCGTCATCATCTTGATGGCGTTCGGACGGTGCACGTAGTTGCTCAGGCTGAGCGTGGAGCGGGCCCGCGCGCCGGTCTCCCGGCCGGACTCGTCGGTGCTCGCCCCCGCGTCGATCTGCGGAAGTTCGGCGAGTTCGAGCGGGATGTTGAGGTCGTCGGGAGCGCAGACGTCCATGATGTTGGTGGGCGTCCAGTACTTGGTGTCCAGCTCCATGAGCTTGACGTCGAGGCCGCCGGAGAACACCCGGCGCTCGAACTCGGTCAGCTTGACGACCCGGGTGTCGTGTACCCGCACGGCGTCGCCGGTCCGGTCGGCCAGGTGCAGGTTGGGGATGTCGCGGAAGAGTTCCAGGGCGGGGCGGGTGTCCCGGGGCCCCTCGTACGCGGAGGAGAAGATCATGTCCGCCTCGCTGGTCTCGCCGTGCGGTCCGACGACGATGTCCAGCGGGGTGTACTCCAGATATTCCCGGCGGCAGAAGTACGAGCTGTAGCCGGCGCCGACCAGGCGGGGCACGTAGCCGCGCTCCTCGTGCCGGCGGCACTGCTGGTTGAGGAAGTACATCGACTCGATCTCGGTCTGGGTGAAGAAGTTCGAGGTCGAGAAGAGGAAGTAGCAGCGCTCCCCGAACTGGTCGAGGGCCGCCTCGCAGGCCTCGAACTCCGAGTCGCCGAGTTCCAGGTTGAAGGCCTTGACCTCCACGCCGAGCAGGCCCAACCAGGACGCCACGTAGAACGAACCGATCGGGGGCTGGATGCCGAGGACGCGGCGCGAGCGGTTGCCGACCGTGCCGCCGCGCACCGGGTACTGGCCGCCGACGTTGGGTACGAAGATCGCCGCGGGACCGTCCTCCAGCGGGCTGCGGTCCAGGTCGTAGATGGAGCCGTCCGCCACCGTGAGAGCCAGCAGGTTGGCGGACACCCGGGCGTAGGTGCGGTTGTCGGTCTTGTCGAGGCGCTGGATGGCCTTCTTCACCATCGGCGGCAGGGAGCCGAGTTCATCGAGACTCTCGATCGGCAGCTCGGCCAGGCCACGGGCGAACAGATAGCGCTCGGGGGTGGCGAGTCTCGCGAAGCCCTCCTTGGCCACCTTACGGTCCAGCCGCTCGGTCTCGGTCTCCAGGTACGTGCGGTCAAGACGCTCCTGCTTGCCGTTCTGGAACAACAACGAAGACTCCTCGGGTCGATCGGGTTGTGCCGCCGAGCGGCGCACCGAGCGGACGTCAGTAGTGGCGGAACTTGCTCGTGTACCAGTCGGTGAACCGCTCGATCAGCGAGTTCAGTTCGCTCTCGCCGGGATGGGTGCGCCAGTCCCATCCGCTGTCCAGCCCGTTCGCGTCCACGAGGAGCTTCTTCAACCTGAAGCCCGTGACCCGCCCGTCCGCCGGGTCGTCCGCCGTGAAGTAGGCGATCGGCTCCTGGTGACCGGCGTCGAAGGGCGTGTGGACGTAGATGTAGGGCCGGAAGCCGATCTGTTCGCGCAGTCCCGGCAGCGGTGCCGGGGATGAGGCGAACAGCTCCGACAGCGGCTCGTGGATGCGTAGCGAGCCGGGCAGCGAGCACAGGTGCGGATGGAAGGCGTAGTCCTCCTCGGCGAACGCCGACGCACCGCCGCCGCCGCGACCGTGCTCGTAGAAGACGGGGGGCGCGTCGTACACGTCGCTGTAGAAGCCGGTGATCAGAGACTGGAGCGTCTCGATCTCGGGGAACCACTCCTCGAGAACGTCGTCGAAACAGCGCAGACGAAAAGGCGTGTCATGGCATGCCCTCGTCATGATGGAAAGGTAGCCCTCGACCACCTGCCCGACCGGTGCCAACAAGTAGAAATTAGGTGTTGAGACCAGTAGCTGGCTGGGCGATATAGCGGCTGGAAAACAAAAGAGACACCGTGGTCCGTCCCGACTTCTCACATCGACTTGCACGACTCCCCCTGGCGCGGTGTAATGACGGGAATCTAGCGCCCGTTTCCTGGTAGGTCCACGCCGGGTCCACATTTTGGACGGTGGTATCAGCATTGCCGAAGACTGATGAAAGATTCGATTAAGTGTGTTGCTTGTGGATACCGTGAAAGCTGTGCTCTTCGATCTCGACGGCACCCTCTTCGACTACGACGGATCGGTGACGGATGCCTTGCTGGGCTGGCTTCCCGAACTGGGTGTCGACCCCTCCGACGACGTACTGGAGCTGTGGCGGAGGCTGGAACGCGAGCACTATCCCGCGGCACATCGCGGAGCCATCAGCTGGAGCGAACACAGAAGGCGGCGACTGCGGGAGTTCCTCGTCGCCCTCGGCCGCCCGGTCGACGAGCCGTCCTTACTGGAGGTCTTCGCCGGCTACCTCGACAGTTTCGAGCGGGCCTACCGGCCCTACCCGGACGCCGTCCGGGCCCTGACCCGGGTCCGCGCCGCAGGTCTCGCCGTCGGGGTCCTCACCAACGGCTCCACCGGGCGGCAGACCGGGAAGCTGCGGGCGATCGGACTGCTCGGCCTCTGCGACGTGGTCTGCGTCTCGCAGGACCTGGCCGCCGCCAAGCCCGACCCCGACGCGTTCCTGCGCGCCTGTGAACGGCTCGGGCAGCCGCCCGGCGCGGTCCTCATGGTCGGTGACAACCACGAGTGGGACGTCCGTGCCGCCCGCGCGGCCGGGCTGCCCGCGCTTCACCTGGACCGCCGGGGTGACCGCCCCGACGCGGACCCCCACCGGATCACCACGCTCGACGAACTGTTCACCCCCTCATAAGGAGTTGGTCCTCAGATGAATCCGCTGCCGGAGGAAGCCGGCGGGATCACGCCGTGGCTGGAACGGGTGGCCGGGCTGGTGCCCGCCATCCAGGAGGCCCGCGACACCGTCGAAACCCTGGGCCACCTGCCACCCGACCTGGTGGCCCGGCTTCGGGACGCCGAGCTGTACCGGTTGTGGGTGCCTCGGTCCCTCGGTGGCCACGAGGTGCCACCCGCCGTGATGCTGCACGTGGTGGAGGAGATCGCGCGGCACGACGGCTCGGTGGCCTGGTCCATGATGGCCGGGGCCAACTCGGCGCTGCTCGCGGCGCGGCTGCCCGAGGCCGGCGGCAGAGAGATCTTCGGCGACCCGCTGACAGTGGTCGCGGGATCGCTGCACACCGCAGGCACGGCGGTCCGGGTCGACGGCGGCTACCAGCTCACCGGCAGGTGGCGGCTGGCCAGCGGGTGCGCGGAGGCGAGCTGGCTCATCTGCTCCGCCTCCGTCGCGGATGAACCCGACAGTGGTGGTGCGCACATCTTCTTCGTACGGGCCGCGGAGAGCGAGGTCATCCACGAGTGGAACGCGGTCGGCCTGCGTGGCTCGGGGAGCAACGGCTTCCGGGTGACTGACGTCTTCGTCCCCGAGCACCGGCACATCGCGCCGGGCGCCGAACTGGTCGTGGACGGCCCGCTCTACCGGAGCTCCATGGCGCACTTCATCAATCCGCCGTTGGGTGCGCTGGCCCTCGGCATCGCCGAGGACGCCGTCGGCTGCTTCCACGAGCTGGCGCAGAAGAAGACCGCCCGCGGCAGCGACCTGACCCTCAGCGAGCGCGGCACCGTGCAGGAGAAGGTGGGTACGGCCAGGTCCCTGGTGCGCTCGGCCCGCGCCTACCTGCACGCGGCCACCGCCGACATCTGGCGCGCGGCGGCGACGGACGCCGACATCCCGCACGAGCTGACGGCGGAGATCATGCTCGCCACGGCGACCGCGGCCAAGAACGCGGTGGAGGCCGTCGGCATCCTCTACACCGCAGCCGGATCCAGCTCCGTGGTCGAGTCCAGCAGGCTCGCCCGCTGCTTCCGTGACGTCAACGTGGTCAACCACCACGACGCGGCGTCGCTGCAGGTGTTCGAGCGGGTCGGCCGCTACGCGTTGACGGGGCGGTAGCGGCCGTAGGTGGTCTCCGCGAGCCAGGGACCGGTCCTAGTCCGCGGAGACCACCCGGAACGACTCCGCGTACCGTCCCTCGGGAAGCCGCCCGGCGCGGGCGATGGTCGCCGCCCACCGTCGTACGTCGGCGTCGAGCGCCTCCGGATCGGTGTGCTGGCTGGCATGGCAGCGCAGTGCCGCGCACTTGGCGTCGAGGGTGGCGGTGATGTCGACGTACGTGTTCGAGTCGCGCCCCGTCATCACCCAGATCTCGGCGACCCGCCACGGATCCAGCCCGCCTGCGGCGAGTTCGGGAAACGCCCGCGGGTTGCGGGCATCGGGGTATACGGCGCTGAACAGCGCCTCGCCCACGGCGAGATGGTCCGGATGGGAGGCGCGGATCCGGTCGATCTGTCGTACCGGCGAATGTGTCACCACCCGGTGTGGGCGGTGCGTGCGCAGCACCCGGGTCAAGCAGCGGCGGAGGGCCGGAGACGGTGTCAACCGCCCGTCCGGAAGCCCCAGGAAATCCACGTGCCGGACGCCGACCGCCCGTGCCGCGGCCTGCTGCTCCGTCCGGCGTACGGCGGCGACCTCGGCCTTGGGCAGCGCGAGGTCGGAGTGACCCGAGTCCCCGTCGGTCACCACGCAGTAGCGGACGTCCTCGCCCTCGGCGACCCACCGGGCGACGGCGCCCGCGGCGCCGTAGTCGACATCGTCGGGATGCGCGGTGACGACAAGCGTGCGGCTGCGCACCTCCGTCTCGCCGGCGAGCGGGGAACGCGTATTCGAGGACTCGGCCATGCCTTCACACTAGGTCGGCCACGACTCCGGCATAAGCCGGTGAAGCAGGTTTAAGAAAATGTCGCCAACAGCCGTCACGTTCCCTTTCATCAAACAATTCATATGCTGGGAACGGTCATTGACACCGCCGGGTGTGTGCCGTGTAGGTTCGCCAGACCACGCCTTTCACGCCACGTGCTCCCGGCACCATTTACAGAACAGCGCCCGGAATCCCGATGAATGAGCGGCTCGCCTGCGTTAATGCAGGGACCGCCGTCTCCTGCCATCGGAATGTCCGGCACCCGGGCCGGCGTGAACACGGACCGACGTACAAGGAGACCGGCGCATGCCGACTGCCCAGGACTGGGAAGTCACTGTCATAGACACCGGGCGCGAGCACGCACAGTTCGAGTCGCTGCGCCACCTGACCCACGGCGACACGGCCATCGTCGTCCTGCGCGATCTCTTCCCGGCCGTATCCGTCGCCGACCAGGCGGCCCGGATCCAGGAACTGCTCGCCGTCCCGGAGACCGCGCGGCTGCTGCACGCTCCGGTCGCCGACTTTCTCGACGAGATCGAGTCGTACCACGAGCGCGCCGAGCAGGCCCGCGCGGCGCTGGCGCGCTCGGGCGTCGACCTGCCGGCCCGGACGCGGGAGGCCCTGCGGGAGTCCTTCGGGCTCAGCTCGGTGGAGGTGGCCGTCGAGGACGGTCAGGGCGCCTACGGCGAGGCCGCGGTCCGGACCCGTGTTCCGGGGCCGGCCGCGGGGCTCGCCAGCCACAACATCATGCGCGACGGCGACGGCACCAACATCGCGCTCACCTACCTCGCCTACCACCTCCAGTGCGTCGTGGTCGTACGCGCCGCCGCGGGCGGCGGTGAGTTGGTCGTGCACGACCGTGCCTGGGAACCCGGCGACGAGGCCCACCGCACCGTCGACGGCACGGGCTACACCGACGTGGTGGCGGGAACGCGGGCCGACCGGTACGTCCCCCGCGACGGTGACGTGATCCTCTTCAACCCGGACCGGTACCACCGGGTCACCCCGGTCAACGCCGGGGAACTCGTCACTGTGGAGTTCTGCCTCGGCTTCCGGGACGACCTGCTCGACTACGCCGTCACCTGGGCCTGACGCCTCGGTGGACAACCCGCCCCCGCCCGCGGCCCTGCTCCTGTGGGACATCGACCGCACCCTGGTCGACTGTTCCCTCGTCACCAGGGGCGCGTACGACCGGGCCTTCCGACGGATCACCGGCCAGCCGCTCGGCCGCGTTTCCGACATCGCGGGAGCCACCGCACGGCACATCGCGGTGCGGGCGCTCGCCAGGCACCGGCCGGGCACAGCCGATGCCCTCGTGCGGCGACTGCTCGACGCGGTCGACGACGAACTGGATCGGCTGGGGGAGGAGCTGACGGCAGCGGGACGGGCCATGCCGGGCGCTGCCCGAGCGCTCACCGCGTTCGCCGGCTGCCCCGGTGTCCGGCAGACCGTGCTCACCGGCAACACCCGCCGGTCGGCTGCGGCAAAGCTGCGCGCGTTCGGCCTCGACCGGTATCTGGACCTGGCCATCGGGGCGTACGGCGACGAGGCCGAGGAGCGGGCCGCGTTGCTGCCGCCGGCTCGGGAGCGGGCCCGGCGTGCCCGCGGCGTCGACTGCCCGCCGGCTCGAGTGATCATCGTCGGGGACACCCCCCGCGACATGGCCGTGGCCAGAGAGCACGGGGTCCGGGCGGTGGGAGTGGCGTGCCACCCGGCAGACGCGGGAGGGCTGACGGCGGCCGGCGCCGACGTGGTCCTGCACGGACTCGCCGACACGGACGCGGTGCTGCTGACCTTCGGCGGGCTACTGCGGCAGCGGTTCGCGGAGCGGCCGAGCGGATGACTCCCGTCGTCCTGCTGCCGGGGCGCTGGCACACCCCGCGCCATTTCGGGCCGCTGCGCGCCGCGCTGCGGCGCCACCGGATCCCCGTCCACACGCCGCGGCTCCAGCGCGGCTCGCTCGCCGCCGACACCGTCCACGTCCAGCGGCTCGTCGACACGCTGCCCGAGCCGCCCGTGGTCCTCGGCCACTCCTACGGCGGTTCGGTGGCGACCGGGCTGCGCGGGGTGGCCCATCTCGTGTACGTCGCCGGATTCGCGCTCGACGTGGGGGAGTCGACCGCCGACGTGGGCGGCACCAGCACCCGGCTCGCGGCGGCCGTGACGGAGAGCCCCGACGGCACCACCCGGCTGCTGCCCGACCGGGCCGTGGAGGTGCTCTACCACGACTGCGCCGACGACCTCGCGGCGAGCGCCGTGTCCTGGCTGCGTCCGCAGGGCCCCGGGTACGGCCGGGGCCGTCCGACGCGCCACGCCTGGCGTGAGACCCCGTCCAGCTACGTCGTCTGTGCGGCCGACCGTGCCCTGGACCCGGCGGTGCAGCGCGAGATGGCCGCGCGGTGCGCCGAGCGCCACGAGTGGCCGGTGGGGCACTGCCCCGTGCTCAGCCGCCCCGACCTCGTCACCGATCTGCTCCTCGGCCTGACCGCATCAGGTACGCGCCGGGCCGACCGCGGGTGATCCGCCCCGCACTACCACGAGGAGTCCCATTGGAACTCGGTGCACGATGGCCTCGCCGGCCCGGCGCGACGCTGACCGAGGCGCGGCGAGCGACGAACCTTCCGGACGGGCCGGACGACCTGGACGCGCTGCCGCGCGTACCCGCGCCCCGACCGTGGCGATGGGTGGCCGGCGCGGTCGGCCTGGTGCTCGCGGCTCAGTTCGGGCACGGCCTGGTGACCAACCCGGCCTGGGAGTGGGGGACCTTCTTCGACTACCTGCTGAGCGAGACAGTGGTCTCGGCGGTGTGGGTCACCGTCCAACTGGTGCTCGTGTCCGGGGTCCTGGGGTTCGCGCTCGGCAGCCTCATCGGGGCGATGAGGCTGTCCCGCAGCCGGATGCTGCGCGGTGTGGCCGGGACGTACGTCTGGGCGCTGCGTTCGGTCCCGCTCATGGTGCAACTGCTCTTCTGGTTCAACCTGGCCTACCTCTACCGCCGGATCGGGCTGGGCATCCCGTTCGGCCCGGTCCTCGTGTCCGTCGACACGCTGCACCTCATCGGCACGATGGCCGCCGCCGTCATCGGGCTGACGCTCCATCAGTCCGCGTACGCCGCGGAGATCATCCGCGGAGGGGTGGCCTCCGTCGACCCCGGGCAGATGGCGGCGGCGGAAGCCCTGGGCATCCCGCGGCTGCGCCAGTGGCGCCGGATCCTGTTGCCGCAGGCGATGCGCGCGATCCTGCCGAACGCCGTCAACGAGATCGTCTCCCTGCTGAAGTCCACGTCGCTGGTGTCGGTGATGGCGATCGGTGAGCTCTTCTACCGCGTCCAGATCCTGTATGGACGCAACGGTCGCGTCGTACCGCTGCTGATGGTCGCCACCGTGTGGTACCTCGCGCTCACCACTGTGTTGACCCTTGTGCAGCACCGGGTGGAGCGCCGCTTCGCCTGGGTCGGCTCCGATGGCGACGGGCGG
Organism: Micromonospora sp. MH99; assembly: GCF_021442385.1. Taxonomy (GTDB): domain Bacteria; phylum Actinomycetota; class Actinomycetes; order Mycobacteriales; family Micromonosporaceae; genus Micromonospora. The sequence goes on from NZ_MUZA01000001.1 coordinate 25,331, forward strand.
GCCGCCGCGTGAAGGACGAGACCCCGGCCCTGGACGTACGCGGCGTCCACAAGGCGTTCGGCGGGACGGAGGTGCTGCGTGGTGTGGACCTCCGACTACGGCGCGGCGAGAGCGCGGCGGTGATCGGCCCGTCCGGCGCCGGCAAGTCGACCCTGTTGCGCGCCATCAACCACCTCGAGGCCCCCGACCGGGGACACGTCCTGGTCGACGGCGAGCTGATGGGCTACCGCAGGCACCGCCGCGTCCTGGTCGCGCTCCGGGACCGGGAGCTGCTGCGGCAGCGTACCCGGATCGGCTTCGTCTTCCAGAACTTCAACCTGTTCCCGCATCTGACGGTGACCGAGAACATCATCGAGGCCCCCGTGGGCGCGCTGGGCGTGCCGCCCGCCCGGGCCCGGGAACGGGCAGCCCGGCTGCTTGCCCGCGTGGGTCTCGCCGACCGGGGTGGGGCCTATCCGCGTCAGCTGTCGGGCGGGCAGCAGCAGCGCGTCGCCATCGCCCGGGCCCTCGCCCTGGAGCCGGTCCTCCTCCTCTTCGACGAACCCACCTCGGCGCTCGACCCGGAGCTGGTGAACGAGGTGCTGACGGTGATCAAGGACCTCGCCCGGGAAGGCACGACGATGGTGGTGGCCACGCACGAACTGGGCTTCGCCCGCGAGATCGCCGACACGGTGATCTTCCTGGACAGCGGTGTGGTCGTCGAGGCGGGTCCGCCCGAGCAACTCCTCGACGCTCCTCGCCACGCACGCACCCAGGCGTTCCTCGCCAAGGTCCTTTGACCGCTCCACCCCCCATGACCCGTACCATCCGACACCCACGTCAGGACCCGCGAATGAGACACCCGTCAGGGCGCGTCGCCGCAGCCCTCACCGCCCTCTCCTGTTGCCTCGCCCTCGTGGTGACCGGCTGCGCGAACCCCGAGTCCGAGAAGACCGCGCCCCCGGCGAAGGCTGCCGACGGCACCCAGATGAACCTGTCCCCGAGCCAGGACAGACTGCACGCCCAGCGCATCGCGGCCATCGCCGACTCGGTGCCCGAGGCGGTCCGCGAGGACGGGTTCCTGGACATCGTCAACCTCGCCGGCACCGAGCCGCCACTGAGCTTCTACGCCACCGACAACCAGACGGTGATTGGTGTGGAGCCCGATCTGGCGACCCTGGTCGCGGACGTGCTTGGCCTGAAGCCGCGCTTCCACACCGTGTCGTGGGAGAACATCTTCATCGGCCTGGACAGCGGCAAGTACGAACTCGCCATGACCAACGTGACGGTGACCGAGGAACGCAAGGATAAGTACGACTTCGCCACCTACCGGGCCGACGAGGTCGCCTTCGAGGCGCCCCGGGACGCGGACTGGACCGTGCGCGGCCCGAACGACGTCGCCGGCCGGACCATCGCGGTGACCGCCGGTACCAACCAGGAACAGCTCCTGCGGACGTGGGACCGGCAGAACCGCGCGAAGAACCTTGATCCGGTCACCGTGAAGAACTTCCAGAATCCCGCCGACTACTACCTGGCGCTCGGTTCCGGCCGGGTCGACGCCTACCTCGGCCCCGGTCCGGCGGGTGCCTACCACGCCGCCGCGAGCGGCAAGACCAAGGTGATCGGCACGTTCTCCAGCAGTGGCGATGGTCTGGAGGGGCGGATCGGTGCCACCGTGCGCAAGGAGAACGGTCTGATCGAGCCCGTCGCCAAGGCGCTCAACGTCGTCATGGCCGACGGTACCTACACCGAGGTGCTCAAGAGGTGGGGGCTCCAGGCGGAGGCCCTACCGAAATCGGAGGTCAACCCGCCGGGCATCCCCCGGTCCTGACGCCTGGTCGCTGTGCCCCACTCTCCGAGCGGGGCACAGCTCACGCCTCCACGATGCGGAGGATGCCGCCGACGCCGAGGACGCTGTCGAGACTGCACAGTTCCGCCACGGCCTGCCTCATCGCGCCTTCCTCGGCACGGTGCGTGATGAAGACGACGCGCGCCTTCGAGGCACGGTCCTCCTGGGTGATGGAGCGGATGGACACCTGGTGGCGGCCCAACACCCCCGACACCTCGGACAGGACGCCCGGCGCGTCGGTGACCTCCAACTTGAGGTAGTGGGGGTGCGCCAGCCGTTCGGTCGGTCGCAGCACCGCGGAACTGCCGAGCGGAACCCTCCGGTGGGTGCCGCGTCGCAGGTGGTCCGCCGCGGTGACCAGATCGCCGAGCAGAGCGGACGCGGAGGGCAACCGTCCGGCGCCGTGACCGTAGAACATCTGGTCGCCGGCCGCGCCGCCCTTGAGGAACACCGCGTTGTACGTGTGGCGCACGTTGGCGAGGGGATGGTTCTTGTCCACCAGGGCAGGGAAGACCTGGACGCCGATTTCGCGCTCGCCGGAGCCGGCCGCGCCGAAGACCTCGGCCTTGGCGATCGATTTGATCACGTACCCGAAACGCGCCGCGATGTCGAAGTCGTCGCGATCGAGCTTGTCGATCCCCTCGCGCTCGACGTCGTCGACGGCGATCGCGCGTTTGAAGGCGAGCGAGGCGAGGATGGCCAGCTTCGACGCGGAGTCCGCGCCCGTCACGTCGTTCGTGGGGTCGGGCTCGGCGTAGCCCTCCTCCTGTGCCTGGCGCAGGGCCTCGGCGTAGCCGAGCCCCTCTTCGGACATGCGCGTCAGCATGTAGTTGGACGTGCCGTTGACAATGCCGAGCACGCTTGTGATGTCCTCGCCGAGGAACGATTCCCGGAGTACGCGCAGGATCGGCACGGACGCGACGGCGGCAGTCTCGAAGAAGAGGTCGACGCCGCTGGCGTCGGCCGTGGAATACAGCTCCGGGCCGTGCTTGGCGATCAGTTCCTTGTTGGCGGTGACGACCGGCTTGCCGGCGCGAAGCGCGGCGAGCACGTAGGTGCGGGCGGGCTCGATGCCGCTCATCACCTCGACCACCACGTCGATGTCGTCGGCGTCGGTGATCGCCCGTACGTCGTCGGTGATGAGCGGGGTCAGCAGGCCCGAGCGCTTCTTCCCCGCGTCCCGTACGGCGATGCGCTTGAGTATCAGATCGATGCCGCTAATTTCCTGGATATCGGGAGCCCGACCCAGGAGAAATTCGGCGAAAGCCGCTCCGACGTTGCCGCAACCGAGCATACCCACGTTCACGGGACGATCCATGGCGGGAGCATATACGCCTGCATCGTCCGGTCACCGCCGCTCTGCTGCGCCGTCTTGGATGGTGAAACCGGCCGCAAAGAAAAAATCTTCTGCGTGGCCGCTCGACGGCCGTCGGCGGGGAGTCGGTCGGAAGAGGCGGAGCCCGCGGGACCACCGAACCGACCAGTTGGGGACGCCGCTTCGGGCGGATCGGCCGTAAAGCCGTACTTATGTCTGCCCCAAGAAAACGTCACTACTGGCCGCTGTCCGGGCGTGCTGGAATGAAGAGCGCTGCTCGGCGTGCCGGGCCGCGCAGCCATCTCGCCATCGTCTTGGAGGAAGCCCGGTGCGGGTCCTCGTCCTGGAATGCGCCCTGTCGTTGGACGTCAATGCCGCCATGATCGCTGACTACGCCGATGTCGCCCGACGACACGGTGATCTCAGCCTGACCGTGCTGACCAGGGAGGGTGTGCGGGACAGGTTGGCGGGTGGGGTTCCGGAGGAGGTCGAACTCCTCGAGGAGGTGCCCGACTACTTCACGCCCGGGGCCGTCGAGCGACGGGCCATGGAACTGCTCCGGAACTCCTCGTACGACCTCCTGTTCGCCCCGCGGGAGGGGGACGTCGTACGAGCCGCGCGTATCCGGGAGAAATTCGGTATCGAGGGCCAGAACGTCGAGAGCGCACGGGCGTACCGCGACAAGCTGGAGATGAAGCGGCGGGTGGCCGCCGCCGGTCTCGACGTCTGGCCCTCGTACCGCGTCGACGACGCGGTCGACTTCTGGAATGCCGTCGACGAGCTGGGATATCCCCTCGTCCTCAAGTCCCGGTCGGCCTGGGCCGGCGAGACCGCGGCTTTCGTCTACGACGAATCAGGCGCGCGGCAGGCAGCGTCGGACTGTTTCGGCCGACTCTCCGCCGATGTGCCCGCGCACAGCGTCGCCGAGCCGATGGCGGGTTCGGTGATGTACCACGTCGACGGAGTGCGCCATGACGGCGAGTTCCTCTACCTCATCCCGTCGCAGTACTACGGCTTCGGGACCGGGCGCGCTGTGGGCGAGCACGTCGGCTCCTTCGGTTCCGTCATGCTCGACCCGGCTTCGGCCGTCGGCCGTGGCCTGGTGGAGTTCGTCGAGGCGGTCGTGGCGGCCCTGCCCAACGCCCGGACTTCCGCGTTCCACGCCGAGGTGTGGGGCGACGTGAACGGCAGGCTCCAGCTCAACGAGATCGCCGCGCGCGCCGGCGGGCACTTCACCATGACCAATGCGGGTGCGGCGACCGGTCTCCTACCCGACAAGCTGTGCCTCGGGCTCGCCGCCGGCATGAAGCCGGAGCAGTTGGGCTTCGTCGGAGACGAGCACATCCGGCCGGTGGCCGGATTCGGCCTGCCGTACCGCGCGGGCAGGGTGGTGACGCTGCCCGACCGCTGCGAACTCCCCTCGGTGCTCAAGTTCGTCCTGCCGGAGTGGCTGGTCCCCGGCGCGACGATCCCCCTGCCCACGAGCTGGTTCGACACCATCGGAGACGTCACGCTGACCACCCCCTCCTACGACGGGTTGCGGCCCGAGATGGAGCGGGTCGTCCGCTGGGCGGAGGACGCCATGAAGATTCAGCCCGACGAAGCCGGCCTGATCCGCTGACGCCGTCGGACGACCGGCGAAGCGGACCGGGACCTGGCGGGAGCATCATTCACGGGGAGACGAGATGACGCAGGCGCTGTCCTGGGGGCAGCCGGCATCGGTTGTGCATGCCCGGGGCCTCACCAAGTCCTACGGCGGCCCGGCTGCCGTCGACGGGGTGGACCTGGAGATCTGGGCCGGTGAGTCCGTCGGGATCCTGGGGCCCAACGGTGCCGGCAAGACATCGCTCATGCGCATGCTGAGCTGTGTCTCCCTCCCGTCGGCCGGCTCGCTGCGCATTTTCGGGCTGGATGCTGCGAAGCAGAGCCGCGACATCCGGCGGCGGCTGGGCATCGTGCATCAGGAAGACATCCTCGACTCGGAGCTGACCGTCGCCGAGAACATCTACATCTACGGCAGGTATTTCGGGATGCCCCGTGCGGTGATCCGCGAGAACAGCGCCGAGCTGCTGGAGTTCGCCAAGCTGTCGGATCGTGCGGACTCCCGCGTAGAGACCCTCTCCGGAGGGATGAAGCGGCGACTGAGTATCGCCCGTGCCCTGGTCAGCAAGCCGGAAGTCCTGTTGCTCGACGAGCCGACGACCGGCCTCGACCCGCAGGCGCGGCACGTGCTCTGGGATCGGCTGGCGATGCTGAAGACTCGTGGCGTCACGTTGATCCTGACGACCCACTTCATGGACGAGGCCGAGCAGCTGTGCGACCGGATTCTGCTCATGGATCGGGGGAGCCTCCGGGACGAGGGCGCTCCGCAGGAGCTCGTCACGCGCTATGCGTCGAAGGACGTCGTGGAGATCCGCGCGAGCGGCGCAGCGGACGTGTCCGCGCTGGCGGAGCTGGTCGGCAAGATCGGCAATCGGATGGAGCAGCTGCCCAACCGGCTGTTGCTCCACGTCGACGACGGTGATCTCGCCCTGCGCGCGGTGATCGACCTCGGCGTCGACCCCCGGGCCTGCCTGGTCCGGCGTGGCTCGCTGGAAGACGTCTTCCTAAGGCTCAGCGGCCGGAGCCTGCTGGGGTGACGATGCCCTCGATCCTTGTCGCCTGCGAACACTGGCTGCTCCAGTACCGCCGCACCTGGCGAGGTACGCTCACCAGCTCGATTCTCGCGCCGCTGCTCTACCTGGCGACGCTCGGGCTCGGCCTCGGCGCGAGCTTCGATCTGCAGGTCCAGGCCCACACCCAGCGGGTTGACTACGTCGTGTTCGTCGCCCCGGGTCTGCTGGCCGGCTGGGCGCTGCAGACCGCGGCCGAAGTGTCGGCGTACCCGGTAGCCACCGCGATGCGGATGGACCGCACGTATCACGGCATGGCGTCCTCACCGGTCGGCTACCGCGGAGCGTACGCGGGACACCTGGCCTTCATCGCGCTGCGTGTCGCCATCAACTGCGCGATCTTCCTGGCGGTGCTGGGCGCCCTCGGGATCGTCACCTCGTGGTGGGCGGTGGTCGCGCTCTTCGTGGCGGTGCTCACCGGCATGTCGTGTGCCGCGCCTATCCTCGCGTTCTCGGCCGCGATCACGCGGGACGCGAGCCTGACGACTCTCACGCGCCTTGTCGTGACGCCGCTGTTCCTGTTCTCCGGGATCTTCTACCCGGTCAGCGTCTTCCCCACCGTGCTGCAGTGGCTGATCTCCGTCACGCCGCTCTGGAACGGGGCGGAACTCTGCCGGCAGTTGATGACGGGCCACGCGGACCTCCGGCCGGCACTGCTGCACCTGTTGGTCCTCGGGTGCTACCTGCTGCTCGGCACGGTCGCGGCCGAGCGGATGTTCAAGAGGCGATTGACCCTATGAAGTCGGCAATTCTCACGGATGTCAGCGCGGTAGTCGAGCGGAACTTTCTGGTCGCCCGGAAGACCTGGTCGGTCCTGCTGTCGGGCATGATCGAACCGGTCCTGTTCCTGCTCTCCATCGGACTCGGTCTCGGTTCGCTGCTCGGGCCGGTGGAGGTGGGCGGCGAGACGGTGCCGTACCTCGTCTACTTCGCCCCGGCCCTCATCGCGACATCCGCCATGAACGGCGCCCTGTACGACTCGACAGTGAACTTCTTCTGGAAGCTGCGCTACCGACGCCTCTACAAGCAGCTTCTGTCGGCGCCGATGAACATCAAGGGCATAGTCGCCGGAGAGATCGTCTGGGCGCAGCTCCGGGGTGTGGTCTACGCGGTCGTGATGTTGGTGATCATCGGCGTGTGCGGCGGCCTCAGATCCCCCTGGGCCGCACTCGCCGTACCGGCCGCGTTGGTGGTGGGATTCGCCTTCGCGGCCATCGGCGTCGCGATCGCCACGGTGATGCGCAACTGGCAGGATCTCGACCCGGTCCGCTTCGGCACGCTGGTGCTCTTCCTCGCGAGCGGCACGTTCTTCCCCACGTCGGCTTACCCGCCGGCCGTCGGTCACCTGGTCGAGCTCTCGCCCCTGTACGCGTCCAACGAACTGGTCAGGGCGTTCTGCGTCGGGCGGGTCGGTGCCGCCCAACTGCTCCAAGTGGCCTATCTGGTGGCCCTGACCGTGGGCGCCCTCTGGATCGCCGTGCGTCGTTTCGGGCGCCTGCACGCCGACTGAGCGCCGGCCCGCCCATCTCCCACCTGTGGGAGGAGAACCTCCGAAGGAGCCTGACGTCGTGCAGAACACGAGCCGCCACGTTGTTCATCTCGGTTTCGCCGAGCAGCACCTCGACTCGATCGAGTTCGGCGACCACCAAGTGTCCCTGCTGGTGCACCGGCACGTCGTCGAGCAGATGTCACCCGCCGCGCGGCAGCGGTTCGTCCGCATCGGCGTACTGGACGTGCCGCACACGCTGGACTTCGAGGACTACGACCGGGCGCTCGACCAGATGATCCCGCTGGTCGAGGAGTTCGCCACCGAACTGGGTCCGCCGGTCGCCGTCGTCGCCATGTACGAGCACGTCACCCTGCCGGCGGCCCGGCTGCGCGAGCACTTCGGCATTGCGGGCGTCGGCGTCGAGACGGCGGTGCTCTGCCGCGACAAGGTCCGCATGAAGGAGGCGATGCGGGGCAGCGGGGTACGCGTTCCCGCGTTCTGGGCGGTCGGCGCAGCCACCCCGTACGCCGACCTGGAGAGGATCGCGGCCGCCGTGCCGGGCGGGATCGTCCTGAAGCCGCAACGCCAGGCCGGCAGCTTCGGCATCAGGGTCTTCCGCGACGCGGCGGAGTTCCTCACGTACGCCCAGGCGCACGGCATCCCCGACGATCACGAGGTGGAGGAATTCGTCGCGGGCGAGGTGTGCCACGTGGACGGCGTGGTACGGGACGGCCAGATCCGCTTCATCAGCGCCTCTCGGTACATCGGCGACTGCTTCAACTTCCGGACCGGCACGGAGCACCTCTCGTCCGTCACGTTCGACGACGCGGCGACGCTGGCGCGGATCAGCGACTTCACCGCCCTCGTGCTGAAGTCGCTGAGATTGCACACCAGCACCTTCCATCTGGAGCTGTTCCTCACCCCCGACGATGAGCTGATCTTCCTTGAGGTCGCCAACCGCTTCGGCGGCGCCTACATCGGTGAGGCCATCCACGCCGTCTACGGCGTGGACCTGGTCCGCGAGTCCGTCCTCGCCTGTATGGGCCTGCCGTCCGAGGTCGGGACCGTCACCGACATCCTGGGGTACGCAGAGGTCGGAGCCTCCGGTTGGCTCTACCCGGCCCTGCCGGAGATCCGGCCCTGCGTCGTCAAGCGCATCCGCGGCCTCGACACCTGCCCGGACTCCGTGGTGCTGTCCGAGATCCCCAACATCGGCCAGACGCTGAACGACGACATCACGGCCTTCCCCAGTGCGGGCAGGTTCGTGCTGGCCGGAGCGAGCACGGCGGAGGTCGAGCGCGACATCCGACACCTCGCCGCCACGTACGCCCTGGAAACCTGCCCGCCGGCTACCTGGTCACGAGACTGCGCAGTGCCGCCAGGACCGCACGGTTGCTGACCGTGGCCCGTCGCTCCGGATATCCGGAACCGATATCCGGACCAGCGGCGGCCCATTGCTCCATGAGGTGTTCGCACCACCGGACAGTGCGGCCCGCGGCCGTGCCGACGTGAGTGGGGGATCGAGATGACGGCGGACGCGCCGGACCGAGCGGCGGCACCTGCGGTGAGCGCGGATGAGTTCCGCAACGCGATGGCGCTGCTGGCAGCACCGGTGGCCATCGTGACCACTCTTTTTGACGGGCGCCGCTGGGGCTTCACCGCCAGCGCGGTGACCGGGCTGTCCCTCAGTCCACCGCTGGTCTCGGTGGCGATCGATCGGGTGAGCCGGTCGCACGGAGCCTTCGTGCTCGCGAAGGAGTTCGTCGTCAACGTGTTGGCGGAGCAGCACCGCGAAATCGCTTCCCGGTTCGCGCGTCTGGGACCGGACAAGTTCGCCAACCACACCGACTCGACCTTCCCGGGTACCAGTCTCCCCGCCATCGATCAGGCGATCGCCCAGTACCGCTGCACCCGTCAGGCGGTGGTACCGGTCGGCGACCACGACCTCGTGGTCGGTGAGGTGAGCATGGTCCTCCGGGATCCGGCTCGACGGCCCCTGCTCTGGTACGAACGGGGCTTCCACGCCGCGGTCCGGCTCTGATCTAGACCGGCTGCCCCTGCGGCGGGACCCCGGAGAATCCCTGGTGATGCCATGGCCGATCGGGTCGAGATCGGACTCGTCACTGCGACAGACCACGCCGCCATCGTCTTGGTCGGGCTCCCCGTCAGCGTGCTGGTGCGCCGATTCGCGCTCAGACGCCCACAGGCCAACATGGACCTGGTACGCCGCGCCGGTGAGGTGGAAGTCACAGTCGAATGAACTCAGTGCGGATTGTTGCGCACCGTAGTTATCCCAGCACGCGGGAGAATGTTGCCTGATCGATCCGGATTGATTAAAGCTGGTGTGGGTTCCGCCGGGAGTTGTCGGCGGACACGGGGGCTTGGAGGAATTCGTTGTCGACGTTCGCGTTGAGTGAAAGTAAACACTGGTCGGTCAGAATATCCTGCAGTTCATTGTGGGAATCTCTCGCCAGTATCCGATTGGTCTACAGTGCTCGAAATACCGCACCGTGGCCCTACGGAAATTGGCTGCAGGCCACCAGGCGTTCCATCAAGCGAGACGGACCGGAACTCACGCCCTGGCTGCGGGAGCTGTTGCAGATCCACGGCGGCATGTTGCCGTCGTTCGTCACGCCCTTGCCGAGATCGGCGTCGCCCACCCTCGATGAGGAGTTGGCGGACCTCCGGGCAGTGCCGCCGGCGCAGGTGCGTGCCGAGCTCGAGCAGTGGGGCGGCGGGCTCCAGTCGCGTGCCCTGCGCTCCCTTCATGAGTGCCCCGAGCAAGCCCTCGACCAGCTCGCGGACATGGTGGCGGCCTACTGGGAGGTGGCACTGCGCCGGTACGCCACCGCCATACGCTCGACCTATGAGGCGGAGATCTTCGCCCGGTCGCGGGTACTGGCCACGGAGGGCCCGGAAAGCCTGCTGGACAGCCTGCACGCCCAGCTGCCGCAGGTGGGCACGCCTGGCGTCGGGGCGCCGCCGCCGGCGTCCGAGCCGATGTCGCGGGTCCTGATCGTCCCGTTGCTCTTCGGCCGGGGACCGTCGCTGACGGCGACCGCCCCGCACGGCGTCGTGTGCTTCTCCTACCAGGCCTGCGGTGCGGCCGTGCTGAGCGGCGCCGCCCTGGAGCCCGGCCGGGCGGACGGCACGGGGCGCAAGGACCGTCTGGAGATCCTGCTGGGCCGCAGCCGGGCGGCAATCATGCGCGGTGTCACCGTGCCGACCACCACCTCGGCTCTCGCCGCTGAGCTGGGCCTCGCCGTCAGCACGGTGTCGGAGCACCTGGCCGTGCTGGTGGCGGCGGGAGTGGTCAAGCGCCGGCGGGCGGGCATCCGGGTCCTGTACGAGCTGGACCGGGTTGGCCTGCCGTTGCTGAGCTACCTGGGCAGCGATTCGATGGCCATGTCGTCCGCCGGCTGAGCGTGCCTGCGGGCCGCACGTCATGTCCCGGTGCCCGCCGCGCCGATAGGTTGCCCGGCGTGCTCGACTACGACCACGAGGCGGCCACGGATGACGCCCCGCGAGGCGGGGAGGTCAGGGCCGGCGCCGCGGCGGAGCCGTGATGACGCTGCTGCCCGCGGGCGCTCGCCTCGTCTGGACGTGGGCTGCGGCATCCGCCCGGTGACGGGCTTCGCGGGCCGGATCGGTGGGTGGCCGGGCTCGACGAGGCCGGGCGGGTGCTGAATCCGGGCCGGGTGTCCAGCATGCGGACACCCGGCCGGCTTGAGCCCGCCGCCGATGCAACCGCGCAACAACTTACCGGCAGGCAGGGACCGCTATGCGGATATCGGCCGTCGCCGTGGGGTGGGGATGATGTCTTTTTACGGCAACGAGGGTGACAGCCGACGTCGACAACGGATTTGTCGACTCCGTTCGAATTCACCGCCACAACAATTCCAGGGACTGGATCACATGCCCTGTCGGGGGAGATTTCCGGGAGTACCGGTACCGTCGGCGACGCAGCCGGCGGCAAGGGCCCGTCGGTCGAGAAAATGGCACGGCTATTTGCCGTCGAAGGTGCCGACGGGGCCGGTAAGACCACTGCCGCCCCGGGCCTCGTCGCCCAGTTCCACCTTCCAGCGGCACTGAAAAATGTGACGATGGCCGGCCCGACCGGGCCCGCCCGGCGGTCTGGGTCGGTGAGGTGATCAACCACTGTGCACGGATCGCCGCGTCGATCAGCGTCGGCTGACGGGTGCCGCCGGTCGGCGATCCGGCCGATGGCGCTGGCGCCGGGTCCGGTCCGAGCGGATCGGACCGCATCGGGAGCCGGCGCCACCGGCCGGATCGCCTACGCCACCTGTTCGATCGGGGCGGTCCGGTCGAGTCCCGGCCCCTGCGCGATGTCGAGCAGGGTGGGTCTGGCCAGGCGGAGATAGTCCGTGGTGCGCAGGGCGACGGAGCGGTCCAGCGCCGCGGCGTTGAAGAAGATGTCGGTTGTCTCCAGGAGGGCCGGATCCACGATCAACTCCAACTCGGCGTCGAAGGCGAACGGCATGATGGTTCCGCTGACGGTGCCGGCGAGCCGTTCGGCGGTCTGCCGGTCGGCGAAGCCCGCGTCGCGGCCGCCCACGCTCTCGCGGATCCGGTCGAGGTCGACGCGCCGGTCGCCGGGCACCACGGCCAGGACGAAACGAACCTGCCTTTTGCTGATCTTCACGCGGACGACGATGCACTTCGCCGCCTGCTCCGGAGGGTGCCCGCGCAGCAGGCTCGCCCGATCCGTCCGGCCTTCCGGGGCGTGCCGGATCAGCCGGTATTGTGCGCCGCCCTCCTCGAGCAGGTTCAGCAGCCGGTCCGCCGCGGTGGGCACCGGATGATGCTTGTCCGAGGGCTCGGGACTCATCCCCAGACCACCGCAGAGTCGAGCGTGTCGTCCGCGAAACCGATGAAGAAGCCCATGGTGAGCCGGTCGGAGCCGGAGACCCGCTCGATCGAGTGGTACCGGGTGGGGTTGATCAGGTAGACGTCGTTCGCCTGTGGGCGGAACTCGTGGCCGGGCACGTCCCTGACCACCTGCTCGTCGTAGCCCAGCCCACTCTGGATCTTGTACTGCTCGTCGGCGGCCGCCCAGGGCTTGCGGTAGATCCGCAACTCGCCGCCGCTGTCGCACTCCTGGATGCACACCACGCAGCTGAGCTGGTAAGCCAGATCCTGAAGGGCCACCTCGGTGCCCGCGGCATCGCGCATGATGTTGTCGTTGTGCAGGGGATTGCGGACGCCGTCGGCGTGGATGCGGATCACCGACTCCGCGTACTCGCCCCGCCCCGGTTGCGCCGCCGGCTCGAGGCTGCTCAGCCCGAACTGCACCCGCAGCCCGTCCCGGACGTGCTGGGCCAGGTCGAATGAGACGCCCTCCAGCATCACCTTCGCCTCCTTCGCGGCCTGGAGGTAACCCTCGAAGTCGTCGAGGTACTTGGCCAGGTACGGGCCAATGGTCGTGAGCGCGCCGTTGGCGTACGTGGTGGTGGAGGCCGAATCGAAGACCTCCCGGAGCCGAGCTCGATTCTCGGCGAAGACCTCGTCGGGAAGCAGGTTGCGCAGCACGACGACGGCCACGTCGCCGTCCACCAGCCGGCGGAGTAGGTCTCCGGACGGGCGGGTGGTGCGGACGTCGACGACGACGCGATTCCAGTTTTCAGACTCGTACATGTTGACGTTCTCCTTCGGGTCGGGATGCGGTGGCGGCAGCGGGCAGCGGCAGTTCCAGCACGTGGTCCGTCGGCAGGGGAGTCCACCTGTCCACCGCGCCCAGCGCCGGGATGATCTCCGAGGACACGATGGTGGCTCCGGGACGGTCCAGCCGGGACATACCGAAGTAGATCGGGCGGTCGTTGTCGGCGGGGCTCCAGTGCACGACGTAGGCCGCGTTGAGGTTGACCGCGATCGCGTTGCCGGAGGTGCCTCCCGTCGGGACGGCCCGCAGCCTGGTCAGGGTCTCCACCGGGTCGAGAGCCTCGGCCCCGGGCGGAACGATGTAGTCGAAGTACTCCAGCGAGTCGAACCGGGACGCGGGCAGGCCCAGCCGGTGGTACACGGTGGGCATGAACCCGTTGTGCATGAAGTACCAGGGGAAGTCCCCAGCACGTTCCAACGGGTGGGTGAACTCCAGGCCATGGTTGGTCGGGAGCGTGGCATGGCGGGTGTGGATGGCCAGGAAGGTGGAGCGCAGGCCGATGAGGGGTGACTCACCGACGCTCTCCTCGATCGGCCGCACGTCGCGATGCGTCCGCAGGTGTGGCGCGTCGGGGGCGCTCCACACCGCACCCCAGCCGTTGGGGTGGACCCGCACCGGGCCCTCGTGCGTGGCGGTGCGTCCGCAGGCCATCGCGACGGCGGCGTCCACCATCTCACGGACGTCGAAGTCTCCCACGCAGAGCAGTAGTCGGCACATGAGCGATCAGCCCTCCCATCGGTCGGCGACGACGGACCGCAGGTTCTTGAGCACCTCGTCAACGTGGTCGCCGGTGATCAACAGTCGGCCCAGGGCGCCGGCATGCCGCAGCACGTCCGAGGCCAGGGCGGCGCGGTCCACCGCCGGCAGGTCACGCTCGGGCGGCGCGGGCAGACGGAGGATCCGCACATCGGGGTCGACGTCGGCCATCGCCTCAGCGACGGCGAGTTCCTGCGGCGAGGTGAGAGACACCTGACCGGCGACCCCGTGACGCGAGCGGGGCGGCAGGAGGGCCGGTGGCGTGTCGTCCAGATGGCACCGGACGGCGATGTCGGCCCAGTCCATGCCGGTCGCAGCGGCCACGAGCGCCACCAGCCCGCCACCGGAGAGCCGGAAACCCATCTCGACGAACACCGGTCCGGCGTCGCCGAGGATGGCGTCGAGGTGGAACGGGCCCTCCCGGTAGCCGGCCGCGTCGACGGCGGACCGCGCCAGCCGGTGCAGCGCGGCGTCCGCGTGGTCACCATGCTCGGCGACGTGGCCGATCTCGCGGAACCCGGACAGCCCGGTGGCACCCGGGGCGTCCTGCGGTTCCACAGCCGTCAACTTGTGGCAGACGCTGAGCAGGTACACCCGTCCGGCCCGCACCACGCCCTGAAGTGAGACCTCGGGACCGCGTACGAACTCCTCCGTGATGACCGCCTCGAACGAGGCGCCGCCGTAGTTGCGCAAGCCGGTGATCACCGACAACGCCTGCCGGCGCTGGGCCTCGTCGGCGGCCAGCAACACCCCCAGGCCGCCGCCGCCGTCAACCGGCTTGACCACCTGCGGGTAGGCCAGGTCGGTCCGGGACACGCCACCGTCGGCGGCGAGCACAGCGCTGCGGGGCTGCGGCAGCTCCGGCGCGACCCGTGCGAGCGCGGCCCGCTGCTCCTGCTTGTGCAGTGGCTCGAACGTGGCTCCCATCCGCGGCCACGGCGCCGTGCCGAGGGACCGCGCCGCGGTGAACGCGGCGTCGACGTAGCGCTCGAAACCGGTGAGCAGCAGGGCCGGTGCGATGCCGGCCTCCGCCAACGCGGCGATGACCTGCCGGGGGTCCTCCGGGCGCGACACCGCCAGCTCCACGTCGAACTGCCGGCGACCGAGGTCGCGGCGTCGGCGCAGGTAGCTGGCCGTCTCCACCAGCACCGCCCGCATCCGCCGGGACCGGGCGCAGTCCAGGTACGGGTCGAGCCCGTCCCGGGTGGCCCCCACCTGTACGAAGTCGGATCCACCCGGCTGCGGCGCCACGCCGGTCATCGCCCGGAAAGCAGTTCGGGAACCGCGTGGCCGTCGGCTCCCCGCAGGCTGAGGACGACCTTCTTGTGCGGGTCGCCCTCCAGGATCGCGTCGATCAGCTCGCCCTTGACCGGCGTGGTGGACGGCAGCCGCAGCGAGCTGCGATAGAGCAACCGCAGCTGTGCGAGGGTGAGTCCGGTGATGCGCTGGAGCCGGCCGGCGAGGGCCGCCACGTCCCCGGCCGGCGGCACCACGTCCTCGCCGAGCAGATCGTGGATGGTCTCGGTCGAGCTCACCAGATCCGGCTGCTCATTGCTCAGGTAGCGGTCCAGGTGCAGGCCCTTCTCCGTGAACGGCGCGTACACCATGGCGACGAGCTGCTCGTCGGTCAGGCCGTACGCCTCCATCGCGTACGCCTGCATCGCCGAACGCATCCGGGCTACGGCTGCGGCACCGGCGTAGCGCTCCCGCATCACCGTGATGAGGCGATCGGGGAACTCCTTCTGGTGCATCAGGCCCAGAGCGAAGTCGACGTACTCGGCCAGGCCCTCGGCGTACGTCCGGCCGTGGCGTCGCTCGGTCTTCAGCGCCCGCAGGTGCGCCATGAGCGCCGGGTTGCCGCAGTCGGACTCGGTGAAGCTGAAGGCGACGTCGTCGAAGACGAAGCCGAGGAACTCCGTCAGCAGATCCCAGTGGTCCCCGGAGGCGTATGCCGTGTCGTCGTAGATGGAGAAGAACTGAAGATCGGTGCGGACGTCGGTGGTGATGGCCCGCTCGGCGATGGTGTCCGTCGCGTCCGCACCGTGGATGTCCGCGAAGTAGGCACCGGAAATCTTGTCGAGGGAGGACAGGAAGCCCTTGAAGCCGCTCCGGTGGTCGGGCGACGGTTGCAGGCCGAAGCGCCGGGCGAGGCGGGTGACCCACAGGAAGTAGTCCCGTTGCTCCGTCTGCGAGTCACCAGTGATGATCACGTTGACCCCGCCGTCGTGGGCGGCGGCGAGCCCGAAGGCGTTGACCATGCTGAGGTTGCAGGCGTTGCAGAAGGTGGGCCTGGCGTCCGCGGCGGTGCGGTGGCCGGTCATCAGGATGTCGACCCGATTGCGCTCGACGACCTCACGCCGCTGCGGCAGGTCGACGTCGAATGTCGACACCACCGACCCGTCGACCACCAGTAGTTCACAGTCGGGGTCGTCGAGCAGGCCCAGCGCCCGGTACGCCCGGTCGATGTTCTCCATGACGGCGCGCGGCATACCGGCATGCCGGTTCGTCGCCACCCGCATCCGGAAGGTGCTGCCGTAGATCTCGGCGAGGACGAGCTGCATCGCCCGGACGAAGGCGAGGGTGTACGAGCTGTCCTTGCCGCCGCCGTAGGCGACGAGGACGACGTTGCGGTTCAGCGACGCCGGTTCGGGCAGCGCGGCGTACAGGCGCATCGCGCAACGCGCCGCGCTGGTCAGGTTCTCGCGGGACATCGCGGAGCGGAGGGCGGTCAACGCGTCCCGCCGGGTTGCGACCCGGCTGGGGGAGCGCTCGACTGTCGGAGTCACCATTGAGATCGATCACCTTCCCTGTGGCCGTCCCATCAGGGACCGCACGCGATAGGGCAAGCGCATATGACCGACGACCGGGCGAAGGTGGAATTGCCCGGGCGTACGGATATGGCGTGCCTTTACTGTGTTCCTGGCATCGGGTGATTGTCGTCGTCCGTCACGACCGGACCCGGGAAATGAGAAGCCGAACAGCTATCGGATAAGACTTCGTTTAGCATCGGCAATGACATCGGCGGCCCACCATGGAGCGGCCCTGTGATTGAACCTCAATTGCGCCCCCGTCCGGCAACCCGTTCGATCCCTACAATGGGGTAGGGGGTGCCAGGTGGTCAAGCCGCAATCTCGTAGTTTGAACCTGGCCCCGCCCAAGCGCATCACTTCGACCTATCGGAAATGGCCGAAAGGCTCCTGGTCAGCCAGTCGTCGAACGTCGTGCGGACGTCGCGACATTCGGGGAATCAGAGTGGGCGGTCCGCGCAGCGGATGCTTCGTGCAACGCGTCGAGGGCGGCGGTGATCGCCGGCCGGTCGCTGGTGCTCGCCCGCCACACGGCCATGATCTGGCGGGAGCTGGTTGGCCGCAGCGGCAGTGCCACGACCTCCGACGGCAGGCGCCCACGGCCCAGCCGGGGCAGCAACGCGACGCCCAGCCCGGCGGCCACCAACGACACCTGGGACTGGTACTCGTCCACCTGGCAGGTGATGTCGGGCTGCCGGCCCCGCTCGGCGAAAGTCCGCAGCAGCCACGCGTGACACATCGATCCGGGACGCTGGCTGATCCACCGCTCGGCGACCAGGTCATCGGCGGAGACCTCGTCCCGGCCTGCCAATGGATGCCCGGCCGGCAGGAGCACGTCGGCGACGTCGTCGCCCAACGGGGTGCACCGCAAGCCGTCGGGGAGGACCAGCGGGGTGTTGTGCCAGTCGTGCACGACGGCGACGTCCACCTCTCCCTCGGCCACCAGGTCGACGCCGCGGAGCGGGTCCACCTCCGACACGCGGAGGTCCAGGCCGGGGTGCCGGCGGGTCAGCTCCACCAGTACGTCCGGCAGGAGTCCTCGGCAGGCCGTCGGGAAGGCGGCGAGTGTGAGGCGGCCGGTCGGCGTTCCGTGCTGGAGTTTCAGTCGGGTCTCCGCCCGCTCCAGGGCCGCCAGCACCTCCCCCGCCGTCTGCGCGAGGATCTGCCCGGCGGGGGTCAGCGCCACCCGGCGGCCCTCGCGGTCGAGAAGGGGGGCGCCGGCCTCCCGCTCCAGCTTGGCGATCTGCTGTGACACGGCGGACGGCGTGTAGCCGAGCGCCGACGCGGCCCCGCTGATGGAACCGAAGGTCGCCACGGCGTGCAGCGCACGCAGCCGGCCCAGATCGTGTAGTGAAGCCATGCTAACGAACTCCCATTAGAAAGTGTCAGCCTTCGGGTCCTTGGCGGCGGCGCCGGATGAGACATCATGGGTCCGGTCCGGTGGCGCGTGCCGGGTAGGAGGATGGGCGGTGAGGAGATAACGATGAAGCCGACTCATGTCGGGCTGGTCGTTTTCGTCGCGGCGGTCTGGGGCGTGAACTTCGTTGTCATCGATGTAGGTCTGCAAGACTTCCCGCCGCTGCTCTTCTCCGCACTGCGTTTTATCCTCGCCGCGATACCGGCGGTCTTCTTCGTTGGTTCGCCGCGGGTCGCCTGGCGGTGGGTTCTCATCGTCGGAATAGTGCTCGGCGTGCTGAAGTTCAGTTTCCTCTTTATCGGGATGCACGTCGGCATGCCCGCCGGACTTGCTTCCCTGGTGTTGCAGAGTCAGGCGGCGTTCACCATTGTTCTCGCCACTTTGCTGCTGCGCGAGCGGCCCAGGGCGGTGCAGTTGGTCGGCCTGGGCGTCGCCATGGCCGGGATCGTCCTGGTGGGCACGCGGCTCGGTGGGACGACGCCGGTCGCCGGGTTCCTGTTGGTGCTGGCTGCTGCCGCCTGCTGGGGACTGGCGAACATCGCGACCCGCAAGGCCAACCCGCCGGACATGTTCCGGTTCATGGTCTGGGTGAGCGTGGTTCCTCCCCTTCCGTTGCTGATCCTCTCGGCCGTCTTCGAGGGCGTTCAGGACGACCTCGCCGCGCTGCGCTCGATGTCGGTGTCCGGTGTGGTCGCCGCCGTGTACGTGGCCTGGGTCGCGACCCTGCTAGGTTACGCGATCTGGGGATACCTGATCCGGATCCACGGAGCCACCTCGGTGGCCCCCTACGCGTTGCTGATACCGGTGTTCGGTCTGGGCGCCGCGGCCGTCTTCCAGGGTGAGCCCCTTACCGCCGTCACGATCCTGGCCAGCGTGCTGGTCATCTCCGGGGTCGCGGTCGGTGCGGTGCGCCTCCCGCGGCCGGCGTCGTCCGAAGCCATCGTGCCGGTCGGCGGAACCGACGACGCCGTTCCGGTCCTCACGGCGCGGCGTCTGCCGTTGGCCGCCCTCTACAAGGACGGCTCGCCGTTTCGTTGTACCCCGGGCTCCGGCTCGGCGACGGCCTGCACCGAAGGCTGCGCCAGTCGGACGTAGTCGGCGGTCCGCAGGCTGACGGAGCGTTCCAGCGAGCCCGCGTTGAAGAAAATCTTCTCGTGCTCCAGCAGCCCGGGATCGACGATCAGGTCCAGTGCCGCACCGAAGGTGAAGGGCACGATGGTGCCGCTTGGCGACCCGGTCAACCGCTCGGCCGTCGCCGCATCGGCGAACATGGCGTGCCGCGCCTGGTATTGCTCCTTCAGCCGGTCGAGGTTCAGGCGCTGGTCCCCGGGCACGACCGCCAGGACGTACCGGGATTCCTTCTTGGTGATCTTGAGGCGCACGACTATGCACTTGGCCGCCTGCCCGGCGGGGTGGCCCCGCAAGGCGCTGACTTCGGTGGTGCGCCCCTCCGGCCGGTGATCGAGGGAACGGTAGTCGGCGCCTCCCTCGTCGAGCAACGCGATCAGCCGCTGCTCGGTGGTGCCGTCCGTGCCATCTGTGCCGGTCGGGGCGAGCCGGAGTTCTTCGTGCATTTCCATACTTTAGTGCTCCCTCGTCATTTTGCCTGTCCGGGCGCGCAGCCGGTGGCGCCAAGCCGAGGCCGTTCCTCGGACAGCCGGATGTCGAGCGGGCGGGAACGTCATCCAGCCCCTCCGCATGGGCGGGAGGGGCCGGCCGCCCTGCGGCGAAGCGGGACGGCCGAGCATCGCTCCGAGGGCGGCCCGCCGGTGATGTTCTCTGGTCTGCCCATCCACTGCGGGGAGGGCAGCATCGGCACTGTGACAGGGTCACGCGGAGTTGCGCCACTTGCGGCCGTTCCGGCCGATGAGCCGATCGGCGTCGGTCGGGCCCCAGGAGGCGGCCTCGTAGGTCGGGATCGGCGAGTTGTCCTTCTCCCAGTTCTCGATGATCGGGTCGACGATCCGCCAGCACTGCTGCACCTCGTCGCTGCGGATGAACAGCGACGCGTCACCGATCAGCGCGTCCAGGAGCAGACGCTCGTACGCCTCCGGGGACTCCTCGACGAACGTCTGGTCGTAGGAGAACTCCATCGTGGCAGTGCGGACCCGGAAGGAGTGGCCCGGCACCTTGGCACCGAAGCGCAGCGAGATGCCCTCGTTCGGCTGGATCCGCAGGATCAGCGCGTCGGCATCGAGGCCGGTGAGCTGGTCGGTCGGGATCGGCAGGTGCGGCGGCCGCTGGAACTGCAGTGCCACCTCGGTGAGCCGGGCCGGCAGGCGCTTGCCGGTGCGTACGTAGAACGGCACCCCGGCCCAGCGCCAGTTGTCCACGTTGAGCCGCATAGCGGCGTAGGTCTCGGTGCGCGACAAAGGGTCCACGCCGGCCTCCTCGCGGTAGCCGGCCATCAGATCCTCGCGGGTGCCGCCCCGGGTGTACTGTCCCCGGACCGCAGCCTCGGCGATGTCCCGGTCGGTGGGGAGCCGGATCGCCTGCAGCAGCTTCACCTTCTCGTTGCGCAGGCCCTCAGCCTCGAATGAGGCTGGTGGCTCCATCAGTGCCAGCGCGAGGACCTGGAGCACGTGGTTCTGCACGATGTCCCGCATCGCGCCGGCGTCCTCGTAGAAGCCGCCGCGGCTGCCGACGCCGAGGGTCTCGGCGACGGTGATCTGCACGTGGTCGACCCAGGAGCGATCCCAGATGGGCTGGAAGATCGAGTTCGCGAAGCGCAGCGCCAGCACGTTCTGGACGGTGTCCTTGCCCAGATAGTGATCGATGCGAAAGACCTGGTGCTCGTCGAACGCGCTGTGCACGACGCGGTCGAGCTCACGGGCCGTGACCAGGTCGCGCCCGTACGGCTTCTCGATGACCAGGCGGGAGAAGGAGCCTTCGCGTGGCTGGTTGAGCCCGACGCCGGCCAGTCCGTTGATCACCGGCTCGAAGGCCCCGGCGGGGGTGGACAGGTAGAAGAGCCGGTTGCCGGACGTGCCCCGCTGTGCGTCCAGCTCGTCGAGGGTCACCACGAGCCGTTTGTAGGTCTCGGGGTCGTCGTAGCCGCCCGCAACGTACCGCACGCCGCCCTGGAGCTGGCGCTTGCTGGCGAGGGTACGTTCGCCGAGGGCGCTCTCCATGAACTGCTCATCGGTCATCGGCGTGCGCGCGACGCCGACCAGCGCGAACTGGTCCGGGAGCCGCTCGTGCCGAGCCAGGCTCTCGACTGCGGGCAGCAGCTTACGCCGGGTCAGGTCACCGGAGGCACCGAAGATCACCAGGGCGGCCGGCGGGGCACTGCGATCCTGGATGAGCTGAGTTGCGCGGTCCATGGTCTGCGTTCCTCCGGGCACAAGGGATGTGGGTTCGGGGGTGTCGTGCTGTCATGCCAAGGAATTGTGCGGCTGTGGGGGTGGTGTCCGGGGGCCACGCGGCGTGGCCCGTTGGTCGTGGAGCTCGAGCGTCCCATGCCGGGCTGACGGTTGGGCGACTCGGTGCGGTCTGTGGGAGTCGGAGTGGGACGCCCTCGTGGCCGCGCCCGCGGGCCCGGCCGAACGGGACGGGTGGCAGCGCCGGAATCGCCTGGTAGAGCACCCTCGCGCAGTCGTGCGACGTTCGTGGCGATGATGCGCAGCACTTCGGCGCGGCTGACCGCGCGCTCAGGCCGACCACCTGGTCGGTAAGGACGAGCGCCCTGGCGACAGCGACGGCGGGTCACCTGTTCAACGCGCCGACCCGTCGACAGCGGATCTGCCGCACGAGGCACCCAAGGCCCCTGACCAGGAACAGCATGGCGGTGATCGCCAATTCTGGCAGGCGGCCCGCGAGGGAGGTTTCCCAGCCCTGCTTGAGGATGCCGGGATATCCACCAGGAACAGCAACCCGGTGGCGAGTGCCGGCACCCGGATGTAATTCAGGGGTGACGGCCGGGGCGGCGCCTGCCCGGCGCGGCCCGGCATCGAGCGGTGTGCGGCGGTGACTGGCCATCCGTACCCGCATGGCTGGCGCCTTTGACCCGCCCTGGCGAGCAGAGAGTGGGCGTCGCGCATCTGGGTGGCCTGGAGGACCGTCTGGCTCTACAACCGGGCTCGCTTTAGTGACCGCACCTGCGCCGACGCCGGATCGTCCACAGGGCGGCGAGGCCACGCAGTCGTACGCCCGACCAGGTTTGTCGTGTGGACCACCCCTTGACGGAGGCGCTCGCAGGCGGGCGGTGTGCTGACCCATGGCCAGCAGGCGGGGCCGGTCGAGCCTGACGAGGCGATCGCCGCCCCGCACGGCGGCGACGACCAGCGTTGGCCGCACGCCGTCATGGCCGCGGTCGTGGTGCGGTCCCGCCGAGGGCCGGCCTCCCATCGCGGGAGACCGGCCCTCGCTCAGCAGCGCGCTCAGGCGGCGAGCTTCCCGGCGATCTTGACGACCCGCTCTGCCATGTGGTCGAGGGCCGAGAACTGGGCGTCGCCCAGCGGGGCGTCGTTGCTGCCACCGGTGACGTGCGAGACGCCGTACGGGTTGCCGTCGGCGAACTTCAGCGGGTCGGTGTAGCCCGGGGCGACAACCAGACCGCCGAAGTGGTGGACGGTGTTGTAGAGCGCGAGAAGGGTCGACTCCTGGCCGCCGTGCGCGGTCATGGACGCGGTGAAGCCGGCGTACACCTTGTCGGCGAGCAGCCCCTGCGCCCACTGCGGGCCGAGGGTGTCGATGAACTGCTTGAGCTGGCTGGCGACGTTGCCGTAACGGGTGGGCGTGCCGAACAGCACGGCGTCCGCCCAGACGACGTCGTCGGCGGTGGCCTTCGGCTCGTTCCTGGTGGCGTCGAAGTGCTGGCTCCAGGCGGCGTTGGAGGCGATGGCCTCCGCCGGGGCGAGCTCCGGAACCTGACGCAGCCGCACCTCGGCGCCAGCCTTCTCACCGGCCTCGGCGAGGCGCTTGGCCATGGCGTGGAGGGTACCGGTGGACGAGTAGTAGATGACGGAGAGCTTGGTCATCGGAGGCATCCTTCCCAAAGTAGTTGCTGCTGATAAATTTGCTGCAGCAACAATCTTGACTCTAGCAGCCACCGCGCGGCACCCCCAACGGCCCGACCAGGCCCAGCTCCGTGACAAAGCGCACCAGGCGACGGGCTCGGGCGGCGGCCGTCCAGCCGATGACGCGGAGGGCTCTGGCCCTACGATGAGGCGATGGACCCCGCGGGGGCGGCGCCGGTGATGCGGTATCAACTGCTCGGACCGGTCGAGGTGTGGTCGGCCGACGGAGAACGGATGGCCCTCGGGACGCCGATGCAGGTGCGCCTCCTGGCCGTCCTGATGTCGGACCCGGGCACCGGGTGGTCCATCGACCAACTCGTCGATGAGCTGTGGCAGGGACGCCCACCGAAGACGGCAGCCGGCAACGTGAAGACCTATGTCTGGGCGTTGCGCCGGGCGCTACGGTCCCCAGGCTCGCCCGACCCCGCCATCCTCGCCGGGCCCACCGGCTACCGCCTCGCCCTCGACGCTCGGACGGTGGACAGCGTCGCCTTCGACGATCTGGCCCAGCGCGGATATTCCGCCCTGCGGAAGGGGCACCGGTCAGCCGCTCAGGAGTCGTTCGAGGCCGCGCTGGCGCTGTGGCGTGGGGAACCGTTCGCCGGCCTCCCCGGCTGGGGTGCGCTGCTCTCCGTCCGCGCGCGGCTTCAGGAGCAGCGGTCGAGCCTGTTGGAAGAGGTCGCGGACCTCCGGCTGCGCGCCGGACGGCATCACGAGCTGATCGAACCACTTCGAAGCCAGATCGACGACGAGCCGCTGCGCGAGCGCCCATGGGGACAACTGATGGTGGCCCTGGCGCGGGCGGGTCGACGCGCTGACGCGCTGGCGACGTACCGGCAGCTACGCCAACTGCTCGCCGACGAGGTGGGAGTCGAGCCCGGTCCCGATCTCCAGCACCTGCACACCCGCATCCTGCGGGCCGAGCGGGAACTGTTGACATCGCAGGAGCGGCCACCGGAAACCCCCACGCCGCAGGCCGTCGTCCCCCGGCAGCTGCCGGCCCCACCGGCGTTGTTCACCGGCCGGGCCGGCGAGCTGGCCCGGCTCACCACGCTGCTGCTCGATGACCCCGGTTCGGCGGGCACCGTCGTCATCACCGGCACCGGCGGCGTCGGAAAGAGCTGGCTGGCACTGCGCTGGGCGTACGACAACCAGCATCACTTCCCCGACGGGCAGCTCCACGTCGACCTGGGTGGATTCGGCACGGCGACGCGGGCGGCGTCGCCCTCGGCCCTCGTCGTACGTTCGCTGCTGCCCGCACTGGGCGTGAAGCCCCTGGAGATCCCGGCCGAGCCGGCGGCCCAGTTCGCCCTCTACCGCAGCCTGACCGCCGACCGCCGGCTGCTCGTACTGCTCGACAACGCCCGTGACGCGGAACAGGTGCGTCCGCTGCTGCCCGGGTCGACCCGCTGCGGTGTGCTCGTGACGAGTCGCCACACTCTGACCGGCCTGGTCGCCGCCGAGGGCGCCCACCCTCTCGCGCTGGACCTGCCCAACGACGACGAAGCGCGCCAACTGCTCGTACGCCGACTGGGCGCGCGGCGGACCGCCAGCCAACCGGCGGCGGTGGACGAGCTGATCATTCGTACCGCGCGGTTGCCCCTGGCCCTGTCCATCGTGGCCGCGCGAGCCGCCGCCCGACCCACGTTCCCGCTCCAGGCCATCGCCGACGACCTGGCGGCGAGCCGGAGCGCCCTCGCCGCCCTGGTCACCGACGACGCCGCCACCGACGTGCGGACCGTGCTCTCCTGGTCGTACCGGCTGCTCAGCGTGGACGCGGCCCGGCTGTTCCGGCAGATCAGCCTGCACCCCGCCGCGGACGTCAGCGCGGCGGCGGCGGGCAGCCTCGCCGGGGCGCCGCCGCACCTGATCCGGCCGGCGCTCGACGAGTTGACCCGGGCGAACCTCCTGGCCGAGCCGTCCCCCGACCGCTTCCGGTGTCACGATCTGCTCCGTGCCTACGGGCAGGAGTTGACGTACGCGCTCGACTGTCCGGCCGAACGCAGGGCCATCCGGAGACGCGTGTTCGACCACTACCTGTGTGTCGCTCGTGACGCGGCGAGGCTTGTCGACGCCGGTTGGCAGCCACTCGATCCGTCGTCCCTGCACACCGACACCGCACCGCTGGCGCTCGCCGACCACCGGGCCGCGCTGGCCTGGTTCACCATCGAACAGCGGGTGCTGCTGGCCGCCGTCGACGACGCGGTCGCGCACAGCTTCGACGCCCACGCCGGGCACCTCGCCCAGGCCCTCACCCCTCTGCTCAGCCGGCTGTCGCAGTGGCACGACCTGGCCGCCGTACAGGCCGTCGCGGTCACTGTCGCGCGGCGCCGCGCTGATCCGCGGGCCGAGGCGCTCGCACACCGGGACCTGGCGCTGGCCCACATCCAGCACCGCCGCTTCGGTGCGGCCCACGATCACCTTCGGCGCGCGATGGCCCGGTACGACCAGGCCGGCGACCGCCCGGGGAAGGCCAGCGCACACCTGCACCTCGCCTGGCTCGCCGACATCGAGGGCGACGTCGCGGCGGCACTGCCGCACGCCCGGGCGGCGCTGGCGCTGGCCAGCAGCACCGACGACCCGCTCGGCGAGGCGGCAGCGCTCAACGCGCTCGGCTGGACCCATGCGCGGCTGGACGAGCACACCCGCGCCATCGACTACTGCGAGCAGGCGCTCGCGCTCTACGAGGAGGCCGAGGACCGGCTCGGCGCGGCCCACACCTGGGACAGCCTCGGCTTCGCCTACCACGGCCTCGGCATCCACCCGAGGGCGGCAGACTGCTATCGGCGCGCGCTCGCGCTCTACTCCGACGTCCAGGACCAGTGCGGGACGGCCGACACGCTCGTGCGCCTGGGCGACATCCATCAGGCGGTCGGCAACCACGACACCTCGGTCGACCTGTGGCGACAGGCGTTGGTGATCCTCGACCGGGTCGGTCATCCGCAGGCCACGGTGCTGTCCGAGCGGCTGGCGGCGTACCGGTGAATTCCCTGCGCCGACCCTCGCCGGACCGGCATGGATCCGACGTGGACCGGACGCCGGCAGGCTGAACGAATGCTGACCACGAAGAGAACCACCTTCCGCCATCCCAGCGGGGTCGACCGTCGCCGCCGACGTCTCATCGGCAGCCTCTCAGCCGTCGTCGCGGTCCTCGTCGCCCTGTCGCTCAACGCCCCACCGTCGCTCGCGGGCACCACGCCGGTCGAGGCGGGCGGCAACGGGCCGGTCACCGCGAACACCACAAACGGTTGGAGCGGCCGGATCGACTGGCAGGCGTGCCCGGAACGGCCCGACGATCCGGGCACCCGCTGCGGCACCCTGCGTCTACCGGTCGACTGGACCCGGCCGGGAGGGGAGACTTTCCAACTGGCGCTGGCCCGGCACACCGCCACCGACCCGGCCGCCCGCATCGGCGTCCTGGTCTTCAACCCCGGCGGTCCCGGTCTGTCCGGAGTGGACGTGGCGCTGACGGCCGACAGTCAGCTCGGGCCGGACGTGCTGCGCCGCTTCGACATCATCGGGTTCGATCCGCGAGGCACCGTCCGTAGCGCACCGGTGCGCTGCTCATCGGCGTTGCTGGCCCGGCACCCCTCCCTGGCGCCGGCCGACGCGACCGAGTACGAGCGGCTGCGCACCTACAACCGCCAGTTGCGCGAGGACTGTCGCGCCCACAGTGGTCCACTGTTCGACCACCTCGACAGTGTCAGCGTCGCGCGTGACACCGACGCCATCCGGGCGGCCCTCGGCGAGCGGCAGCTCAGCTTCTACCAGTGGTCGTACGGCACCCTGATCGGGCAGTCCTACGCCGAGCTGTTCCCCGACCGCGTCCGCGCGCTGGTCATGGACAGCGTGATGGACCACAGCCAGGAAGTCAGGGAATACTCCCGCAGCGGCGCGGCCAGTAACGAGGCCCTGTTCCACGAGTTCGTGGCCTGGTGCGAGCGGAACCCTGGCTGCGCGCTGCACGGGCGCGACGTGCCGGCGCTCTTCGACCGGCTGATGCGCCGTGCCGACGCCGGCACGCTTGTCGACGCGGGCACCGGCGCCAAGCTGAGCTGGTTCGAACTCGGGTTCGCGACATTCGTCAACTTCTTCGACGCGACCTGGGCCGATCTGGCGAGCATGCTGCTGGCGCTGGAGCGGGGCGAGGCCTCCTCGATCGCCTCTCCGATGGTGCCGGTCGACCCCGACACCGACCTGACCGAGTACGCGCTACCGGCGTTCTGCCAGGACTGGTCGCTGCCTGTCGACGGGTTCGCCGAGTGGAACAGGTATCTCGAACTGTCCCGCGCCGCGGCGCCACACCTGCGGGCCTCGCCGCTGGCCGTCCGCTTCACCGCGATCTGCCTGGGCTGGACGGCGAACAACCCGCAACATCAGCTGCGGGTGCGGACGAGCGCGCCGCTGCTGGTGCTCAACGGGCGGTACGACCCGGCCACCCCGTACGACGGGGCCCAGCGGGTGGTGCGGCAGCTCGGCAGCCAGGGCCACCTCCTCACGTATGAGGGGTCGGGTCACGCCAGCTACCCACGGACCGAGTGCACCCGTCGTCAGGTGGAGCGGTACCTCATCACCAGAACCACACCACCGGTCGGCGCGAGCTGCCCGGCCGCCGGGGTCTGACGCGTCGACGTCGTGACGGTGACACCCCAGCTCACGGTAGGTAGTGCGACAGGTCAGTCTCCTACCCGCCGGCTGGGGTGTCGCCGGTCGTTCGCGGCGCATCAGTGGATCAGGAGTCGTCGGACGGGTCGGCCGGCTGCTGTCCCGGCCAGAAAGGCCACTCCTCGAACGACCGGCACCGGCCGTCGTCGGCGAAGCGCATGACCCACAGGTCGCGGTACTCCTGGTCGACCGGGTCGCCGTAGCGAACCTCCTGGCGCGACACGGCGGTGTCGCCCTCCACCGCGACGATCTCCGTGGTCATCCGGAACACCTCGTCGGGACCCTTGCGCTGCTTCTCCCACATCCGGGCGATGGCCGGCAGACCGACGACCGGCGTCCAGTACGGCCCCTGCCGGTAGCTCGCGTCCTCGGTGAAGAGCGTGACCAGCCCGTCCGTGCCCGGCGTCCGCCAGAGCCGCTCGTAGGCGGCGAGCCAGTCCTCGACGTGCTTCCTCTCCATGGACATCACCTTGCCACCCGAGCGGCGGCCAGCCGGGCGAACCACTGGGGCAGCGCTCCCACCGACCCGGTGAGCGGGTGAGCAGCGGCAGATGGAGATCTGCTTCGCCGTCTTCGCTAACGTCCTCGAGTTGGACGAGCACGGGTATCCGCTCAACGAGAAGTACGCCGAGCGCCTGCCGCCACCTGGCTCTACTAGTACTGCACTGGGAAGCTACCTGCCGAAGAAGCAGACCTCTCCTCTCGGGGAGTCGAGCTCTATCTGACGTCAGACTCTGAAACGGTGCTGCCCTGCCCTTGCTGCACGGATATCGCTGGCCCGGCCGAAATGGGTCCGGCGCGATCGCGTCCTGGTCGGCGCTGATGGGGTGCCATGCCCGTCGACGAGGTGCGGTCGGTCATACGCCAAGTCGTGCCGACCTGATGGCTTCGGTGCGATGGCGAAGGCGAAGATCGGCAACACGTTGACCGAGTAGAGTCTCGCGTCGTGGTGGCAGAGCTCGATCAACAGGGTGACGATGGCCGCCGTCTCGGTCAGGAAGCGATGCGCCGGCTACGGCTCAGATCCGTGTGTGCGGTCGACCCCGGCCTCACCGACTCGGAACTTGATTCGATCGAGCAAGAACTCGGGTTCCGGTTTGCCGCCGACCACCGGGCCTTTCTGGCTGCGGGACTGCCCGTGAACACCCGCGCCGAGCCACGCGAGCCGGACGTGATCCACACACACCCGCAACCGTGGCCCGACTGGCGGAACGGGGACCGTGACCAGCTGCGCAGTCTGCTGGCCTGGCCCAGCGAAGGTGTGCTGTTCGACGTCGAGAACAACGGCTTCTGGTACGACGGCTGGGGTCCACGCTCAAGCGGCACCGCATCGGCATTGGCGACAGCGACCCGCATGCTGGCGCAGGTCCCGAAGATGGTGCCTCTGTACGGGCACCGGTATCTCCCTGGTGAGCCGGGTGCCTTCGGCCACCCGGTGCTGTCAATGTGGCAGACCGACATCATCTACTACGGGTTGGATCTGGCCGACTACATCGACCGGGAGTTCGGTCGCGTGGGCCCAGGCGAGACCCCGTGGGAGCCGAAGGCGAGCGTCGAGTTCTGGCGCGACCTGGTCTGAGCCGTACGCTCGCCGGCGGTCCATCTGGCGCGAGCCGATCGCTACGGGTAGCTGTTGTCTCGGCGAGAGTAGGCGTAGCGCTGAGGGCCGCCCGCGCTGTAGACCGCCGCTCATCCAGGTGATGAGAGGAAGTCGATCGGATCGCTGATGGCCCATGATCGTGCACGTCCGGCATCATGGCTGGCATGGACGTCGAGGAACTGATCGTGCGCCATCCGCAGGTCTTCCACACGATGTCGGCAACCGCTTGGCCATCGGTCCAACGGCACGGCCTGCTGTCCACGCAGCGACTGATCGATCTGTTCGGCCTCGACGCTGGCGAGCGTGATCGCCTCTTGAGCGCACCTCGCAGGCAGTCCACCGTTCTGCGTGCCCCCGGCTTGGCGCCCGCCGTGATCCGGGATCAGAAGCCGATGAAATTCGTCGCGGAGAAGATTGATCCACACTCCTCGCTGACCGAGTACCTCGCGGCCATCAACTCTCGGGTCTTCTTCTGGGCCAGCGCCGAGCGACTGGACCGGCTACGTCGAGCGAAGGCGTACCGCACGGAGGATCAAGTCGTCCTGTACGTCGACACCCGCGCTCTCGTCGAGCGATACGGCCCACAAATCGAACTCTGCCGGCTCAACTCCGGGGCGGTAACCCAGAAGAACCACCCGCTGCGAGGACACCGATCCTGGCTGCCGATCGCCGACTACCCCTACGACGAGTACCGCCGCCGGTATGGCCGCGATGGCGCCTTGGTCGAGGTCACCGTCCTGGACGCCGTCCCTGACATCCTCGACCTGACCAACAAGATCGAAGGCACCATCGACTGAGCTCTACTGGCCCGGCCGCCAGCGGCGCGGCCAGACTGAGTTGCAGTCCCCCAATTGGTCTCGGCCTCCGACGGTCATGCGCTGCAGGGGTCGGCGAGAACCGCGGATCGGGGGAGCAGATCGAAAGCAACAGGGTGCCCTGAACGGCCTTGAACTTCGCGGTTCTGCACAGCAGTCGACAACGCTCCATGCGGCCTGGCGGGGGAGTCTGCGCAGGCCATGGCGGTAAGGATCTGTGGCCGCGGCGTAGTCACTCCGGCTCTCAGCAGGCCGACGATGGGCACTCAAGGCATCGTCCTGTATCGCAGCCGTGTCTCCACAGCGAAGCCGCCAGACGGGAGGCATCGCTGTTGTGCGTCGTCAGTAGTGACTGAAGACCTGGCGAACGGTAATGCCGAGCGCGGCCGATACTTGCGCTGCCTCGTCGGGCGACAACCAGCTGCGGCCTGGATCGCGAACCAGTAGTTCGAATCGCGCAAACGCGGCCGGCCAGTGGTAGTCCAGGTCGTTGAGCGAGACCGTTGCGCCGCAGCACGGTGTCACGGTTTCCAATGTCGCGAAGCGAGTGGCATAGGCATCATCCATGCGCTCCTGCCACCAGTCGGCATTCAGCGGAGCCTTGCAGGCCGGGCAGCCGACTGCCTCGAAGTTGGCGCCCTGGTCAATGAACGTAACGTCGGCGTACTGACGGGCGACCAGCTCTCCCGCGCCCGGACACATCGCCGAGACGACCTCGACCGCAGTATCCGCGGCGTCCTGCGCCGGCACCCACGCCGGCACGGTCGGCACGACACGAAGGAGATCCTCACTCACGCCCGTATCCTCCACCAGCTGCCGCCAAGCCGGTATCCCCACCTGCCGCTTTCCGGGTATCGCCATGCGGTGGGAATATGGCATGGAGGTTCCCGGCGGGGTCGGGCACGATACGGGCGTGATGCTGCTGGTTCCTGCGGATCCACTGCGACCGCGCCGTCCCGACGAGCACTTCAGGGCGGAGGCGGTCGCCGCTCGTGAGGCCGGGCTCGACGTGGCTGTTGTCGACCACGACGCACTGACCAGGCCGGATGGTGCGGAGCAGGCGGTGGATTTCCGGCTCCCGATACAAGCCGCCGAGCTACCGGGCAAACCTTACGTTCGTCAAGCAAGATCTCGGTCCTGACAGGACGACACGCCCGTCCCCCAGCCGCTGGCGACAGTGGACCCGCAAGTCGCTTGCGGTGGTGATGCCCAGTCGGTGGAACGTCCGACCGGCCCTTCGGTTGGCAGCGGTGTCAGTGTCGCGGATTTTGTTTGTTAACGCGAAACCAGCGGTACCAGCGACCTAGCGGAACCCTCGCTGATCGGATGAGCGCCTGACGGGCGCTGCGCCAGGTGCCTTACCTGATCGTCCCGTTCCGAACAGTCAGCGACGTCGCTATGGTCCCCCTCGTGACTCGAGGATCTCGGCCCAAGGGACTCGGCTTTCTTCTCCGGCTCGCCGCCGGCGGCCGCGAAGAACTGCTGATGTCGCTGCCGTCCGAGCGGGCCCGGTTCACCTCTCTGGGCGGCGTCGTGGTCGGCACGACCGTGATGGCAATGCTGACCATGGCGGTCGCCCTGCACGCGGTGTTCGGTGGAACCCACCCACTGATGTTCGTGGTGGTCCCGGTGTGGGGCCTCTTTGTGCTGAGCATCGACCGCTGGCTGATTTCCGACACCTGGCGCGGCATCGGCATCTTAAAGCTCATCCCGCGCCTGCTCCTAGCCCTTGCGATTGGCCTCGTCGTCTCCGAGTCGCTGCTGCTGTCGCTCTTCGCCGCGGAAATCAAGGAACAAGTGACGATTGACCGCCAGCAGCACGCGTCCCAGCTGCGCAGCCGCTTCGACGCTTGCAACCCGGTCCCGGGTGCGGGCAGCGCTCCCGCCGGATGCGAGGCCTACCGTCTGCCCGCCGACAGCGCCTCGCTAGAGGCTCTGCTCCTCCAGCGAGCGAGCCTGCGGGCCCAAGTTAATCAGCTCCAGTCGGCTTACGACACGAAGCAGCAGCAACTGAGCCAGCTGCATGCGCAAGTCATGGACGAATGCCTGGGAACCAAGCCCGGTGCAGGTCCACGCTGCAGGGATCTCCAGGCGCAGGAGCTCGCTCTCGAACACGGTTCCGTCGGGCCCGCCAGAAATGAACTGAGCGATCGGCAGGCGGACCTGGTCGCACTCGAACAGGAAATCGCGATCGCGCAGCGCAGAGCCCAAGCGGGACTCGTCACCGCGAAGGCGAGCCGGCTGCAGGAGACGAGTCAAAGTCAGTCCGGCCAACCGAGCATACTGGAGCAGTACGCCGCGTTGGGCCGGCTGGTCGACGATAACCCGACCGTCAGCCTCATCGAGTGGGCGCTGAGGCTATTTGTGATCACGATTGACTGTCTCCCCGTCCTGCTACGAGCCCTCAGCGGACGCACCGCTTATGACCAGCTGCTTGAGGTGACCAACGTCGAAGACGAGCGCCGACAGGCCCTACGTACCGAGGCGGTGACCCAGAAACTGCGCGTTGAGCTGGACTTGCAGAGCCGGCTCAACGAACGCGACGAGTTACCCGATAGTTTCCAGGACTCCATCAGGGCCGGCATCGAGAAGGCGCTCAAGGGCCCGCCGGTCGTCAACTATAACGGCTGGGTGGACGTCGAGGTCCTCGGCCCAGAGTCGGTCGCGCTCTCCGCCGTCGAGCGCCGCATCGTCCTGAGCGCCACCACCACCTTCGAGCTTGAGGTGACCATATCCTCCGATCAGCTGGGTGCCGTCGCCGAGCCGGTGGCGCTGCGCGGCGGCATCGACCAGTCCCGGGTGGATTTCGTGGTCGAGGTGGACAGCGACCGGACTTCGTTCCGCCGATCCGGCCGGCCTATCACGGTCGGAGCCGACGGCGTCCCTGGTCGCGTCAGGTTCGAGTTCATCGATGTCACCCCGCCTGCCCCGCCGGCTTGGATCTGGATTCGGGTTAGTCAGGAACGCCGCACCGTGCAGAACCTCGAACTGACCGTTGAGGCCCAACCCGCCCTGGAACGCCGTTGAGCCCGGTCATCGCGATTGTCTCCCTCCGGGCGTTGCACACTGGCTCCGTTGAGGTGGTGTTCGATTTTCCGGTGACCGGCGAGAACGTCCGCTTTCCACTGCCCGACCGGCGTCCGCTCGACGCGGTCCGGCGGAAGGCCGGCGTCTACCTCGACCGGCTTGTCGCCCAGAATGGGCGGCTGCGCCTCGACACCAGCGAGGCGCGGGACGCCTTCGCCATCTTGGCGCAAGCTGGCTGGCAGCTCACCTACGTGCTCGCCCAAGGGGACATGTCGCGCATCGAGGAGTTGTCGTCCGCTTTCCGCAAGGCCAGGGTTCTATGGGAGAGAACGTCCTGGCCGGACCCAGACGATTTGATTCCGGTGGTCGAGATGCACTGCCGCGACGACGCGTTCCCGCTGGAACTGCTGCCGGTCTTTGAGTATGGCCCGCTACCCGCGATCAACACCTACTACGACCTGGTTTCCGCAGCGTCCCGGTTCCTCGGCTTCAGCACGATGGTCAAGCGGGTCATCCCCGCTCGGATGCCCGCCGACGGGGTTCTGCGCAACGATCCTGCGCTACCGGTGCAGTTCATCCGGCACGCGCGCCTTGCCAGTACCCGCGATGAGGTCCGAGAGCTCGCGACCATGCCCGGTGTCGAGGTGGAGGGCCCGTGGCCGATCGACGAGGACGCTGCTGCGGTGCTGACGACGTTGACCCGTTCTCTCTTCGACGGCTCCCGGCTCGACGGTGCCACGGCCCAGCAACCAGCCCAGATACAGCATTTCGCCTGCCACTGCGACACCACAACCGAGTTGGACGACGACTACACGCTAACCGTCTCGACCCGCAAGGGTCGGAACCGGGAATTGTCGTTGGCTCAGATGCAGGAGGCGCACTGGAAGTTGCGTACCGAGTACCCGGGCCAGTCGCAGGAGCGCTCCGTGATCATCCTGAACGCCTGCGGCTCGTCGCGCACCAATCCCCTGACCGCCAACTCATTCCCGCGATGGTTTCTCAGTTCTGGGCATCGAGCTTTCATCGGCACCGAGGCCACCGTCCCGGACGGCGTCGCGAGCGCCTTCGCCACGGCCTTCTACGGACGTCTGTTGGAACGCCGCCGCCCGCTGGGAGAGGCCGTGGTCTGGGCGCGACGAGACCTTCTATGCGACTTCCGCAACCCCTTGGGGCTGCTCTACGTCCTGTATGGCGATGCAGACCTCACTGTCGAGGCGGCTCGTCCCGACGTTTACCGCCGGTTAGCGTGACTGAAGCAACCGGGTGAAAGCCGCGTCCAACATCGGGATCAGGAACACTGCACCGCCCAGCACCACCCCGGCTGCGATTCGGTCCATCGACACCAGTTTGGCCACGTCAGTGCTGGTTCCGGCCGCCCAGCAGAGATAGGCCACTCCGGCGAGGATGTAGAAGTGCGGCAGCGGACGTTCGTCGCTGTCCAGCTTCTGTGCAGCGAGCCACAGGTAGCCAATCGTCCCGACCAAGCCGATTACCACCACTAGCACGAAGAGGCCGTTGCGCCCCGCGTCGATGCCCGCCGTGACCGGCACGAAGAACGCTAACGTTTCGGCCGGTACATACTTGGCCAGTCGCACTGAGAATGAGTCACCGCCAACCCCTGTGGCGCTGCCGCGAAGCTGGGGTGGAGGTACGACTGTACGGGGCATGCGCCGATGCTAAGCCATCGGGCTATGTAGATCAGCTCAGTGACTGGCGCTGCGTGAGTCATCTGAGCTACCCATCCTTGACCGCACCGCAATTTGGAGCTCGGGATGCGGAACAGCACGGCGGCGATCGCGTCGATGCTGCGGCCCAACTCCAAACGGCGGGCACCTGCGTCGGCCTGAGCGACGGGGACCTCCGGCGGGGTCATGCCGGCGGGCTGCTCGGCGAGGCAGCATGCTGTCGGAGGCCTCGCCCTCGGTGGCTGCTTGGTCGACATCAAGGTGTATGCCGTTCTCGGACCAGCCTGCAGGAGCTCACGGATCAGCTACTAGGTTGCGTCCTGTTCGACTCGACGTCACCGCCAAGCGGAATCGGTTCCGTCAGCAGTAGCCACGTGTCTGGAGGGATGTGCGGCTTGCCGGGAACAGCCGGCCGTTCTTCGCGGTAGCTCACTGGGCGCCGGGCAGGCTGACCGTGGGTTGCTCAGAGGCCACTGGCCCAGGTGCCGCAGGCTGCACGGACACGCGAATCGGCGATGACCATCCGGGTGGGGGTCACCGCCGATTGCGTGGTCGAACCGGTCAGGCGGCCGAGCAGGCGGTGTCCAACTCCTTGATGGCGGCTTCCAGGGCCTTCTTGCTGGGCTTGGCGTCGGCGGACTTGTTGTACGCGTCGCTCAGGCTCATCATCTCGTCCTGAATTTTTTCGGAGGCGGCGGTGACTGCCTCGTTGGCGCTCATCGAGTGCGCCAGGATCGCTACCGAGCCGGCGGCCCACTGGGCGCTGACCGCGAAGTGCCCGGCTGGCGGGCCGATCTTCTCGGCCTTGGTGATCTTAGCCGCGTTGTCCTTGATGTCCTTCTTGATGTCGGTGCAGGCCTTCACTGTGGCCGCGTCGATGGCCGCGGTGCTGGCCGTAGGGGTGGCCGCACCGGTCGGGGCGGCGCTTGAGGCCGACGGCGACGGCGGGGTCGCGGTGTCCTCAGATGTGGGCTGCGGATCGCAGCCGGACGTCGCGATCGCCGCCGCGACGGCCATGCCCGTCAGGACGAGTCGAGTTCTGTTCATCGATGTTTCCCCCGTGATCTTCATGTTCGGCGCACGCTACCAGCCCCGGTCGAACCGGTGGGACCAGTTAATGCGCCGACGAGCATGGAGCCCGGAGCCCGGAGTTCTGGAGCTGGATGCGAGGCGCCTGGCGAGAAACGGCCTGCGGACGGGTGTACCGGGGCGCGGGCCGGCTGGGCTGGTGCCACGTTCCACAATGGTGGCTCTCATTCGTTGGCGGTCATCGGCGGGGCTCCCAGCGGAAGAGCCGGGTGGCCAGGGCGACGGCGATGACGACCCAGCCGAGCGTGGGCGCGAGCAGAAGCAGGGAGTCGGCAACGGCGACGCCGCCGTTCCAGGCGTTCATTGTCAGTTCGGTGGCCGCCCCGCCGGGCAGCAGCCGCTTGAGCCAGGCGAGGTTCTCGGTGCCGGAGATGCCCACCCAACTGGCCATGGCGATCACACCGAGGGTTACGGGCAGGGTGGTGACCTGGGCGTGTTCCGGGGAGTTCGTCAGCCCGGCCGTGGCCAGCGCGAGGCCGACCATCATGGCGACGGTCGCGAGGGCCGCCACGACCAGCAGGACGACGTTGTCCGGTCCGCCGGCGACCACGGCCAGGGCGACCAGGATCGCGGTCACCTGCACCACGGCGAGGACGAGTACGGGCAGCAGCAGGCCGACGAGGATTCCGGCGTCACTCTCGGCGGTGGAGCGCAGTCGCTTGAGGAAGAGGTTCTGGCGCCGGGAGGCCAGGGTGGTGACGGCGGTGGCGTAAAGACCGAACGCGGCCACCGTGAACAGCACGATCGCGGCGATGTAGCCGAGGCTGCCGATGGCCGCGTACGTCTCGTGCTGGCGGACGAAGAACACGCAGACCGCGACCGGGATGATGAGGCTGGTGATCAGCACCAGCCGGTTGCGGAAGATCTGGATCAGTTCGCTGGACGCGATGGACAACACGGTGATGCTCCTGTCGGAAGGCACGGATCAGTTGTTGATGGCGCGGAACACGTCGTCGAGCCGGGTCGGTCCCGCCGCCAGGTCCCGCAGCTCCACGGCGTGGTCCCGCGCCCAGCCGAGCAGGAGGTGCAGGTCTTTCTGCAGCTCGAAGGACTCGACAGTGACCTTCCCGTCGGCGTCGACGGCGGCCTGCACCGGCAGCGGTGGAACCGGCGCGGCAAGGGAGAAGCGGATCACGCCGGGGAGGGTGTGGGTCAGCTCGGAGACGGTGCCCTCACGGTGGAGGGTGCCCTCGTGCATGAGCCCGATCCGGTCCGCGCGCTGCTGCGCCTCCTCCAGGTAGTGCGTGGTGAGCACGATGGTGGCGCCGTTCTCCCGCAGCCGGTCCACGGTCGCCCACACGGCGTCGCGGGACTGGATGTCCAGGCCGGTGGTCGGCTCGTCGAGGAAGATCAGCTCCGGGGTGCCGTAGACAGCCGTGGCGAAGTCCAGCCGCCGCTTCTCACCGCCGGAGAGCTGGGACACCTTGCGGCCGGCTCGACCGGTGAGGTCGACCAGGTCGAGCACCCGGTCGACGTCGTCGGTGCGCCGGGTGAGCCGGCCGATCAGGCCGACGGACTCGCGTACGGTGAGGTCCGGGGAGAAACCACTCTCCTGGAGCATGACGCCCATACGGGGACGTACGGCTCGCCGATCGTCGGGGCTGTGCCCGAAGACCCGTACGCTGCCCGAGGTTGGCCTCCGGTGCCCCTCGACGACTTCCAGGGTCGAGGTCTTGCCCGCCCCGTTGGTGCCCAGCAGCGCGTAGAGCTCCCCGGGTCGTACCTCGAAGGTGAGGTCCTTCACGGCGGGGAAGTCACCGTAGGTGAGGTTCAGCCGGTCGACTTCGATGACAGGTGTGGTGGACATGCACCCATGACAGCGCGGGGACGGCCGGCCGGTCAGTGGCGCCATGTCATCAGCGGATGTGACGCGGTGTCACTGGTCGTGGCCTCTGGCTGCCCGATACTGGTGTGGTGACCGCGAGATCACCGCGCTTCACCGAGTCGACGCAGGGAAGGCTGCGCCGGCTGAACCTGGTTACGTCACTGCCGCCCGTGGTGTTCGCCGCGGTGGTCCTGCTCTACACCGACGCCCGTACCTGGTGGCACATCGTCGTCCTGGCACCGGGTGCCGTGGCGGCCGTGGTGGCCTTCGAACGGTGGACGGCCAACGACCTGGCGAGGGTGGCGCTGCCGTGCCTGGTCGTGGCGGGGGCGGTGTGGCCACTGGGGGTCCTGGTGACCGGCAGCCCCAACGCCTACTGGGGGTTCTGCGCCGTGGGCTCCCTCACCCTGCGTGAGGTGCGGAGGCGCCGGAAGCTGGTGATGGCCGGGCTGTTCACCTACGTCGCGGCCGTCGGCGCGGTGCGGCTGCTGGTGCAGCGGGACGACATCGGTCACGTTGTGATCACCTACGTCCTCGTCCCGACTGCCCTGACCGTCATCGTGACGGTCTTCACGGTGGTGGGGGAGCGCTTCTACGACCTCATCCGGGAACTCGAACAGACCCGGGAGCGGGAAGCGGAACTCGCGGTGATCCGCGAACGCGTCCGGTTCGCCAGCGACCTGCACGACATCCAGGGTCACACCCTGCACGTGGTGAAGCTGAAGATCGCTCTGGCGCAGCGGCTGCTGCTGCGCGACACCGAGCGGGCGGAAAAGGAGCTGCGCGAGACGTACGCGCTGGTCAGCGACACGATCGCACAGACCAAGGAACTCGCGTACGCCCAACGGCGGCTCAACCTCACGGCGGAACTCGAGAACGCGAAGAACCTGTTCGAGGCCGCCGGCATCCGGGTCCGGGTGACCCGCGAGGCCGACATCGATGACCGCGCCAGCGAACTGCTCGGTCAGGTGCTGCGGGAGACCACCACCAACATCCTGCGGCACGCACAGGCCACCCAGGTGCAGATCACGCTGGCCGCGTCGGGCATCACCATCGTCAACGACGGCGCGACCGCCACCGCGCTCCCCGAGCTGCGCGGGCTGGCGGCGCTCCGGCAACGGGTGGCCGGCGACGGAGGTGAGCTGACCGTGGAACAGACCGGCGAGCGGTTCCTGACCGCGGCGGTCTTCCCACCGGCTCGGGCGGACGCGGCTCTGACGGTTCCCGGGAAGGACGGCCGATGACCACCATCGTGCTCGCCGACGACGAGGCGTTGCTGCGTACGGCCCTGGCCGCGCTGCTGCCGATGGAGGGGGACATCACCGTCCTCGCCGAGGCGCAGGACGGCCAGACGGCGATCGCCGCCACCCTGCGCCACCAGCCCGACGTGCTGGTCATCGACCTGGAGATGCCGGGCGTGGACGGCCTCGGCGCGGTCGCCGAGATCCGCCGTGTGCGACCCGAACAGGTGATCCTCATGCTGACCCGGCACGCCCGCCCGGGCGTGCTGCGCAAGGCGTTGAAGCTCGGTGTGCAGGGCTTCGTCAGCAAGTCCGCCGAGCCGGCCCACATCACCTCCGTCATCGCCACCCTGCACGCGGGCAAGCGCTGGATCGACCCGGACGTGTCGGCGCTGGCAGTCACCGAGGACTGCCCCCTCACCGACCGTGAGGCGGACGTGCTGCGGGTCACCGGCGAGGGCTACTCGGTCGCCGACATCGCCGCCCGGCTCCACCTCGCCCCGGGCACCGTCCGCAACTACCTCTCCAACGCCATGCGCAAGACCCAGACCCGGACCCGCCACGAAGCGGCCCGCTACGCCCGCGAACACGACTGGCTGTAGCCGAGGGTCG
This sequence comes from Micromonospora sp. MH99, assembly GCF_021442385.1. GTDB lineage: Bacteria > Actinomycetota > Actinomycetes > Mycobacteriales > Micromonosporaceae > Micromonospora. Next base: position 64,872 of record NZ_MUZA01000001.1, read on the forward strand.
CACGTAACCACTCCGCACCGAAACGATGGAATGAGAGCATGACGTCCACCTGGATCACCACCCCGATCAGCACGGACCTCCTGCGCGGCGCGCTCGACGTGCAGCGCACCGCCCGCGGGGTGCTGCCGCACCGGCTGCCCGCCTGGGCGCGCGCCCAGTACACCGATGGTCAGCTCGCCATGGTGGAGGCTCAGCCCGCCGGTGTGCGGCTGGCCCTGCGTACCCGGGCGACAGCGGTCGAGCTGGACGCGCTGCCCACCCGGCAGACCTACACCGGTCTGCCGTCGCGTCCGGTCGGCGTCTACGACCTGCTCGTCGACGGCCACCTGACCGACCAGGCCAGCGTCACCGGTGGCGACACGGTGACCGTCGACATGGCCAGCGGTACCGCCGAGCGGCGGCCCGGTCCACCCGGCACCATCCGCTTCACCGGTCTGCCGGACCGGTTGAAGGACGTCGAGATCTGGCTGCCGCACAACGAGACCACCGAACTCGTCGCCCTGCGCACCGACGCGCCGGTGGCTCCCGTACCGGTGGGGGAGCGCCGGGTGTGGCTGCACCACGGCAGCTCCATCAGTCAGGGCTCCAACGCCACCAGCCCCACCGCCACCTGGCCCGTCGTCGCCGCCTCCCTGGGCGGCATCGACCTGGTCAATCTCGGCTTCGGCGGCAGCGCGTTGCTCGACCCGTTCACCGCTCGCACGATGCGGGACACGCCGGCAGACCTGATCAGCGTGAAGATCGGTATCAACCTGGTCAACGCCGATCTGATGCGGCTGCGCGCCTTCACCCCGGCCGTGCACGGCTTCCTCGACACGATCCGGGAGGGCCATCCCACCACGCCGCTGCTGGTCGTCTCGCCCATCTACTGTCCCATCCACGAGGACACCCCCGGCCCGGGAGCCTTCGACCTCGTCGCCCTCGCCACCGGGCAGGTACGGTTCCGCGCCACGGGGGACCCGGCGGAGCGGGCGAGCGGAAAGCTCACGCTCGGTGTCATCCGCGACGAGCTGGCCCGCATCACCGCCCAGCGGGCGGCCGGCGACCCGAACCTGTACCACCTCGACGGCCTCGATCTCTACGGCGCGGCCGACTTCGCCGAGCTGCCGCTGCCCGACCAGCTCCACCCGGACACCGCCACCCACCGGCGCATCGCCGAACGCTTCGCCAAGCGGGCGTTCACCGCTGACGGTCCCTTCGCGGACCGTAGCTCTTGAGCGCATGCCGAGGAGCGCACCGAGCGGCGAATCGTCCTCGTCGAGGGCCATGAGCGCCGCGACCATCTCGAGTGACGCCAGGTCGAGGCGGCGGGCCGGCGGCGGATCGGATTGAGCAGCGCTCTCCTGCAGCGGCTGTCGCTCGTTCACGCATGCCGAGCGGGTGGGTCGGGCGGTCAGGCGGATCGCCGGGTGCGGCCGAGTGACAGGAGCAGGCCGGCGGCGGCCAGCCCGATTCCGGCGGCGGCGGTGTACTCAGGGAGTTGGGCGGGGATGCCGAGGTAGACGGTGATGCCGAGGATGCGGGACAGGCCCCAGGGCAGCAGCGCGAGCTGGTCGTTCCACACCGTCAGCGCGCGTTCCAGGCCCACCACCGCGACCAGGACGGACAGCACGCCGAGGGGCACACCCGCGGCGGTGAGCGTCAACCCGACGGCGCTTCGGCGGCGCCTGCCGTACCGGTCCCGCAGGACGACGGCGACGACCACGAACAGCCAGCAGAACGCCGCGAACGCGACGGTGACGTACGCCCCGCGCACGCTCGGCGCGGTCCAGAAGGCGAACCAGTAACCGCCCGGTCCGCGCCCGGCGAGCGCCGCCAGCAGCAACACGCTGCGCAGCAGCGCGACGCCGCCGAGCGCGGCCCACAGGTGGAACGGGTCCCGACGGCCGACGACGAGGCGTACGACGAGGGCGAACAGCGCCCACCCACCGAGGGTGACCAGCAGGTGCGCCGGCGCGGCGAACCAGGTCAACACGAGCCGGCTCGCCACCAGCACCACTGCCGGGACCAGCCACACCACCACCCGGTCCGCCCGCGTCGTGGGCGTCGGTAGCGCGGCGACCCGCCACGGCCGGAGCGCGCCGAGCAGCAACCCGCGCGCGGCGGCGGCGCCGAACCCACGCCCGTAGAGGCCGAGCAGCACCACCAGCAGGATCGACCCGAGCATCGCCCGGGCCGCCCAGGCCATCGCCGGGTCCCGGTCGGCACGCCGGGCCCCGAGGTCGGCGGCGGTGAAGTTGTACGCCGGCAGGTCCACATCGGCGCCGTAGCGCTGCCGGTGCGCGTCGCGCGCGTGGTGGTATGCCGCTGTGGCCAGCCGCCAGTCGTGGCGGGCCGCCGGGGCACCCGTGTCCAGCCACTGCGCGTGTCGCAGCACCATGGCCCGGTACGCGCTCAGCGTCTCGAACAGGTCGACCTGGTAGTCGAGAGTCGCGGTGAAACGCCCGCGCAGTTCGGCGTCCCGCCAGGTCGCCGGTTCGGTTCCGGCGACCAGGTCCCGCATGCGCCGGGCCAGTACGACTGCCTGCCGGCCCTCCTCGATCGCCTCGTCGACGTGGCCGCCGGTCACCGCGTAGATGCTGTCCAGTGCGGCGGAGTCGCCGGTCGGGATGTCCCACTCGAAGATCCACATCATGGGCGGCGGTTCCAGCCCGAGCGCCCGCACCGACCGGTCGGCGTACGGGCCGATGTAGAGGCCCTTGGTGACCGCCCGCCGGGACAGCGCCATGGCCTGACCGATCGCGGCGACGGTGCCGGGGTCGCCGGAGAACATGCGGTACGCCCAGTCGGCCGTGATCTGCGCCGGGTCGACGTTCGGGTCCCAGGCCAGGCGGCCGACGGCGTACGTGTTGAGGTCGTAGAGCTGCCAGAACCCCGCGCGCAGGTACAACGACATGGGCCCGGCGCGCAGGGGACCGCCGTCCTGGGTCCAGTTCCAGACACCCTCGACGTTGGGGTTGGTGGCGAGGAATGCGCGCAGCGCCTCGCGGTGCAGCGGGCCGAGATCGTTGGGCAGCGAGCCGAACCCCTCGAACTCGCGGCGGGCCTGGAACTCCACGATGCGGCGGTGCCCGCCGCCCAGCAGGGTGGTGTTCAGCGGCAGGTGGCTGTAGAAGTCGCCCAGGGTGTACTTGGTGGACACGATCAGGTGTGGGTCGTCGAGCCCGCCGAGGACCTGCGCGTACGACTCCGGGTTGGTGTGCAGGTCGCCGACGGCGCCGACGCCCACCGTCCACGTGCGAAAGATGATCTCCTTTCCGGCCGTGCCAGCCGTGTCCAGCAGTGCCCGCAGCATCGCGCGCACGGACGCCGCCGTGGTGACCGCGAGCTTCGACGAGTAGTCCCAGCCGGCCCCGGCGTACACCTCGCCGCCCTCACCGACACGGACCATCAGGCCGTCGACGAACGGCATGCTCTCGAACAGCTCGGCCAGACCGGCCTGGTAGACAGCCCACAGCCGAGGGTCGGCCGTGTCGAGGCCGCCGACGGTCCGCGTCAGGTACGCCTCCACCGGCGGCGACACCGCGAGCATGTCGGTCAGCAGGAAGACCCGCACGCCCATGTCCTCGGCGTACCTGAAGACGGGGCCGAATGCGGCGACCATCGCCCGTGCGCGGTCGACGTGCGGGTCGCCGGGCGGGTAGACTGCGTGCCCGTCGTCGACCTTCGCGAACGTTACGTACTCCAGGAAGCCGGGCACGACGACTCCGTTGAATCCCTGCGCCACCGAGTGGTCGACGAACTGCCGGAACTGCGCGTCGATGCGGGCCACCGCGGCAGCGTCCACCCACGGCGCGCGAGGCAGGACCGCCGTCCCGACCACGTCGGTGTTCAGGCCATAGTCGTCGCCGGCGGCGAAGACGGCCGGGTCGGGCTCGCGCCCCACCGACCCCGCGTCGGTCAGCCGCAGGCCGAGTCGGGGGACGACCACCCGACCCGCGTCCGCCGCCGCAAGCGCCTCGGCGCCGGAGCGGATCCGGTCGGCCAGCCGGTACATCCCGGCTGCCACGCCCGCGACGTCGCCGCCCTGGACGGTCAGCTCGGTGCCGCGCACGTCGAGCCGGTACGACTCGGGCGGCCCGCCGAGGGTGGACAGCACGCCCGCCCGCAGCGCGGTGACCGCCGACAGGTCCGGGGTGGCGACCGGTGCCGTGCCGGGTGCGGCCGTCGCGGGCTTGGCCGGGTGCGGCGCGGCCGGGACGAGCACCGGCCGGGGCAGGCCGCGAAAGACGACCGCGTCGGCGACGGCGGTTGCGGCCTTCCTCAGCCGCAGATCATCGGGTACGACCAGGGACGCCAACGGCGGCACCGGCGTGGGCGTCCGCGCCGGCGCGGCGACAGCGTCCTCGCGCGGCACGGCGGCGGGGGCGTGGCTCAGCCCCAGCGTGTCGCCGACCCCCCAGGCAGCGGCCGCGCCGAGCGCCAGCAGGACCGCCGCGGCGACGAGCAGCGGGTACGGCCTGCGGGCCTGGGCAACGTGAGCCACGCTCGCATCGTAATGGCTGCACCGGCCCGCGCCCGGCACCCCCGCGGTGAGGATGCCGGGCAGCGGCGGTGCTCAGAGAGCGATCCGGTCGAACTTCTCCCAGGCGCCGATCGCCGTCCGGTTGGCGATGAGGGGTTTGGTGCCGCCGCTCTCCGCCACCACGTACCTGCCGTTGGTCGCGGCGCGCAGGCTGATCGTGCCGTCCGAGTTGTTGATGATGGTGAACTTCTCCCAGGTGCCGACCTTGGTGCGGTTGGCGATCAGTGGTTTGGCGCCGGCGCTCTCCGCCGTCACGTACCGACCGTTGGCACGCGAGCGGAGCGCGACGTAACCGCCGCCGGCACTGATCACGTCGAACTGCTCCCACAATGCGACTGTGGTGCGGTTGGCGATCAGCGGCTTGCCGCCGGCGCTCTCCGCCACCACGTAGCGATTGTTGGTCCGTGAGCGGAGGGCGACCGGAGGCGCGGCCACCGGTGCGCCGGTCAGCCCGGTGAGGGCCGCGTGGGTGCCGTTGAAGACGTTCTGGCTGTAGTTCCCGGGCTGGCTAGGGTTGCCGGCGGCGTACTGCCAGATGGTCTCCGCGGTCCAACCCGCCGGCAGGGGTGGACGAGTGGTGGTGTAGCCGGCGATGTCCAACGGGTTGGCGCCGAACGACGCGTTCTTGCCGGTGCAGGGATTCCAGTAGTTGGTGTTCGTGTAGATCATCACGGGCCGGCCGATGCGTGCCTTGACCTGGTCGGTGAAGGACCGGATCCAGTTCGACATCTCGGTCGGGGTCAGCCCGTAGCAGGTGGGCGCGTCGCTCCAGTAGGGCCACTCGATGTCGACCATCGGCACGAGGGTCTGGCCGTCCTTGGTGAACTTCGCGCTGTCGACAAAGAAGTTGGCCTCGTTGATCGGATCGCGCTTGTCCGGACGGGCGAAATGGTAGGCCCCGACGAGCAGACCGGCGTCCTTGGCCGCGGCATAGTCTTCGGCGAAGTACGGATTGAGGTACGTCCTGCCCTCCGTCGCCTTGACGTAGGCGAACTTGACGCCGCTTGCCGCGACCGCGGGCCAGCTGATCGGGCCCAGGTTGTGGTCGTGGCTGGAGACGTCGATGCCCCTGACCGTGTAGCCCGCCGGGATGGCGGCACTCGTGGACGTCGCGGCGCTGCGCGCGCCCGGGGTGATGCCAGCGTTCGCTCGGCCGCCACCATCGGCGGTCGGGTCCGCGGCATGCGCGGGCTGCGTGACGCCGAGCGCCGTACCGACCGCGAGGCCGGCGGACATCAGCACGCAGAGCAGTTTTCTAGGCATGGTGAGGTGGCTTTCTCCTTGCTCGCGGGCCGAGTTGACCACCGGCGCGGCGGGCGGAACCCGCCACGCCTGTGTCGCGCGCCGAGAGGCGCGGCTGGCTGCCTCCATCGGCGTGGGTCCGCAGGAGTATTTCTTGTCGACGGAAGATCGCACCGTCCTGGAGGAGCGAAATCAGGTCATCGGCAGGACGCGTCGAGCCGAACGGTGGAATTCGAGAGTCGGGGACACCGCCACGGCGGCCGCGAGCGGTGCGCCGGCCCGCAGCACGCCCACGGAGAGCAGTCGCATCCCGGTGTGTGCCATGTGCGTGCGCGGGACGAAGAGCAGCCGTGGGCCAGCAACACCACCCTGATCCGCACCACTCGTCGTCATGGGGACGGCCGGTCGCTGTCTCCGCTCGGAGTCGGGATGTGTCAGGTCCGGTCCCCGGTCCAGGCCGCTTCGAGGATCGCGGTCAGGCTGGCGGTGTCGGTCGGGCCCGGATGGTTCTGGATCAAGCGGGTGACGCCACTGGCCATCTCCGCGAAACGCGGGAGATCGGCGCGTGCCACGCCGATGTCCGCCAGGGTGGCAGGAATGCCGATGTCGGCAAGGAGTCCGTCGAGCCAGGTGAGGAACGTTTGCGCGGCCTCGGCATCCGAGGCGTCGGCCACGTCGAGCCCGCACACCCCGGCGAGGATGGCCAACCGGTCGGCGATCGCATCCCTGGCCGCGTCCAGCGCGTACGGCAGGAGCAGCCCGACACCCAGGCCGTGTGGCGTGTGCGTGGCCGCGCCGATGGGGTACTGGAGGGCGTGCGGGGCCGCGTTGCCCGCATGGGAGAAGGCGAGCCCGGCGAGCATGGACCCGTAGGACATGTCCGCGCGCGCGTCCGTGTCGCCGCCGTCGGTGACCGCACGACGCAGGCTACGGGCGATCCGCTCCGCGGCCAGGAGCGCGTAGTGGTCGGTGATCGGGTTGCGGCCGAGGAAGACCTGCTCCACCGGGTCGCGCGGTCCGTGGGGCCGGGGTCGCGCGGTGTAGCTCTCCACCGCGTGACAGAACGCGTCGATTCCGGAGTGGGCGGTGACGGTCGCCGGGCAGGTGTAGGTGAGTTCGGGGTCGACGATGGCGAAGTCGGGCACGATGTGGACGCTGGAGACCCCCACCTTCAGCGCGCGGTCCGGGTCGGTCAACACCGAGACGGGTGTGAGCTCGGAACCGGTGCCTGACGTCGTCGGGACAGCGACGAGAGGAACCGTCGGCCCCGGCACCTTCGACTCGCCGTAGAAGTCGCGCGGCGTCCCACCGTGGCGCCGGATGACGCCGACGATCTTGGCGAGGTCGATCACCGTGCCACCCCCGATGGCGAGGATGACGTTGGCGTCCACCTCGGCGGCGGCCGAGACGGCCAGGGCGACATCGGTGAGCGGCACGTCCGGAGTCGCGTCGGAGAACACCGCGACGACCTCGACCGTGTCCCGCACGGCGGCCACGATCTCGGCCACGCCCGGCTGCCCCAGCAGAACCTGGTCGGTCACGATGAGGACCCGCGAGCCACTCTCGGCCACCACTCGTGGGATGTTCTGCGCGACCCCTTCGCCGACGATCAGCTGGCGTGGTCCGCGGACGGTCTCAAGCATGTCAGTGCCTCTCTCGAACGTCGGCGGCGATGTGCTGGGCGAGCGACCGGGTCACCCGCGCGACCCCGACGGCGTCGGCAGGGTTGGCCGCCCGGATGGCGCGGACGCGCGCGCCGGGCGGCCGGAGCAGCAGGGCGGTCACGGCAGGTCGATCGCCGCGTAGGTGAGGTCGAGGTATTCGAGGATGCCCTCGTGCGACCCCTCCTTGCCGATCCCGGACTGCTTGACGCCTCCGAACGGAGCCGACGGGTCCGATATGAGGCCGCGGTTGATGCCGATCATTCCCGTGTCCAGCCCCTCGGTGAACCGGAGCGCCCGCTGGAGGTTCCGGGTGAAGACGTATCCGACTAGGCCGTGTTCCGTGTCGTTGGCCTTCGCCAGCACCTCGTCGTCGGACGTGAACGAGATGATCGGCGCCACCGGGCCGAAGATCTCCGCCCGCAGCATCCGCGCGTCGTCGGGCACGTCGACGAGGACCGTCGGCGGGTAGAAGTGGCCGGGTCCGTCCGAGCGCTCGCCGCCCACCAATACCCGCGCGCCGCGTTCGACAGCGTCGGCGACCAGCTCGTCGATCGTGGCGACCGAGGCCTCGTCGATCAACGCTCCGACGTCCACGCCGTCGTCGAGACCATGGCCCACCGACAGCGCGCCCATCCGCTCGGCGAAGCGCGCCGTGAACTCCTCGCGCACCGGCTCCTCGACGTAGATCCGGTTGGCCGCGATGCAGGACTCCCCGATGTTGCGCATCTTGGCCACCATGGCCCCGTCGAGCGCGACGTCCAGGTCAGCGTCCGCACACACGATCAAGGCCGCGTTGCCGCCCAGTTCCATTGACGTACGCAGCACGTTGTCCGCGGCCTGCCGGAGCAGTACGCGCCCGACCTCGGTCGACCCGGTGAACGAGAGCTTGCGGGTCCGACTGTCGGCCAGCAGGGCGGAGACCACCTTGCCGGAACGCTTGGTGGTCACCACGTTGACGACGCCCGGGGGGACGCCGACCTCCTCCATGATGCGGGCCAGGAACAGCATGGTCAGTGGCGTCTGGGCGGCCGGCTTGGTGATCGTCGTGCAGCCCGCGGCCAGCGCAGGAGCGATCTTGCGGGCACCCATTGCCAACGGAAAGTTCCAGGGCGTCACGAAGACGCACGGTCCGACCGGCTTCGGCACGGTGAGGATGCGGTACCCACCTGCGGGAGCGACGCTGTAGCGCCCCTCGACGCGCACCGCCTCCTCGGCGAACCAACGGAAGAACTCGGCGCCGTAGGCCACCTCCGCCCGAGCCTCGGCGAGCGGCTTGCCCATCTCGAGCGTGATCAGCCGGGCGACCTCCTCGGTTCGCTCGGTCAGCGCCCGGTACGTCGCGGTCAACAGCTCTGACCGTTTCCGGGGCGGGGTCGCCGCCCACCGCGCCATTGCCGTGCTCGCCGCGTCCAGAGCGGCGAGCCCGTCACCGACGTCGGCGTCCGCCACCTCGGCGATGGTCTTGCCGGTGGCCGGGTCCTCGACGGCGAAGGTGGCTCCGCTTGCGGCGTCGCGCCAGGCGTCGCCGATCCGGAGCCGCCGGTGCTCGGGGGCCAGGACGTTCATCGGGTCACTCATCGCGTCGCCTCCTGTGATCTTCTTGGTGATGTCCGGCGTGCCGCAGCGATCGCGCTGTGCGCGCAGACGGACGGGTCACCCGCCCTCGTCGGGGGCGAGGTTCGTCGAGCGCGTCGAATGGGGCAGTGGCCCGGTCGGCGGGGCGACGCCCGGCACCACCGATCGCCACTGCCGTCTCGGCGTCCCGGTTACCGCCCAGCCTCGGACAGCGACAGCCCGGTGTCCGCGTCGAACAGGTGCGCCCGGTCCAGGTCGACCGTGACCTGCAGCCGTTCGCCCGGCGTACCGGTGACGGTGGGCCGGGCCTTGACCTTGACGATCTTCGTCCCCACTCGGACGTCGACAAGCGTCCGGTCACCGAGCGGCTCGAGCCCGTAGAGTTCCCCCGACAACGACGCGTTCCCACGCTGCTCGACGGACAGGTCCTCAGCTCGCAGGCCCAGCAGCAGCGCACGACCGTCCTCGGCAGTGGTCCAGTGGGGCCGTGGCAGCGTCCAGCCCTCCGCGCCGACCAGACGATCTCCCTCGGCGCGGCAGGCGAGCAGGCTGATCGGCGGGCTCCCGACGAATCCCGCCACCCACTGGTTGGCGGGACGTTCGTACACCTCGGTCGGCGTTCCGACCTGTTGCACCTTGCCCTCCTTGAGGACCGCGACCTGGTCGGCCATGGACAGCGCCTCGACCTGGTCGTTGGTCACGTAGACGAACGTCGCTCCGAGGCTCCGGTGGATGCGGGTGAGCTCGGTGCGCATCTCGACGCGGAGCTTGAGGTCGAGGTTCGTCAGCGGCTCGTCCATGAGAAACGCGCGCGGGCGACGGACCAGCGCCCGGGCCAGGGCGACACGCTGCATCTCACCGCCCGACAACTGCGCGGGACGACGCTGCAGCAGACGTTCGATGTGCAGCAGGCTCGACATCTGCTCGACCGCGGTGGTGATCTCACTGGAAGAACAGCGGCGTGCCCGCAGGGGCGACGCGATGTTCTCGTACACCGTGTGTCGCGGGTAGAGGGCGTAGCTCTGGAAGACCATCGCCAGGTCGCGTGCGGCCGGGGTGTCACCTGTGGCGTCTCTCCCGTCCAGGTGCACCGACCCGGCGTCGAGCTTCTCCAGGCCGGCGATCGCTCGCAGGGTCGTGGTCTTGCCTGCCCCGGAGGGCCCGAGCACGACGAAGAACGAGCCGTCCGGCACGTCCAGCGTCACCCCGTCCAGGGCCTGGACCTTCCCGAAGGACTTGCTCAGCCCGCGCGCTGCCACGGTTCCCATCAGGCCACCAGCTCTTCCGTGCGCACGTCGTAGACCGCCGGGGTCCCGCCGGTGTGCCGCAGCCCGACCTTCGCGTCAGCGGCGAAACGGACGGTCGGTGGCATCCGAACCCGTACGTCGCGCTCGCCGCCGTGGTCGACCACGTAGATGATTTCGTCGCCCAGCCACTCCGCCGAGACCACGCGGGCCGGGACAGTGCCGTCCGCCCCTGGCTCGGTGACTTCCAGCGCCTCCGGCCGTACGCCCGCCACCAGGCGAGCGTCGCGCGGCAGACCGGGCGGTGGCGTGAGGACCAGGCCGCCCTGACCGCGCAGCTTCCCGTCGGCCACCTCCACCTCGATCAGGTTCATCGGCGGGGAGCCGATGAACGCGGCGCAGAAGAGACTCGCCGGCCGGTCGTACACCTCCAGCGGCGTGCCGATCTGCTCGACGCGGCCCTTGTTGAGGATGGCGATCCGGTGACCGAGCGACATCGCCTCGACCTGGTCGTGGGTGACATAGACCATGGTCGCCCCCAGTTCCCCCTGCAGGTGCTTGATCTCCGTGCGCATGTCCGCTCTCAGTTCCGCGTCCAGATTGGTGAGAGGTTCGTCCATGAGGAATGCGCGCGGCCGTCGCACCAGGGCGCGAGCGAGCGCGACGCGCTGCTGCTCCCCACCGGACAGCTGGCGCGGTCGCCGGTCCAGGAGCGGTCCGAGCCGCATCAGCCGGGCGGCCTCCTCGACCCGCTCGCGCACCTCCGCCTTGGGCAGCCCTTCGGCCCGCAGGGGGAACGCCAGGTTGTCGCGGGTCCGCAGGTGCGGGTAGAGCGCGTAGAACTGGAACACCATGGCGATGTCGCGCTCGGCGGGCGGCAGGTCGTTGACGAGCGTGTCGCCGATGCGGATGTCGCCAGTCGTCTGCCTTTCCAGGCCGGCGATGGCCCGCAGCGTGGTCGTCTTGCCGCAACCCGAAGGGCCGAGCATCACGAACAGCTCGCCATCGCCGATGGACAGGTCCACGTGATCAACCGCTACCGTCCCGTCCGGGTAGCGCTTGTGCAGTGCGTTCACCTCGATGCCCGCCATCAGCGTCGCACCGCCCCGAGCGTCACACCGGCGATGAGATGCTTGCGCACCAGGTACGCGAAGACCAGCACCGGTAGGGCGAACACCACGGAGGCGGCGGCCACGAGACCCCAGTCCGTCGTGGTGCCACCGATGAGGCCGGCGATGGCGGGCGGAGCCGTCCGCACGTCGTCGCTGGAGGTCAGGAAGATGGCGAACACGAACTCGTTCCACGAGAAGATGAGTGCGAAGACCGCCGTCGCGGCGATGCCGGGCACGAGCAGGGGGAGGGTGAATTTCCAGAACGCCTGCAGACGGGTGTAGCCGTCGAGCATTGCGGCATCCTCGTACTCCGCGGGCACCTCGTCGACGAACCCCTTCATCATCCAGATCGTGAACGGGACGTTGAACGCGGCGTAGATGAGGATCAGCCCGAGCTTGCTGTCGATGAGTCCGACCTGGCGGTACATGAGGAAGATCGGGATCACCACCACCACGGGCGGCATGAAGCGGGTGGACAGGATGAAGAACAGTTGGTCCTTCTTGGCCTTCACGGCGAAGCGTGAGTAGGCCCAGGCCGCCGGCACCCCCAGCACGGTGGCCAGCACCGTGGAGACCCCCGCGACCACCGCGGAGTTGAGGAACGAGACGGACAGGGCCGAGCGACCGCCATCGGGAGCGACGAACACGTCCCTGTAGTGCTCCAGTGTGACTCTGAAGTCGAAGAACTTCGCCGGGATGGCGTAGACGTCCCGGTTCTCCTTGATGGACGTCTCGATCATCCACAGCACCGGAAAGAGCATCACGACGGCCAGCACGATCAGCAGCGCGACCTCCAGCCCGGAGCGGCCCCGGCCGCCGAGGCGGCGCGCGGGGGGCGAGTGATCCCGGGCAGGACCTGTGGACACGGCCTCGTCAACGGAGACGGCCATCAGTCCTCCTTGAGCTTGTTCAGGTAGCGCAGGTACAACTGCGTGAGGACGATGACGACGAGGACCATGAGAATCCCGTACGCCGACGCGGTTCCGGTGTTGAAGCCCAGGAACGCCACCTTGTAGACGTGGAACGACAACGTCTCGGTGGAGACGCCCGGGCCTCCGTTGGTGAGGATGTAGACGAGGTCGAACAGCCGGAAGGCCTCGATGGCCCGGAACATCACGGCAATGAGGAGCAGCGGCCACACCAGGGGAAGAGTGATGGTGCGGAACCGGAACCACTCGGACGCCCGGTCGATCGAGGCGGCCTCGTACAGGTACTTGGGAACCGCCGTCAGGCCCGCGAGCGCGATGAGCATGATGAACGGCGTCCACTGCCAGGTGTCGACCACGACCAGGGAGATCAGTGCCGTCCGCTGCCGGGTGAGCCACTCCACCTGCCCCAGGCCGAGCGACCCGAGCATGCTGTTGATCACGCCGAACTGCGCGTCGAGCATGAATCGCCAGAACAGCCCGACCACGACCGGCGACAGCATCATCGGCACCAGGAACAGAGTGGTCAGCACTCCTCGCCCGTGCGTACGCCGTGAGATCAGGTAGGCGATGCCGAAACCGAGCACGGTCTGCAGGCCGACCGCGCCGATCACGTAGATCAACGTCGTCAGGGCCCTCTGGTGGACCTGCGCCGACGTCAGGATGGCGGTGTAGTTCCCGAACCCGATGAAATTGGCGGGCCCACCGCGGGTGGCCGAGTAGTCGGTGAAGGACAGGTACAACGCCCACAGCAACGGGAACACCGACATGGCGAGCAACAGCAGCAGCGCGGGGGAGATGAAGCCCACGGCGAGCCCGCGGTCGGTCAGCCGGCGGGACCGACCCGGCGCAGGTGGCGGCACGGACGCCACCTGCCCGGGGTTGTCGGTCGTCAGAGGGACGGGGTCACTCACAGTCCGCCGCCGCCCTTGCGGCCGCTGGAGTCGAGCACACCCTGCTGCTCCTTGGCGATGTCGTCGAGCGCATCCTTCGGCTTCTTCGCGCCGTTGAGCGCCGCGTTCACGTTGGTGTTCTCGATGTCGACGAGGCGCGCGTACTCGGGCACGTTCCACATGTCCCGCATCCGCGGCACCGAGTCCGTGTACACCTGGTTGAAGGGCCCGGCGTTGAGGAACTCGGGCGACTGCAGGGCGTCCGTACGTGAGGGCACGCCACCAGCCGCTGCCCACTTCTTCTGAACATCAGCCTGCTCGAACCACTTCATGAAGTTCAGGGCCTCGGCCTGGTTGGCCGCGGAGGAGTAGGCCGACACGTGCATCCCCATGCCGCCCAGAGGGACCAGGTTCGTCTTCTGGCTCGGCAGGGTGGCGAAGCCCAGCTTGTCGAGAATCTGCTCCCGCGTGGTGCCGAGCGTCGACTGCTTCGGGTCCAGCAGCCCGCCGCTCGCGGCGATCCAGTTGAACGCGATGCAGGCCTTGCCCTGGGCTACCGCCGCGTTCACCTCGTCGATGAACCAGTTGCCGGAGCCCTTGGCGGTCAGCGGCTTCATCTTGTTGACCAGGACGTCCATCGCCTCCTGGCCGGCGGCGTCGTTGAGGACGCCGTTGATCTTGCGGGCCTTGGCGTCCCAGAGGTTGCCGCCGTAGACGCCGTTGACCGTGTTGTAGGTGACGGCCGCGGCGTCGGAGCCGTTGGCCTGGTGGAACGCCAGCCCGCTGACGCCAGGATTCTCCGCCTGGCACTTCTCGGCGACTGAGATCATCTGGTCCCAGGTCTGCGGAGGCTTGTCACCGATCAGGTCCTTGCGGTAGATCATCGTCCAGGTGTCGCCGAGCAGCGGCAGCCCGTACAGGCTGGCGTTCTCGTCGCGTTTGCCCGTCTCCGCCTGGGGGAACTGGCCGTAGGCCGCCAGGAGGTACGGGTTGTAGGCCGCGACGTCGATGTTCTGCTTGACGAAGTCGGTGAGGTCGAGGATGTTGCCGTTCGTCACGGCCTCGCCGATGTGCTGCGAGTCCAGGATCGCGATGTCGAAGTCGGTCTTGTGCGCGGCGAACTGGGTGAACATCGCGTCGTGCCAGTTGGCGTTCGGCACGGTGTTGACCTTGATGGTCGTGTTCGGCCGTTCTTTCTTGTACTCGGCGTTCGCGAAGGCTTCCAGTGCCTTGGCGGGGGGCCAGTCGAACCAGATGAAGCTGAGAGTCAGCGGGTCCTTGGTGAGTTCCGGGATGGTCGCCGGCGCCTTGGGGGCGCTCGCCTTCTCGCCGTCGTCCTTGCCGTCGCCGCATGCCGTCACGGTCGTGGCGACCAGCAGCAGGGCCGCCGCCGCCAGCCGCGCCTTTCGGCCGGGAACGGACATGATTCCTATTCGCTTCGGATTCCGCATGTTCTCGCCTGCTTTCTGGGTGGGAACTTCTAGAGCCTCGCTATGCGCTTCGCCGAGCAGTTGCTGGGTTGTTCAGGCGTGTCGCTGGACTGTCGCGGGGGTCGACCCGGGGGTCGGCGTCACGAGTACGCCGCCATGTGCTGGGTCTGCAGACCGTCGGGCAGTCCTCCAGGTGATCGAAGTCGCCGTGGCGGGTGGTTCCGCGATGATGGAGGATGAAGATCATCCGTCGCATTTCCTATACGATCCGGGTGGGGGCGTCAGCATGCCGCAGCGTCGTGACTGGTGTCAACAGGTTCCCGAAGGCGCAAGAAAGGACCTCAGGTCACGATGGACGACGAAGCGATGAGCGGGCGGGGCCGGCGGGCCGTGCCGGGTGCGATGCCGCCGGGAAGATCTCGCGGCAGGCTCGCCGACGAGGTGTACGACACGCTGCTCGGACAGCTGATGTCGCTCCGGATCGAGCCTGGCTCCCGCGTCACGATCGACGTCCTGGCGCGAGAGCTGGGGGTCTCGCAGACGCCGATCCGCGACGCCCTGAACCGCATGGAGGCCGAGGGCCTGGTCGTGCGCGTGCCCCATGCCGGCTACCGCATCCCACCCCAGATCACCCGTCACCGATTCGAGGACATGCTCGAGGTTCGCCTGCTCCTGGAACCGGCGGCGGCACGCAGATCCGCCGAACGGGCGTCCTTGGAGCAGGTGGCCGGTCTGCGGCGAATGCTGGAGGAGATGGCCGAGCTTCAGGGGGGCAGCGGGCTGCTGGCCTACGGTGCCTTCGGGCTACGCGACGCCGCTTTCCACGATCTCGTCGCCCTGAGCGCGGAGAACCAGGTCATCCGGGAAGCGCTCGCTCGCCTGCACAGCCACGTGCACCTCTTCCGGCTGCACCACGACACCCAGGTCACGCACCTGGCCATGGCCGAGCACGAGGACGTTGTGGCAGCGATCGCCGCGCGTGACCCCGACGCCGCCGCCTACGCGATGCGTCGGCACATCCTTCGGTCCGGCGAGCGTTTCCGTCGATTGTTCGACGAGGTCAAGGACGCGGACCCGATGACGGTGGAGGGTTGACGGGCGGGCTGGGCCGAGGAATGCTAACTCGATCAGATCGGATTGGATCTGATCCACCCCGCCCGTCCCCACATGCGAGGAGAAGCAGGTGCCCAGAGCGCTGCTCCTGACCGGCGACGCCGCCGAGGAACTCGACACCATGTATCCCTACTACCGCGTGCAGGAGGGCGGCTGGGACGTCGACGTCTCGTCCCGGACGATGCGTGACGTGCAACTGGTCATCCACGAGTTCGACCCCAACTCCGACGCCTACGTGGAGAAGAACGGCCGGAAGCTGCCGGTCGACGTGCCCTGGGCCGAGGTCGACGTTGAGCGCTACGACGCCCTCATCATCCCCGGTGGACGTGCCCCCGAGTGGATCCGGGTCGACGCCGACGTCCGGCGCATCACCGAGCACTTCTTCGCGCGCAACCTCCCCATCGCGCTGGTGTGCCACGGCGCGCAGGTGCCGGCGGTGTACGGGCTGCTGAAGGGCCGCAAGACGGCGTGCTTCCCCCCGATCACCGGTGACATGGAGAACGCGGGCGCGACGGTCATCGACGCTCCCGACGTCGTGGACGGCAACCTCGTCTCCTGCCGGGGTTGGCCCGACATGCCGCAGTTCGGCCGGGCGATGATGGAGCTCTTCTCGAAGTCCGTCAACTCCGCCTCGGCATGAGCAGACCTGGTTCGCCCCGGTGACGGCACTTCGGACCGTCACCGTCGACGGTTCCCCCGTCCACGTCCTGGAGAGCGGCACCGGTCCCGCGGTGCTGATGCTGCACGGCTCCGGACCCGGCACGACCGGGTCCGGCGCCTGGGCAACGACCGCGCAGGCGCTGGGCACGTCCTGGCACCTGGTGGCTCCGGATCAGGCGGGGTTCGGCCGTACGCCCGTCCCGGCGGGCTCCAGGGGCGGGCTCCGGCTGTGGACGGACCAGGCTGCGGGCCTGATGGATGCTCTCGGCATCGACCACTACGCCGTGGTGGGTCACTCCATGGGCGGCGCCGTGGCGCTGGCGTTGGCGGCCGCCCGCCCCCAGCAGGTCACCCGTGTCGTGGCGGTCTCGACGATGGGCGCCCCCGGGGCGCCGCTGTCCGCCGAGCTCGACGCCGTCTGGGCCGCCCCGGCCGGCCCGACCGGGGCACGGGACATGCTGAGCCGCCTCCTCCTCGACCAGGCTCTCGTGACCGACGCGGCCGTCGAGGCCCGTGCGGCGGCGATGCGAGATGGGGCGGCCGCGTACGCGTCGCTGTTCCCGCCCCCCAGAGCACGGTGGGTCGACGACCTCACCCTCTCCGCGCAGACTCTGGCGGCGATCCGCGCGCCAGTCCTGCTCATTCACGGCGCCGAGGACCGGGTCACCCCGTTCGCGACGACGGCCCAGCCGCTGCTCGGTCACCTGGCCGACGTCCGTCTGCACGTGTTCGGGCGATGCGGGCACGTTCCCGCGATCGAGCACCCGCACGAGTTCCGGCAACTGTTGTCGTGCTTCCTCGGCCGGGACCACCAGTAGCCGCGGCCGGTCCGCGTGCGCTCGGAATATCCATTGCCATCCGATCGACGCAGCGCCTACCTTGATTGAGCAAGGCAGTCCCGACCCACCCGAGGAGTTCCCGATGGCGCAGTACGCCTACACCGAAAGCACGCGGCTCATGCCGCGCGGCGGTGTCGTGCTGCCCTCGATCGGGCGAGCCCACAACCTGTGCGCAAATGAGCGGAACTGGGATCCGGGGTGGCGGCGCGAATAGCGTCAGCGCAAGCTGCGAAGCCGCCCACCCCGACCGGGACAGGGCGGCTTTTCTGTTGCGGGAACAACGTCACAGGGGCGTAGCTCAACTGGTAGAGCACCGGTCTCCAAAACCGAAGGTCGCAGGTTCGAGTCCTGCCGCCCCTGCTTTTCGTCCCGGCTGCGGCCGGCGACGTCGTAGATTCTCAACTCCACAGTGGATGGCATGAGCAAGACCCGGCCGGCGCCGGCACGCGCCGGCCGGGGGAATTACCTCCGGGACGAGGGAGACGGCTGACCCGCTCGCTTTGGGAGCGAGAGACACGGGGTTCGACACCCCGGTCCCGGACCCGTTCGAGTCGGGGAGGGGCACGTTCGCGGGGGACCGGTCCAGGTCTCCCAGCCCCTCCCGGCTTCATGGGCCATTGGAGCTGTCGGCAAAGCTCACCTGGTTCTCAGCCAGGAGATCGTCGGTTCGAGCCCGACATGGCCTACGTGGAAAATCCCTACCGCCTACCAGCTCACGTGGTTGAACGCACCGCTTCCAACGTGGAGGTGTCGCGTCCTGTCGAGCTGCCCCAGGTGTGGGGCAACGGTGGGCGCGAAGTGCGCCAGCGGGCACGTTCCCGTCCAAGTGGTGGAGGCGCCCTGGCCGTCGTAGCTCAGATTGGGGGAGCGTCCCCTGGTACGGGGAAGGTCGCGCGTTCGATTCGCGCCGGTGGCTCCACGCGGTTGTAGCTCAGTTGGTAGAGCGCGACGTTGCCAACGTCGAGGTCGCCCGTTCGAATCGGGTCAACCGCTCGATGCCTCTCGGGTAGAGACAGTGCGACATCACCGACGCCGGCCTCAACGGGCCGTTCGTGATCGGAAGAAGGGAGGGACCGGGTGGACGCCGGACCCCTACACCGCGTCAGGTTCGCCCACGCGATCCGGATGCTGAAGAACACCTGGCGGATCACCGTCAGCGCGTGCGCGCCCTGCAACCAGCGCAAGGGCGATCGGACCCCGGCCGAGGCAGGCATGGTGCTCCGCACCAGCCCGGTCGTGCCGGCGTGGGGGTCGCTGGCGCAGCGCTGACACCGGCCGGCGGGCCATCACCCCGCCGGCCGCGATGGGAGCTGATGTAACCGGCAGCATCGCTGGCTCTGACCCAGTGCGTAGAGGTTCGAATCCTCTGCTCCCAGCTAGGCCCTCGTAGCCCAGTGGTAGAGGCGCGGTCGTGAGGCGGCCGACAGGGCAGGTTCGAATCCTGTCGGGGGCACCAAGCCGGTGTAGCTCAGTTGGCAGAGCACGCGCCTTGTAAGCGCGAGTGGGCCGGTTCGATCCCGGTCGCCGGCTCCACACCCTGCCGCCGTAGCTCATCAGGCCAGAGCGACGTCCTCGTAAGACGTAGGCACCCGGTTCGAGTCCGGGCGGTGGCTCTCTCGCCGACGTAGCTCAGGTGGTCAGAGCGTCCCGCTCATAACGGGAAGGTCCCCGGTTCGACACCGGGTGTCGGCACGCAACACCACCTGTCCGGGTGGGCAAAATCGCAAAGCCACCGCACTCGATTAGTGCAGGATTGCTAGTTATGGGCAACCCGCGCACCTACACCGACGACCAGCTCCGCAACGCCGTCCAGGGCGCGACCTGCTGGGCAGACGTCATGGAAGCCATCGGCAAGTCACGGACAGCAGGTCGTACGAGTGTCCAAGCTGTCGCGGCCCGCCTCGACTTGGACGTGTCGCACCTGACTCACGGCAGCAACCCTCGCCAGCTCGCAGCGCCAGCGCACCCGTTCAGCCAGCCAGCTCAGCACGGCGGACGATCGGGGTTGAGCATCGCCGCCCGATGGTTCATGGATCGGGGTTACAACGTCTCGATCCCGCTAGAGCCGGCCGCATACGACCTGATCGCGGAATCCGACACTGGACTGCAACGGGTGCAGGTCAAGACCACCGGCACGACCGAGAGCAATGGACGCTACCGGGCGGTCCTGCGGCGGACGGTGTACGACGCCAGCGCGCGGGATACCGCTCGTGGTCGCATCCGAGTCACGGGCTACACAAAGGGCGAGACCGACTTTTCTTCATCTCGACAGCGGGGGCCCTCGACTACCTCATCCCGGTAGAGGCGGTGAGCGGCGCGCAATACATCGTCCTCGACTCGAAGTACGCGGCGTTCGCGGTCGAGACGAGGAATCACATGCCCGGCTAGCCCAACTGGCAGAGGCGTCCCGTTCAGGGCGGGAAGGTTCGCGGTTCGAATCCGCGGTCGGGTACTCAGCAACACCTTGGGGTCGTAGCTCAGTTGGTAGAGCGTCCCGCTCGCACCGGGAAGGCCGTCGGTTCGATTCCGTCCGACTCCACGCCGCCGGCCCGCCGGTCGGCCCGAGGTTCCCCCGCACCAAGGTCACGTAAGCGTGGGCGATTCGCCGCCGGAAGCGGCCACATGCCGACGTAGCTCAGTGGTTAGAGCACCCGACTGTCGATCGGGGGGCCGCGGGTTCGATCCCCGTCGTTGGCGCGCATGAAGGGTTGGCCGAGTCTGGTCGAGGCGCCGCGTTGCTGACGCGGAGCGGGTCATACTGCCGGGGGTTCGAATCCCTCACCGGGTCGCCGGGATGAGACAGAACCCGGCGTACCGGCCGGCTTCCCTCGCCGCACGCACGACATGCCCCCGTAGCTCAGTGGATAGAGCGCTTGACTACGAATCAAGAGGCCAGACGTTCGAATCGTCTCGGGGGCACTCACGGGATATGGCGCAGTTTGGTAGCGCACCTGACTGGGGCTCAGGGGGCCGTCGGTTCGAATCCGGCGCCCGCTCCCAGCGGTCCTGTCCGTTCGGGTCGGCCCTGGCACAGGGAGTGCCAGGTGCAAGCGCGGCAGTACCCTCCGCGGCCGGCCGCCTATTCACGCCCCGATAGCTCAGCGGGAGAGCACCGGTTCGACAGACCGGGGGTCGCTTGGTTCGACACCAGCTCGGGGCACGCACACCACCTGGCGCGGTGGACGAATTGGAAGAGTCGCCCGGCTTTCACCCGGGACATGTGCGGGTTCGAGTCCCGTCCGCGCTGCCGATCTGGCGTAAACCGTAATTGGTAACGGTCCGGACTGTTAATCCGGCGGGCGCAAGCCCTCTACAGGTTCGAGCCCTGTCGCCAGAGCCAAGCCCGCGTAGCTCAACGGGAGAGCGCCTGGTTTACACCCAGGGGGTCGGAGGTTCGACACCTTCCGCGGGTACTGGCCTTCGGGCCGTAGTTGTGGCTGTAGCTCAGTGGTAGAGCGCCCGGTTGTGGTCCGGGTTGTCGCGGGTTCGAGTCCCGCCAGTCACCCCACGGGAGTGCGCCACCGATGGTGAGGTGGGCCGGGCTGTAACCCCGGTGCGTTCGCGCTCAGGGAGTTCGAATCTCTCCACTCCCACGCTGGCCCGCGTAGCTCAGGGGATAGAGCACCAGCTTCCGGAGTTGGGTGTCGGGGGTTCGATTCCCTCCGCGGGCGCTTCTGCCTGGTCGTGTGCCCGAGTGGTGAGGGAGCGGTCCGCAAAACCGCGTACGCCGGTTCGATTCCGGCCACGGCCTCGACTGCCATCCACTGTGGTGCGAGGACGCAGCGTGCCGTCCACAGGCTCTCCGGGGAGACGCTCGCCCGAGGCGGTGGCGGTCAGTACACCGTCAGCCCGTGTTCCTCGAACTGGCCACGGACCCGACGCAGCAGCGCCTCATCCGGCGGCACCGTGCCCGCCAGCGGGAACGGCAGGCCGAGGGCGGCGTACTTCTGCGCGCCGAGCCGGTGAAAGGGAAGCACCTCGACGCGTTCGACGGTGGGCAGGTCGGCCGCGATGGACGCGACGGCGTCGACGTTGCCCGGGTCGTCGGTGAGGCCGGGCACGAGGACGAAACGGACCCAGATCGGCGTGCCACGCTCGGCCAGGCGGTGCGCGAACCGCACGGTCGGCGTCAGCCGCCCGGTGCGGGTGACGGTCCGGTACGTGGCCGGGTCGCCGGACTTGATGTCGAGCAGTACCAAATCGGTGGCGTCGAGCAGCGCGTCGTCGGCGCGGTCGCCGAGCAGGCCGCTGGTGTCCAGGGCGGTGTGCAGCCCCATCTCCGTGCAGCGGCGCAGCACCTCGCGGGTGAAGGCTGGCTGTTGCAGCGGCTCGCCGCCGCTCAGGGTGACCCCGCCGTGCGCGACCTTCAGGAAGCGTTCGTAGCGGCGGATCTCGGTGACGAGGTCGTCGACGGAGATGGGCCGGCCGTAACGGCGGTACTGGGTGTCGGGGCTGTGGCAGTAGAGGCAGCGCAGCGGGCAGCCGGCCAGGAACGCGACGAACCGGGTGCCCGGCCCGTCCACTCCGATGGAGATGTCGAAGGAGTGGAGCGAGCCGGTCACCGGCGCCGTGACGACGTCGGTCATCAGAGCGATCCGTGGAAGGTTCGGGAGATGACGTCGCGTTGCTGCTCGGGGGTGAGTTTGACGAAGTTCACCGCGTACCCGGAGACCCGGACGGTCAGCTGCGGGTAGTTCTCCGGGTGGGCCATGGCGTCCTCGAGAGTCGCCCTGTTCAGCACGTTGACGTTCATGTGGAAGCCGCCGCTGTCGGTGTAGCCGTCGAGCACTCCGGCGAGGTTGGTGATCCGTTCGTCGCGGGCGTGGCCGAGGCCGTCCGGGGTGACGGTGATCGTCAGCGAGATCCCGTCGCGCGCGCTGCGGTACGGCAGCTTGGCGACCGACAGCGCGGCGGCGACCATGCCGTGCGTGTCGCGGCCGTTCATCGGGTTCGCGCCCGGCGCGAACGGCTCACCCGCGCGCCGCCCGTCGGGCGTGTTGCCGGTGTGTCTGCCGTAGACCACGTTCGACGTGATGGTGAGAACCGAGAGCGACGGCTCGGCGCCCCGGTAGGTGGGCTGCCGTCGGATCTTGGCCATGAATCGTTCGACCAGGTCGACGGCGATCGCGTCGGCGCGGTCGTCGTTGTTGCCGAAGGCCGGGAAGTCGCCGTCCACGGCGTAGTCGACGGCCAGGCCGTTCTCGTCGCGCAGCACCTTGACGTGGGCGTGCTTGATGGCGCTCAAGCTGTCCACGGCGACCGACAGGCCGGCGACGCCGGTGGCGAGGAAGCGGTGCACGGGGTAGTCGTGCAGGGCCATCTCGATGCGCTCGTAGGCGTACTTGTCGTGCATGTAGTGGATGACGTTGAGCGCGTCGACGTACGTCTCGGCCAGCCAGTCGAGCGTCTGGTCGTACGCGGTCATGACCGCGTCGTAGTCGAGCACGTCGTCAACGATCGGCGCGGCGACGAAGACCTGCTCGCCGGTCATCTCGTCGCGGCCGCCGTTGATCGCGTACAACAGGGCCTTGGCGAGGTTGGCGCGGGCGCCGAAGAACTGCATGTCCTTGCCCACCCGCATCGCCGACACGCAGCAGGCGATGGCGGTGTCGTCGCTGTACGCCGGTCGGATCAGGTCGTCGTTCTCGTACTGGATGGCGCTCGTGTCGATCGAGACCTGGGCGCAGAACCGCTTGAATCCCTCGGGCAGCGCCGGCGACCACAGCACTGTCAGGTTCGGCTCGGGGGCCGGGCCCAGGTTGTACAGGGTCTGCAGGTAGCGGAAGCTCGTGCGGGTGACCAGCGGGCGGCCGTCGCAGCCGATCCCGCCGAGCGCCTCGGTCACCCAGGTCGGGTCGCCGGAGAACAACTGGTCGTACTCCGGCGTGCGCAGGAACCGGATGATCCGCAGCTTGATGACGAAGTCGTCGACGAGTTCCTGCGCGTCCCGCTCGGTGAGCAGGCCCTCGGCGATGTCGCGTTGCAGGTAGGCGTCGACGAACGTGGCGGTCCGGCCCAGCGACATCGCCGCGCCGTTCTGCTCCTTGGTGGCCGCCAGATAGGCGAAGTACAGCCACTGGATCGCTTCGCGGCCGGTGCTCGCCGGACCGGAGATGTCACAGCCGTACCGGCTGGCCATGACTCGCAGCTCGTCCAGCGCCCGAATCTGCTCGGCAAGTTCCTCACGGTCGCGGATCACGTCCTCCGACGACAGCCGGGCGTCGAGCGACGCCTTGACGGCCCGGCGCTCGGCGATCAGGCGGTCGACCCCGTACAGCGCGACGCGTCGGTAGTCGCCGATGATCCGACCACGGCCGTACGCGTCCGGCAGCCCGGTGATGATGTGCGAGCGGCGGGCGGCCTTCACGTCGGCCGGGTAGGCGTCGAAGACACCGTCGTTGTGCGTCTTGCGGTATCGGCTGAAGATCGCGTGCACGGTCGGGTCGAGGGTGAAGCCGTACGCCTGGAGACCGGCCTCCACCATCCGCAGCCCGCCGTTCGGCATGATCGCGCGGCGCAGCGGGGCGCTGGTCTGCAGACCCACGATGAGCTCATGGCCCTGGTCGAGGTAGCCGGGCTCGTGCGAGGTGATCGTGGACGGGGTGTGGTTGTCCACGTCGTAGACACCGCGACGACTCTCCTCGACGAACATGTGCTGCAGCTGCCGCCAGATCCGCTCGGTACGGGGCGTCGGCCCGGTCAGGAACTCCGACCCGCCGGTGTACGGCTCGATGTTGTCGTGGACGAACCCGCCGACGTCGATCGTCTCGCGCCAGCCGGTGCCGCGGAACCCGCGCCAGGCTTCGTGGGATGTGGTGGCCATGGCCCCTCCTTGGTCTCCTCCCAGCGTCGCCGAGGGACAACCAGCGGTTAAGGGCCGGAGGTCCCGGACGGTCGGGACCGTCCGGGACCTCCAGGTGCGGGTGCGCCCACCAGGGCGGTCGATCTCAGCCGCGCGCGGCCCAGTCGCCGAGGGCCCAGTCGCGGACCTCGGGCATGTCCTCCAGGTGTTCCACCACGTACGTCTCGTGGCGGTCGAGCTGGCTCTGGCACCACGCCTTGAGCTCGGCGGCGCCGCGCGGGAGGCGCCTGGCGTTGTTGATGGCGTCCATCACCAGGTGGTACCGCGACGCCTTGTTGCGCACGGTCATGTCGAACGGGGTGGTGGTCGTGCCCTGCTCGATGAAGCCGCGGACGCGGAACCGGTCGGCGTCGGGGCGGCCGTGCACGAGCTGGTGGATCGCGCCGGGGTAGCCGTGGAAGGAGAACACCACGTCGACGTTGTCGGTGAACAGCTCGGTGAACAGGGTCTCGCTCATGCCGTGCGGGTGGTCCTTGGGCCGGACGAGGGTCATCAGGTCGACCACGTTGACCACGCGGACCTTGAGGCCGGGCAGCTTGTCGCGCAGGATCTGCGCCGCCGCGACGGTCTCCATGGTGACGACGTCGCCGGCGCAGGCGAGGACGATGTCGGGGTCGCTGGTGCCGTCGTCGGTGCCGGCCCAGTCCCAGACGCCCGCGCCGCGAGCGCAGTGTTCGACAGCCTCGTCCATGGAGAGGTACTGCAGCTGCGGCTGCTTGTCGATCACGATCAGGTTGATGTACGACCGCGACCGGAAGCAGTGGTCGGCCACCGACAGCAGGGTGTTGGCGTCCGGTGGCAGGTAGACCCGGGCGACGTCGCCGCGCTGGGTGAGCACCACCTGGATCAGGCCCGGCCCCTGGTGGGAGAAGCCGTTGTGGTCGTTGCGCCACGCCGTCGAGGTGAGCAGCACGTTGAGGCTGGGCACCTTCTCGCGCCACGGCAGGTTCTTGGCCTCCTGCAACCACTTGCCGTGCTGCACGGTCTGCGAGGCGCTGACCATGGCGAACGCCTCGTAGGTGGCGAACATCCCGTGCCGGCCGGTCAGGTTGTAACCCTCCAGCCAACCGTGGCAGTTGTGCTCGCTGAGCACCTCCATGACCCGGCCGTCGCGGCTGATCGCCACGTCCTCCGGTGTCACGCGCTCCATGAAGGCGCGGTCGGAGACCTCGAAGACGCTGCCGAGCCGGTTGCTGTTGGTCTCGTCCGGGCAGAACAACCGGAACCGGTCGGCGTTGCGGGTGTAGATGTCGCGCATCATCTCGCCGAGCTTGCGCGTCGACTCGGCCCGCTGCTGCGCGGGCCGGGGCACGTCGATCGCGTAGGCCCGGAAGTCCGGCAGGTCCAGATCCCGGGTCAGCACCCCGCCGTTGGCGTGCGGGCTGGCACTCATCCGCAGGTCGCCGTCGGGCGCCTGGTCCCGGATGGCCGCCACGGGCGTGCCGGCGGAATCGAACAGCTCCTCCGGACGGTACGACTTGAGCCAGCGCTCGAGCAGCGCGAGATGCTCCGGGTTGTCCTTGACGCCGGACAGCGGCACCTGGTGGGACCGCCACGTCCCGGTGACGGTGATCCCGTCGACGGAGTCCGGCCCGGTCCAGCCCTTCGGCGACCGTAGGACGATCAGCGGCCAGACCGGGCGGGTGCCGTCCCAGGAACCGTCACGGGCGGCGGTCTGAATGTCGCGGATCCTCGTCCAGGCGGTGGCGAGGGCGGCGGCGCATCGGTGGTGCATGCCGGGCAGGTCGGAGCCCTCGACCTCGATGACGTCGTAACCGTGGCCGCGCAGCAGGGCGCGTACCTCCTCGGGGTCCTTGCGACCCAGCACCGTGGGACCGGAGATCTTGGCGTCGTTGAGGTGCAGGATCGGCAGGACCGCGCCGTCGCGTTCGGGGTTGAGGAAGGACACGCCCTTCCAGGAGCCCTCGAGGGGCCCGGTCTCGGCCTCGCCGTCGCCGACGACCGCGATGGCCAGCAGGTCGGGGTTGTCCATGACCGCGCCGAACGCGTGGACCAGGACGTAGCCCAGCTCGCCGCCCTCGTGGATGGAGCCGGGGGTGGTCACCGACACGTGCGACGGGATACCGCCCGGGCTGGAGAACTGCCGGAACAGGCGCAGCATCCCGGCCTCGTCCTGGCTGACGTCCGGGTAGATCTCGCTGTAGGTGCCTTCCAGATAGCCCGCGGCCACCAGCGCCGGCCCGCCGTGACCCGGACCGGCCAGGTAGATCGCCTGCTGACCGGTGTGCCGGATCAGCCGGGAGACGTGTGCGTAGATCAGCGACAGGCCGGGGCTGGTGCCCCAGTGACCGAGCAGGCGCGGCTTGATGTGCTCAGCCGACAGGGGTTCGCGCAGCAGCGGGTTGGCCTGCAGGTAGATCTGTCCGATGGTCAGGTAGTTGTTCGCCCGCCACCACGCGTCCAGACGAGCGAGTTCGGTGTCGTCGAGCTCGGCGAGCGTACGGAGTTCGGATACGACCGCGGTCACGGTGGTCCTTTCGCAGATCTCGTCGGGTCAGGACTCACGTTAGGCCCAGCCGAGGTCGGCCACCCGGGGCCACCAGACGGAAGCCACAGGACCTTCGGCCCCCGGATGTCCCGGCATTGCCGGCGTACCTCAGTCTGATCGTTGGTGGGGCCCGCCCACCACCGGTGATGACGGAGGTAGTTTTCCTGTCATGAGTGACGACACCTTCCGCTCGGTGGAGATCGAGCGCACCAGCGTGGGCAGCTACGTCGCGCGCAACGTCCGCGGCGGTTCCCTGTCCATGGGTACGGGAGAGGACGCCAGTTTCACGCCCGTGGAGCTGCTCTTGGCCGCCATCGGTGGCTGCAGCGCGGTGGACGTCGACCACATCACCAGCCGGCGTGCCGAGCCGACCGGGTTCTCCGTCGCGGTCAGCGGCGACAAGATCCGGGACGAGGTCGGTGGAAACCGGATGCAGAACATCAGGGTCGAGTTCACCGTGACGTTCCCGGCGGGGCCGGAGGGGGACCGGGCGCGCGAGGCGCTGCCCCGGTCGTTGCAGCAGTCCCACGATCGCCTGTGCACCGTCTCCCGTACCGTCGAGCTTGGCACTCCCGTCTCGGTCGTCGATGCGGCCGCCGCCGGGCAAGAGCCGAGGCCGTAGCCGTTGTCGGCGGCGCGGGCGTGGTCGGCCCGGTGAAAAGGCGCCTCGCCGACGTGCGGGTTCAGACCCGCGTGATCCGTACCGCGTCGGCGACCACGAGGCCGGTGCCACCGGTCCAGCGGCTCACGCCGACGGTGTTGCCCGTGCCGGCGGCCAAGGTGAACACACCGATCGAGACCCACCGGCCGCCGTTGGCCCGCTGGTTGACGGGCACCGACAGGTTTCCGGTGGTGGTCGCCACCACGTACGGCGTCTGATCGTTGTAGCCGGCGTCGGCCGGGTACCAGACCGAGATCTCGTAGGTTCCGGTCACCGGAATCGTCGACCGGAACCAGGCGACGTCGCTGGACGACACCGGGCTCGCGAACCGGTAGTCGGTGCCGTACCGCTGGCCGGAGTAGGTCGAGGTGCCCCACGCGGTGCTCGCCGTGAACCCGCCCGAGGTGCTGTTGTCGATGGTCGCGGTCCACTGCTGCGGCGGGGTCTGGGTGACCCTCAGGTCGAGGTAGTTGCGGTCGATCTTCATCGTCACGCCGCCCCACGTCTCGGTGACGTCGCCGGCGTACTGGTGGACCCGCTGCTGGTTCGCGTAGTAGGCGTCGGCGCAGTAGCTGCCGGCCCGCGTGTCGGCCACCCCGTTCCACCAACCGATCCAGATCTGGTCGAGTCGGGTGTAGCTCGGGTTGCCGTACGCGTCGCAGACGTCCTTGATGCCGGACGAGCCGCTGGAGTACATGCCGGCGAGGTAGCCGCGCACGTGCAGTTGCTCGGTCCAGCCGGACAGGAACGACAGCACGGCGGCCCGGCACGACGCGGTGGTCGGGTACTGCTCGATGTCGTTGTAGATGGTGCTCGCACTGCCGATGCCCAGTGCCTGAGCGGCGTTCGCGGACCTGTTCGCCGCGGAGACGCCCTGTGACCGGGCGGTGGTGGGGTCGGCGGACATCTTCGGAGCGCGAGTGCCGCAGGGTGCCTGGTAACCCAGCTCGATGGGGAGCAGTCGCCATCCGTTGTTCGTCTGGTTGGCCACCCACGTCGGCGTGAGGTTGGGCTGGGAGCAGGTGCGGCTGTCCCCGCTG
Organism: Micromonospora sp. MH99; assembly: GCF_021442385.1. Lineage (GTDB taxonomy): Bacteria > Actinomycetota > Actinomycetes > Mycobacteriales > Micromonosporaceae > Micromonospora. The sequence goes on from NZ_MUZA01000001.1 coordinate 93,167, forward strand.
ATGTAGATGCCTATCGCGCCGTAGGGCGAGCTGGCCCGCCACGTGTCCATGGTGGCCTGTGCCGGCGCCGTGCAGGTGTCGAAACCGCGGCCGGTGAAGGTGCCGGGCTGCGGGCCGGTGGCCAGCGGCACCACGGCAGTCGGTGCTGGCGCGGTTGTCGCGGCACCCGCGACCGGGCCAGCCGGTGCCACGACACCTGCGGCAACGGTGAGAACGACAAGCCACCCGGCGAATGCCCGCACGCCGCCTCCAATGTGAAGAAATCCTTGGCCTCTGGCAGCCACTGTGAAGGATTTCTACCATGAATCGATGAGCGGCAATAGAGGGGCAGTCGGGGTGGGCCCGGTTCGGGGCGCCGCGAGCCGCGGACTACGCCGGGACCACCTGCGGCTCCCCGGCGGTGTCATGGGCGGCCATCGTCTCCTGCCGGCCGGGTTCCTCGCGCAGGATCGCGCAGTGCAGCCACGAATCCGGAATCGCGAAACCGTCCACGAGCGTCCGCATGTGCGGGCGTAGCTCCTTGAGCAGGCTGTTCACCACGCCGGTGATCGCCTTGGATCGGGCCGGGGTGAGACGGCCGTGCTCCAGGTACCAGCCCTTGTTGGCCTCGATGACGCTGAGCGCGTACAGGTCGCAGACCCGGGACAGCAGCTCCCGCACCGTCGGGTCGGCGACACCCTCGATGCCGGCGACGAACGCCTCCAGGGTGACCCGGTCGACGTGCGCGGCGGCAACAGCGAGGACATGATCCTGGACGTCGTTGAAGATGTCGAAGGGATGGTCCTTCTTCGTGGCCGCGCCACCGCGCAGGCGGCGGACCGCGCCCTCCAGGAGATGCCTCTCGCGGTCCTCGAAGGCCTTGAGCTGCCAGCCGCGGTCGGTGAGGGCGACCTCGTCGTCGCGTCCGGGCACCGCACTGATCAGCCGCTCGATGAGCGACCGCGCGGCGGTGCGCTCCAGCACCATCTCGCGGACCTGTTCGGCGACGAAGGAGGCACGACCCCAGCCGTCCAACGAGCCGAACTCGTCCCGGTAGCCGGTCAGCAGTCCCTTGGCCACCAGTTGCAACAGCACCGTGTTGTCGCCCTCGAACGTGGTGAAGACGTCGGTGTCGGCCTTGAGGCTGGGCAGCCGGTTCTCAGCGAGGTAACCGGCGCCGCCGCACGCCTCGCGGCACATCTGGATGGTGCGCGTCGCGTGCCAGGTCTGCGCCGCCTTGAGACCCGCGGCCCGGGACTCCAACTCCCGCTGCCGGCGCTCGTCGACCGGCCCGTCGCCGCCCTGCACCGAACTGAGCGCGGCGACCAGCTCGGTCTGGGCGAAGTGCAGCGCGTACGTGGTGGCCAGGGCCGGCAGCAGCTTGCGCTGGTGGGCCAGGTAGTCGTTGAGCAGCACCTCCCGGTCGGCGTCCGGCGTGCCGAACTGGCGGCGGATGTCGCCGTAGCGCACCGCGATGGTCAGCGCCGACTTCGTGGCTGCCGACGCGGCGCCACCCACGCTGACCCGGCCACGGACCAGGGTGCCGAGCATCGTGAAGAAGCGCCGGGAGTCGTTCTCGATCGGGCTGGCGTACGTCCCGTCCTCGGCGACCTGCCCGTACCGGTCCAGCAGCATGTCGCGGGGCACCGTCACATGGTCGAAGCTGAGCCGTCCGTTGTCCACGCCGAGCAGGCCGGCCTTGGGGCCGGCGTCGCCGATGCTCACGCCGGGCAGCGGGTTGCCCCGCTCGTCGCGGATCGGCACCAGCCACGCGTGTACGCCGTGCCGCTGCCCACCGCTGATCAGCTGCGCGAAGACCACCGCCATCCGCCCGTCGCGTGCCGCGTTGCCGATGTAGTCCTTGCGGGCCGCCTGGTGCGGGGTGTGCAGATCGAAGGTCTGCGTCTGCGGGTCGTACGTGCAGGTGGTGCGCAGCTGCTGGACGTCGGATCCATGGCCGGTCTCGGTCATCGCGAAACAGCCGAAGATCTTGCCCGAGACGATGTCCCGCAGATAGGCGTCGTGGTGGCGCCGGGTGCCGAGGGCTTGGACCGCGCCGCCGAAAAGCCCCCACTGCACGCCCGCCTTGACCATCAGCGACAGGTCGACCTGCGCGAGCATCTCGCTGGCGATGATCGAGCCGCCGACGTCGCCCCTGCCGCCGTACTCGGTGGGGAAGCCCGACGCCATGCCCAGCTCGACGGGGAGCTGGGTGAGCAGCCGGGTGATCCGCTCCCGTGCCTGGTCACCGGTTTCGCCGTACACCGGGAGGAAGCGTTCGTCGAGGTGATCCCGGTGTGCCTTGCGAACCTCGGCCCAGGGCCCGTCGAGCACTTCCCGCAGGTGTGCGAGGTCGATCCGGCTGGTCTCGTGAGCGGGCATGGGGTCCCCCCTGGGATGGCGGACATATGGGGACAGTCTGTACTCGATCAAGAGTACCGGGCCCCTGGCGCGATCCGCCCGGAGAACCCTCGGTGAGACCGGACACCATCGCGGCCGGTCGCCGAGCGACCGCACCGCTGCGTCTCGGACGCGGTAACTGTCGGCTCAGCCCTCCTGGAAGGGCGACCTGCTGACGGGACGCAGGACAACCGTCGGAGCATCGACCATGCCCCCACCGGCCGGCGCGAACGGCTGGCTCGTCGAGGGAACGTCCTCCTCCGGTGCGCTCCTGCGGCGCATCACCACCAGTGCGAGCGCGCCCAGGCCCGCGGCGACAAGCACGCCGCCCAGGAGGAAGAACGGCGACGAACCGCTTCCCTCGTCGCTGACGGCCTTGAGGGTGGGCGGGGCTGCCTCGGGGGTGCCGTCGCCTGCCGCGGCGAGAGGGCTCTCCTCTGCCGTCGGCGACGCCGACGTCCTGGTGGGCGCTGCAACCGCCGCGAGGGTCAGCCGCACTGTCGCGACGTCACCGGCGCTGCCGCGTACGGTCGTGCGAGCGGTGCGGTAGCCGTCCCTGGCCGCGCTGACGGTGATGGAGCCCACGGCGATCGTCCTGCCGGCGCTCGACGTGATCGCGAACTGACCGCTGGCACCGCTGGTCGTCCGGTATTCGTGCCCGGCGCTGTCCCGGATGGTCAGGTTCGCGCCGCCGACTGCCTTTCCGTCGGCGTCGCGGACCCGGCCGGAGACCCCGCTCACCCCGGCCGCCGGCTTGGCGCTGGCGGACGACGACGCGCCCGGGCCATGGACGTAGACCATCTTGTACGCATAGCTGTTCTGCTCGGCAAGCCGTACGCCGATCGAGATGTTGAGGCCGGTGATCTCACCCGGGCGAGCCGCGGGGGCGACCAGCGTCGCCTCGAAGCTCTGGCTCTGGCCGGGTTTGAGGTTCGGCTCCGCCCGGCATCCGGAGGTGCACCGCAAGCCGCCGCCGACCACCACGATGGCCTTTTCGGCCCGGCTTGCGCTGTTGGTGACGCGGTAGCGCACGCGTACCGTCTCGTTGGGTTTCACGTTCTCCGCCGACACGCTCAGGATGCTGACGGTCTCCGGGGCGGCCGCCGCAGGCGCCGCCGAGACGGCGAGCATCCCCCCGGTCAGCATGATTAATGCGGCCGCTCGGGTCCATCGGACACGTAAGCGCGTCGTCACTTCCAACCACCTATTCCAAGGGCAGGCAATATCGGTCGATGGTGCCGCGGGTCACTATGCCCTGTCCGGTACGGGCTGCGCGATCCACCTCCGACGGACGCGTCGCCATCGCAACCCGCCCGCCGCGCACCGTCAGCGGCGCACCCGGTAGCGCAGGTGAAGCACCCGGTTGCCCGGAATCACCACGTCAGGGTCCTCCAACAGGTGCTGCGCGTCGACCGACCCGAAGTAGCGCTTGCCGGACCCGAACACGACGGGTACGACGTCCATGCGCACCTCGTCGACCAGACCCGCGGCGAGCACCTGGCCACCGACGTTTCCAGCGGCGACCTCGACGATGCGGTCACCCGCGAGTTCCTGCGCCCTGGCCATGGCCGCCTCGACGCCGTCGACGAAGTGAAACGGCGCCTCCGGGTCCCAACCCTCGGGCGCCGGCCGGTGCGTCACGACGACCACGTGGTCGATCCCGCCCGGAGGCTTACCGTCCCAGCCGTCCGTCATGTCGAAGACGTGGCGGCCGACGACTGTCACCCCGATCTGGTCCCAGTAGGGCCGGGTGTAGTCGTAGGACGTCTGTGACACCTTCAGCGCGCCGCTGTCGTCCAACGGGACGTCACCGCTGGACAACCAGTCGAACAGCGGGCCGGGCTGGTCGTTCTCGTCCGCGACGAAGCCGTCCACCGACACCGAGCTGTACATGACGACAGTGCCCACGGGGCTCTCCTCTGCCTGGGGGCCCTCAAATTAGCGTGCCGTGAGACGTCGTTCTTGTAAGAAATCAATCGATTGGCAGCGGCCAGCCGTCCAGCACGTGGCCGGGATGGTCGCGGAGGAACCGCCGCCGGACTTCGACGTACCGGGTCGGCGTGAGGCCGGTGAACGCCCGGAACTCGTGGCCGAAGTGCGCCTGGTCGAAGTAGCCCGCGCCGCCGGCGAGGTGGCCCCAGTCGATCGGTCCGGCGGGATCGATCGAGAGCACGGTGGCGGCGAAGCGGTGGGTGCGGGCCAGTCGCTTCGGTGTGACGCCGATGAGCTCCTTGAAACGCCGTGCCAGATGGGTGCTGCTGACACCGGCTGCCACGCTCAGGTCGCCGATCGCCACGCTCCCGCTGGTCGTCGCGATGAGACTGCTCGTGTGCCTGACCAGCCCCAGGCCGGCGGTCTCGCACAGCCGCCGCATCAGCTCGTCCTCAAGCAGCGTCAGCATCTCGTGCGGTCCGGCCGACGCGGCCAGCCGGTCGCGCAGCTCAGCAACGGCGGGCCGGCCCCACACCTGTTCCATCGTCACCGGCCGGTCACACAGCTCGGCCGCGGGCATCGGCAGGAACGGCGCCAGCCCCCACGGCTTGACGTGTACGCCGACGGACCGGGTCGGAAGTGGGTAGCCGAACTCCAGCGCGCGGGTGGGCGTGGTGACCACGCAGCCGTCGGCGTACTCGGCCGTCTCGATGTCGGTGCCGCCGCGGATGCGGAACGGCGCCCCGAGGTTCACGATCAGCAACGCCCCCGGCATCGGCGGCAGCATCAGCCGGGCGTACGGCGGCGTACCTTCCAGGTAGTAGACGTCGTCGATCAGTCGGTCCAGCGGTGGCCGCGGCAGTCTGGACACATACTCCACGCCCACAGCATCGCCGACACCCCGAACGAGGGCCGGCCGCGACACGTCTTCGGTGCGGACCAACGCCCGACCCGTGGCGCGGGCACCGGCCGGTCGAGCGTGCCGGGGAGGCGGTCGCGACGTTCGCGGCGAGAGGCGTGACAACCAGGCAGGCAGACCGGCACCCACTGTCGGGCGTTTGCGGCAGGCTCGTTCAGCGCCTGTTTGCCGATGTTGCCGCCCGCCACCGGATCCGATGGCACCCTGGGCCCGTGGACCGGGCAGCGAGCCCGGGGGAGGGTGGCATCAGGATCACGGTGAACGGCTTCTGATGCATACCGCGTTGATCGTGTTGGCCGCGCTGGCGACGGCTGTGGTCGTCGACCTGGTCTCCGGCGTGCTGGTGCGCCGGGTTGCCCGGGGCCGTTACAGGTGGCTGCTGGAGCCGCTGCGGCTCGCCTGCCGCCGCCCGGCAGCCACGGCCCTGCTGGTCGGGGCGCTGTACTACGCGCTGCCGCCTGAACTTGCCGGGTGGGGGCGTTATCTGCGGCATGCCACCCTGCTGGTCCTGATCGCCGTCGGTGCGTGGCTGGTGGTCAGGGCATTGCACGTGGCCGAAGCGGTCGCGTTCAGTCGACTGCCGAGTAATTTGGCAACGAACCGGCGGGTCCGGCGGGCCCGGACCCAGATCCGTCCGGTGCGGCGGCTCACGGTGGCTGTTGTCACGGTCCTTGCGATCGGCCTGATCCTGATCACCTTCCGGCCGGTACGCCTCTTCGGCGTCTCGATTCTGACCTCGGCCGGGGTGGTCGGCGCGCTGATCGGCCTCTCCGCCCGAACCGCGCTCGCCAATGCGTTCGCCGGCATCCAGGTCGCCTTCGCCGACGGGCTGCACGTCGGCGACGTGCTGGTGGTGGAGGGCGAATGGGGCCGGGTCGAGGAGGTGAAGCTGACCAACGTGGTGATCCGGCTCTGGGACGAACGGATTCTCATCCTGCCGACCACGTACTTCACCGAGCGGCCGTTCCAGAACTGGACCCGGAACGAGTCGCGGGTGATCGGCAAGATCCAGATCCACGTCGACCACACCGCGGACCTGGACGACCTGCGCCGGGAGGCACGCCGACTGGTCGAGTCCGCACTGCTGTGGGATCGCAGCCAGTGGGTGCTCCAGATGGTCGACGCCACCGCGCAGACCGTGATCGTCCAGGTGCAGGCCTCTGCTGCCGACGGTGCCAGCGCCTGGGACCTGAGCTGCGACCTACGCGAGGGACTGATCCGCTACCTGCGTGACCAACACCCCCAGTGGTTGCCCCGAACCCGCAGCCAGTACCAGCCCTGACCGGCGGGTATGTCTCCACGTCCTCCACTCCGTCAGTGGCGGGCGGGGGCGGCTCCCCGGTGCGGACCTCGCGTGTGCCGCCTGCCGCAGCGGGTAACCCAGGCAATCTACTGGTACCCAGGCTCAGGAAGGTCGACAAATGATCGAGCTGCCGTCCGGCCAGACCATGCCCGTACTCGGTCAGGGGACCTGGTACCTGGGTGAGCGTCCCGCACGGCGGCGGGACGAGATCGCCGCCCTGCACACCGGGCTCGACCTGGGCTTGACCATGATCGACACTGCGGAGATGTACGGTGACGGCGCTTCCGAGGAACTCGTCGGCGAAGCGATCACCGGACGACGCGCCGATGTCTTTCTGGTCGACAAGGTGCTGCCGTCCAACGCCAGCCGACGGGGAACCATGCAGGCCTGCCGCCGCAGCCTGCAACGACTCGGCGTCGACCACATCGACCTCTACCTGCTGCACTGGCGCGGCTCGCATCCACTCGCGGAGACCATCGAGGCGTTCGCCGAACTCGTCGACGCCGGTGACATCGGACAGTGGGGCGTCAGCAACTTCGATCTTTCCGACATGACGGAGCTATTCGAGGCGGCGGGCGGGCAAGACTGCGCGACCAATCAGATCCTGTACAACCTGACCCGCCGCGGCCCGGAATACGACCTGCTGCCCTGGCTACGCGAGCACGGGATTCCGGTGATGGCCTACTCGCCGATCGAGCAGGGCCGACTGCTCGGCCACTCCCAGATCGCGGAGATCGCCGCCCGGCACGGGGCCACCCCGGCCCAGGTGGCGCTGGCCTGGGTGCTGCGGCAGGAGATGGTTGGGGCCATTCCGCGATCGTCCAATCCCGAACACACCCGGGAGAACGCGGAAGCGCGAAACCTGCAGCTGACCGAGGAGGACGTAGCGGCACTCGACACGGCGTTCCCGCCGCCGACCGGTCCGCAACCGCTCGAGATCTTGTAGCGGCGCCCGCCTGGTGAAACCGCGGATCGCCCGCCTCAGCCTCTTGGCGGGTCAGGTTCGTGAGTGATCCGGCGGATCACCCGGGACTGGTAGAGGCCGGCGCTGGTGATCGCGTAGAAGACGGGTAGAAGGAGAAAGATGGCGAGGCCGAGCAACGGCGCCACCAGGTAGCCGACTATCCCCGCGAGGACGTACAGGACGACCCCGGCGAGGGCCCGGAATCGCTCAACGTGAAAGAAGCCGTCCCTCACCTGGTCCTTCAGCAAGTCGGGGTTTCGGGCCAGGTAGTGGTAGAACGCCAGCCACGTCGCGCACAGCAACGCGCCGATCAGCGCGTAGAAGCCGATAGCCACCCGCTGGTCCGCGTTGTCGTGCTCCTGCAACGCGTGCGACACGACGATTGTCGGAAACGGCAGCAGCGCCGTGCTGAACAGCACAAACAGGTTCATCCAGTGCAGGCCGCGATCGACCTGCTGAATGCGGTTGAACGCCGCCTTGTGATTGAGCCAGACGACCGCCACGTACGAGTAGGAGGCGAGATACGCGGCATACGACGGCCACTGGCTGAGCAGGCCGGACAGGAGGTGGCCGGGCGGGACGTCCGGTACCCGGAGGTCCAGGACCAGCAGTGTGATGATGATGGCGAAGATGGCATCGCTGAACGCGACGGCGCGGCTGGTGTCCGATCGGGTGCCTAGGTCCGTGTCTGGCGCGCTCACCGACTGCGCCTACCCGGGGCCGTCTGCGGCAAACAGGTGGGCGGCTCGGTTGCGAATGCCTGGTGCCCGCAGGTCGACGCCTCGTGATGTGGCGCATCCGGCCACCGCGCGGGCGGCGGCGGCCGGATGCGGGTGATGGCTCAAGGTTTGAGAACGACCTTCTCGCAGTGGTCTTGCTTGTTCTTGAACATTTCGAAGCCGCGTTCTGCCTGGTCGAGCGGCAGGGTGTGGGTGATGACCCGGGTCGGATCGATCTCCCCGCGTTCGATGTGCTGTAGCAGCGGCTTCATGTAGCGCTGCACGTGGCATTGGCCGGTACGCAGGGTCAGCGCCCGATTCATCCAGGCCCCGGCCGGGAACTTGTCGAGGAAGCCGCCGTACACACCGATCACCGACACGATGCCGCCGCTGCGGCACGACAGGATCGCCTGCCGCAGCGCGTGCGGGCGCTCGGACTCCGAGCGGACCGCCTGCTTGACCCGGTCATAGGCGTAGAGGGCTGCGCTGCCGTGGGTGGCCTCCATGCCAACCGCGTCGATGCACTTGTCGGGCCCCCGCCCACCGGTCAGCTCCAGCAGCCGGGACCGTACGTCCACCTCCTCGAAGTTCACCGGCGTATAGCCCGCCCGCTCGGCCATCTGCAGCCGGTACGGCTCCTTGTCGATGGCGATGACCTTCGCGGCGCCGAGCATCCGGGCGCTGTCCATCGCGAACTGGCCGACCGGGCCGGCGCCCCACACCGCCACCACGTCGGTGGACTGGATGTCGCACATATCGGCACCCATGTAGCCGGTGGGCAGGATGTCCGAGAGGAACAGCACCTGCTCGTCGGTCAGGTCGGACTCGATCTTCAGCGGACCGACGTCGGCGAACGGCACCCGCGCGTACTGCGCCTGACCGCCCGCGAAGCCGCCGGTCAGATGCGAATAGCCGAAGATCCCGGCGACCGGATGACCGAACATCTTCTCCGCGATCCCCGCGTTGGGGTTGGAGTTCTCGCAGCAGGAGTACAGCTCGGCGGCGCAGGCGCCGCACGCGCCGCAGGCGATCGGGAACGGCACGACGACTCGGTCACCCTTACGCAGCCGACCTGGATCGACGCCCCGGCCGACCTCGATCACCTCACCCATGAACTCGTGACCCATGACGTCGCCGTTCTGCATCGTGGGCACATACCCGTCGACGAGGTGCAGGTCCGAGCCACAGATCGCGGTGGAGGTGATCCGTACGATGGCATCGCGCTCGTTCAGGATCCGCGGGTCCGGCACGTCACGGACCTTGACCTTGTTCCGGCCGGCCCAGGTGTTCGCCCTCATGCCTGGGCCCCCTTCGCGAACTCGGCATCCGACAGCGGCTGCGCCGGACGCTGCGGGAACTCCTTGCGGGCCCGTTTGCCCCATGGGGCGCCGTCGGACCGGACCACCTCGCCGGTCTCCAGCACCTGCTTGAGCCGGCGCAGGTCGTCGTCGAGCTGCTGGTGCGGTTCCTCGCCGAAGTACCTGGCGACCGCCTTGCCAATCGCCCCGCCTGGGATGTCGTACGACAGAACGACGTGCACCTCCGTGCTCAGGCCATCCGGGGCGGGCACGAACCGGACCGTACCGGCGTTCGGCACGTCGGCGTTGCCGGTCGACCGCCACGCGATCTTCTCGCCGGGCGTGTCGTCGACGATCTCCGCGTCCCACTCGACGTTCGTGCCGAACGGGGCGCTGGCGGACCAGTGGCTCGTACGGTTACCGGTGGAGCGGATCTTTTCGAGATGAGCCATGAACGTCGGCAGGTTGTCCAGATCGCGCCAGAACGCGTAGACCTTGGGCGGCGGTTTGCGAATGGTTGTCGTGGCTGTCAGCTCCATGGGTCCTCCTCTGCGTGAACCTCGTACCGCGCCGACCTCCTTCGCCCGCGTGGCCTGTACGGCGGTCAACAGGTCCACCACCGTGATCCCGACGATGGCGCCGGTGACAACGAGGAGCCGCCGACGGCGGCGCCCGCCCCGGTGGGCGATGGCCAGTCCGAGCGAGGCCAGGTCCATCGCGTCGCCCGCGACCCGGGTCCAGACCCACATGCTCTTGCGCCGGTTCGTCAGGAGCCCGGCCGCGTGTATCAGCTCCCGCGCCCCGACGAGTGGCACCACCGCCCGGGACGTCGGGGAGTCGTCCACGCCGCTGATCCGGCGTACCGTGTCCGATGCCGCCAGTTGTGCCACGCCCAGGCCGAGGCTCATCCAGCCGAGCCCGCGCCCTCGCCGCTGTACCTCGTCCTGCCTGGCCTTGATTGCCTCTCGGGTCGCCAGTCCGGTCACGGGTAGCCTCCGTATCCGGTCGTGCCCGCCCGGGCAGCCCGATTCACGGTGCCCCGGGGCACGACTCATCGCGGCCCGGTTACCCCCTGGGAACCACCCGAACCCGCCGATCGGCCGCTGCATCGAGATCGCCCTTGGATCATCAGCGGTTCGGTCGCACCTGACCGCTCATCCCGCCCGCGATGGACGGGCCGTCTCGTCCCGCCAGCCGTCGGGTTCGGGATGGTAGCCGTACGCGGCGGCCCGCACCGTCTCCTCGTTCTCCAGTCCGGAGCCGATCGCCCCGCCGACGGTGGCCAGCGAGCTGGTGATCCAGGCGAGCGTCAGATAGTCGGTGAAACCGACCGGTCGCTGCAAGGTCTGTTCCAGTACGGATGTGTCGATCAACAGCGCTCCGACGAGCACGGTTCCCACGAACAACACCACGTAGGACACTGCCGTGGCCAGCGTGAGGGTGAGGACCGTCCCCAGGTTGAAGAGTCGGGCCAGCTCAGCCGGTGTCTCGCGGTCTGGCTTCTCCCACAGGTCGTGCGCGACGATCAGCCAGGCCACCAGCGCGGCCAGTCCGAGTAGCATGATCACGGCGAGCCGGAGTCCGCCGAGCGCATCGCCCATCTGCCAGATGGTGTCCGTGGTGAGCGCGAACGCGGCCGTGCCGAACGCGCCGACCAGCAGCTTGGACAGGCCCAGCAGGGCACGCCCCGGGCGGTTGGCGCGGACCATGCCGGCCACCAGCCGTGCCCGGCCGATCAACCCGGAGGCGACGTAGCGCCGCTCGCCGGTGTCGGCCTCGCCGATGACCCGGTGTACGGCGGGAACCCGGCGTGCCAACTCGGCCGGTGCGCGACCGGCCGTCGGTATTCGCTGGTCGGAAGCGTCGTTCAGCAGCCTGCTCACCAGATCCGGGATGGCCGAGCGGGCCGCTCGCAGCTGTTGCAGTCCCAGCGCGGGCAGGGACACCATCACGGCTCGGCGCCGGGCCGAGGTCTGCGCGACCAGCGGCATCCGCTCGGCGTGCAGTGGCAGGTCGGTCAGGCAGATCGCGACGTCCCACTGGTCGTCGGCACGCCGCTGGGCAAGATCGTCGAGCAGTGCCTCAACGCCGCCGTTGCGACGTGGCGCCACCTCGCCCCAGCCTTGCCGGACGGTCCACCGCACGTCCGCGTTGACCCGCTCGGCGAGTCGGGCGGCCAACTCGGCGGCGAGCGGCGCGGCCACCCGGGCGGGCTGGTCCGGCGGGGTCGCCACCAGCCCGACGATGATCTCCGGGTGCTGCTGTTCGCTGGGGGTCATCGGTGCTCCTGCTCCTCACCGGCAGCCGGGCCCGGCCGTCGACCGCGAAAACCGGGGGCGCCGCGCCGTCGCGGCAGCTCCTGTGCCGACTGACGTAGTGGTCGAGCAGGCCGCCGAGGGAAGCACCCCGACGAGCCCGGACAGCGTCACTGCGACGCCCTCATCGAGCCGGGTGCCCGCCCACGCAGCCTAAGAGACCACCCCGAGGGGTGCAGCGGATTCAGCGGAAGGCGCCCTTTTGGCTCGCACCACCGTGGCCAGCCGGTCTCGCAGCTCAACAGGGGCGGGGCTGCCCATGCCTGTTCTGTCGTCAGCCGCCGGTCACACCGCTCGGCCGCGGGCATCGGCAGGAACGGCGGCAGCCTCCACGGCTTGATGTGTACGCCGACAGACCGGGCGCTTCGCCAGGAGTGTCAGTAGACGTACTGATCGCAGTCGAGCCACAGATGAAGGTCGGCCAGTCGTCGCATCGTCTCTGCGGTGAGGTGGAGAGCGGGAGTCGCCACCAGAATGTCGTCGGCCCCGTCTCGGCCGGAGTGCATCTCGATCACGACGTTGACCCCCGCCCGGAGTCCCAGCGCCTGCCGGGCGCGCGCCAGCCCTTCGGCGTGCGGCTCGATGAGGCCGAGCAACTCGATGAGAAGAAGCTCAGTGTCGTACTCAGGCCGCCGTGGCACGTCGACGTACCAACCGCTCAACCTGTGAACGCGCTGACCCGTGGCTTCGCCGCGCCGGTGAACCCGCGTCGGCTCCAGCCCTACCAGCCGCGTTACGTGTGCCGGATCGAAGTCACCACCGTCGGAATCCCCCGCAGCCGCCACCCTCAGATAGGCGCGTTGAATGCACGTCACCGCGACCGGGCCGGCAAGGACCTGGTCTTCATCGTTGTCCACAATCCGAGAATCGTACGACCGGGCCACGAAGACCGGCCGATGCCATCGACGCTGCTAATCTGCGATCAGAATCGGGATCTGCACGCGTCCGGTGGCTGGGTAGGCGCGTCTCTTCGTCATGCGAGGAGAACGCCTTGTCCTACCGCCAGCTCGCCCGTGCGACCCGTCCCGCCATCTTCCCCATCGGCTTTCTGGCGCGGCTGCCGTATGCGATGACGCCCCTGGGGACGCTGCTGCTGCTGCGGCATGCCACGGGCAGTTATGCCTTCGCCGGCGCGGCCGCCGCAGCTCAGAGCCTCGCCATCGGCGCGGGAGGCGTTATCGTCGGACGGCTGGCCGACCGCACCAGCATCCGTCGGCTCGGCGTCTGGATGGCCGTTGCGAACGCCGTCGCTCTGGCGGGCCTCCTTGCCGCCACCTTCGCTGATCGTCCGACGCTTGTCGCCGCTGCTGTCCTCGTCGGTGCGACTCAACCGCAGGTAGGTCCGCTGATCCGTGTGTACTGGTCCCATCTGGCGCGGTTGCGGCCTGGCCAGCCCGATCTGGTGACCACCGCCCTGTCATACGAAGCTGCTGCGGACGAGGCGAGTTTCATCGCCGGGCCCGCGGTCGTCGGGCTTCTCGCTGCGGCGTGGGCGCCCGTGCCATCAGGTGCGCCGCTGACGGCCTGCATCGTGCTCCTCCTCGCGGCGGCGGCTCCGTTGGCGTTGCTGTACCGAACCGCGCCCGAGCGGGTGTCGTCGCAGTCCGTGGCGTCGCCCCTGCCCCGGGCAGGACTGGCAGCGATGTGCGCCGCCATGGCGATCATGGGTGCAATCTTCGGCACCGTTCAGGTAGGAGTGACGGCATACGCCACCACGGCAGACAACCCCTCTGCCGGCGGACTGCTGTACGCCGCGCTAGGGGCGGGCAGCGCCGTCGCCGGCATCGCCTACGCCTGGATCCCATCCCGGGTTACCCTGCGGACCCGCTATCGCCTGTTCGCTCTCGGGCTTGTCATCGCCATGAGCCTGCTGCCGGCCGGCGGAGCACAGCTGCCACTTGCGGCGGTCGTCCTGGTAGCCGGGATCGCCATCGCGCCCTACATGATCACCATTTACGCCATCACCGAGCGGTTGGCGCCCGCCCGAGTCGCGATCACGATGAGTATCGTCTGCGCCGCCGGACCCGTCGGCACAGCTGCCGGCCAGTCACTCGCCGGTCTGCTCGCGGAGCAATTCGGACACCGCGCCCCCTTCCTGCTGCCGCCCATGCTGGCGGCAGCCGCCCTCATCCTCGCCGCCACGAACGGCGCCACCACTGTTGGGCAGGTGCGGGCGGTCGGCTCGCGACTCGGCCACCGGGTGGGGCGGTAGGCGAAGCGGTGAGGGCCGGAACCGGTGTGGACGGCCGCCCGGTGCGCGGCCGTCCACCAGGTTGGGGCGGATGCGGAGCGAACCGCCCCCAGTGCTCAGCGGCTCGCCACCGCGCTGGGCGAGGCCGGCGGGACCCGCTCGAACCGCACCTTGCTCAACCATCCCGGGAGGTCGCTGAGGACGTACAACTCGCCGTGCACATCGGCGGCGAACGCCGTCGGCTGGGTGGGGAAGGTGCCGATCTCGGCAGACTCGTAGCCACCCGTGGACGTTTGACGCACGGCGAACGCGCGGGTCGAGCAGTAGTCGCTCGCGATGTAGGTCCCCTGCGCCTCCGGGGTGACGGACCCGCGGTACACCAAGCCGCCGATGATGGAGCAGTTCTCCGTCAGGTAGTGCTCGTACTCGACTACCGGGTCGGTGAGCCGTACGCCCGGCCGGCACTGCGTCTGGTCGAAGACCGGCGTGCCCTCCTTGCAGGACCAGCCCAGGTTCGCGCCGCGCTGCGACGGGCGGATGTGGTTGATCTCCTCGATCAGGCCCTGGCCGACGTCGCCGATCCACAGCGAGTTGTCGACCGGGTCGATGGAGAACTTCCACGGGTTACGCAGCCCGTACACCCAGATCTCCGGCCGCGCGCCGGCCGTGCGGACGAACGGGTTGTCGAAGGGTACGCAGTAGGGCTTGCCTCCGCAGCTGCGGTTGACGTCGATCCGCACGATCTTGCCGAGCAGGGTGCCGAGGTTCTGGCCGCTCTTGAACGGGTCGTTCGCGCCGCCGCCGTCGCCGGTCGACCAGTAGAGGTAGCCGTCGCGGCCGAACGCCACCTGCCCGCCGTTGTGGTTGCCGTACTCGGCGTGCTCCTGGGTGAGCAGCACCTGCAGCCGGTCGGGAGCGCCGAGGGGCACTCGCGCCAGGGTCAGCGTGCCGGCCGGCAGGCTCGTGTAGGCCACGTACAGCATCCCGGTCCGCGCGAAGTTCGGCGCAGGCGTGATGCCGAGGAGGCCACGCTCGTTGTCCGACGTGTCGACGCGGGCGGTCAGGTCGAGCACCGGCTCTGCCGCCAGGCCGGTGTCGGGGTGGTACGCGCGGACGGTGCCGTTCTTCTCCGCGATCAGCATCCGACCGTCCGGCAGTCCGGTGATCGCGATCGGACGCTGCAGGCCGAACGCGACCCGTTCGGACACCACTGTCAGCTCGGCGAGTGGCGCCGCACGGGTGTGGGATGCGCCGGCCGTCGCGGTGCTGGCCACCGACGCCGATGGCATCAGTAGCGCGGACAGGGCCAGGGTGAGCAGCCCGACCAGCATGGTGGCCGGGCGATAACGCCGTCGCTGCATGTTCAGCTCCTCGAGCAGGTGGGTGGTGGCGCGGTCGGGGAACGTTCCACAGAACATCGACTCACGGCACTATCGGGAGGGCACTCCGGCCCAGGGTGCCAACGCGCCCTGGGCCGAAGTGGTGCCGTGCCGGTCGGACCTGCCGATCAGGTGATGGTGATGTCGCTGCACCACATGTAGGTCTGGTCCAGGTGTGACGCCCTCCAGATCACGAACAGGATCTGGTTCCCGCTGCGTGCGGGCAGCGAGACGTTGAACGAGATGTTCTGCGCTGGCGCGTAGCGTCCGGTCGTCGCGATCAGGTCGAGGTTGCCCCACCCGAGTCGCTGGGTGGCCGGGTTGAACCCCTGCTTGGTGACGTAGACCTGGAAGTAGTCAGCACCGTGGCTGGCCTGGTCGTACATCTGGACCGTGAGGTTGCGGCTGACGGTGGTCGCCTTCCACGGTCCGGGCTGGTTCACCGCGTCGTTCCTGGAGAGGGCGTTGCTGCACAGTTGCCCGTCGGGCGTGCGGGCCTGGTACTGACCAGCGAGGCCGTCCCGCAGTTGGCTCATCCAGTTCCACATGGTGTCGGGGTTCGCCTGGAACGCCTGCCAGCACATGGGGTCCTGCTGCTGCATGGCCGGGTTGGTGTGCTGGTTGCCCCAGGTCTTCCAGCACTGGTACGCGCGGGTCGCCGGACTGATGACGGTGCCGTGGGCCTGGGCTGCGCCGGTCCAGGGCAGCGTGCCGACCACCATGGCGAACATCAGAACGAGCGCCTGGAGGGACCGCCGGACGGTTGACCTGGGTCGTCCGCCGGATTGATCGGACGTGTGTGAACGCACTGTTCATCCTCCGTTCCTCGGTACGAGAGATCAGTATGGGAACGCTCCCAAAGTCACTGTTGCATCTATTAACTTAAATATCAATGCTGATCTATCTATAGGTGGATGTGAAGCAAGCTGTCCGAGATCGCCGGATCGATGACGGGTCCACGGACCCTGCTGGGGCGCCGGTGTGGTCAGAGTCCGGCGGCGGCGTCGTACCGGCGCCGCTGGTCGGCCATCTCCGCGGCGGTCAGCGCCTCCTCCTGCGCCAACGTCGCGTATTTGGCCGGGAACATCTCGCGCAGCCGGTCGACGAACCTGACGTCGGCTGTCGCCTCGACGACCTGGATGCCGGGAGGGTCGGTGGACATGTCCATGATCAGTGGGCCGGCCAGCTTGACGGCCACGTCCCAGGGGCGCTTCTGCTCGGCGATTCCGCAGAGGTGGAAGCCGTAGACCTTCTGCACCTCGGCGACGGTGGTGGCGTCGGCCGGTTCGTAGCCGTAGACGCGCACTCCGCAGATGACCGGTGGCTTCTCGGCGGCGTCGCCCTGCCGGGCGCTGTGTCCGGCGTGGTTGTGCTGCCCCGGGTCCGTCTGTTCGAGCGTGGTCCGCATCCGGGCCACGATCTGCGCCTGCAGATCCGCCGGCTCCGCCCCCGAGTCGGCCCGAGTGACAAGGACGACCGCGCCGACCAGCACCGCCAGCAGGACCACCGCCGCCCAGAGCGGACGGCGGCCGTACCGCTCCGCGAAACTCTCTCCGGAATCCATGATCGCTTCTCACCTCGTCGCCGGTTCTGATGTGGTGGCAGGCCGAATCGGATGCCCGGCATCTCAGCGGTCGAGCGCGCCGGCCATCGGGTCGCGTGCCGGGGATACCTGTGGCGGGAAAGTGGCGGGGGAAGTGCCTACCCGGCAGAGTGCCCGCCGTCCTGACGATGACCCGGCGATGGGGGCATGCGGGCGTCTGTCACCAGGACGCGCTGCCACCCCTGCGATGCTCCCGTGCTGGCCGTTCTCAGCACGGTTGCCCCCGTGCTGCGGCGATATGAGCCATTCCAGCACGTCTGCGTCCACTCTGGCAACATTGACAAGCGTCAGTGTGGATTCGGCCTGGGTGGGCTGGGGTGGCGGTGATGCGCCGGTTGGCGGCCAGGTCGATACCCCGGAGTCGGTCGAGTGTGGGCTGGCCTCCACAAGCGCCCGCTCGTCGCTCGCCCGACGACGCGTCGACACATCGACCGGCGGACGCGCGGATCGAATTGATTCGATATAGCATCGCGGCAGGGCAGGGTCACTCCGCACGGGCGTACGGCGCCGGTGCACTTCATCCACCGGGCGGACCGGGCAGCGGCCGGTGGGCACACCGAGGAGAAAACGCAGATGAACGACGTACCCGCTCGACCCAAACACCGAACCAGAGGTGCCGCCAGGCTGCTTCTGGGCGGGGCCTGCTCCCTGGCGGTCATCGTGTCCTCGATGGCCGTGGCGACCTTCGCCCAAGCCGATCTCAGCGGCCCGCCCGGGACCACACTGCAGGCCGCCGCCGAGCGCAGCGGCCGGTACTTCGGCGCCGCCATGGGCGCCGACCGTCTCAACGACTCGGGCTTCCTCGCCATCGCGGACCGCGAGTTCGACATGATGACGGCCGTCAACGAGATGAAGCCCGACGCCACCGAGCCCAACCAGGGCCAGTTCGACTTCCGTAACGGCGACGCGATCTACAACTGGGCCACCCAGCACGGCATGCGGGTCCGTGGCCACACCCTGGCCTGGCACGCTCAGCAGCCGAGGTTCTGGGGGAGCCTCAGCGGCAGCGCCCTGCGGTCCGCGATGATCAGCCACATCAACGGCGTGATGGCCCACTACAAGGGCAAGCTCGCCTACTGGGACGTGGTGAACGAGGCCTTCGCCGAGAACGGCAGCCGGCGCTCGTCGAACCTGCAGTCCACCGGAAACGACTGGATCGAGGTGGCGTTCAGGACGGCGCGCGCGGCGGACCCGAGCGTGAAGCTGTGCTACAACGACTACAACATCGAGAACTGGACGTACGCCAAGACGCAGGGCGTCTACAACATGATCAGGGACTTCAAGGCCCGGGGCATACCGGTCGACTGCGTCGGTCTCCAGACCCACTTCACCGGCGGCAGTTCGCTGCCGGGCAACTTCCAGCAGACGCTGTCCAGCTTCGCGGCCCTCGGGGTTGACGTGGCGTTGACCGAGGCCGACGTCACCAACGCCTCGACCAGCCAGTACCAGGGCCTGACCCAGGCCTGCATGAACGTCCCCCGCTGCGTCGGAATCACGACGTGGGGCATCCGGGACAGCGACTCCTGGCGCGGCAGCGAGAACCCGCTGCTGTTCGACCGCAACAGCAACCCGAAGGCGGCGTACACCGCCGTCCTCAACGCTCTCAACGCCGCCTCCACGACAGTGCCGGGCACGCCGCCGACCACCGATCCGCCGACGACGGCTCCACCGACGACCGCTCCACCGACCACTGCTCCGCCGACGACCGCTCCGCCGACCACTGCTCCGCCAACGACCGCTCCGCCGACCACGCCGCCGCCGGGCGCCTGCACCGCGACGTACCGCATGGTCAACAGCTGGGCCGGTGGCTTCCAGGGCGAGGTCACAGTTGCCAACAACACCTCCGCCGCCCTCAGCGGCTGGACCGTACGGCTGACGCTTGCCAGCGGGCAGAGCATCGCCAACGTCTGGAACGGCATCAACACCGGCACCAGCGGGACGGTGAGCGTCCGCAACGCCGACTACAACGGGACCCTCGGCGCGAACGCCTCGACCACCTTCGGTTTCCTGGTCAACGGCAGCAGCAACGCCGCGCCCGGCGGCCTCTCCTGCACCAGCCCCTGATCGGCGGCACGCACCAGCCGCGCCGCCTCAGCACGCTGACCCGGCCCGGAGCCACTCGGCTCCGGGCCCGGGTGTGCGGCAGTGGTCGGTCGAACCCGCTGTGCTTCGGTCGGCCGGCAGCCGGCCGACCGAAGCACCTGCCGAATGTTCCTGCTGGCCCGGCCCGTGTGGTGGGGGACCAGCCGTCATGGAGGATGACCATGCGCAATCTTCTCGCGGCGCTCAGCGCCGCCCTGATCCTCGGCACCGCAGTCGGCAGCGTTCCGGCCGGCGCATCGGGCGCCCCCCTGTCCTCGTGCCCCCGCGGCCTGCTCTTCTGTGAGGACTTCGAGCGACTGCCTTCCGGAGGGGCCAGCACGGTGAACTGGGGCGTCGACACCCGCCACGGCACGCTCACCGTGGAACGCGCCCGCCGCGGCAACCAGGTGCTGCACATCCACACGGTGGACAACGGCCGCGCCTTCCTGCGCGTCGACGACTTCGCCGCGCCGGGCAACCGCTTCTACGGCCGGATGCGTCTGCGCGTCGATGCCTTCCCCACCGCACCGGACTGGGCGCACTTCACGCTTGTGGAAGCCACCGGCGCCGGCAGCGCGGAGGTCGTCCGTCCGGTCGGTGGCCAGTACGCGCCCACGGTCCCCGGAACGTTCTGGGGGGTCGGCGCCGACGGTGGTCCGACCGGCGACTGGACCAACTGGCGCGAGTCCGCGCCGGTCGTCGAGGACACCTGGCAGTGCTTCGAGTGGAAGATGGACGCGGCGGACAACCGCGTCGCGGTGTGGATCGACGGCGTGGCGAACCCGGAGCTGACCGCCTCCACGACCGACCACGGTGGCAACGATGTTCCCTTCGTCCTGCCGACTGTCGACACGGTGAAGATCGGCTGGCAGCTTTACCAGGGCGGCACGACACCTGGCGAATTCGACCTCTGGATCGACGACATCGCCCTCTCGAGTAAGCGGCTCGGCTGCTGACCTGAAGCCCGGCTCGGAGGCTCTCGACACCTGTCGTCGCGAGGTCGGTCCCGATCGGCGTCCCTGCCGGGGTGCGGCGGCAAAGCCGCACCCCGGCAGCGGGTCGCAGGGCGGGTCAGGCCGAGAGGGGGGCGCCAGCTTCCCGGCGGTGCGGCCGCACCTGTCGAGTCAGCTGCCTACGGGGGCCTGTTCCGGTGGTGGTTGGCGGCGGATGACCAGGAGGGCGATGTCGTCGTTCGGGTGCTCCTGGGCGGTCGTGGCCATGATGTGGTCGCACAACGCCTCGGCTGGCCTGGACCGCACAGCGTCGGAGAGACGCTCGATACCGGTGTCGATCAGTTCGCTGCGGCGCTCGACCAGTCCGTCGGTGTAGAAGACGAGCGCCGCGCCCGGCGGCAGGTCCACGACTGTGGTGCGGCGGTTGGTTGCTGGTCTGCCCACACCCAGTGGCCGGTCCACCGTCAGGTTGACGGGCTGGGTGGGCTGGCCGGGGACAGCCAGCAGCGGCGGCAGATGGCCTGCCGAGGACAGGTGCACCCGCGTGCCGTCCGGTGTGATCAGGGCGTAGACGGCGGTGGTGAGGTTGCCCGCCTCGAAGTGGTGGATCTTACGGTCGAGGGAGGTCAGTGCCTGGGCGGGATCGTCGGAATCGAGGGCGTAGGCACGTAGCGCGCTGCGGATGCGTCCCATGACGACCGCGGATGGCAGCCCGTGGCCGGAGACGTCGCCGATGACGGCGCCGACCCAGCCGGAGGGCAACCTGAACACGTCGTACCAGTCGCCGCCGATGCCCAGGTCGTGGCCGGGTACGTACCGGGCGGCCAGGTCGAGGCCGGGAATGTCGGGTAGCTTGCCCGGTAGCAGGCTGTGTTGCAGGGCCAGCGCCGCCTGCCGGTCGAGGGCCCGCGCCCGGGCCTGTCCCGCGAGGCTGGCGCGATCGGCAACGAGCTGCAACAGCTGCACGTCGTCGGGGCCGAACTCGCGCAGGGCCAGGGAACCGACGTGTAGCACGCCGACGAGGTTGCCGTTGGCGAGCATGGGCACGCCCAGCAGGGCTCGTATCCCGGTGGCGAGCAGGATGGGGTTGACGACGTCGTCGGGCGTGACGTTGTGAATCGTGACCGGCGCGCGTGTCGCCGCCACTCGGCCGGCGAAGCCGCGTCCGACCCGGATGCGGAAACCGCGCCGCACTTCCTCCTCCAGGCCCTTGGCCGCTGTCGCGACGAGTTCGCCGGTGTGGTCGTCCAGCAGGAGGATGGTGGCGGTATCGACCTCGAGCAGGTCCCGGACCCGGTCGAGTAGCTCGTCGAGCAACTCGGTGATGTTCAGCCCGGACAGGGCGGCGTCGGTGATCGCCTCGATACGTCGCAGCCGCTCGTCGTTCGTCATCAGCTCGGCATCGGCCACGCAGGAAGCCTAGACGCTGGCACGTCGTCGACGGCACACCCCGCGGAGAGCAGGAGTACACCGCCTGGGCGCGGGGTACGTTCTGATGTCACATCGGCGTGCTCATCGTCCGGCAAGTCCGTTCTTGGAAGGCTGTCCGCCTTCGTGCCACCGGTAAGGTCACCGGCTCCACGTCCGACAGGGAAGGGAAGCAGTGGCTGATCCACCGCTGGACCAGCATGCCCCTGGCGCCGGGAAGGCCTTGTTCTCGTCGGCGTTCACCCTCGTGGATCTGACCCGGGTTCGACACGAGGTCGAGGCGGTCAGTCGCCGGTGCGGCCTCGCCCATGACGAGATTGAGAACTGGGTCATCGCGGTCAACGAGCTGATGATCAACGTGATTCGGCACGGGGGTGGGCGGGGTGGCCTACGCCTGCTCCTGAACGGGCAGCTCACCTGTGAAGTCACCGACGAGGGGCGGGGCTTCAACACCGCTCGTTACGTTCCCAGCGCCGAACGACCGCCCTTGTCCGACGCGGGAGGAATGGGCCTGTGGGTGGTCGGGCGAATGGCCGACTACGTCCTCGTCGACAGCGGCCCCGCAGGCACCACCATCCGCATCGCGGCACGCAGCCGCGACACTCTCCGATAACCGTGCGGTTTCCCTGCTGCCGACCGGCAGACGGTCACCACGCGTCCTCTCGACCTCGGCCGGCGGATCACCGACGGTGGCGGGCCATCCACTGCCAGATGCGGGTGCCGTTGTGGCTCGGGTCGTTGCGGGCCACGTAGATCCAGGACCAGTGACCGGGGAACTGATAGCCGTTCCAGACGACATGGTCGTACAGGCTGATCAGTGATCCTCCGATGAGGTCGTGGGCGTGGATCGTGTTCGTCTCGGGCGGCACCGTGTCGTCGTCGCGCGAGGCGACCAGCCAGGTCGGGGTATGGATCCTCGCCAGCTCCGCGTCGGTGATCAGCGGCGGGCCCGCCCCGTCGAGCGGCTCGACGACCCCGCAGATCGGCACCGACGCGGCGAACAGGTCGGGATAGGCGACTGTCATCTCCAGGGACATGTAGCCGCCGTTGCTGCAACCGACCACGTAGATCCGGTCGGGGTCGACCCGCTTGCGGCGTACGAGGTCCTGGACGATCTCGCGGATCAGCGGGGCGAACCGGGGGCCGTCCTGGATCCAGTAGGAGGTGCTCTGCGGAGCGACGACGTACGCGCCGGAGAAGATCCGTTGAGCCTGCGGGGTGGCGAAGCCCAGCGCGCCGCGGTTGGCGCGCAACGTGGTCTCGTTGTCGTAGTAGTCGTCAGGCAGCGAGGCGCCCTCGCCGCCGCCGTGCAGCCACAGGATCAGTGGCCGTCGGCCGTGGCGGGGCGATCGCTCGGGGGAGTACAACCGGTACTTCAGACCCGAGCCCGACACGTGGTGGCTGAAGGCGTCCACCTCGGGGTTCGACAGCCGCCCCTGCACGAAGCGTGTGATGGTGACCGGCGGGCCGTGTCGCCGCACGAGCGGAGTGTTCTGCGTGATGGTGTAGACGAGGTCCAGCCGGACGTTGCGGCCCCTGCTCACGATGTAGCCGAGGGTGCCACCGCCGAGTTGCCCCTCGGCGGTGCTGAGCTCCAGCACGATGTTCCCGTGCCGGTCGAGCCGGGCGGCGGTCACGGTGCGGTCCAGGTCGTACTCGCTGAAGATCAGATCGCCGGGAGCGATCGGGATCGGGCTGGTGGCCTTGGCGTGCACGGTGAACGTGCCGGGGGTGAGCCCGGCGGGGTCGATCGGTCCGAGCCCGCTGGTGTCGAGGGTGACCGACGTGACCTGCTCACCGCCGTCGAGCGTTCTCGCGTCGAGGGTGAAGCTCACGCTGGTGCCGTGGTGGCCATCGGCGTGGGCGGCGGGGCCGGGCAGCGCCAGGCCGATGGCGGCACCGGCGCCACCTGCCAGGACGCTGCGGCGAGTGACAGACGTGGACATGCGGCCCCCGTACCCCGAAAGGTGTAGACGTTCATCGATGGCATCCCAACGTAACGCCCCCGAGATCCGCCGGCAACCGGCGCCGCCGCAGCGCGCTCGACGACGGTACGGTCAGACGACGGCTGTCACGTTCTCCTGCTCCGCGCGCACCCGGTACCGGTAGCGCAGCGGTGACACGCCCACCTCGCGCTTGAAAGCGGTGCTGAAGGCGCTCTCGGACGCGTAGCCCAGGCGGGAGGCGAGCGATCCGACGCGGACATCGTCGTCGCGCAGGGCACGTTGCGCGAGCAGCATCCGCCACCGGTTGAGATAGGTGACCGGCGGCATCCCCGCGACGGCCCGGAAGCGGTCGGCGAACGACGTGCGCGACATCGCGGCGGCACGCGCCAGTTCTTGCAGGCCCCAGGACTTTTCGGGTTCGGTGTGCATGAGGGTGATCGCCGGACGCAGCCGTTCGTCGGTCAGCGCCCGCAGCCAGCCGGGAGGCAGCTCGGCCTGGTCGACGTAGGCGCGCAGCACCTCCAGCAGCAGGAGTTGGCCATGTTGCCGGACCGCGAACGCCGAGCCGAGGCGAGCGCCCGTCGCCTCGTCGAACAGCCGGTCGAGGCTCGTGCGCAGGCTGCTGGCCGCTGCGGCCGACGCCCGTACGTGCGCGACCGGGGGGAGCGCCTGCAGCAGCAGTGTCCGACCAGCCTGGTTCAGGTCCACGCGTACGCCGATGACGACGTCGTCGGCGTCCCGGTCGGCGCCGGCGAGGCCGGAGTGGTGGCCGGCCTCCTCCGGGGCGATTACGCGGAGCGGACCGTCGCCCGTGCCACCTGCGATCTCCAGCCACGACCGGCTGTTCACGATCGCGACGTCGCCCGGCCCGAGCTCGATCGACCCGTCGACCCCGTCGGTGGTCAGCCGGGCGCTGCCGCGCACCACCGCGAAGAACTTCAGCAGATCCTGCAACGGTGCGCGCGACACCCACCGACCCCGGGCTGTCAACCCGCCGGTCAGCAGCCCGCGCACCTCGACGAGGTCCAACACCTCGGACAACTGGTCACCGGGCATTCCCGTACTCTTGCACAAGAAATCCGGACCGACAACCATTCAGAGTTCGGAAGCGCTGGCGCACAGTGGTGTCATGACACCGAACATGACCCACCGGCAGCACCCCATCGGATCCGGTTTCACCGCCGCGTCGACGGCCGACGAGGTGCTCGCGGGCATCGACCTGTCCGGCATCAACGTCATCATCACCGGCGGTCACCACGGACTCGGCCTGGAGGTGACGCGTGCGCTGAGCAAGGCGGGTGCGTCCGTGACAGTGGCTTCGCGTAACCCGAACCGGGCGGCGGCCAGCCTGACGGGCATCGAGCGCGTCGACACCGGCGGGCTCGACCTTCTCGACCCGGGCTCGATCGACGCCTTCGTCGCTCGGTACCTCGACTCCGGACGTCCGCTGCACATTCTGATCAACAACGCGGGCATCATGGGTGGCCCCCTGGTCAGGGACGCCCGCGGGTACGAGTCGCAGTTCGCCACCAACCACCTCGGTCACTTCCAGCTGACCCTCGGTCTGCTGCCCGCTCTGCGGGCGGCGAACGGCGCCCGGGTGGTCAACCTGACCTCCGGGGGGCACCGCCTGTCCGACATCCGCTGGGACGACCCGCACTTCAGCAGTGGGTACGACCCCATGGGGATGCTCGGATACGGTCAGTCGAAGACTGCCAACGTGCTGTTCGCCGTCGAGCTGGACCGCCGCTGGGCAGCGGACAGGATCCGGGGCTACGCCGTGCACCCGGGCATCATCCACGGCACGAATCTGGGTCCCCACATCACCGAGGGCGCCCCACGCACGGCGATGTTGAGCGACGAGCAGCTGCGGGCCATGAGGCTCATCGACGAGTCGGGCCAGCCGATCATCGACCCTGACCGCGAGCACAAGACGCCGCAGCAGGGCGCCAGCACCACCGTCTTCGCCGCGACCAGCCCGCTGCTGGCCGACATCGGCGGCGTCTACCTCAAGGACAACGACGTCTCGCCACTGGACGAGAACCCGCAGCCCATCACCTTCGGCTCCGAGGAGGTGCCCCCCGCCACCGTCGTGCCGTACGCCATCGACCCGAGGTCCGCACAGGCCCTCTGGAAGCTGAGCGAGGAACTGCTGGCGGCGTAGGCAGGGGCAGGGTTCACCGTGGTCCCGACCTGTCGGGTAGGCCCCACCCGGCAGGTCGAGTCCACGTGACTGTCACCACCGCGGCGTCACGGGCACGGGCCGCTTGTCGGTCGGTCGGGCGACGTCCGCGCCCGCCGAGGTGCGCGCCTCGCGTCAGCGCACGGGGCCGCGGATGCCGTCGAGCAGGAGTGCCACGTGCCGGCGCCAGTCGCCGGTGCCGGTCATGTTCGCCATCGCGCCACGGGTGATGAGGACGAAGTCGTCAGCGAGGAAGTCGGCGCGCAGGCGGCCGGCGGCAACGGCGCGCTGAGCGATGCGGTCGGCGATCGCCGCGAACTCCTTCTTCTCGGCGACGATGTCCGCCCAGTGCGGCTCGGCCGGGCCGAGGAGCGCGAAGCGAAATGCGGCGTCCGTCTGCGCGGCTGCCAGATAGTCCAGGAGCAGCGTCTCGAAGGCGGCCCAGGGGTCCTCGACGGCCTCGGCGGCGCGGGCCAGGGTGGTCATCGCCGCGAACCGGCGACCGATGATCGCCGCGAGCAGCGACTTCTTGTCGGCGAAATGCCGGTACAGGGTTCCGACGCCCAGGCCGGCGCGCTCGGCGATCTCGTCCATCTGCACCGCGTCGCCCCGCTGGGCGAACAGCTCACTGGCGGCGTCGAGAACGGCTTCGCGGTTGCGTCGGGCGTCGGCGCGCAGTGATCGGTCGGGAGCAGTCATGGCGGCTCCATCGTAGTTGACGTTCGAGGGCGGGCGACGATAGATTCGGAACCGGAATTCACCTTCAGGTTAGGGGTCCTCATGATCGTGGTCAGCGCGCCGACCGGACAGATCGGCAGCCAACTCGTCCGACAGTTGCTCGACCGGGGGCACCGGGTCCGAGTGATCGCCCGCGACGTCACGCGCCTGGACCGCACCCTCCGCGATCAGGTCGAGGCCGTCGAGGGCTCCCACGACGACCCCGTTGTGCTCGACCGGGCGCTGCCCGGCGCCGATGCGTTGTTCTGGCTGGTGCCGCCGAATCCGCACGCGCCGAGTGCCGAGGAGCACTACCTGCGCTTCGCCCGCGCCGGCACCGCCGCCATTGCCCGCCACCGGGTGGGCCACGTGGTCGGCGTGTCCAGTGCCGGGCACGGCTGGCCCAAGCCGGCGGGTCTTCTCTCCGCGGCCTTCGCCATGGATGCTGAGCTTGCGAAATCGGGTGCGGCCTACCGGGCCCTGTCCATGCCCTTCTACCTGGAGAACCTGCTCGGACAACTCGATGCGATCCGCGGGCAGGGCGCCTTCTATCTGACCTGCGCCGGTCACCTTCCGCTTGCCACGGTCGCGACACGCGACATCGCCGGCGCGGCTGCCGAACTCCTCACGGACCTGTCCTGGACCGGGCAGGAGGACGTCCCGGTGTTCGGACCGGACCGCCTCACCCCGGACGGCATGGCCGAGGTGATCAGCCAGGAGCTCGGCCGGCCGGTCGCCTACCGCCGGACGACAGTGGCGGACTTCGCGGCGATGCTGCGCTCCCGGGGCGCGACCGATCAGGCGATCACGGACCTGACCGAGATGTTCGCCGCCCAGGACGAGGGCATCTACGACGCCGACTGGGCGCGCGCGAAACCCGCGGCGACCGACTTCCGGACCTGGTGCCGGCAGGTGCTCGTACCTGCCGCCAACACCCGCGAATCCTGATCAGGCCGGCTCGCTCGATCGCGACAGGCGGGCGGGAGGGACCACGCGCCCGTCTGTCGCGATTCGCGCCGACAGATCGTGCCGGCCACTGACGAGGTGCCGCCGTGCCTGCCTCCGGAGTGGAAGGTGGCGAAACGTCGGCATTGGCGCGTGGTGAACGACGGGTATCCCGAACAGGGCTCCTGCGTCGATCATTGCCCGGAGATAGACATGAGTCACTCTCACCTCCTGGTGTAACGCCCGGGCGCGGAGGGCGAGACGTCGGCACCGAAGCCGGGCGTACCGAACGGCCCGACTCCGCGTCCCCGGAGGATCGCCATGCCTCGTCCCGCTCTCCGAAACCGGCTCGCGGCGTTCACCGCCGCCGCCCTGACCGCGAGCGTGCTGACGGTGACACCGCCAGCACCGGCGCTCGCCGCCAGCACGTTCGCCGCCAACGACTACTGCCTCGGCCAGTGCGCCGACATCCTGCCCCCCGGGCAGAACGGCAACGCCACGCTTGTCGCCATCCTGGCGCACCAGGCGCTCGGCACCCGCCCGGCGCACTCCAGCGACCAGCTCGACGAGTACGCGAACCTGGTCTACAACTACGCCGGGCTGACCGACGAGCAGATCGCCCACTTCTACAACGACGCCTCGTTCGGCGTCCCGGCCGCGCAGGTGGAGAGCACCGTCTCGCCGCGCGCGGACGTCACCATCGTGCGGGACAAGGCCACCGGCGTCCCGCACGTCACCGGCACCACCCGCGGCGGCACCATGTTCGGCGCCGGCTACGCAGGTGCCCAGGACCGACTCTGGGTGATGGACCTGCTGCGGCACGTCGGTCGCGGCAACGTCACATCGTTCGCCGGCGGCGCCCCCGGCAACCGGGAACTTGAGCAGAGCGTCTGGGCCAACTCGCCCTACACCGAGGCGGACCTCCAGGCTCAGGTGAACGCGCTGCGCACCAAGGGCGCCCGGGGTCAGCAGCTCTACACCGACGTGGCCGACTACATCGCCGGCATCAACGCGTACATCGACAAGTCGATCGCCGACGACAACTACCCGGGCGAGTACGTGCTCGCTGGCGCCGGCAAGCCGACGCACTTCACCATGACCGATCTCATCGCCACCGCAGGGGTGATCGGCGGGCTCTTCGGCGGGGGAGGCGGCAGCGAGATCCAGTCCGCGCTGGTCCGGGTGGCCGCGCGGGCCAAGTACGGTGCCACCGAAGGTGACCGGGTCTGGCAGGCGTTCCGGTCGCAGAACGACCCGGAGACAGTGCTCACCCTGCACGACGGGCAGAGCTTCCCGTACGGGGCGACACCGCCGGGCGCGACAAGCGCCGTACTGCCCGACGCCGGGTCGGTGGTCGCCGAGCCGCTCGCCTACGACGCCAGCGGCGGGGCCGCCGCCCGTACCGGCACCAGCACCGCCACCCAGGAGCTGATCGGCGGCCTGTCCAACCTGCGCGCGCACGGGATGTCCAACGCGGTGGTGGTGTCCGGGCGGCACACCACCACCGGCAATCCGGTCGCCGTGTTCGGGCCGCAGACCGGCTACTTCGCGCCGCAACTGCTGATGCTCCAGGAGCTGCAGGGGCCGGGGATCAGCGCGCGCGGCGCCGCGTTCGCCGGGCTCAACCTCTACGTGCTGCTCGGTCGGGGCCAGGACTACGCGTGGAGCGCCACCTCCGCCTCCCAGGACCTCACCGACACGTACGCGCTGACGCTGTGCACCACCGACGGCAGCGCCCCGACGCTGCGTACCAACCGCTACCTTTACCACGGGCAGTGTCTCGCCATGGAGGCGCTGGAGCAGCGCAACTCGTGGTCGCCGACGCTTGCCGACTCCACCCCGGCCGGGTCGTACACGCTGCGAGCGCTGCGCACGAAGTACGGGCTGGTGTCCTACCGGGGTCTGGTGAACGGGCAGCCGACCGCGTTCACCAAGCTGCGCTCCACCTACCGGCACGAGGCCGACTCGGCGATCGGCTTCCAGGCCTTCAACGACCCGTCGGCGATGGGCAGCGCGGCGGCGTTCCAGGCGTCCGCGGCCAGCGTCGGGTACGCGTTCAACTGGTTCTACGTCAACTCGACCGAGGCGGCGTACTTCAACTCCGGCTCGAACCCGGTCCGGTCGTCCGTCACCGACCCGAACCTGCCGGCCAGGGCCGAAGCGGCGTACGAGTGGGCCGGCTGGAACCCGGACACGAACGACGCCACCTACGCTCCGGCGTCGGCCCACCCGCAGTCGGTCAACCAGGACTACTACGTCAGCTGGAACAACAAGCAGGCGCGGGACTTCGGGGCGGCCGACGGCAACTTCAGCTTCGGCTCCGTACACCGGGCTCAGCTGCTCGACGGCCCGGTGCGTGCCGCGATCGCTCAGCGCAAGCTCGGCCGCGCCGACGTCGTCAAGATCATGGCGGATGCGGCGGTGACCGACCTGCGCGGCCAGCAGGTTCTCGGCGACCTGCTGCGGGTGCTGGACAGCACACCGGTCACGGACCCGGCGCTGGCCGACGCGGTGGGCAAGCTGCGCGCCTGGCAGCAGGCCGGGACCCGCCGGGTGGAGACGTCGCCCGGCTCCAAGGTCTACCAGCACGCCGACGCGATCCGGATCTTCGACGCCTGGTGGCCGCTGCTGGCCTCGGCGGAGTTCCGCCCCGGCCTCGGGCCGGACCTCTACGCCGCGCTTGTCGACGCCATCGAGGTGAACGAGGCGCCGTCGGGCGGCCAGAACGGCGCGCGCGACGGCACCGCGAGCTGGGCGTTGCAGGGGCAGGCGCACAAGGGCTCGTCGTTCCAGTACGGCTGGTGGGGCTACGTCGACAAGGACCTGCGTACCGTCCTCGGCGAGCCGGTGGCCGGTGGGCTGGGCCGCGCGTACTGCGGCAACGGCAACCTCGGCACGTGCCGGCAGGCCCTGCTCGGCGCGCTCGGCCAGGCCGCCGCGGTGCCGGCCACCACTGTCTACCCCGGAGACAAGTCCTGTGGGGCCGGCGACCAGTGGTGCGCCGACTCGATCGCCCAGTCCGGGCTCGGCGGCATCACCCACCCCCTGATCGCCTGGCAGAACCGCCCCACCTACCAGCAGGTCGTCTCGTTCCCGGCACGTCGGGGCGACGACGTCGCGAACCTGGCGCAGGGTCGTCCGGCCACCGCGTCGAGCACCCAGTTCCTGACCAGCTTCACCCCGGACAAGGCGGTCGACGGCAACCTCGGCAGCCGATGGGCCAGCAGTTACAACGACAACCAGTGGCTGCGGGTCGACCTCGGCGCGGCCCGCACGGTCAGCCGGGCCGTGCTGCGGTGGGAGGCCGGGTACGCCACCTCGTACCGGATCGAGGTCTCCGGCGACGGCAGTTCCTGGACGCCGGTGTTCGCCACCACCACCGGCAACGGCGGCGTCGACAACGCCACCTTCGCGCCGGTCACCGCCCGCTACGTGCGGGTGTACGGGGTCAAACGGGCCACCTCGTACGGCTTCTCGCTCTACGAATTCGAGCTGTACGGACGGTGATCTCACCCGGGAGGGGTCGGCGGGGTGTCACTCGCCGGCCCCTCCCGGGCGTGCGCAGCCTGATCACGCCGGGCATGCCCGGTCAACGGGTTGGCTCATCGGCCGGCTGCACGAGGAACGACCTGATGTGTTCCAGCGCCATGTCCAGGGCGACTTCCATCGGTGCGACGTCGTGCGCGGCGTTCGCCAGCAGGTAGCCGCCCTGCAGAGCGGCCATCAACCCCGTGGCCAACTTCTCCGGGTCGGCGTCCCGGCGGAGCAGACCGTTGTCCCGCATCCGGTGCAGACCGTCACTGATCAACTTTTCCCATGCCGCGAACGTCTCCGACAGCGACGACCGCGCCTGCTCATCCTGATCGGACAGCTCGAGGGCCATCGACCCGAGGCCGCACCCGTACTTGCCGTTGTTCAGCGAGTTGGCCTGGACCAGCGCGTTGCGCCAACGGACCAGCCCGGAGAACGATCTCAGTCGTTCGAGCCCGGCGCGTTCACGCTGGAGCACGAGCGCGCCTCGATAGGTGACCAGGGCGCGCACGAGTTCCTGCTTGTCGGCGAAGTGGTGGTAGAGCTGGGACTTGCTCGTCTGGCTCGCCTCGCGGATGTCGTCAAGGGTCGTCGCGTTCACGCCGCGTACGAGCATCAGCCGGTTCGCCGCATCGAGGATCCGCTCGCGGGTCGCGATGCCCCGCTGACTGATCCTCCGCCCGTTTCTCGGCGCGGCAACCTGCTCGTCGCTCATCTGTCAAGTGTATCCAGCGCACCGGATGATCCAGCGAGAATGGGACCTCGCAGTCCATCCGGTGCCCTGTCCTATGTGCGAATGCCGAAGAGCCGACGGACTTGTTGCTGGACCATGTGGTCCGGTTCCTCAGACGCCGCTGCCGGCGCCGGAGGGGTCAGGCCGTCGCCCGCTTCGGAAGCTTCCACCCGGGGCGGGGGAAGTGGCAGGTGTACCCGTCGGGGTAGCTCTGCAGGTAGTTCTGGTGCTCAGGCTCGGCCTCCCAGAAGTCGCCTGCCGCGGTGACCTCGGTGACGACCTTGCCGGGCCACAGGCCCGAGGCGTCGACGTCGGCGATCGTGTCCTCGGCGACCCGCTTCTGCTCGTCGCTGGTGTAGAAGATCGCCGAGCGGTAGCTGAGGCCGATGTCGTTGCCCTGGCGGTTCTTCGTCGAAGGGTCGTGGATCTGGAAGAAGAACTCGAGCAGCTCGCGGAAGTCGGTCCGGTCGGTGTCGTAGACGACCTCGATGGACTCCGCGTGGGTGCCGTGGTTGCGGTAGGTGGCGTTCGGGACGTCGCCGCCGCTGTAGCCGACGCGCGTGGACACGACGCCGGGCTGGCGGCGGAACAACTCCTCCATGCCCCAGAAGCAGCCGCCGGCGAGGATCGCCTTTTCGGTGTTCATGTCATCTCCCTGCCTGTCGTCGTGCCGGTGTCTCTTGTGCAAAGCGCAGTGCGAGCCAGGTGGAGCGCACCTCGACCCGCACGTACAGACGCTTTGCGGGGCGGTGGTATTCCCGCGGCCTTCGCCTTTCTTGGACTGTATAGTCCGGAGGCTGCATCGACAAATTGCCCGGATATTGCCTCAAACAAGCTGTTGAACTGGTGACTCTTGCAGAAGCGCGAGCGGTCTTTGCAACCGCAACTGGACTTGACGGACCAGTTTGAGGTGGCTAGGTTCGGGGTCCCGCCGCTCCCGGCGCCATCCCCGCGCCCAACCGCTACCGATCAGCCGTGGGTGTACGGCGCCGGGGCTTGACGCCGCCAACGCTGGGAAACGGACATGCGCTCCTCGTGCAGCGCAGACGAGGGCTGGATACAGGGAGGTATCTGATGAAGGCGATTGTGGTGACGGACGAGACTGCGGGAACAGCCGGAATGACGCTGGTGGACCGGCCTGAACCGGAACCGGCCCTCAACGACGTCGTCGTCCGGGTCCACGCGTCGGGGTTCGTCCCGACCGAGATGGCGTGGCCCTCAACCTGGACCGATCGCCTCGGACGTGACCGGACGCCGTCGATTCCCGGGCACGAGCTGGCCGGAGTGGTCACCGCTCTCGGGTACGGCACGACGGGCCTGTCGGTGGGACAGCGGGTGTTCGGCCTCACGGACTGGACCCGGGACGGCACCCTGGCGGAGTACGTGGCCGTCGAGGCGCGCAACCTCGCGCCGCTGCCCGGCGACGTCGACTTCACTGTGGGCGCGAGCCTGCCGATCTCCGGCCTGACCGCCTGGCAGGGACTGTTCGAGCACGGCCGCCTTCAGACGGGGCAGAGCGTCCTCGTGCACGGCGCGGCCGGCGCGGTCGGTTCGATGGTGACGCAGCTCGCACGTGAGTTCGGCGCCTACGTCATCGGCACGGGGCGCGCTGCCGACCGGAAAAAGGCGCTCGACTTCGGCGCGCAGGAGTTCGTCGACCTCGAGAACGACGTCCTCGAAGCCGTCGGTGGACTCGATCTGGTCATCGACGTCATCGGCGGCGACATCGGGAAGCGGTCGGCGGGCCTGATTCGGGCCGGGGGAGTCCTGGTCTCGGTCGTCGGGCCGCCCGAGGTGCGGCCCGCGGAGGGCCTGGCGATCGACTTCGTCGTGACGCCTGACCGCGCCCAACTGGGGGAGATCGTCCGGCGGGTACGGGACGGGCGGCTGCGGACGAACATCGGCACCGTCGCGGACCTCGACGACGCCGTCGCCGCTCTCAATCCGACCGAGCGGATCACCGGCAAGACGATCATCCGCGTTCGCTCGTAACGGGTTCAAAGGACAGCGGGCGACGGCACCGCAGGCCCGCGGTGCCGTCGACGCACTCCACCACGTCCGGCAACCGTGGGTGGTGATGGTCAGAGCCTCCCCGGCGATCGTTCTCCGAGGAGGCCCTGACCACTCTGCCGACCTGGTCGGTCAGCTCAGAGGCGCGGGTCCTCCTGCACCTTCAGCGCATTGAGGATCGGATCGCTCTCGCCCTTCTCGCGGGTGAGCTGGATCCTCAGATCGCCACCGGTGTGCGTGACGGTGACCATGTTGATGTCCGCGGTCAGCGCACCCACCTTCGCCTGAACGTCGTGGTCGTAGAGCACGACCTTGCCGTCGATGAGGACATCGAAGGCGCGCTTGCCGGCCTTGACCTTTTCGATCTCCGCGAAGTCGAGAGCGATCCGGTACGTGCCGGCGGGAGCGTTCTTGAAGACGTAGCTGAACGCCTCGCCGGTCCGCTGGGTGCGGAACAGCGCGTCGTCCTCGGTGCCGGCGATGTCGGCCTTGGTGGCCCGCGTCCTGCCGCCGACGTAGCCCCACTGTCGCGAGCCGAGCTCCTGGTCGGGGGACCAGACGAAGCCGTCGGTGCCGACGAACCCGGTTCCGCCGACGTCGACGCCCTTGTCGTAGGCGGAGGTCGCCAGGCGTACCGGCGTGAGCTGGGCCTCGCCCTTGCCGGCGTTGGACGCCACGAGCACGTCCCCGACGAGCACGCCCGGCTGGACGCCTGCGTTGTCGGCCGTCGCGGTGACCGTGGTGGACTCGCCGACCGCGAGCGTGACCGTGCCGGTCGCGGCCGCGCCCGTGAGGGTCAGCCACGGAAGGTCGGCCGCCTCGTGGCCGCCGTCGCCGGTGCGCTTCTGCTCGCTGATCCGCACCTCGAGCGGGGCGGAGCCGGTGTTGGTCACGGTCACGTCGGCCGTCGCCTTCTGGTTCCGGTCGAGGAGCCAGTCGAGCTTGCCCGCGCTGACGGTGGCGATGCCCGTGGTCAACGCCGTGTCGACCACCTCGGCCTGATCCTTCTTGGCGATGGTCACCCGGTGGCTGGCGGTGACGTAGTTCGGGGCCGACACCTCCACGGTGTTCTCGCCGACCAGCGCCTGGGCCTTCCACCGACCCTTGGCGTCGGCGGTGATGACCCGCTCACCGTTCGGCCCCTTGAGCGTGACGATGGCGCCCTCGATCGGCTTGCCGTCGTTCCGGTCGGTGACCGTGCCCTCGATCGTGCCCGCCGCCGGGAGCGTGTACTCCAGCCCCAGGCCGGCCTTCAGGACGGGCTGGTTGAAGGAGTACTGACCCGCGGGGTTGCGCGTCAGGCTCTCCACGCCGACGGTCGCCGACGACCCCCGGGTGAGGGGGTTGTCGCCGCCGACGCCGTCGCCGTACCCGATCTGGATCCGTCCGTCCGCGATCAGGGTGACCGAGAAGCTCACGCGGGCCGTCTGGTCGTCGTAGAAGGCGACGTTGCGCCATTCGATGACCTCCGCCGCCAGGCCGTCCACCTCGGTCCGGCCGAAGTAGATGCCTGCCTCGTCGTCGACGACGAGGTCGTCCCAGAGCGGATGGATCGCGTCGATCGGACCGGACGACGGCAGCGCCGTGTTGTTCCCCAGCGTGCTGGCGCGGTCGAAGGCCAGCGTGCCGTTCGTCGTCACGCACACGCCGTCCCAGGCCGTGTCGTAGAACGGGAACAGGAAGCTGGAGTCGAACCACAGCACGCCGCACACGTCGTCGCCGTGCCACCCGGACTCCTGGGTGCCCTGGCGGTAGAGCCCGTCGGTCACCTTCATCGCGTACGAGCGACCGGCGGGGGCCACCGGCACCGGGCCCGGCTCCGGCTGCTCGGGCTGGGGATCCGGCTCCACCGCGTCGGCGCGCGGATCGAGCGTCACCCGCAGCGCGGCGATGGTCGGGGCCTTCAGGCCCTTCGAGCCCCGCAGCTCCACGGTCAGCGGACCGCCCTCGTGCTGCACGACTGCCGAGCGCCAGTCGGCGGTGTTCGACCCCACGGCCGCTGCCGGGTCGTACGCGTACTCCGTGAGCGCTCCGTCCACGACGACGTCGAACACCCGCTTGCCCCGGGCCACGTTCTCGATCTCGGCGAAGCCGAAGTCGATCGCGTAGGTGCCCTTGGGCGCGTCCGGGAAGCGGTAGAACAGCTGCTTGTCCGAGGTGGTGCGCTGCGACTGGAACAGGGCGTCGTCAGTCGTACCGGAGATCGGGGCCTTCGTGGAGGCGGCCTTCGTCTTCCCCTCGTAGCCCCACGACGTCCTGCCGGCGGTCTGGTCGGCGGACCAGGTGAAGCCGGAGCCGTCGGTGAGCTTGGAGCCGCCGGCGTTGACGCCGACCTGGTACTTCGTGGTCGTGAGCGTCACCGGAACATACGTTTTGGACTGGCGTCCGGAGTCGGACCGCACCACGATGTTCGCGCCGAGGACGCCGGGCTTCGCGCCCTTCGACGAGATCGAGACCTTGACGGTCGTCGACTGGCCGGGGGCGAGGGTGCCGCCGGTCGAGGAGAGCGACAGCCACGGCAGGTCGGTGATCAGGTCATCCTCGACGTCGACAAGCACCACGTCGTCGGCGACCTGGTCCGCCGCCCACAGCGCACCTGTCGAGTCGGTCTCCAGGCCGCCGCCCTGGCCCGCCTTCTGGCCCGGGAACCACCACGCGTTGACCAGCGAGCAGTCGTCGGGGTCGACCTGGAGCAGGCGGGTGGGCCGGTTCGACGTGAGGTCGGTGTACCAGATGGTGTCGGACGCCTGGTTGTACGCCAGGCCCATCACCTCGGGCAGCGGCGGGGCGCAGAAGGACAGCAGCGCGCCCGGGTTGTCGTGCGACGTGCCGGCGACGGTGCCGATCATGCCGTTCGCCCGGCCGCCGACGTAGAACACGTCCCGGGTCGGGTTGTAGGCGAGGCCGGTCAGCTGCAGCGTCGACCAGTCACCCTTGATCTGGCGCGTCTCCTTTCCGGTCCCGGTGTTGAAGCAGTGGATGTAGCTGGCCGGGCTGTCCTCCATCTGGCACATGTCACCGGTCTCGGAGTCGAGCGCCATGTCGAACGCCCGGTACGCGGGGTTCCACGACGCGTCGAAGACCTTGCCGGTCCGCTTGCCCGTCACCGTGTAGGCGGTGTTGGTCCGTGCGATGTAGTCGTGGACCCAGACGTCGCCGTCGTACCCGATCCCCGAGGGCTCCTTCTCCGCGATGGTGCCCGGGATGGCGATCCGGGTGATGACGTCTCCGCCGGAGGTCGCGCCGACCTTGGCAGCGGCCTGTGCCTCCGCGGCGCTCGCCGTCGCGGCCTTGCCGTCGACGTTCGACGGCTTCATGCCGCTCGCGCCGGCCTTCCAGGCGGCGAGGTCGATCGTGCTGGCCGCGCCCTTTCCGGCGCGCGCGGTGGCGCCGACGGCGTCGAGGTCGGGGTGGCGTGCGGCCTCGCCCAGGTCGTACGTGAGTGGGGCCGAGCCGTTGTTGGTAAGCGTCAGCGAGCCGGCGCCGTTCTGGTCGGTACCCAACAGCGCCTCGAGGCCGTCGGCCTTGAGGCCGGCGACACCAGTGGTCAGACGTGCGTCGATCGACGCCTTCGCGTAGAGCTTGTCCAGCGAGAAGGGGTACGTCCCGGTCGTGTAGTTCGGCGCCTCGACGGTCATGGTGTAGTCGTCGACCGGGAGTTGGCGGTGCACGATGCCCGTCCCGTTGGTCGTGACGGCCTCGACGAGCCCCTTCTTGGTGCTGAAGGAGACCTTGGCTCCGGCCACCGGGAGCCCGTCGTTCTTGTCCACGACTGTCGCGTCGAGGTACCCGAAGTCAGGCAGGTCGTAGGTGACGACCATTCCGTCGCGCAGCACGGGGGAGCTGTCGGAGAACCGGATGCCGTCGACGCCGGCCCAGCCCTGGATGCCCGTGGTGGCGTGGGCGCCGGCGGTCACCGGGTCGGCGGTCCCGATGCCGTCGCCGTAACCGAAGATGACGGTGCCGGAGCGGGTGAGCGTGGCCGAGTAGCTGACCGGCTCCGTGTACTCCGACCGGTCCGGATAGGCCCAGAGCCTGGCCTTGCGGAATTCGACGACGAACGCGTCCTCGCCGTTGACCTTGGTGGCCGCCGTGAAGACTCCTCCGCCGGGGGCGAACTCGACGGGAGTCTGGACGTACAGCGGGAAGACGCCGGCACCGCCACTGCCGGGTCCGGTGCTGGTGTCCGGGGAGATCACGCCGCGCAGGCTGATCCCGAGGCTGTCGTGGCTGCCGTTGTAGAGCGCGATCGGGAACGGCAGCTGCACCGTCGCCCACACGCCGCTGGTGAATGCCACCGGGTCGGTGCCGCGCAGGTATTCGCCGTCGGAGACGGCGCAGCTGTAGCCGCCCTTGTCGACGACCAGCCCCACGGGGATCTCGCGCGACTCGTTCTGCGCCCCGACGGTCAGCGGGACGGTGGTGGGCGAGAAACAGGCGTTGGGCTTGACGTTCAGCGAGTACGTGCCCTCGGGCACGGCGCTGATCGTGAACGCGCCGTTGGCGTCGGTGCGTACCGGCTTCAGCGGCGTGTCCGTGACGGAGACGTCCGCGTTCGGCACGGGTCGCTTCTTGTCGTCGACGACCTTCCCGCTGATGTCGTGCCTCGCGGCGGCCGTGAGCGGCAGCGTGACCGACGTGTCCTGGCCGAGGGAGATCGCGACCTGGGCGGTCGCCGTCAGGTAGCCGAAGACCTTGGTGCTGAGCCGATAGTCGCCGACCGGGAGGTTCGTCGTGAACCGGCCGTCCTTGTCGGTTCCGATCGACCGGCTGAACGGCCCGCTGATCGTCACGTCGGCAGCGGGAACCGGGGCGCCGTTGGCGGTGACGACACCGGTGAGGGTGCCGCCCTTGCGGGGCGCGAGTTCGAGCAGGCGGACGAGGTCGAGGCGGCCTTCGCCGTACTTGTTGTTGATCTCGGCGGTGCCGCCGCACTCGGTGTCGTCGACGTCGACAGCCGACTCGCCGAGCAGGCGGCGGGTCTCCTCGACCTGCCCGATGAGGGTCGGGTCGTAGCTCCACAGCGCCGCGACCGCGCCGGCGACGTGGGGGGCCGCCATCGAGGTGCCGGACATCTCGACGTAGCTGTTGTTCGGGTAGGACGAACGGACCGCGTCGCCCGGAGCGGAGATCTCCGGCTTGATCCGCCCACCTTCACCCTCGCCCTTGCGGGAGAACAGCGCGAGCGTCCCGTCCTGGGCGTACGCGCCGACCGAGTAGGCACTCTCGGCGGAGCCGGGCGAGGAGACGGTGTCGCAGGCCGCGTACGGCGTGGTGTTGCCCGACGACCAGACGCTGAACATGCCCGCGGCGCTCCACGCCTCGTCGATCGCCCGGAAGAAGTCGTCGAAGCTGTGCTCGACCGTCTGACCCCACGAGTTGTTGACGACGTGGGGGCGCTTGGACGGGTCGGGGTTGTTCCCCTGGACGTCGGTCGGGGCGAGCAGCCACCAGCCGGACCGCAGCAGCGACTCGACGCCACTGTTGTCGCAGCAGCCGTTCGTCGCGATCCACTGCGCGTCCGGGGCGACACCGACGTGGTTGGTGCCGTCGTCGCCGACCATGGTGCCCATGGTGTGCGTGCCGTGTCCGTTGTCGTCACACGGCGCTGCAGTGCACGAGCCCCGGGTGGCCATCCAGTTGTAGTTGTGGTCGACGGTGCCGTCGGGCTTCGCGCCGCGGTACTGGTGCGCCAGGGCGGGGTGGTCGAACTGGACGCCCGAGTCGAGGTTCGACACGGTGATGCCCGCACCGGTGGCGCCCATGGCCCACGCCTCGGGTGCGTGGATGGCGTCCAGCCCCCACGACACGGTGCCGGCCTCGCCCGCCTTCGCGGCGGGACGGGCAGCCTGGTCGGTGGGGACCTTCTCGTCCACGGGCTTGACCAGCGCGACCTGCGGCGTCGCGTGGATCTCGGCGACCTGCACCCGCGCGGCCACGTCGAGGGCGAGCTTCTCGGTGCCCCCCTTGACGAGCACGGCGTTGGCGATCGGGTAGGAGGTGTACTTGACGCCCGCCCGGTCGAGTTCGGTGGAGACCGAGGCCAGGGAATCCTTCGCCGCCGTGGTCAGCGCGTCGTAGACGAACTGACCACGAGCGGCCCAGTCGGCGATCTTCTTCGCCGGCCCGAGGTCGGCCCGGGTCTCGAACGTGATCCAGAAGTCGGACGCCGGAGACGTACGGAAGCGGTCCTTCAGGCTCGGGGCGATCTTGTTGGCGGCGGCGCCCGGGTCGGGCTCCGCGGCGGACGCCGGCGGTGCCTGGATCAGGCTCAGGCCGACCACCGCGGCAAGCGTTGCCGCGAGGGCTTTCAATCTCATGGGGGGTCCTTCCGCCTACAGGGGTTGGTAGGGGTCGTGGCTCTCGTGGTCGCCGGCGTCGTCGAGGGCGTCGTGGGCGTCGTAGGCGTCGCGGGCGCCGTCGTGCGGCTCGCGCGACAGCTCGAGAGGTGAGGGCTGCTCGGTGGCGGCGTCGTCGCGCGCGACAGGTCGCTCAGGCACGCATTGCCCAAGGGCTATGAATCATGGAGTCATGCTCGGTGGGCCGAGAGGCCGTCGCTATCCAGCGGATACGTCAATTTTCACGACGCGTCGTCGAGGGAGTCCTCTTCCGCGAACACGCCGGCCTCCACCGCCTTGACCGCGAGGGCGGTCCGCGAGCTCACCTTCAACTTGCGCATCGCCGCCCGCAGTTGCTGATCCACTGTGGCCGGTGACTTGGCCAGGATCCGGCTGATCTCCCGGTTCGTCTTGCCGGCGACAACCAGTTGGACCACGTCGAGCTCGCGAGGTGAGAGCTGGTCGCCGTACCCGCGTCGGCCGCCGCGCCACAGTCGCGGGACCTCGGCGCCGTGTTCGCGGAGCCGCTGCGCGACACGGTCCGCGTCGCCACGGGCGCCGAGCCTGAACAACTGCTCGTACTGTGCCGCCAGCAGCTCCCGGCCCCGCTCGATCTGGCCCTGCGCGATGAGCGCCTCGGCCTGCCGCTCGCGGGCGAGCATGGCGTCGTAGGGGCGCGGCAACGCACTCCAGGCGCGTGCCGCCCGATCGAATGCCGACGCCGCGCGGGCGTGGTCTCCGGCCGCGGCGAGCAGCAGCGCACGACATACGGTGAGCGCGGCGCGCGGCGCGGGCGCCGTACGGCCCCGCAGCCCCCTGGCGAACTGGTCGCCGAGGCGTGTCGCGGCCACCAGGTCACCCGCGGCGAGGTGCGCCTCGACCCGGGCGGGGACGAGGTCCGTCGCCCAGACCCAGATGCCCTTTCTCCGGACGGTCTCCATCGGCTCGTTCGTGATCTGCAGCGCCCGGCCGCTGTTTCCGTCCGTCAGCCACAGCCTGGCCAGCGCGGCGGCGGCCTCCATCGTGTCGTCGGCCGCGCCGAGACGGGCGGACTCCTCAAGGACCAGCCGGAACTGCTCCTCGGCGGCACGGCGCCGGCCGGCCGCGGCTGCCAGCCGGGCAGCGAGGCGGATGCTGCCGAGGTAGTGCGCCGGCCGGTCCCGGTCGGCATCGGCGAGTGCCGCGCTTCGCTGGGCGAGGTCCTCCCACCGACCGGTGAGCCACGCCAGGTTGGCCTGTTCGAGTTCGACGTTGTGGTGCAACCGGGACGCCTGCTCGGCGTCGGCAAGGCGCATGGCCACGGCGAGGTGTTCCTCGGCGTCGGCGTACCGACCCCAGATCAGCGCGCCGGTGCCGACATTCGCGTGGATGCGGGCCACGTCGAGACGCTCCGCCGGGGTCGCCCCGTCGACGGGCAGGTCGGCGACGACGTCCCAGGCCTCCTCCTCGCCGAGCATGAGCAACGCCGCGGCTCGGTTGCCGGCCAGGTTCAGCCGCTCCGCGGGAGAGTCGAATCCGGCGGTGAGCTCAGCGGCGCGATCGAGCCAACGCCTGTGGGTCGACGCCGGCCACGGTCCCGCATAGGCCCAGCCGAGGTAGGTCATCGCCCGAGCCGCCTCGACCGGGTCATGGTCGAGGTTGGCCACCGCCTGCTCCAGCTCGCTCAGCGCGGCCTGCGCCTCACCTCCGGTGATCAGGAGCCGACCCAGGGGATTGCGGATCTCGGCCTGCTGGCGGGCCGAGAGACCGGGGGTCTCCAGCACCGAGCGGAGAGTACGGATCACGCGGTGGTAGACCTCGTCGACCGCTTCCCGACGGCCCAGCGCGGCAACTCCGGCGATGCGCGCGACCCGCGCCCGATCCACCGGCGCCAGCACTGCCCACGTCAACAGATCGACAAGCAGGTCGACCGCCCTGGTGTGGTCACCCGAGGCCATCGCCAGCTCGGCGCTCTGCTCGGCGTACCGCGCCCAGGACCGCGTGTCGCCCGCCTCGCGGAAGTGGTGGGCGAGGCGTGCCACCGGCGGCGGTTGGATGTGTTCCAACGCCCGGCCGGCCTGCAGGTGGACGTGCCTGCGGTCGGTCAACGGGATCGCCTCGTAGACAGCGGTGGCGGCCAGCACGTGCCGGAACCGCCACCCGCGGTCGTCCCCGTCCAGGACACCTGCGGCGGCGGCCTCCGCGACAGCGCCTCGGCACGCAGCTGGCGACAGCCCGGCGGTCATCGCGATCGTGGCCACCGACGACCGCTGGGCCAACGTGGCCGCCGCCCGCAGCACCTGCTGCGCCGTCGGTGACAGACGGCCCACCCGTTCCCGGGTGGAGTCCCGCACCGTCGGCGGCACCTGGAGCTCGCGCAGCTTGAGCCGGACCCACTGTCCGTCGCGGAAGACGAGGTCGGCACGGTCGCACATGAGGCGGACCGATTCCTCCAGGGCCAGGGGTACGCCACCGGTCCGCTCGTGCATGAAGGTCGTGAACTCGTGCGAGATCGGGTTGCCGTCCAGCATCGAGGACACCAGCGCCGCCGTGTCGTCGGGTCGCATGGGCGCCAGGGCGATCCTCAACTGGGTCACGCCGGCCGGCAACCGGGACGTGAGCCGCAGCAGCAGCGATCCGTCGTCCACCTCCTCCGGTCGATAGGAGATCACGAGGCTCGGCCCGTGTGCTTGCTGTCGGGAGGTGACGAACAGCAGGAACTCCAGGGTCACCTCGTCGGCCCAGTGCGCGTCCTCGAGCACGAGGACGTCGACACGCAGGGCCCGCAGCAGCTCGTCCAGGGCGCGGAACAGGCGGTGGCGTGCCGCCTTCGCGTCGTCCAGGGGCTGCGGTGCGGGGGGCAGGTCCGCGGACCATTCCGGGAACAGGGGCCGCAACGCGCCCGCGAGTTCGGTGAGCCGCAATCCGGACACCGGGTGGTCGATCCCCCGGAACGCGTCGACGATCGGCCCCAACGTCAGCGACTCGCGAAGCGGCGGGCACACCGACACCAGGGCGGTGCGCTGGTCCGGCGCGGCCAGCCACTCCCGCAGGAGTCGACTCTTCCCGATC
Source organism: Micromonospora sp. MH99 (assembly GCF_021442385.1). Classification (GTDB taxonomy): domain Bacteria; phylum Actinomycetota; class Actinomycetes; order Mycobacteriales; family Micromonosporaceae; genus Micromonospora. The sequence continues at coordinate 136,085 of NZ_MUZA01000001.1, forward strand.
CCCGCCTCGCCCTCCACCAGCACGATCGCCGGTGGCCGGGCCAGGGCGCCCCGGAGCGCCGCCATCTCCCGATCACGACCCACGAAGTGCGGCGTGGAAACGGTTGGTGAAGTCCTGGCATCCTCGGGGGAGGGGTCGAGCATGCGTGATGATCTCTCTTTTCGCTGCTCGGACACAAGTGCGTCGTTGCGGGGGCCGCATCGAGGCGCGGCCGACCGCCCCCGCTACGCCCTACTCCTCCGGCTCCCAGGCACGGAGCAGGTCGAGCAGCCCCGCGTCCCCGTCGACGTGCAGGGAGTCGGCCGGGATCCGGTCGTACAGGTAGATGACCAGCTCACTGGCCGTACCGCGGATGGAGGCGCCGGCGGCGTCGTCCGGGTCGTCGCCGGTCGCCGCGGGGATCCGGGTGACGCGTGCGCCGTCGCCGTCGACCGTGAGGCGCCAGGAGCGGCCCTCGGCGGCGTGGAAGTCGAAGGCCGTGGGCTTGTGCGGCCAGGCGCTCGGCGTTGCGCAGACGGTGAACAGGAACTCCTCCACACCGTCGAGTGCCACCTCGACCGGCAGCGGCTGCGGTGCGCCCTCGGTGAGCTGGACGTCGTACGTGTGCATCGCGGTCTCCTGGACCCGGTGCCGGGCGACACCGCCGGCGGTCTGCGGTGACTGCGACCCAGGCCACCACGTCCAGCAACCCCTCTCCGGTCCCGCCTCGCGCAGTGTGCTGAGCAGAAGCTGCGTCGACGCGGCCAGCCAGGCCAGCAGGGCCGTACGCTCGCGCGGCACGTCCAGAGCGGCGCGCGCGGCGGCGGCCTCGGCCGGGGGACCGTCGGCAGGCCCCGCGCCGACGATGGCGGCCCAGAAGCGATCTCCCCCACCCAGGTGCTTGACCAGGTCGAACAGCGTCCACCCGGGGCAGGAGGGCACCTGCGCGTCGAGGCTGGGTGCGGCGGCGACCGCGGCGCGGAAGGCGGCCGACCGTTCGTCGATCAGTCGTAGCAGGTCAGGGAACTCGAAGTTCTTGTCCACGCCGGTTGTCTACCACCGCGCTCCGTGAACGGACAGCGATTTCGGCGGCAGCCATCGTGGACGCCCCGCCTGCGACGGGTCCGAGCGACAGCGCGTCACCGCTCGACGGGGAGGTGGGCGGCGATACGGTCCACCGCCTGCTTCGCCTCGACCAGGCTCGTGCCGGTCTGCCTGCGGTAGGCGCGAACCGCCTCGATCGTGCGGCCGTTCTCCAGGTGCCGGAGCACGTCCGGGTCCACTGGCGCGGCGATGCCCAGGTGATCCATCACCAGGTCGAGCTTGCGCTCCATCGCCGCGAGCCGGGCGGTCGAGCTGCGTCTGTCCTGGGACCAGCCTCCGATCGCAGCCGCGACGGCCCCGATCGTGGCGATGACGAGCAGTGTTCCTTCCCAGGGATCCATCAGCACATCTAATCAGCGGTGCGCCACCCGGGAAGGCTCGGTGTGGTGACCGCCCGGTCAGGTCGTGGACCGGCCGTCACCGTCCGGGTTCGCGGAGGGTCGCGGGTAGCCGAGCTCGTACGAGATCTGACTGGCGGTCTCCAACAGCAGCGGGAGGTTGCTCTTGAGCTTCTCGAGGCTCGCGATGACCTCGATGGCCGTGATCGAGGCGGCGGCGATGACCTGACCTCGCGAATCCCTGATGGGTGCGGCCACGCACATCACGTAGGCGTCGTGCTCGCCGTTGTCCACGGCCCAGCCGCGTTCGTGGATGCGGGCGAGTTCGGCTTCGAGGGCGTCGTGGTCGGTGAAGGTGGTCGCGGTGAATCTCTCGAAGACGACGTGGGAGAGGAGACGGTCGCGTTCCTCCCGAGGGAGGTAGGCCAGGATCGTCTTGCCCACCGCGCTCGCGTAGATGGACACCGCGCGCCCGATCCGTGAGGGCAGCTTGACGGCGTCGAACGCGGGACTGTCCACCTTGTCGATGTAGATGATCTCATCGCCGGTCAACTGTGCCAGGTGGACGGTGTGGCCGGTTTCGCGTTGCAGCGCCCGGAGGTGCGCGGCGGCGGGCTGGCGCAGGTCCATTGAGCCCAGAGCGAGCTCGGACAGTTCGATGAGTCCACTGCCGAGCACGTAGGTGCCCGCTCCGGTCCGGCGGACGAAGCGCGCCGATTCCAGTGTCTGCAGGATCCGCAGGGCCGTGGACTTGTGGACGCCGAGCACGTCCGCAGCCTCGGTGAGAGACAGCGGGTGCTCGGCCGATCGACGGATGAGGTCGATCGCGCGGCGAATCGATTGCGCCAAGGCTCTGTCTCCCCTCGCGCGACGGTACGACACCGCCGCAGCCATTGCGTAATATGCAATATCGTTAGTGCGATACGCAACCTGCGCTTGACACCGTTGCACATGTCGCTACGATCGTTGCAATTTAACTCGCTCGATGCCACCTCGTACCACTGGAGCAGCGATGGGTAAGCAGCGCACGCATGCCTGCGGGATCGCGGAGCTGGGCTTCGTGCCGCACAACCCGAGCGGTCCGGTCGGCGCCGCAGCGACCCTGCAACGGTCCCTCTTGCACCTGGAGGGCGGCTCATGACGGTCCCGCGGCCCCGAGAGCGGGCTGCCGGCGCGGACTGGGCCGGGACCGCCGCCGAGGCGTTGCCGGACGATGCGGACGCTGTTCTGATCGGCCGGATCTGGGATCCGTCCGTCGACGGCCCCACGCCCGTGGCCGTGCGCGACGGCGAGGTCATCGACCTCAGCCACCGGTTCCCGACCGTACGGGACATCTGCGAGCTGCCCGATCCCGCCGCGACCGTGGCCGGGCTCGACGGGGCGCGGGTGGGCGACTTCGGGGAGATCCTGGCCAACACGGGGGCCGCGACCCGGGACCGGGCTCGGCCCTGGCTGCTCGCCCCGGTGGACCTCCAGGCGCTCAAGGCAGCCGGCGTGACCTTCCCCATCTCGATGATCGAACGCGTCATCGAGGAACGGGCGCGGGGTGACCTGGCGCTCGCGGCCGACATCCGGCAACGGATGTTCGCCGACATCGGTGTCGACCTGCACAACCTGGAGGCGGGCTCGGCCGAGGCGGACCGGCTCAAGAGCCTGCTGGTCGCCGAGGGCATGTGGAGCCAGTACCTGGAGGTGGGGATCGGCCCGGACGCCGAGATCTTCACCAAGGGGCAGATCCTCAGCGCCGTCGGCACCGGCGTCCCGGTCGGCGTGCTCGCCGCGTCGACCTGGAACAACCCGGAACCCGAGATCACGCTCGTCGTCCAGTCCAGCGGCCGGATCGTCGGCGCCACCCTCGGCAACGACGTGAACCTGCGCGACATCGAGGGCCGCTCGGCGCTCCTGCTTCCCCTGGCCAAGGACAACAACGCCTCCTGCGCGCTCGGTCCGCTGATCCGGCTCTTCGACGACCGGTTCGGAATGGATCGGGTACGCGAACTCGAGGTGCGCCTGGAGGTCCACGGTCAGGACGGCTTCCTGCTGGAGGCGGTCTCGGAGATGACCCGGATGTCGCGCGACCCGGAGGAGCTGGTGCGGCAGTTGATCGGCCCGCACCACCACTATCCCGACGGGGCCGCCCTGATGCTCGGCACCATGTTCGCGCCCATCCAGGACCGGGACCGCCCCGGCGAGGGCTTCACCCACAAGGTCGACGACGTGGTACGGATCAGCTGCCCGGCACTCGGGACCCTGGTCAACCGGGTACGGCACGCCGAGGAGTGCGAACCCTGGCACTTCGGCGTCCGCGACCTCATGGGCAATCTGGTAAGGAGAGGACTGCTGTGAACGTGGTCAGCACTGTCGATCCGCGCGACGGTAGGCGTCGCGCGACGGATCTCACCGAGACCGACGAGTCTCGGCTGGAGGTGATCGCCGGTCAGGCGTCCCTGGCGACGCGGTGGTTGGCCGACCTCGGCAGGCTCGGCCGGGCCGAGCTGCTGGACGCGATCGCCGCGTCGCTGGAGGCCCACCGGGTGGATCTGGTCGCTGCCGCCGAGGCGGAGACCGGGCTGAGCCACGCGCGCCTCGACGGGGAACTCACCCGGGCCGCCGTCCAGTTCCGGATGTTCGGCGAGGTGCTGCGCGACGGGGCGTACGTCGAGGCGGCCATCGACCACGCCGCCGACACACCGCTCGGACCCGGCCCGGACGTGCGGCGGATGCTCGTACCCCTCGGGCCGGTCGCCGTCTTCGGCGCCAGCAACTTCCCGTTCGCCTTCTCGGTCGCCGGCGGTGACACGGCCGCCGCGCTGGCCGCCGGCTGTCCCGCGGTCCTGAAGGCCCACCCGTCGCACCCGTTGACGTCGCACGCCTCCGCCGCCGCGATCGCCTCGGCGGTCCGCGACCTGGGCGGGCCCGACGGTGTCATCGCGACCGTGTACGGGGAGCCAGCGGGCCGCTCGCTGGTGCGTCACCCCGCGATCCGCGCGGCCGCCCTGACCGGCTCGGTCAACGCGGCCCGCGCCATCCAGGCGGCCATCGACGAACGACCCGACCCCATTCCCCTGTACGCCGAACTGAGCAGCGTCAACCCGATCGTCGTCCTGCCCGCCGCGGCCGCCGAACGGGGTGACCGGATCGCCGAGGGCCTCTTCGGCTCCTTCACCGCCTCCGGCGGCCAACTGTGCACCAAGCCCGGCCTGGCGTTCATCCCGGCGGACGGGGGCGGTGACCAGTTGGTCGACGCCCTGCGGTCGAAGGTGGCCAACTCGGGCGGCACGGTTCTGCTCAACGAGCGCATCCGGGACGCGTACGAGAGCCGGGCCACGGAGTTCGAGCGGGCCGGTGCCCGGGTCTCGGCACGGGCCCAGGACGACGCCGGCGCGGGCTTCACCGCCGCACCGAGGCTCCTGGAGGTCGATCTGCCCGGCCTGACCGCCGAGATCGCCGACGAGTGCTTCGGTCCGCTCATGGTCGTGGTCCGGTATCACGACGCCGCCGAACTCGACGCCGCGCTGGGCGCCGTGCCCCCGTCGCTGACCGGCTCCGTCCATCGTGGCTCCGGTGACGACGCCGATGTCGTACGCCGGCTGGTCGACGTGCTCGCCGCCCGCGCGGGTCGCATCGTCTTCGACGGCTATCCCACAGGTGTCCGGGTGTCGTGGGCGCAGCACCACGGTGGACCCTGGCCGTCGACGAACGCCGTGCACACGTCGGTGGGCGCCACCTCGATCCGACGGTTCCTGCGCCCGTTGGCGTGGCAGGACGCCCCGGCCTGGGTTCTTCCCGAGGAGTTGCGCGACGAGTACACCGCCATTCCGCGGCGAGTCGACGGGAGGTTGGCGCCAGCGGCCGAATAACTGCGTCTGCCGGTCTTTCCCGGGTGCTTTTGTGGGCCACCCGTGGGTGGCGCGCGAATTCCGTGCGAAAACCGAACCGACACCGAATTCGCGCGCCAGTCGTCGAGGCGTCGCCGAAGCGTGCCCGAATTGTTTTCGACGGCGCTTTCGGATCCTATTTCCGGGCTCGTCCTGACCGTCAATGCAATTCCTGGTTCTGGGGAGGTCCCGGCCGCGCAACCCTGGCTTTCACCAGGGGTGCGCGGCCGGGGTGGCTCACGGGGTCACGTCGGTGGCGCGGAGTCGCAGCATGGTCCAGGAGGCGGGCGGGAGAGTCAGCTGGACGCTGGCGTCGCTGCTCCGGGCCGACTCGTTGGCGCGCGGCTCGGCGTGGTCCGGACCGTCGGCGCTGTTCTTGGCATCGAGGTCCGCACCGCCGACGGTGACGCACTCGATGATCGCGCCCACCTGGGCGCCGGCCACGTCGACTGTCACCTCGGCCGCGGTGTCGACGACCCGGTTGACGAGGAACACGGTCATCTCACCGGTGCCGTCGTCCCAGGTGGAGACCCCGTCGACCGCGTTGACCGCGCCGTAGCGGTCGGTGGTCGTCGTGCTGCTGTCCAGGAGCACGTCGAGGACGGCGCCCTGGGCGTGCCGGGCCGTGCGGGCGAAGGGGTGGAAGATGGTCTGCCGCCAGGCCGAGCCGCCCGGTTCGGTCATGATCGGTGCGATGACGTTGACCAGCTGGGCCTGGCAGGCGGCGGTCACCCGGTCGCTGTGCCGCAGCAGGCTGATCAGCAGGCCACCGACGACGACGGCGTCGGCCACGCTGTAGTGGTCCTCCAGCAGGGGCGGGGCGACCGGCCAGTCCTCGCCGCTGGGCGGTGTGGACGGCGCGGCCGACTGGTACCAGACGTTCCACTCGTCGAACGCGATCATGATCTTCTTGGTCGACCGGCGGATCGCACCTACCGAGTCGGCGATGGCGGTGACCGCGTCGATGTACCTGTCCATGTCCTCGCCCGAGGCGAGGAAGCTGGGCAGGTCGTCGTCGACCGGCTGGTAGTAGGCGTGCAGCGAGATCAGGTCGACGTCGTCGTACGCCTCGGTCAGCACGTCACGCTCCCAGCTGCCGAAGGTCGGCATGCCGAGGTAGGAGGAGCCGCAGGCGACGAGTTCGAGATCGGGGTCGAAGCGGCGCATCGCCTTCGCGGTCTGCGCCGCGAGTCGCCCGTACTCGGTGGCGCTGCGCTGGCCCACCTGCCACGGGCCGTCCATCTCGTTGCCCAGGCACCACAGCCTGATCCCGTACGGGTCGACGGCGCCGTTGTCGCGGCGTTGGTCGGCGAGGTGGCTCCCCGCGCGGTGGTTGGCGTACTCCAGCAGGTCGACGGCTTCAGCGGTGCCGCGGGTGCCGAGGTTGACCGCCATGATCGGGTCGACGCCCGCCTTGCCGACCCAGCGCATGAACTCGTCCAGCCCGAACGCGTTGGTCTCCAGGCTGTGCCAGGCGAGGTCGAGCCGTGCCGGTCGTTTGTCGACCGGGCCGATGCCGTCCTCCCAGCGGTAGGAGGAGACGAAGTTGCCGCCCGGGTATCGGACCGTGGTGATGCCCAGCTCGCGGACGAGCGCGAGGACGTCGCCTCGGAAGCCGTCCGCGTCGGCGCTCGGGTGGCCCGGCTCGTAGATTCCGGTGTAGACGCAGCGGCCCAGGTGCTCGACGAACGAGCCGAAGAGCCGCCGTGGCACCGGTGCGACGCGTCGACGGGGGTCCAGGAGCAGGCGCGCGTTGTTCACGACCGCCCTCCCTGCTTGTCGCGTGGGTGCCGGACCGGCGGTGCGGCGTGGTGGGGGAGTGGGGTCGTGCGGCCGGCCGAGCGCTGCGGCAGATGGTCGAGGTGGGTGTTCAGGGCGGGCTCCCTTCGTGCGAGGCCCCGACGTCGAGACCTGCATCGCGGCGGCGGGACCCGGGGGGGGTAGGTGCGAGCTCTGGACATCGCCATGATCGTCGATTACGTTCTCGATCTATGTAAACGTTACCGATCACGTTTGCGCAAGGGAACACGGCGCCCGTGGTCAATGTCCGCGCCGGGCGGCTCCGCAGCACGCCCCCGCGGGTGCTGCTGTCGCGCCCGCACGGCCCGTCCCGGCGCGCTGCCGCCCGGGACCGTCGACCGCATGCCGGCGAGCGTTCACCGACGTCCGAGAATGGTTCCTGACGGCGAGTGCCGTCTCGTTGTTCGGGGTGGAGCGGGCGCGGAAATCGCGGCCCACTTCGACCGCTGGTGATGGCAGCCGATCGCGTTCTCTGCATCGGTTACCACAGTGGGAAGTGCACCCTGCGAGCATCCCGTTAGGACCTTCCGGTCGCGCATCGCGGAGAGGCGAAGAGGTCTTGTGTTCGTAATCGGTGTCCGTTACGTTGGCAACATCCTGGAAACGTAACCGATAACGATTGCAGTCCAGAGAGAGCCGCATGATTGAAGCCAATGCGCCGGTAACAATGAGTGATGTCGCCCGGGTCGCAGGCGTTTCCACAGCCACCGTCTCGCGCGTGGTCAACGGGCATTACGGCGTCAGCGCCCGCACGATCGCTCGGGTCCGTACCGCCATCGAGCAGCTCGGCTACGAGTCGAGCCTGGTGGCGTCGAGCCTCCGACGCAGCCGCACCAACGTTCTGGGCCTCGTGGCGCACAGCTTCCAGTCGTTCACGGCGGAGGTGCTCAAGGGGGTCATGAAGGCCCTGAGTCGCTCCGGCTTCGACCTGATCATCTACGCCAACAGCGACCTCTACGGGTCGTACTCGGAGGGTTGGGAGCAGCGGCACCTGACCCGTCTGTCGGGCACCCTCACCGACGGGTGCATCGTCGTCACGCCCTGGGGCGAGGTGCGCAGCCGGACACCTGTCGTGGCCATCGACCCGGTACGGGGCTCGACGGCGCCCTCGGTCACCGCCGACAACCTCGTGGGCGCGACCACCGCGGTCGAGCACCTGCTCGGTCTGGGCCACCGACGCATCGGGTTCATCGCGGGTCGCGACAGTCTGGCCTCGGCGTGGTCGCGGGAGGAGGGCTACCGGGCGGCGCTGGCCGAGGCCGGCGTCCCGGTCGACCCGACGTTGATCGGCAGGGGGGATTTCAACCCCGAGTCCGCAACTCCGTTGGCGCGAGCGCTGCTGCGACGAGCGGATCCGCCGTCGGCGATCTTCGCGGCGAGCGACGGGATGGCTCTCAAGGTCCTGGAGGTCGCCAGGGAGCTGGGGCTCTCCGTCCCGGGGGACCTGTCCGTCGTCGGGTTCGACAACATCCCGGAGTCGGCGTCGACCGAGCCGGGTCTGACCACAGTGGACCAGTCGATGTATCAGCTCGGCTACGAGGCCGCGCGGATGCTCAAGTCACTGGTGACGGGCGAGTGGGACGAACCGAACCAGCTAGTGCTACCGACCAGCCTCGTGGTCCGCAGCTCGACCGCAGCACCGAAGAGCGCGGCACGACAATGACATCCGCCAACGGGTGCCCGAGCCTGATCGCTCCCGACCGGGCGATCAGGTCAGGTGTGCCCGTGGGAACAGCCTGAAGGAGGTGCACGAAGCACACACGGCCAGATCCACCGTTGAGTTGCGCCGGTCAGTCGGGTCGCATCCGCTGCCGGCACCTTGAAGGGAGTGGAGTGTGACTACCGAACAGTATCATGGGCGCTTACGCCACCCGGGCGTACGCCGACGGCTGTCGGCGGCGTTCACCGCAGGTGTCATCGCCGGCGCGGCGGTGCTCCTCGCGCCGCAACCCGCGGCGGCTGACACGCCGTGGCTGGCCGTCTCCCCGGACCGCTACGCCTCGTTCTCCGTGCCGGCCGCGTACGTCCAGGAGAAGCTGGGCACTGTCTCGCAGGTCGTCGTCGAGGGAAACTTCGGACCGTCCGCCGCCTGGGCGGAATTCGGTCTGACCCGGCGCGGTGACGTGTGGTCCGGTGTGCTGGGCGCGCTGAAGCCCGGGCTGTACCAGTACCAGCTCACCGCCGACGACACCAAGAGCATCAAGGACCCGACGAACGGTACGAGCGTGGCGTCCGACCCGCTCCTGAGCACCTTCCTGGTCGCGGGCGATTCGGCACGCTGGCTGGCCGACGCCCCGGCCGGCACCGGCGGCACGGTCGGGACGTTGACCTACCGGGTGCGCGGCGAGCAGCGCTCGGCCCTGGTCTGGACTCCGCCGGGGTACGCGGCCAAGGCGCCGAAGGGCTACCCCACGCTGTTCCTGGAGTCGGGCGACGGTGTGGCCGCCACCGACTGGCTCGACCTCGGGCGCACGAAGCAGATCCTCGACAATCTGTCGGCGGCCGGCGTCCTGCAGCCGATGGTGGTGGTGATCGCCGACAGCGCGGACGATCGGGAGTTGAAGGATCTGCGCAAGGCGGTCGCCGACCACTACCGGGTCCTTCGCGATCCCGCGCACCAGGCCATCGCGGGCGTGTCCGAGGGGGGCACGCGGGCGCTGGCGGCCGCGCTCGCCACGCCGCGCCAGTTCGGCTACGTCGGTTCGTTCTCGGGCACGTCGGCTCCGGCGATCGACCGCAGGGACGCCAAGGCGATCAACCGCGACGTCAGGTTGCTGCGCCTCTACACCGGAAACGTCACCGACCCCGCGTACAACACCACCTACCGGCTGATGAGGGCGTTGGATCGAGCCGAGGTCAGGTTCGAGTTCGACGGGGTCGACCCGGACGGCGGCGCGAACTGGACCACCTGGCAGGAGAACCTGGTGGACTTCCTGCCGCGGCTGTTCCGGCACGTGGCGGATCACGGCCCGAGTGCCGGTCACCAGCCGTTGAAGCGCGAGTTCAACCCGCCGCCGGCCGGCACCACCCCGACGCCCTTCGTCAGCGAGGGCGGGTTCGTCACCTTCGAGACGACCACGGACTTCACTGACGCTCAGCACGTCACGGTGTGGGCCAACATCGCGCCGGGCGGCAGTTGGCTGCGCGTGCCGATGACGCGGGACGGCGACCGGTGGCGGGCGACAGTGGGGCCGCTGAAGCCCTGGTTCTACTACTACCGGCTGATGGTCGACCGGGTCCCGTTCAAGGACGTCTCGAACCCGACGACTGTGACCTCCGAACCGATGTGGAGCACCTTCCTCCTCCCGGGGCCAGGCGCCCGACTGCTGTCGGACGTGCCCGCCGGCCAGGGCGGGAAGGTCGAGAGCATGACCTACACCAGCACGGTGGCGGGGCAGGACCGCACCGCGCTGGTGTGGACCCCACCGGGGTACGACCCGGGCCGGGCACAGCCGTATCCCGTCCTCTATCTCCAGCACGGCAGCGGCCAGAGCTACACGGACTGGGTCGAGATGGGACGCGCCAAGCAGATCCTCGACCATCAGTTCCTCGACGGCGACCTCACGCCCATGGTCGTGGTGATGGGCAACGGCAACTCGGCGAACTTCAACAAGGAGCTGTTGGAGAACATCGTGCCGACGGCCCGGGCCCGCTACCACGTCTCCAGTGATCCGTCCCAGCAGGCCCTCGCCGGCCTGTCGATGGGCGGCGGGCAGGCGTTGGGCGTGCTGCGGGCCTACCCGGGGGAGTTCGCCTACGTGGCGGCCCTCTCGGCCGGGTTCGGCAGCGGCACCGGCGTCGACGTGGCCGCGATCAACAACGGGACGAAGATGCTGCGCCTGTACGTGGGCGACCAGACCGACTTCGTGTACCCGAGCTTCATGGCCTCGCTGACCACGTTGAACACCCTCGGTATCCGCTACGAGTTCGACGGCGTCACCCCCGGCCCGCACGGCTGGGACGTGTGGCAGAAGAACCTCATCGACCTGGCGCCGCGTCTGTTCAAGCGCTAGGAGCCTCCCCGGCGACGCCACCGGGAGCAGGTTCTCCTGCCCCGGTGGCGCCCGCCCAGCGCACGGATGCCTGTGCACCGCCACCACCGAAGGGAACCATCTCAATGAAGAGAAGACGCATACTCGCCACGGTGGCCATGCTCGCGGTCGGGAGCGGCCTGGTCGCCTGCTCCTCGGACGAGGGCGGCAGCGGCGCGAGCAACTGCACGAACACCATCACCAAGCAGAACGTGCCGGTCGTGACGATGTGGGGGTGGTACCCCAACACGCAGCTCGTCGTCGACAACTTCAACAAGCTGCACGACGACGTACAGGTCTGTTGGACCAACGTCGGGCAGGGCGGCGACGAGTACGACAAGTTCCAGACGGCGATCTCGGCGGGCACCGGCGCTCCCGACGTGATCATGGTCGAGGCGGACCGGATCCCGACCTTCCAGATCCAGGGCGCGCTCGTCGACATCAAGCAGTACGGCTACGACGCGGTCAAGGCCAACTACGGCGAGGGCGCCTGGAAGGACGTGTCGGTCGGCGACGCGGTCTACGGCGTCCCGGTCGACGGTGGCCCGATGGGCATGATCTACCGGAAGGACATCTTCGACAAGTACAAGATCAGTCCGCCGAAGACCTGGGCCGAGTACGAGCAGGCCGCGCAGAAGGTGAAGGACGCCGGTGGTCCGCTGTTCGGGGATCTCGGCGCGAACGTCCCGGCGGTCCTGATGGCGCTGCAGATCCAGAAGGGTGCCGCGCCCTTCACCTTCGATCCGGCGCAGCCGAAGTCGATCGGGGTGAAGCTCAACGACCAGGCGTCCAAGGACGTGCTCGACTACTGGGGCGGGCTCGCCCGCAAGGGCCTGGTCGGTACGCAGGACCAGTTCACCCCGGAGTACATCTCCGGCGTGATCAACGGCAAGTACGCGACGTACATCTCGGCGGCCTGGGCGCCTGGCTACCTCACCGGCGCGGGTGTCGGTAAGGGTCAGGACACCGGCAAGTTCGCGGTGGCGCCGCTGCCGCAGTGGGATCCGGCCAACCCGGTGCAGGTGAACTGGGGTGGGTCGGCCTTCTCGGTGACCAAGCAGGCGAAGAAGCCGGAGCTGGCGGCGAAGGTCGCCTACGGGCTCTACGCCGACAAGGAGTCACTCACCGACGGCTGGACCAACCAGATCATCTTCCCGCTGAACCTCACGGCGCTCAAGGATCCCGCGTTCGTCGACCTGAAGGTGGCGTTCTTCGACGGCCAGCAGGCGAACAAGGAGGTCTACCTCCCCGCCGCCGAGGCCTACAAGGGTGTCGCCTACGCGCCCTTCGGTCAGTACTACCTCGACGCCATGACGAAGCAGGTCAGCGAGATCATCAAGGGCTCCGTCACCGGGTCGCAGGCTGCCGACAAGCTCCAGGAGGACGTGGCGAAGTACGCCAAGGAACAGGGCTTCACCGTTCAGTGACACCGATGGGTGGGCCGCGCCGGCACCGGCCGGCCGGCCCACCCACGGTCCCCAGCGTCCACGTCCCGGAGACCAAAGATGACACTCCTGACCGAGAAGCGCGCACGGCGTCCCGAGAATGAGACGCGCAAGATCCGTGGCAAGGTGCACCTCCGCGAGCACCTGATGGGGTGGCTCTTCGTCGGGCCATTCGCTGTCGTCTTCCTGGCGTTCCTCATCGCGCCGCTGGCGTACGCGCTGTACCTCAGCCTCTTTCAGAAGAAGCTGATCGGCGGCACCAGCTTCGTCCTCTTCGACAACTACGTGAAGGCGTTCACCGACCCGAGCTTCCTGTCCGGGGCGTGGTTCGTCATCCGCTTCTCGCTCGTCTCCATCCCGCTGCAGATCGTCCTCGCGCTCGTGATGGCCCTCATCCTGGACTCGGTGACCACGCTGTTCGCGCGCTTCTCCCGCCTCATGATCTTTCTGCCGTACGCGATCCCCACCGTCATCGGGGCGGTGATGTGGGGGTTCCTCTACAGCAAGGGCTTCGGCCCGCTCACCGACATCTTCGGGCTGTTCGGCGCCACCGCGCCCGACTTCCTGGGCAGCAACCTGATCTTCTATGGCCTGCTCAACGTCGTCACCTGGCAGTGGGCCGGCTACTACATGATCATCCTGTATGCGGCGTTGCAGGGAGTCGACCCGACGCTCTACGAGGCCGCCCGGATGGACGGCGCCGGACGATGGCAGATCGCGACCCGCATCAAGATCCCGCTGATCGCGCCCGCGTTGATCCTGATCCTGGTCTTCTCGCTCATCGGCACCCTGCAGTTCTTCAACGAACCGCAGATCCTGCGCTACCTCGCCGCGGGCACGATCGGCTCCGACTTCACGCCCAACATGTACGCGTACCAACAGGCGTTCTCGCTCGCCAACTTCAACTACGGGTCCGCGATCTCGTTCGCCCTCGGCGGCATCGTGTTCATCTGCGTGTACGCCTTCCTGTTCTTCACCCGCAAGCGGAGGAGCTTCCTGTAGATGACCGACCACACAAGCGTCCGCGCAGGCTCTCGCCGCCCGCAGCGCTATCTCCCTCTGCAGATCCTCCTCGGCTTCCTGGTGATCTATTTCCTCGTGCCGTTCTGGTGGGTCATCGTCAACAGCTCCAAGGACGCGCCGGGCCTGTTCGGTGGCGGCAACACCCTCTGGTTCACCGACCAGATCGACTACCTCGGCAACCTCAAGCAGCTCTTCACCTACGACGGTGGCATCTACCTGCGGTGGATCCTCAACTCCACCCTGTACGCCATCGCCGGCGGAATCGGCGCCACGGTCCTGTCGGTAATGGCCGGCTACGGCTTCGCCAAGTACCGGTTCGCCGCGCGGCGCTTCAGCTTCGCCGTCGTGCTCGGCGCGCTGATGGTGCCCGCCACCGCCCTGGTCATCCCGACCTTCATCATGTTCTCCCGGCTCGGCATGACGAACACCGTCTGGGCGGTGATCCTCCCGTCGCTGCTCAACCCGTTCGGCGTCTACCTGATGCACGTGTACGCGCGTGACGCGGTGCCGGACGAACTCCTGGACGCGGCGCGGGTCGACGGCGCGGGAGAGGTGCGGACGTTCATCCAGATCGCTCTTCCGCTGATGCGCCCCGCGGTGGTCACCGTGCTGCTCCTGTCGGCCGTGGCGTCCTGGAACAACTACTTCCTGCCCCTGGCCATGCTCTCGGACAACCGGCTCTTCCCGGTCACCGTCGGCCTCGGCCTCTGGCAGGGGATCGCGTCGGCGAACAACTCGGGAGGCACCTCGCTGTGGAGCCTCATCATCCTGGGCTCGCTCGTGTCCGTGATCCCACTGGTCATCGCGTTCTTCAGCCTGCAACGACACTGGCGCGGCGGACTGTCCGTCGGAGGCCTCCGGTAGGCCGCCCTTCCCACCAGGAGCCCGGGCGGATGAACAGAAAGGTGTGCTGATGTCGACGACGGATCGAGCGCTGCGTAGCGGGCAATGGTTCGGCGCGGAAGGCCGTAACGGGTTCATCCATCGGTCCTGGATGCGCAACCAGGGTTTCGCGGACGACGTCTTCGACGGTCGCCCGGTGATCGGCATCGCCACCACCTGGTCGGAGCTGACGCCCTGCAACGCCCATCTGCGCGACCTGGCCGAATCGGTGAAGCGGGGCGTGTGGGAGAGCGGCGGTCTGCCGCTGGAGTTCCCGGCGATGAGCCTGGGTGAGCCGCTCATGCGACCCACCACCATGCTCTACCGCAACCTGCTGGCGATGGAGTTGGAGGAGTCGGTCCGCGCCAACCCGCTCGACGGGGTGGTCCTGCTCTCCGGCTGCGACAAGACCACTCCCGGCCTGCTGATGGGGGCGGCGAGCGTCGACCTGCCGACGCTGATGATGACCGGCGGGCCGATGCTCAACGGCAAGTTCCGCGGTCAGGACATCGGCTCGGGCACCGTCGTCTGGCGCTTCACGGAGGAGATGCGGGCCGGCCGGATGACCGCCGCGGACTGCGCCGAGGCGGAGGTCGGCATGTCCCGCAGCCGGGGCCACTGCATGACCATGGGTACCGCCTCCACGATGGCGTGCGTGACCGAGGCGCTGGGCGTGCAACTGCCGGGGGCCGCTGCCGTGCCGGCTGTCGACTCCCGGCGGTACGCGCTCGCCCAGGCCGCCGGCCGCCGGATCGTCGCCATGGTCGGCGAGGACCAGCGGCTGTCCTCGGTGCTCACCCGGGAGGCGTTCGAGAACGCGATCCGGGTCAACGCCGCGATCGGTGGCTCCACCAACGCCGTCGTGCACCTGCTCGCGATCGCCGGACGCCTCGGCGTGCCCCTGTCGTTGGAGGACTTCGACACCCTCACCGCAGACGTGCCGCTGCTGGTCAACCTCATGCCGTCCGGGGCGTACCTGATGGAGGACTTCGCCTACGCGGGGGGCCTTCCGGTGGTGATGAAGGAGCTCGCGCCGCTGCTGCACACGGACCACATCACCGTCAGTGGCAGGAGCGTGGCGGAGAACGTCGACGGCGCGCAGTGCTGGAACCGGGACGTCATCGCCACCATGGAGGAGCCGTTCCAGGCCGCCGGTTCGGGCACCGTCGTGCTGCGCGGCTCGCTCGCGCCGTCCGGGGCGGTGCTGAAGGTCTCCGCGGCCTCCGCCCACCTCCTCACGCACACCGGCCCGGCGCTCGTCTTCGACCGGATCGAGGAGTACGTCGTCGCCGCCGACGACCCGGACCTCGACGTCACACCCGACACGGTGATCGTCGTGCGCAATGCCGGACCACGTGGCTACCCGGGCTTCCCGGAGGTGGGCAACGTGCCCATGCCCCGCCGGTTGCTCGCCGACGGCATCACGGACATGGTGCGGATCTCGGACGCCCGCATGAGCGGCACCGGCTACGGCACGTGCGTCCTGCACGTGGCGCCGGAGGCTTCCGTGGGCGGGCCTCTGGCGCTGGTACGCACCGGCGACCTGGTCCACGTCGACGTCACCACGCGTCGCCTGGACCTCCTGGTCGACGATGCCGAACTCGCCGAACGCCGTGCCGCCTGGGAACCGCCACCGCCAGTGGCCGATCGAGGGTGGACGCGGCTGTACAGCGAGCATGTTCTGCAGGCCGACAGCGGCGCGGACCTCGACTTCCTCGTCGGTGGCAGTGGCAGCGCAGTGCCCCGTCACTCACACTGACGGCCCCGGAACGTACGAGGAAACGACTCATGGAAGAACGGACGGCCCGCCAGTGCGAGTTCACACGGAGAAAGCGGTGACCGCCGCCCATCGGCCACCGGTGATGGCGGACGTCGCCCGGCTGGCGGGCGTGTCGCACCAGACGGTGTCCCGGGTCATCAACGGGGCACCCGCCATCAGGCGCGAGACGCGGGAACGGGTTCTCGAGGCCATCCGACGGCTCGACTACCGCCCCAACACCGCCGCCCGCGCGCTGGTTCGCGGACGCTCCGGGATGATCGGCATCATCGGTACGGCCAGGACGCTGTTCGGTCCGACGAGCATTCACCGCAGCGTCGAGGATGCCGCCCGCGCCGCCGGCTACTTCGCCACCTCGGTGAGCCTTTCGGAGGTGACGGTACGCGCGCTCAGCGACGCCACCGAACACCTCATGCGCGTCGGCGTGGAGGGCGTCGTGATGATCGCCGGCAACGACGAGGCTCTCGAGGTGGTGCGGATGACCCGATCCGGTGTCCCCTTCGTGGTCGTGGAGGGCGATCTGTCCAGGGCCAGCGTCACCGTCGGCGTCGACCAGGTGCTCGGCGCCCGGATGGCGACCGACCACCTGCTCGGCCTCGGGCACCAGGAGATCGTGCACGTGTCAGGTCCGCTCAACTGGGCGGAGGCTCGCGCCCGCCGCGACGGCTGGCGTGCGGCGATGAGTGCGGCGGGCCTACGCCCGCCCGAGCCGGTCCAGGGTGACTGGATGGCCCACAGCGGCTATGTCGCCGGACTGCGGATCTGCGAGATGCCCGGGACCACCGCGGTCTTCGCCGCCAACGACCAGATGGCCATCGGGGTGCTGCGCGCGCTGCACGAACGGGGACGGCGAGTGCCCGAGGACATCTCCGTCGTCGGATTCGACGACGTCCCCGAGGCGGCGTACCTGATTCCGCCGCTGACCACGATCCAGCAGGATTTCGGCGCGGTAGGTCAACGGGCCATCACTGCCGTCACCCAGGCCATCGACGACACGGCGCCGCAGCCACTGCCGTTGGTCGTCCCCAAGCTCGTGGTGCGTGCGAGCACAGCGCCGCTGAGCGCCACGTGAGCGACTGTGACCCGCCGCCCACCCGAGCGGGCTCGGCGTGACGCCGAGCCCGCCCGGTTCGGTCCAACCGTGATCATTAGTTCAGGGCGGTGAGCCGGAACTGCTGGTTGGTCTGGCCGTGGCAGTCGTAGAGCTGGACCTGGGCGCCGTTGGCGGTGCTCCAGACGTCCAGGCATCGTCCGGACTGGACGCTGCTGATGGTGCCGTTGGAGTTGACGTTCCACTGCTGGTTGGTCTGGCCGTGGCAGCTGTAGATCTGCACGGCCGCGCCGTTACCGGTGCCCGCCGCGTCCAGGCACATGGTGCCGTACACCTGTAGTTGTTTGTTGGCGGTGTAGGTCCATGCCTGGTTGGCCTGCCTGTTGCAGTCCCAGAGGTGCACCCGCGTGCCATTGGTGCGCGAGGCGTTGGGCACGTCGACGCACCGACCGGACTGCGTGCCGACGATCTGGCTGGCCGAGCCGGGCGGCGTGGTGGGTGTGACGGTGGGCGTCGGTGTCGGGGTGCTCGTCGGGGTGGTGGTCGGCGTCGGGCTGGTCGGCGTCGACGGCAGCAGCGGGCAGGTGCTGCGGTAGGTGACCACGCCGCTGTTGTCCAGCAGCGGGCAGAGGAACTGGCTGTACCGGGCGTCGTTGTCGAGGAACATCTTGACGAACGGCAGCATGGTGCGGACCAGCACGGGGTTCGACCGTCCGACCATGAACCCGTGGTCCGCGCCGGCGACCTCCAGGTACGTGCTCTCGGTCGTGGTCGGGAGGCTGTTGTACAGGCCGGTGGCGTAGGACGGGGTGACCACCGTGTCCGCCTGGCCGGCGAAGATCATGGTGGGCACCCGGTCGTTGGCCAGGTTCGACGACGGCGAGTACGGCGCGATGCCGACGACCGCCTTCAGCGACGGACGCCTGGTGGCTGCGCTCAGCGCCCCGCCGCCGCCCATGGAGTGGCCGGCGACGGCCAACCGGTTGGGGTCGACCCGGTCGCGTACCGGGCTCTGCTGCGTCAGGTAGTCCAGCGCGGCCAGCAACTGGGTGCCCCGGGCCGTGTCGAAGTCGTTGCGGCTGTTGGTCTCGATGCCGATCACGACGAAGCCGTGGGAGGCCAGCCACGGGCCCATCCAGGCCAGTTCGGCGGAGAACAACGCGGTGTAACCCGGGGAGATCGCGATGGCCCCGAAGGTGCCCTGGCTGGTGTCGGTCGGGTAGTAGATCCGGCCACCGTTGAAGCCGTACCCGGTCGGGACGCTTACCGACGTGTTCGCGAAGGGGCCGTTCACGGCGGTGACGCTGGCCGCGGTGGGGTCCGGGCCGCGCTGGTACGGGTTGTCGGCGGCCGATGCCGACCCCGTCGCCACGGCGATGGTGAGCAACCCGACCGCGGCGGCGATCCCGGCCGCGGCGAGCTTGAGGAGCCGTCCGCGCGAACGCGGGGACGGTCGGTCGGCATGGGTGTCACCCGGGGGCGGGGGGTGGTCTGCGGGTCCTCGCACTGTCGGTACCTCCTGGTGGGTGGATGAGTGCCCCGACGCTGTCCGATCGTCGGCGTTGCAGCGTCAGCCGAGCCGGCCGTTACGGCAGCAGGCCGTAGTCGCCGCGGGAGCTGTGACTGGGCAGCAGCGACACAATCAGAGCGGCAACTATCGCGGCTGTTCCGGAAACAGTGAGCGTCCGGATTCGGTACGCCCGGGGGGACGGTTCCGGGAAATCATGCTGATCCGCTGGGGGTGGGCTCGACGGTCACGCTCGGGCCTCCAGAGCTGAGTGGATCATGTTAACGTTCACAGCGATCGATGGCTCTCAGGCTCGCAGAATGTTCCAGGATTTTCAACCGGTAGTTTCGGGCCTGTTACGGGTCAATCGAGCGGCGCGCAGCCCCTGTTGGGCCCCAACACGACGCGCCGCTCGGGACCTGACCCGAGCGGCGCGTCTTCGACCGGCTGAACGTTCCCGAGGCGGGAACGGGAGGAGCCCCTACGCGGGTGGCGGCGCGGTCGACCCCCGGACCCGCAGCGACGGGCTGATGACGATCCGGTGGGTGGGGCGGTCGGGGTCGGCGAGCCGGTCGGCGACGAGGCGTACGGCAGCCCGGCCGATCGAGCGTCGCGGCGGTCGGACCGCGGTCAGCGGCGGGCTGAAGAGCCCGGCGATCTCGTCGTCGTACGCCACGACGGAGAGGTCGCCGGGAACGGACAGGTGCCGCTCCTCGCAGCGCTGCACCAGCGCGATCGCCTCGGCGTCGGCGTGCACCAGCAGTGCCGTCGTCCCGGTCGCCTGGCACCGGTCGAGCACGTCGTCGAGCACCGTGTCCCGTTCCGGTGACCGCGTGTCGGGCACCACGGCCACCACCGTCGCGTCCGAATCGAGGCCGCACTCGGTAGTGGCGTCGAGCCAGCCGCGCCGCACGTGCTGGCTGGTGGGGCTGTTGGCGTCGAGCACCAGGCCGACCTTGCGGTGACCGAGCGAGGTGAGGTGGCGTACGGCCATGGCCGCGCCGAGCGCATGGTCGGTGACCACCGACTCCAGGACGGCGTGATGACTGCCCACCGTGGCGGTGCGTTCCAGCAGGACGACCGGGACGCCGACCTGGTCGAGCCACTCGATGGTGCGCTCGGCGGTCGGCGAGTCCATGCTCGGCGCGATGATCAGCGCGTCCACGTCCATCCGCTCCACCAGGCGGGCCAGTTGCGGCTGGTCGTCCTCGGTGTCGTACGAGGAGCCGCGCAGCACCACACGCATGTCCAGCTCGCGGGCGGCACCCTCGACGCCGCGCGCAACGTCCGGCCAGTAGTAGTCCAATGAGGGCACCAGCATGCCGAGCGCGCGCCCGACGAGCGGGTTGCGGGCTGCGGCGGGCGGCTCGTCGGCTGCCGGGACGTCGTCCGGCAGGATCAGGGCGACCCCACCGTGGACCCGGCGAACCAACCCTTCGGCGGCGAGTTCCGCGATGTCGCGCCGGATGGTGACCGGCGCGGCGCCCAGCACGTGCGACAGGTCGGAGATGCGCATCGAGCCGTCGCGTTGCAGCGCTGCCAACAGTTGCTTGCGGCGGGCGACCTGAAGCGGCGCGCGGGAAGCCTCCGCCGTGGCGACGACAGGACTGTCCTTGGTCATGGGGGACCTCCGAGGAACGCGACGGTCGTGACCCGCCGTCGACCCGAACGGCTGTGATCGATTGTGATCGTATCAGAGCGGTTATGGCGTCCAGGGCGCTGACGGATCGGTGTGCGGGCGTCGAAGCGATCCCCGACCGAAGGATCCAGGCGACATTTGTCCACTTTGGTGGCGGATATTGGTAGCTCCGGCCAGGGCCCACCCCGGTGACGGTGTGTGTCTTTTTGATCGTATGTGTTCGTCTGGTTTGAGAACAGCATTGACTTGATCTGATGTGAGCGTTTTACTTCGGAAACCCTACGGATGCCGGGGCGTCACATTCCTGGCAACGCCCTCGCTCGCCACATTCCACGGAGACGGATCGATGCGACAGGATCTGGGATGACGTCCGGGACGGCCGGCCGGTCAACGCCGGGGTCGGAGGCCGCGACCTGGAGCCGGGACGACTGGCTGGGCCTGGCAGACCGGATGCTCGCCGCGGTCCGGCCGTTCGCGTCGTCCGGCCACGCCCTCGTCAACCTTCCCGGGCCGGAGGGCGGTTACGGGCGGGCCGTTGACGGCCTCGAGGGTTTCGCCCGCACCTTCCTCCTGGCTGGCTTCCGCATCGCGGGGGCCAGGGGAGTGGGCATGGACGAGCTCGTCGACAGGTACGCGGCCGGCATCGCCGCCGGCACCGATCCGAGCTCCCCGGACCGCTGGGTGCGCCTGGACGAGCACCCCCAGGCGAAGGTGGAAGCCGCCTCCATCGCGCTGGTCCTGGACCTGACCCGCCCGTGGATCTGGGACCGGATGCCGTCCAGGGTGCATGAGCGGGTGGTCGACTACCTGCGCCCGGCGGTCGGCGACGACACGTATCCACAGATCAACTGGGTCTGGTTCCGGCTGGTCGTACAGACGTTCCTGCGTTCGGTGGGTGGGCCGCACTCGCTCGACGAGATGGCCGCGGACCTGAGCACGCACGACGGCTTCGCCCGCCGGGACGGCTGGATGTCCGACGGGCCACACCGCGCGTACGACCACTATGTGGGCTGGGCCCTGCACCTGTATCCGACGCTGTGGGCCCGGATGGCCGGCGCCGCGGACCTGGCCGAGCAGCGTCGCGATCGGGACCTGGCCAGCCTTGACCGCTTCCTGAGCGACGCGGTCGCGCTCGTGGGCGCCGACGGGTCGCCGCTGATCCAGGGGCGAAGCCTGATCTACCGCTTCGCCGCAGCGGCGCCGTTCTGGGTCGGCGCGATCGCCGGCGTGCCCTCGGTCAGCCTCGGCCAGTTGCGCGGCGCGGCCACCCGCATCGTGCGCCATTTCGTCGCCAACGGGGCCCCGGACGAACGAGGGTTGCTCACCACCGGCTGGCACCGGTCGTGGCCGCGACTGGCGCAGTCGTACTCGGGACCGGGCTCGCCGTACTGGGCCAGCAAGGGCCTGCTCGGCATCGCGCTACCCGCCGAACATCCGGTGTGGACGGCTCCCGAGGAGCCGCTGCCCGTCGAGGAGCGGGACACGGTGCGGGCGGTGCGCGCGCCAGGCTGGTTGGTCTCCGGCACCCGTGCCGACGGCATCGTCCGTGTCGTCAACCACGGCACCGACCACGCCGTAGAGGGCGCCACTGTCGGAGACTCCCCGCTCTACGCGCGACTGGGCTACTCCACCGCCACCAGCCCCGTCCTCGACGACAGCGGCTGGGCCAGCCCACTCGACCAGTCCGTCACTCTCGTCGACGGCGCGGGCCGGGCCACCCACCGCGCCGGAATGCGCCTGCTGACCGTGCACGTCGACACGGACGGCGTGGGCGTGGCCGGGTCACGTGGCCTCGCCCACTGGGTCGACCCGGACCCGGGCCAACGCGATCATGGCGGCGGCCGGGCGGGCCGGTCCCGACCGGCCGGGCACCTCACCGTGTACTCGGTGGTCCGTGGGCCCTGGGAACTGCGTCTGACCCGCGTCGACGACCTCGCCGACGGCGTCGAGGCGGATGCGCTGCGGCTACGGATCGGCGGCTGGGCCATTGCCGGGGACGCGACGGCAACCCTTCGCGGCGACGCGGCGGCCGTGACCGGCGCCGGCCTGACCAGTCGGCTCGAGAGCGTGCACGGCGGCGGAACCGCCGGCGCCACCACCCTTGCGCACGGCGGGCCCCTGGCCGGCGGGCTGGTCGTGCCCTGGCTGGAGCACCCCGTCCGGCCGGGCGCCTGGGTCGCGGTACTCCTCGAGTTGTCCGCGGTGCCGGCGTCCCGCGTCGGGCAGGCCTGCCAGGCCGTGATCACCGGCCTCCACCTGGCGGTGGACTGGCCCGACGGGATCAGCACGTCGACCCATCTGGACACGGAGCACCCCAGGCCCGGCCACGCGGCCTGGTTGCAGTGCGGGCCCGACCGGGCCCCTGACCTAAGGAGAAAGGGATGAAGCGTGCGATACCCGCCGTCATCAGCGCTGCGACGGCCCTGACGCTTGTTCTCGCCGGCTGCGGCGGCGGAGACGAGCCGGTCGACCCCAATGCCCCGGTGACCATCACCCTGGCCGGCTGGACCCTGTCGTCCACCCCGGAGTTCAAGACACTCGCCGACGGCTTCAAGGCAACCCACCCGAACGTGACGGTGGAGCTCAAGGAGTACGCCGCAGGCAACGACTACGACACCCAGATGATCACGGACCTGGCCGCCGGCACCGCCCCGGACGTCTACGTCATGAAGACCCTCAAGAACTTCTACACGTACCAGAGCGGTGGTCAGCTGCTCGACGTCTCCGACGTCACCTCCGGTCTCGGCTCGAGCCCGGCGCTCGCGCCGTACCAGGTGGACGGCAAGGCGTACGCGGTGCCGTACCGGCAGGACTCGTGGGTGCTGTTCTACAACAAGGACCTGTTCGCGAAGGCGAAGGTGGCCCCGCCGGACGGCAGCTGGACCTGGGACGACTACACCGACGCGGCGAAGCGACTGCACACCGGGCTGAAGGGGGCCGGCTCGAACGCGACAGGCGCGTACCAGCACACCTTCCAGTCGACAGTGCAGGGATTCGCGCTCGCCCAGACCCCCAACGCGGACCTGCTCTCCGGGGACTTCGGCTACCTGAAGCCGTACTACGAGCGGTCACTGGACCTGCAGGCGGCCGGCGCGCAGCCGACATTCGGCACCGCGAAGACCAACAAACTCACCTACCAGGCGCAGTTCGGCAAGCAGCAGTCGGCGATGCTGCTGATGGGCACCTGGTACGTGGCCACGCTGCTCAACCAGCGCAAGAGCGGAGACGCCGACACGTTCGGGTGGGGGATCGCCCCGGCGCCGCAGTTCGACAAGTCCACCACCGGCACCTCCGCCACTCCTGTCACCTTCGGCGACCCGACCGGCCTGGGGATCAACCCGAAGATCAGCAAGTCGAAGGTCGCCGCGGCCAAGGCCTTCCTCCGGTACGCGGGCGGCCCGGACGCCGCAAAGGCGCTGGCCGGGATCGGCATCACCCCGGCCCAGGTCACCGACGCGGTCACCGCGACGCTGTTCGGGCTGGACGGCGTACCGCAGGACGACCTGTCGAAGTTCGCCTACGCGAAGCACACCGTCAAGCCGGAGAACCCGGTGTCGAAGCACACCGCCGGCCTGCAGAACCTCCTCAACGAGACGCACTCGGCGATTCTCTCCGACGGCAAGGGCGTCGACGCGGAGCTGAGCAAGGCGCAGACCCGTGCCAAGAACGAGGTCCTCAACCAGTGAGCTGATGGCGGGTCCGGCGCGCGCCTTCGCCGCGCGCCGGACCCGCCGCCGAGCCGAACGCTCCCGGAGACTGCCCATGACAACATTGCCGCGCACGCGGCCCAGGCGCCGGCGGCTGGTGTCGCGCAACACGGTCGCCGGTTGGTCGTTCATCCTGCCCAACTTCGTCGGCTTCGCCGTGTTCACCCTGCTACCCGTCGTCGTGCTGTTCTACGTGGCCTTCACCAACTGGAACGTCTTCGGGGTGGCCGAGTGGACCGGCACCGCCAATTTCCGGCGCATGTGGGACGACTCGAGCTTCTGGACCGCTCTGCGCAACACCGTCTACTACACGGTCTTCCACATCCCGCTGACCCTCGCGGCGGCACTCGGGCTGGCGCTGCTGCTCAACCGCAAACTGCGTGGCGTGCGGTTCTTCCGCACGGTCGCCTTCTTTCCGTACATCACCTCGATCGTGGCGATCGCGATCGTCTGGAACCAGCTGTTCAGCCCGGAGTACGGCCCGATCAACGCTCTCCTCGGTGCCGTCGGGGTGGACGATGCCCCGGGCTGGACCACGTCGTCGACCTGGTCGATGCCGTCGGTCATCATCGTCGGCACCTGGCGATACATGGGTTACTACATGCTGCTGTTCCTGGCCGGCCTGCAGACCATCCCGGCCCAGCTCTACGAAGCGGCCGAGACCGACGGCGCCTCAGCGTGGCAGCGGTTCGTGCACGTGACAGTCCCCGGCCTGCGACACACCACGTTCTTCGTCACGGTGCTGCTCACCATCGAGAGTTTCAAGGTCTTCGACCTCATCCTCGTGATGACCGGCGGCGGACCGGGCCAGTCGACGCTGGTGCTCTCGCAGTACATCTACCAGAAGGGCTTCGAGGAGAACCAGTTCGGCTACGCATCGGCGGTCTCCATCGTCCTGTTCGCCATCTGCTTCGGCATCACGGTCATCCAGTTCATGGTCAACAAGCGGAGGAACAGCTGATGACCGCGACCGACCTCTCCCTGCCCACCCCGGCCGTCGCCGCGCCCGGCAACCGCAGCGCACCCGGTCGGCAGGCCCGGTCCCGGGGCTGGCGGCTCGTCGGGTACGCCGCCCTCGTGCTCGCGGCGGCCGGGCTGCTGCTGCCGTTCTACTGGATGGTGGTGGCGTCGTTGAAGACCAACAGCGACGTCTTCACCATCCCGATCACCTGGCTCCCCGATCCGGTGGTGTGGCGGAACTACCTCGACATCTGGCAGCGCTCGGACATGACGACCTGGCTGGGAAACACGTTGCTGCTGTCGGTGCTCGTCAGCTTCCTCCAGGTGGTGACCGGCAGTTTCGCCGCCTACGGCTTCGCCCGGGTCCGCTTCCCCGGCCGCAACGCGCTCTTCCTGGCGTACGTCGGGACGATCGCGGTGCCGTGGCAGTCGTACATGATTCCGCAGTTCATCCTCATGTCGAAGTTGCAGTTGTCGAACACGCTGTGGTCGATCGTCGCGCTGCAGGCGTTCGGCGCGTTCGGCGTGTTCCTGATGAAGCAGTTCTACGAGACGATCCCCGAGGAGCTGAGCGAGTCGGCGCGGGTGGACGGGCTCAGCGAGTTCGGCATCTACCGACGGATCATGCTGCCGCTGTCCCGACCGGCGCTGGCCAGCCTCGCCCTGCTGACGTTCGTGACCACCTGGAACGACTACCTGGGCCCGCTGGTCTACCTGCGCAGTCCGGAGCTGCGCACCATCCAGTTGGGTCTCAACACCTTCATCTCGCAGTACAACGCCGAGTACGCGCTGATCATGACGGGCTCGGTGCTGTCCGTGCTGCCCGTCGCGGTCATCTTCCTGCTCGGCCAGCGCTACTTCATCGAGGGCATCGCCACGACCGGACTGAAGGGTTGAGGCCCATGCGTTCGCGCCACCACACCATCGCCGCCGTCTTCGACGGGTTCTACGTCGCGCTCGTCAGCAACCTGCTGCTGGTGCTCGGTTGCCTGCCACTGGTGACGCTCGCGTTCACCACCGAGGCGGCGCGCTCCTGGCCGCTGTACGCGCTGACCGCCCCGCTCTGCGCGCCCGGGCTCTGTGCGGTCTTCGCGGTCATGTCCGCCTATTCGGCCGGCGACACCGGCGGCGTGCTGCGCACCTACGGCCGCGCCTGGCGAGCCACCGCCCGGCCGGCGATGCTCTGGACGGCGGCAGCCATGGCTGCCCTGGTCGTGCTCGTCGTCGACGCCCGCGCCGCGTGGGGCCACCGGGTCGGGGCACTCGCACTGCCGGTGCTGGCGACCCTGATCGTCCTCACCGTCGCCACCACGTTGCTGGGGTTGGTGACCGTCGCCGAGCGACCCACCGCGCGGTTGCGTGAGGTGGCCCGCGCCTGCGTCTATCTGGCGGTGCGCCGGTGGTACCTCACCGCCGTGTCTCTTTTCGTCCTCGTGCTGCTCGCACAGATCCTGGCGGCCCGCCCCGCGATCGCGCTCGGCCTCGCCGCCGCGCCACTGCTCTACGTCGTGTGGGCCAACAGCCGCTTCACAATGCGCGCCGCCCTCGACCCACCGACGACCGCACCGCAGAGCACCTGAGCACCACGTACCGGCTACCGAGCCGGGACGCCGACAGCACACCTGCCCGGCACCGGCCCGTACCCACGAGGGGGAACAGCATCCATGACGGCGACCGACGTCCGTCCCAGCTCCGACGCAGACGCCATGGCGGCCGCGGTGGCCGCCGCGATACACACCATCGACGCGAACATCGCCACCTTCGGCGACCGGTACCCCGCGGACACCACCGCCGCCAACCGCTACCCGCTGAGGCCGGCGAGCGGTGGCCAGCCCGAGGGCGCCAACATCGGCTGGACCACCAGCTTCTGGCCCGGGATGCTCTGGCTGGCACATGATCTGACCGGTGCGGAGAGCCACCGGCGAGCCGCGCTGTCCCACGTGGACAGCTTCGCGACCCGGATGACCCGCGGCATCGACCTGGACACCCACGACCTCGGGTTCCTCTACACCCTCGCCTGCGTCACCCCGGCCCGCCGTACCGGCGATCCGCGGGCCCGAGGCGCGGCTCTCGCCGCCGCCGACCACCTGATGACGCGCATCCTCGAACCCGCCGGAATCATCCAGGCCTGGGGTGACCTGAGCGACCCCCGGCAACGTGGCCGCACCATCATCGACAGCCTCATGAACACGCCGCTGCTCTTCTGGGCCAGCCACACCACAGGCGACGACCGCTACGCCGCGGCGGCCCGCCGGCACGCTGCCCAGCTACGCCAGCACCTCCTGCGCCCGGACGGCACCACGTTCCACACCTTCTACTGGGATCCCGAGAGTGGGGCGCCGCTACGGGGCGAAACCGAGCAGGGCCACGCCGACCACTCCTGCTGGGCCCGCGGGCAGGCATGGGGCATCTACGGGTTCAGTCTCAACCATCGGCACACGGGCGACCCCGCGCTGCTCGCCGCCGCGAGGATCTGCGCGGACCGCTTCCTCGCCCGCCTGCCGAACGATCACGTCGCGTACTGGGACCTGGAATTCGGCGACGGCAGCGGTCAGGAGCGGGACAGTTCGGCCGCGGCCATCGCCGCCTGCGGCCTGGTCGAACTCGCCGACAGCCTCACCGACACGGCCAGCGCCGACCGGTACCGGACGGCAGCGGCCGAGATCCTGCGCTCGCTCATCAGCCACTACTCCACCGGCGGTCATCCGGTCTCGAACGCGCTGATCCTGCACGGCGTCTACGACAAGCCCAAGGGCATCGGGGTGGACGAGGGAACCCTGTGGGGCGACTACTTCTACCTGGAAGCCCTCACCCGCGCCACGGTCCCCGGCTGGACCAGCCCCTGGTGACCACCGCGATCGTCCCGCACCGTCCGCATCCTGAAGAAAGGTGATCATGGACTACCGCTACCACTGCGCCATTCCCGCCGCCGACGGCCGGAACACGCTGCCCTTCAATCCCTGCCGGCTGCTGGACTTCACCCTGCTGCGGTTGTCGGCCGGCGAGTCCTGGACCGGCGAGTCCGGCGGCCGGGAGATCCTGGCCGTCATCCTCGGTGGCACGGCCAGCTTCACCGTCGCCGGCCGCCGCTTCCCGCAGGTCGGTCGACGCCCGGACGTCTTCTCCGGCAAGCCGCACTCGGTCTACATCCCGGCCGGCTCCGCCGTGACCGTCGAGGCGGTCACCGCCGTGGAGATAGCCCTCCCCAGCGCACCCAGCGAGCTGGCCACCGACCCCTATGTCATCTCGCCGGACCAGGTCGTCAGCGGGCGCTGGGGAGCTGCCAACTTCGGCCGTACCTACCACCAGATCCTCACCGAGGTCTCGCAACCGGACCTGCCCGCCCGCCGGCTCATCGTCGGCGAGACCTACACGCCCTCGGGTAACTGGAGCACGTACCCGCCGCACCGGCACAAGGTCGACGACCTGCCCGCCGAGGCCGCGCACGAGGAGATGTACTACTACCGCGTCAACCCGGCGGACGGGTTCGGCATCAGCCGGGTCTACACCGACGAGGGGTACGAGGAGAACGTCACCATCCGCGAGCACGTGATGCAGATGATGCCCGAGGGATACCACACAGTGGTCAGCGCGCCCGGCTACACCACGTACTTCCTGTGGTTCCTGGCCGGCACTCAGCGCACCCAGGGCGCCCGCGAGGACGCCGCGCTCGCCTGGGTGGGTCAGACCGTGCCGACCCTGCGCAGTGTGGGCCTGTAGCGATGGCCACCCCGCTCGGCCATCCGCACCGCCTGACGGCGACACGCCGCCCGGGACCTGACCCGAGCGGCGCGTCGTCGACAGCCTCAGCGGTACTAGGTGCGCGTTGTCCACTGCTGGTTGGCGCCGCCGTGGCAGGCCCAGAGGTGCAGCTGCGTCCCGTTGGCGGTGCCGGAGCTGACGGCGTCGAGGCAGAGCCCCGACTGGACTCCGGTGATGGTGCCGTTGGCGTTCAGGTTCCACTGCTGGTTGGGCTGGCCGTTGCAGTCCCAGATGATGACCGCGGTGCCGTTGCTGCTTCCCGCCCCGCTGGCGTCGAGGCACTTGTTGCCGTAGACGGTCAGGGTGCGGCTCGCCGTATGGGTCCAGCGCTGGTTGGTGCGACCGTGACAGTCCCACAGCTGTGCGCGGGTCCCGTTGGTGGTGCTCGAGTTGGGGATGTCGATGCAGCGGCCGGACTGGCTGCCCACGATCAGCACGTCCTGCTGGCCGGACGGCGGGGGAGTGCTGGGCGGGGGAGTGCTGGGCGGAGGGCTGGTGGGCGGCACCGTCGAGCCGAACTGGGTGAAGAACCGCCACACCTCCTGCTTGACCCAGCTGCGTGCGCCGCTCTCACAGCCGGCACAGCCGTCCACCGGACCCTGCTGGTGGCCGCCGTCGAACGCGGCCCAGACCACCGGATAGCCGGCCTGACACGAGTACGCGGTGGTGATGTGGGTCAGACTGCCCGCCCTCGGTTCCGGCGGGTTCTGCGCGGCGCAGCCGTTGTTGCGGACGAACCTGTCGCGCAGCGCCCGTCCGTTGGGGATGTTGTCGTTGATGCCGTGAATCCCCAGGTACGCCACCGGCTGGGTGCCGCCGCTGCAGCCGCTGATCGCCCCGGGCGCCGCGATCGCCGCGACCGCGCGGAACACGGTGGGCCGGGAGCACGCCAACGAGTAGCTCATCGCGCCGCCGTAGCTGAATCCCACCGAGAAGAGTTGCGTCGTGTCGACACAGAGAGCGTTCTCGATGACGCGGACCATGTCGTCGGTGAAGGTCACGTCCTCGCCGTTGGAGTTGCCCCAGCCGTTGTTGAGGCCCTGCGGGGCAACGAAGATCGTGGTGTTGTTCGACTGGGAGAGCATGCCGTAGTAGGCCCACGGAGCCCCGTCGGTGCCGCCCGACGCGACCTGATCGGCGGTGCCACCGAGCCAGTGGAACCCGAAGGCCAGTCGGTGGGCGTAGGTGTTGTTGTAGCTGTCGGGCAGCCGAAGGATGAAGCTGCGGTTCTTTCCGCTGCTCTGGATCGTGTGGGTGCCGCTGTTCAGTCCGGGCGCCTTGCCGCAGCCGGCGGTGGTGGCGGCGGTCGCCGGCCCGCCAGCCATGACGACGTACGCCCCGACCGCGACGAGAACCAGAACAGCCAGCGCGGCCCCTATCCAGGGGCTGGAGAGTCTGCGAAGTGGCACGGTTGCGCCTCCTTGTGGTGGACGAAGATCCATTGGTGGTGTTGGCGTGGGCCGTCACCGGCCGGCGAGGAAGCCGCGAGGCGGTCCTTCGTAGACCGTCCAGGGTGGTGCCGACGCCGCGACAGCCGGTTCTGGTCGCCGGGGCGACGGCTGGCGATGAGCCACGCGACACATAGACTAGCATAATGGTGTGACGTATGACGTTCGTGATTGTGGCAGCGCGCGCCCGCGGAGTGGATTCAGCCTCCGGGGTGCTCCGTCCGGCCAGGTCGAACGAGCATCTTCGATGCCTTGACACCCCAGATGCGATCGCTAACACTTGTCCGCAACACGTACTTAATGATCTGGACACATGGCGTCTGCCTCGTCGGCGACACCGGCACGGCACGTCACGAACCGCTCCCCACCGCGCCACCCTGGGACGCGTCCCCTCGGAGCTGTTAACGCTCACATGTAGGTCGATCGCCCGCCCCTCCGCGAAGGAGAAGGACCCATGTCGAGAGTCCTCGCCCGGCTCTACGCGGTGTCGCTCGCCGCGTGCCTGCTCTTCACCACCTGGTCGGTGACGACGCCGAAGGAAGCCCTCGCGCTCGACCCGGCCGTCGGTTACCTGATGGCGCACTTCACCGGCGAGTCCTCGACCGGTCAACAGATCTACCTCGCCCACAGCACCGACGGCCTACGCTGGACGGACCTCAACAACGGCGGGCTGGTGCTGCGATCCACCGTCGGCACCCGCGGCGTCCGCGACCCCGCCCTGGTTCGCTCGCCCGCCGGTGACCGCTACTGGATCATCGCCACGGACCTGTGCATCGGCTGCGGCCAGGACTGGTCGACCGCGGTCAACAACGGCAGCCGCAACCTCGTCGTGTGGGAGTCCACCGATCTGGTCACCTGGTCCGCGCCGTGGCTGCTGAACGTCGCCGGCCCCATCCCGGACGGACGCAACGCCTGGGCTCCGGAGGCGATCTGGAACCCGGCCACCGGCGACTACGTCCTCTACTGGGCGACGAACGTCCCGCTCAACGGGGTGACCAAGCACCGCATCTACTACGCGCGTACGGCCGACTTCCGCAGCATCACCACGCCGCAGGTCTACCTCAGCCGGCCCGGCAGCCAGGAGATCATCGACACCCAGATCGTCGAGGTGCCGGCCGGCGTCGGCGCCTACCGCTACGTCCGCGCCTCCCGTGACGGCCAGATCACCCTCGAAGGCAGCAACTCCATCCTCGGCACCTGGACCACGCTCGGGAACCTCTCGGGCATCGGCCTGACGGGCTCCCAGGTCGAAGGCCCGATGTGGATGCGGTTCAACTCCCGCAACGAGTGGGTCCTCTACCTCGACCAGTACGCCAGCGGGCGCGGCTACCTGCCCGTCCTGACCACCAATCCGTCGAGCCCGGCCAGCTTCCGGCTGCCGGCGTCCGGCTCGTACGACCTGGGCGGCACCAAGAAGCGGCACGGATCGATCCTCAACCTGACCGCCGCCGAGCAGAACCGCGTGCTCGCCCGCTGGCCCACCACGGCGGTCAACCGGATCCAGTCGTACAACTTCCAGGACCGCTTCGTGCGGCACTACGACTACGACGTCCGCATCGACCCGAACGTCAGCCCGGCCCCGGACGGCCAGTGGCGCCTGGTGCCCGGCCTGGCCGGCTCCGGCACCGTCTCCATCCAGTCGGTCAACTATCCGGGCTACTACCTGCGCCACTACGGGTTCGACTTCCGGCTGGAAGCCAACGACGGCACCGCCACCTTCGCCGCCGACAGCACCTTCCGGCAGGTCGCCGGTGTCGCCGACTCGTCGTGGACGTCCTTCCAGGCATACAGCCACCCGGACCGCTACATCCGGCACTACAACTACCTGCTCCGGCTCGACCCGCTCTCCGACGCGCAGAGCCGTGCCGACGCCACCTTCCGCATCACCAACTGAACACCGATGTCTCCCCACCACCGATTGGACCTGCCATGAAACGGAAAAGGCCGTCACACGGGCCTGTCAGCACCCGGTCCCTGCACCGCCTCCTGGTCGCGCTGGTGAGCGCGATGACCGCGTTGGCTGGCGTCGTCGTCGTCACGTCCTCGCCGGCGACCGCCGCCACCAGCCAGTTCCGCGGAATGAACTGGGCCGTGCTGGGTGACAACTTCAGCACCGGTCCGCTCGTCGTGCAGGGCCTCAGCTCGTCCGACAGCAACGCGACGGTGCGGGCCAAGGCCAACGCCCTCTACGACACCATGGCCTCCACCATGGGGGTCAACACCGTGCGGCTGCCCATCAACACCCACACGGTGGGGACGGCGTGGTGGGAGGCGTACCGCGGTGCCATCGACGCCGCGACCGCCCGCGGATTCAAAGTCATCCTCGCCTACTGGGAGGACGGCGCGGCCTCCGGCGGCAGGATCACGAACCTCGCCGCGTGGAACGCGATGTGGTCCACGGTGACCAACACGTACGGCTCGAACCCCAACGTCTACTTCGAACCGATGAACGAGCCGCACGGCTACAGCTCGGCCGAGTGGCGCACCGTCGCCGCGAACTGGCTGAGCTACCACTACTCCGCGGTGCCCGGCCGGGTGCTCATCGGTGGCACCGGCTTCAGCCAGGACCTGCGCGACATCTGCAACGACAGCCGCTTCAACTCGACCCTGCTGTCCTTTCACTACTACGCGTTCTTCTACGGCGCGATGACGTACGACGCCTTCCGCAGCCACATCCAGACCCGCCTGGGCAATTGCGCCTCCCGCGCGGTCGCCACCGAGTTCGGCGCTCCCATGAACGACGGCCGCAACTACGCCGACGCGGGCAGCACCGACAACTTCGTGCGCTACATCCGCGCGATGGCCCAGGTCATGCGCGACAACCAGATGGGCGGCACGTACTGGCCCGCCCTCGGCGGCAAGCCGGGCACCATCGGATACGACTGGTACTCGATGTTCGCCCTCGGTGGCAGCGGCACCAACCTCACCCTGACCATCCGCAACACCTCCGGCGCCGACCGGATCCGGTACGCGTGGGGCGACACCATCGGCGGCGGCGACCCGACGACGCCTCCGCCCACGACGGGAACGTTCTACCGGCTCACCGTGCGGCACAGCGGCAAAGCCATGGACGTCCAGCAGCCGAACACCGACAACGGCGCGCGGGTCGGCCAGTACACGTACGGCGGCAACGCGTGGCAGCAGTGGCAGTTCCAGGACGCCGGCAGTGGCTACTGGCGCATCATCAGCCGACACAGCGGAAAGTGCCTCGATGTGGTGAGCGCGTCGACCGCCGACGGCGCCGAACTCGTCCAGTACACCTGTGGCACCGGCACCAACCAGCAGTTCCAGATGGTCGCCAACGGCAGCTACTTCCAACTCCGTGCCCGTCACAGCGGCAAGTGTGTGGACGTACCGGCCGCGTCGACCGCCGACGGGGTGGTCCTCAAGCAGTATTCGTGCAACACCGGCGCCAACCAGCAGTGGTCGCGCACGGCCGTCTGACAATCGTTGCGCCGGACTACCGACCCACGGTGGCCCGCACCCCCGGTACCGAGCTGACCGGTGCCGGGGGTGCGCCGCACCGACGCCACCCCCGTGGGCGTCGCAACGGATGAGCCCTCGCGATCCGCGCGTCAGACGGCCCTGAGGTCGGCCGCGCCGAAGGAGACGGCGAACCGTTTGCACCAGATGGAGACGCTCCGGAAGTCGCGTGGGTCGACCGATGCCGGAATCTCGTACACCTGGTTGCCCTGATTGCCCTTGAGCCTGGCCAGTTCGACCCATTCGCCGTCATCGAACACCCGCCACCCGGCCCTGCCGAGGGTGACCGGTTGGTCGGTCAGCCACACGCGCAGGTCCGGCCCGCTCGACGTGTTCAGGTCCCGCAGGACGAGCTGGTGGCGCCCGTCGGCGAGCCGGTGGATCTCGGCGCTGCCGGTCGTGCGGTGCTCGTGGGTGACGAACTCGCCGACGGTCAGGATCTCGTTGCCCGCAGGTGTCGCCGTCGGTGCCACGGGAGCCGCGGACGCGGGGATGGGCGTCGGCGTGGTCGATGTCGTCAGCGCGGGGGGAACCGCCTCGTCGACGTACGTGTCGGTGAACACCTTCCACGGTTGGAACCAGTAGAGGGCCAGAGCCGTCACGAGGACAGCGGAGGCGAGAGCGGTCCAGGCCACGCGCGACCGGAAGATCCTTTTTCCCACACCGGCAGCGTACGACCGCCGCAGCCGTCGAACTGGTCGCGAACCCTTTCGGATCTCTTACGACGCTCCGGGTCGCCCGCTCCCGCCCACGTCAGCGGCAGCGCCGGCGCTCGGCCGAGTTTGGCGCTCAGCGTGTCCGCGTACGACCCGTCAGCCCTGGGTTCCGCTGGCCGTCGGCGTGGACAGCGCGGGCCGGGGCATTCGGGCGAGAGCGTCGTCGCGGCTGTCGAAGATCGGGAAGACCCCGTCAAGGCGCATCGTGTGCAGGACGGTGCGGATGAACCGCGACGGCGCGGCGAGGCAGAGGGTGACACCCCGCTCGCGGGCGTCGAGGTGTGCCCGCACCAGCAGACCGAGGCCGGTGGAGTCGATGACGTGTACCCGGCTGAGGTCGACGACCACGGGACCGTCCGCGTCGACCGCGTCGCGTAGTGCGGCGCGCAGCGCTTCGCCCGTATCGAGGTCGATGTCACCGGTGGTCGTGACGACTGTCGCGTCGTCG
Source organism: Micromonospora sp. MH99 (assembly GCF_021442385.1). Taxonomy (GTDB): domain Bacteria; phylum Actinomycetota; class Actinomycetes; order Mycobacteriales; family Micromonosporaceae; genus Micromonospora. The sequence goes on from NZ_MUZA01000001.1 coordinate 171,063, forward strand.
AGGTGGTCGATGCCGAGAACCTCGCCGGAACCGTGGCCCTCGCCCCACGAGTGCCCGGGACGGGCGGGCGGAAGCAGGCTGCAGTGAGGGCAGCGGTGCGGGCCGGTGGCGAACGGGGAACCGCTCCAGCCGTGCTCCGACACGAGCGTCCACACCACCTCCGCGTCGGGGAGCACGCACGCGGCGGCCGTGATGCTGTCACCGCAGGTGTCGCAGATCAGTGTCATCAGGTGGTCGTCCGGGACGACTGTCATGCTGCTGGTCCTTCCTGTGCCCGGGATGTCTGGCCGGCGGTGGTGGGAACGAAATCTCAGGACCGCGACGAGCCCGAGTGGTCGACGCGGGCTCTGCCGACAGCGACAAGCGTCGGCTCCGCGGGCCCCGACTCGTCCTGCGGCGTCGGGCCGCCGCGCGGTGCCGGCGACGTTCCGGTGACGATCGGCAGGACCTGGTCCAGACGGGCAAGGTGCAGAATGCGTTGGATCCGGTGGTTCGGGTTGCGTACGACGAGGACCCCGTCCATGCGGGTCAGCCGTCGGTGCACGTCGAGCAGCAGGCCGATGGCGGCGGCATCGATGTAGCGGCACCCGGCCAGATCGACCACGACCCGCCGGGGGCGCAGCGCGAGCAGCTCGTCCAACGCGGCTCCGGTCTCCGCCAGGCAGGCCAGGTCGAGCTGCTTGATGGACACCTCCACCAACGGCAGCGCGTACGACCTCGGTTGCAGTGGGCCGGTCACGGTCGTACCCCTCTCGTCGTGGTCCTGGTCGCCTGTACCGTGCCGGGCGGGCTTGGCGGTTCCCGCGCGGATCTATGACAGTTGCGTGACAAATCAGCAGGCCACCGGCCGCGATTGGCCGCGGTGCCGGTGCCCTGGGGATGATGCCGGTCATGACGGCCGTACTGGTGATCGAGGACGACGACCGGATCCGCTTGGCGCTGCTGCTCGCACTCGAGGACGAGGGCTACGACGCGGTGGGCGCGGCCACCGCCGAGGAGGGTCTGCGCGCGCAGCGCCGCGACCCCGCCGACTACGTGCTGGTCGACCTGATGCTGCCCGGACTCGACGGTTTCGAGTGCATCGGGCAGCTCCGCCGCGACGACGACGTACCCATCGTGGTGATCAGCGCCCGCGACGATACCCACGACATCGTCGCCGCCCTCGAAGCCGGCGCCGACGACTACCTCGTCAAGCCGGTGGCGATCAAGGAACTGACGGCGCGACTGCGCGCCCTGCGCCGCCGCGCTCGCACCGGCTTCGGGGAATCGGCATCGGACCGGGTGCCCGTGCTGGCCTTCGGCGAGCTGGAGATCAGTCCCGATGCGGGCGAGGTAAGCCGTGGCGGCCAGCCCGTCGCCGTGACCCGCACCGAGTTCCGGCTGTTGTGCGAGTTGGCCGAACACGCCGGCCGGGTGTTGTCGCGCCAGCAGTTGCTGCAGCGGGTCTGGGGGTACGACATCGGTGATGAGCGACTGGTCGACGTGCACGTCGGCCGGTTGCGGCAGAAGATCGAGCCGGACCCGACGAACCCGCGGCATCTGGTCACCCTGCGGGGTCTGGGCTACAAGTTGCAGCGATGAGGCGCCTCGGACTGCGGACCAGGGTCACCGCCGCGTTCGCCGTCGGGGCGCTCCTGCTCGCCGCCTCAATGGCCCTGGTCTCCTACGAGCTGACTCGTCGTTCCCTGATCGGTGAGCGGGAACGCACGGCCCTGCGCGCCGCGTACTTCGATGCGACAGTGGTTCGTGCCGGGATCGACACCGACACTCCCGACGTCGTGGCGGTGCTGCGGTCGCTGGACACCGGGGGCGGTCGCCGTCCGGTGCTGCACCTCAACGGCGAGTGGTACGCCCGCACCGCCGACCCTGGCCCCACCACCGCCATTCCCGTCGACCTGCGACGTACCGTGGCGTCCGGGCAACCGGCGGTGCAGCGGGTGCGGGTGGACGGCCAGCCCGTCCTGGTGGTCGGCGTCCCCCTGTCCGCCACAGCAACGTACTTCGAGGTCAACTCGCTGCGCGAGTTGGAGCAGACGGTCCAGGTCCTGGCGCTCGCCCTGACCACGGTGGCCATCATGATCGCCGGTTCTGGCGCCGCGCTGGGCTGGTACGCCACCCGGCACGGACTGCGCCCGCTGACGGCGGTCGCCGACGCGGCGGAGAAAATCGCCGCTGGTGACTTCACGGCCCGGCTGGACCCGGCCACCGACCCCGACCTGACCCGGTTGTCCTCCTCGTTCAACCAGATGGTCGACCGGCTCGCCCACCGCATCGAGCGCGACCGCCGTTTCGCCGCCGACGTCAGTCACGAACTGCGCTCGCCGCTGCAGACCCTCGCCGCCGCGGCCAGCGTCCTGGCTCGCCGTCGGGAACAGCAGGACGAGCGGACGGCGATCGCGGCGGGGCTGGTCGCCGACGAGATAGACCGTTTCCAGCGGCTCGTCAACGACCTGATCGACCTGGCCCGTAGCGACCGGCCAGCCCACCGCGCCCCCGTGGACGTGGTGGCGCTGGCCCGGGACGCCTGCCACACTCTCGACCTGCCCGCGTCGGTCGTTCGCCTCGCACCCGAGGTGCCCGCGACGTGGCGGGTCGAGCGGCGACGCGTCACGCAGGTGCTGGCGAACCTGTTGGACAACGCCGTGACCTACGGGGGTGGCCCGACGTCCGTCCTGCTCGATCGCGACGGCAGCGCGGGCGTCATCGAGGTCGAGGATGACGGCCCGGGCGTCCCCGTCGAGGACCGAGAAGCGATCTTCGATCGCTTCGTCCGCGGGCGAGCTGCCCACACCCGGGGTGCCGGCGACGGTACCGGCCTCGGTCTGGCGCTGGTCGTCCAGCACGCCGCCGCGCACGGCGGACACGTCGCTGTCACCGACCGTCCCGGCGGGGGTGCCCGCTTTCGCGTCACGCTGCCGGAGAGCCTGACGTGAGGCGCCGTCACCTGCTCGCCGTAGGGCTTGTCGCGTTACTGGCCGGCTGTGGCATCCCCACCGACGAGGCGCCTCGCGCGGTGCCACCGCCACGCGGGCCGTTTCCGACCTCCGCTCCCGCCGAGACCGCGCCGGTCGGCCCGGCCACCGAGACACTCTGCCTGGTCCGCGACAACCGGATCGTCCCGGTGCTCCGGCGCGTCGAGCGCTCACGCGGCATCGAGGACCAGCTGCGGCATCTGCTGTCGGGGCCCACCGGGGCCGAACGCGACGCCGACCTCACCAGCGCGCTGCCGGGAGCGGTCAATGCCGCCGGTGTGACAGTGACCGGCACCCAGGCCCGGGTCGCGGTCGACGAACCCGCTGACGACGCCGGCCGTAGCGACGAGGTCCTTGCCTTCGGACAGATCGTCTGCACCCTCACCAGCCGCGACGACGTCACCTCAGTGACGTTCCTTCGCGACGGCAGGCCGCTGGGAGTGCCCCGCGCCGACGGATCGCTGTCCGAGCAGCCGCTCACCCGCACCGACTATGCTCCGCTGATCACCCCACGGTGAGCCGTCGCACACCCTGCGCATCGCCCGCCTGTCACCACGCCCGATGCTGACCGCCCAGGCTGATAGGTTGATCTCAGGTGTGCCGGGAAGCCTGGTCGGCGTTGCGATGACGGCTGACCAGAACCGGAGAAGCGCCGAATGAGCATCCTGGCCTGGATCGCGGTGGCCGTGTTCGTCGCCGCGTACGTCCTGATCGCCACCGAGAAGATCAACCGGGTGACGGTGGCCCTGGGCGGCGCATCGATCATGTTGGCGATCGGGGCGACCGATGCCGAGCACGCGTTCTTCTCCGAAGAGGCGGGCATCGACTGGAACGTCATCTTCCTGCTGCTGGGAATGATGCTGATCGTCGGTGTGCTGAAACGCACCGGCCTGTTCGAGTACCTGGCGATCTGGAGCGCGAAGAAGGCCCGGGGCCGTCCGTTCCCGATCATGGTGATCCTGGTCGTGGTGACCGCCGTGGTGTCGGCGGCGCTGGACAACGTCACCACAGTGCTGCTGGTGGCCCCGGTGACGCTGCTGGTCTGCGAGCGGCTCGGCGTGCCGCCGATCCCGTTTCTGATCGCCGAGGTCATGGCGTCCAACATCGGCGGTGCCGCCACCCTGGTCGGCGACCCGCCGAACATCATCATCGCCAGCCGGTCGGGGCTGAGTTTCACCGACTTCCTGAACGTCATGGCCCCGCTGGTGCTGATCGTGCTCGTCGTGTTCATCGGCCTGTGCCGGATCATGTTCCGCACGGCGTTCCGCTACGACGCCGAGCGCGCGGCCCGGGTGATGGCGCTGCGGGAGGCGGACGCGATTCGCGACCGCCGCCTGGTGGTGATCAGCCTGGTGGTGCTCGGCACGGTGCTGCTCGCGTTCAGCCTGCACACGGTGCTGCACCTGGAGCCGTCGGTGGTGGCCATACTCGGTGGCCTGCTGTTGCTGGCGTTGTCGCGGCTGGACACGGACGACGTGGTCAAGGACGTCGAGTGGCCGACGCTGGTGTTCTTCGCCGGCCTGTTCATCATGGTCGGAGCCCTGGTCGCCACCGGGGTGATCGACAGCATCGCCCGGTCGGCGACCGAGGCCGTCGGGGGCAAACTGTGGCCGGCCACCATGTTGATGCTGTGGGCGTCGGCGGGGCTGTCGGCGATCGTGGACAACATCCCGTACGTGGCGACGTTGAGCCCGATCGTGAGCGAGCTGGTGAACGCCGAAGGTGGGCTCGACAAGGCTCAGGTGCTGTGGTGGGCGCTCGCCATCGGGGCTGACTTCGGCGGCAACGCCACTGCCGTCGGCGCGTCGGCGAACGTGGTGGTGCTCGGCATCGCCGAACGAGCCGGGCACAAGATCACGTTCTGGGGATTCACCAAGTACGGTCTGATCGTCACAGTCATCTCGGTGGCGATCGCGGTGCCGTACCTGTGGTTGCGATTCTTCTGACGCTCAGGTGCCGAGCATCCGGTCGAGCAGCCCGTCCAGGGTGATCGCGCCGGTCATCACCCGGTCGCGGTCGACGACCGCGACCAGCGGCACATTCGATCGGGCCATCACCGAGGCGACCTCAAGCAGGGTGGCGTCGGCGCCGACGGCCGGCAGGTCCGGGCGGTTGCGGGGCAGCAGGTCCGCGACGGTGCGGTCGCCGATGCCCTCCAGGATCACGTCGGCAGCGGCCTCGTCGATCACCCGGGCCAACGTCGGATCGTCCTGGCAGTAGGACGGCAGCGCCATTCGCAGCACCTGCGTGCCGGCCAGCACCGTCGACGGACGGCCCTTGGTGTCCACCACGATCAGACCGGGCAGGTCCTGCGCCGCCAGGATCCGCGCGGCCTCGCGGGCCGGCATGTCCTCGGTGACGGTCTCCATCGGGATGGCCACATCGCTCGCGCGCATGCACCGACGATACGCCCGGACGCCGCGTCGCCCGCGCTGATGCGCCCTGGCAGCGCGTGGGGCGGCGGGCCTATTGCTGGTAGACGTCGGGAACGTCGTCACGGTCACTGTCGACCTGCTCGGCCTCGTAGATCTGCCGGTACACGCGATTGCGGGCCCGCAGGATGATCGTGGCGAGCGCGGCGGCGATCACGGAGCCCGCCAGCACGGCGATCTTGACCCGGCCGTTGGCGTCGGTGCCGATGCCGAAGGCGAGTTCGCCGATCAGCAGCGAGACGGTGAACCCGATGCCGGCCAGCACGGCCAGGCCGGCCACGTCGATCCAGGCCAGCCCCGAGTCCAGTCGGGCCCGGGTGAACCGGGCGACGAGCCAGGTTGCCAGCAGGATGCCGATCGGCTTGCCGACGACCAGACCGAGCATGATGCCCACGGCGATCGGGTCCATGAATGCCTGCGTCAGGCCGTCGAGCCCGCCGACGGCCACCCCGGCGGACATCAGCGCGAACACCGGCACCGCGACGCCTGCGGAGATCGGCCGGAACCGGTGCTCGAAGTGCTCGGCCAGGCCGGGCCCGGGGCCGGCCCCCGTGGAGCGCAGCACCGGCACGGCGAAGGCGAGCAGCACCCCGGCGACGGTGGCGTGCACGCCGGAGGCGTGCACCAGCGCCCAGGTGGCGAACGCCAGCGGCAGGAGCAGCCACCAGGAGCGCACCCGACGCTGCACCAGCAGAGCGAACAGGCCCAGCGGCACCACTGCGGCCAGCAGCGGCAGCAGAGACAGATGGGCGGTGTAGAAGACCGCGATGATGACGATCGCCAGCAGGTCGTCCACCACCGCCAGGGTCAGCAGGAAGGTGCGCAGCGCGCTCGGCAGATGCCTGCCGATCACCGCCAGCACGGCGAGGGCGAACGCGATGTCGGTGGCGGTCGGAACCGCCCACCCCTTCACCGCGCCGCCCCAGTTCACCGCCGCGTACAGCAGGGCCGGCACGAGTACGCCGCCGACCGCGGCGGCGACCGGGACCGCGGCCCGGCGGGGATCACGCAGGTCGCCGGCGACGAACTCGCGCTTGAGTTCGAGACCGGCGACGAAGAAGAAGATCGCCAGCAGCCCGTCGGCCGCCCACATCGCCAGCGACAGGTCGAGGTGCAGCGCGTGCGGCCCGACGGTGAACGCCGTCATCGCCTCATAGCGGTGCGCCCAGGGTGAGTTCGCCCAGATCAGCGCCACGACGGCACCGATCAGCAGCAGCGCGCCGCCAATCGTCTCCTTGCGCAGCACGTCGGCGATGCGCCGGGCCTCAGCCCAGGAACCACGGCCGAAGACACGAGGGGGTGACTGGGGGTTCGACAGCACAAGCGGGCCAACTTTCGAAAGACGGGTCGGAACCATTTGCCGACCAGACTTCCCGGCGCACCGGGACCCATCCTACCGGGGCCTTTCGGCCACCGGCCCGGCAGCCGTCGGCCGCTCGATCTCGTTTCAACCGACCGGGTCCGTGGGTACGCTCCCACCGGCTGATCATCCGATCGACGGAGACCCTCGTGATCATGGCTCTGCTGCTTGACCTCGCCAACATCGTTGGCGGTTTCCTGCTCGCCGTCCCTGTGCTGCGGCTGTTGCCACGCGTCGGTGACGACCTGGGTCGCCTCGCTGGTCGGGCGGCCCCGATCGCGTGGGTGGTCGGCCTCGTGGCGCTCGTGACCGGCGGCTACTACCTCATCGTCCACCTGGTGTCCGGTCCTCGGGTGTTCCACTTCGAGGTGGTGGGGATCGGTGTGGGGCTCGCCTTGTTGTGGGGCCGGCTGACCGGCCGGCCGGCGTCCCGCGAGGAGCGGTCGGACGGCGCGACAGGGGTCCGCCTGTTGCTCGCGATCTTCGGTCTCATCGCGATCGTCGTCGGCATTCAGGGGCTCTTCACGCCGGATGGCTGATCACGCCCGCACGCCCGGCCCGCCGGTACGGCGTTCGCGCACGGGCGGGGAGTGTCACCCCGGCGGTCACCGTCGGTCCCCCCAACTCATCGATTCCAGGAGAGTCTCATGTCGGCCCAGGCATTTCTCTACATCATCGCGGTCATCCTGATCGTGCTCGCCGCACTGCCGCTGCCCACTCGGGGTGTCTCGTTCGCGCTGCTGGGCGCCGCCTGCGCCCTGCTCGCCTACGCCTGGCCGGTGATCACCGGCTGATCCGTCGTCGGTGTGGTCGGTGGCCGGCAACCAGCGCCCGACAGCGTTGCCGGCACCCGGCCACTCCACGTCGCCGGGTCGGCCATGGACTCGGCGATGGACGCGACCGACGCCAACGGCGTCCCTGGGACGCGTGCGGTCAGGCGGTGGTGGACGCTCGGGGTGCCCCGGCGCAGGCGATGAGCAGCGCCGCGGCCGGCAGGAACGCGCCGCCGACGCCCAGCCCGAGCAGCAGCCCCCACCCGACGATGATCAGCGCGGCCGTCAGGTCGACGACCAGGCTCGGCCGGCCGATCCACTGTGCCAGGACCGGCAGCGACGCGGCGACGACAGGCACCCCGAGCAGATAGCCGGCCGCGCCCCCGGAGTCGTCGACGGTGAAGGGGGTCAGCACTGCGGCGACCAGCACGGTGATGGCCAGGGCCGACCAGCGCAGGACCCGTCGAGAGTCGTCCGGTCTGCGGACGACGACCACCACACCGACGAGCAGGACCGCCGCGATCGCACCGATGGTCGCCGCACCGATCATCATGTTCTCCTCGACCGCCGCAGGTGGTGTCTCATCGAAGACCGCGGATCGTCGTCTCTGCGTGCCACGATACGGCCCGTCGGGCGTGCCGCACGAGAGCCGGAGCCCAGCCTGCCGAAAGGACTGGGTTCTCCGGTCACCCGGGCAGGCCGAAGTGGTGGGTGAGCGAGGCGCGCAGCGTGTCCGCATCCCCGGCGGACCAGGCGACGAAGCAGTCGGGGCGTACGAGCAGGGCGGTCGCGGTCGTGCCCCGCAACGCGCCGGTGACGACGTCGACCCGGTCGCGCCAGGGCGCGGCCACCTCGGCGTAGACACCCGTGGAATCCAGGAGCAACGGCCGGGCGGTGCGGGTCAGCTCGGCGAGGCGTACCGCGCCGTGGTCGCCGTGCACGACCACATCGGGGGCGCACCGGCCGGCCAACGGATCGGCGGGGTCGGCGGGGTAGTGGATGTCCGCGCCGGACATCAGCGCCGCGATGTGCCCGGTCACCTCCGGCTTGCGCAGCAGTTCGGCGAAGAGTTCCCGCAGGCCGGTGATCTCGTCGCCGGGGCCGATGAGCGCGGACTGCGCCTGGGTGGACATGACCACCCGTTCGGCGACGGGGCGGCGCTCGGTCTCGTACGTGTCGAGCAGGCCCTGCGGCGCCCAGCCGCGCACGGTGGCGGCGAGCTTCCAACCCAGGTTGACGGCATCCTGCAGGCCCAGGTTGAGCCCGGGGCCGCCGATCGCCGGGTGCACGTGCGCGGCGTCGCCCACCAGCAGCACCCGGTCGGCGCGGTAGCGGGCGGCGATGCGCGTGTTCTGGCCGGCCAGCCGACGCAGCAGGCCGGGGCCGTCCGGTTCGCCGAAGGGAACCTCGGCGCCGAGCACCCGGGCGACGCTGGCGCGTAGCTCCGCCAGGCTCATCGGGGTCTCGTCGCTCGCCGGGACGTCGGGCCACTCCGTCGTGCTCAGGATCGCCGGGCGGCCGGGGAACGGGGCCCAGGCGATCAGGCCACGCCCGGTGCGGGTGTGCTGGAACGGCGCGACGACGCCGTGACCGGGGACGCGCAGGCCGCCGGTCTCGGGATCGACTGATGACGAGGGGACGGTCACCGTGGCGGTGCGCGAGACCGACCGGTCGTTCGTGACGCCGGGGAAGTCGATGCCAGCGAGGCGGCGCACCACGCTGCGGCCGCCGTCGGCACCGACGACGAAGCGGGCGGTGAGCTGCGTACCGTCGGCAAGGCAGACCTCTACCGCGTCGGGGCGTTGGCGAAGGTCGACCACCTCGTGGCCGCGGCGCAGGTCGACTCCGAGCTCGGTTGCCCGGGCGGCGAGGGTGGCCTCCAGCTGGGCTTGCGGCACGCCGAGCACGTAGTGCGGGTTCTCCGCGAGCATCGTGAGGTCCAGCGGAAACGCGCCGAAGACGAAGGCTGGTTGGGGCGACGGCGGGGTGCTCTCGCCACTGAGCCGCGTGTAGAGGCCGCGCCGGTCGAGCAGGCGGACGACCTGGCCGACGACGCCGTTGGCGCGGGGCTCGCCGGTGGGTGTGACGTGGCGTTCCAGGACGACGGGATGGACGCCGGCCAGGGCCAGCTCGCAGGCGAGCATGAGGCCGTTGGGGCCGGCTCCGACGATGAGGACGTCGATCATGACAGTGATCCCTTCGGGGCGTGCGTCATCGCCCCGACGGGCGCGGCACGCGGCCGGCTCACCGTGGGGTGGGACGCTGCTGGAGACGTGTGGGTGCGGCGGTGCCCCGAGCGAGGGTCGGGGTTCAGCGGGGCGGCGCGGGGAGGCCGGCGGCGACCTGGGTGAAGGCGTCGGTGATGAGGTGCTCGATCGGGGTGGGTGGGTCGGGGCTGTCGAGGTAGTGCTGCATGGCGACGGCGACGGCGGCGCTGGCGGCGGCCGCGACGAGCCGCGGGTACATGTCGGTGGCGAGGTCGGTGCCGGTGCGCTCGGCGACCGCGGCGGCCAATTCGGCCTCGGCGATCGCGACGGCGCGCAGTCGCTCGCCCTGTAGGGCGGGCTCGGCGAGCATGGTGCGGACGCCGGCCACCCACTGGGCGTGCGCGGGAGACGGCATGGCGTCGACCTCGGGGCCGCGGGTGAACTGCTCCAGCGAGGCCTGGGTGAGCGCCGCCCAGAGCGGCTCGTCGGCGGGGCGCTCGCGCAGCGCGGCGGCGGTGCGCAGGCTGCGGTCGAGGTGACGCGAGGCGATCGCCTCGGCCTTGCTGGAGAAGTAGTTGTTGAAGGTGCGCGGGGAGACGCCGGCCGCCTCGGCGATGTCCTCGACGCGGACGTTGTCGTAGCCGCGCTCCGCGGTGAGGTGGATCGCGGCCCAGCCGAGCGCCGCCCGCGTCTCGGCCTTCTTGCGCTCCCGCAGCCCTGTCATGCCACCACGGTAACACTAGTTGCGTGTTCCGCAAAGATGCGTGACACGCAAAATGCCGCTGGCGTGCGGCTCACCCGAAACAGCGACGTTCCCGATCCTGAAGCGGCCCTGGTCCGGTGCTCCGCGTCCGCCCGCGCGCACCCCGCGACCGCTCCGCGACTCCGGCCTTTGCCCGCGACCACGGGTACGGTTTCTGTGCTCGACAAGCACGGACACCGATGGCACGTCGTCGGGGCGGCAACGACCGGCCCGGTGGCGACGGAGCGTGGAAGGGAGCGCGGGTGGCGCAGCCGAGAGCACTCGTGGTTCGGGGCGGCTGGGAGGGACACCAGCCGGTCAAGGCGACGGAGTTGTTCATCCCCTTCCTCGAACGGAACGGCTATGCCGTACGGGTCGAGGAGTCGACGGAGATCTACGCCGATGCCGCCGAGATGGCCGCCACCGACCTGGTCGTGCAGTGCATGACGATGTCGCAGATCACCGCGGACGAGGTGGCGGGTCTGAGCGCGGCGGTCATCGCCGGTACGGGTTTCACCGGCTGGCACGGCGGGATCGTGGACGCGTTCCGCGCGTCGTCGGAGTACCTGCATCTGGTGGGCGGCCAGTTCGCGACCCACCCCGGTAAGGAGCCGTGCGAGCGTCACGGCGGCCCGGAGGACAACTTCCTGCCGCACACCGTGCGCATCACCGACCTCGGCCGGGAGCATCCGATCACCGCGGGAATCGAGGACTTCGACCTGGTCACCGAGCAGTACTGGGTGCTGCACGACGACCTGATCGACGTCCTGGCCGTCACGACCCACCCCACGCAGGCGTGGCATCCATGGCACCGGCCGGTCACCTCGCCGGCGATCTGGACTCGACACTGGGGTGCCGGGCGCATCGTCGTGACGACACCGGGGCACAGCCTCGACGTGCTGGAGCACGCGAACGTTCGTACCGTCATCGAGAGGGGGATGGTGTGGGCGAGCCGCACCGCGTCGGCATCGTAGGTCTCGGGGTCATCTCCCGCGTGTACCTCGACACCCTCGCGAACCACCCGGCGGTGAGCATCGTCGCGCTGGCGGACCTCGACGCCTCCCGGTCGGCCGCGGCGGCGGCCGAGATCCCCGGCGCCGAGTCGATGGGCGTCGAGCGTCTGCTCGCTCGCCCGGACGTGCAGACGGTTCTCAATCTCACGATCCCCGCGGCGCACGCCGAGATCTCACTCGGCGCGATCGAGGCGGGCAGGAACGTGTACGTCGAGAAGCCTCTGGCCGTGACGATCCCGGACGGTCGCTCGATCATCGAACGTGCCTCCTCGGCGGGCGTCCACGTCGGGTGTGCGCCGGACACCGTCCTGGGCACCGGCACGCAGACGGCGCGGGCGGCGATCGACGGGGGGCTCATCGGACGCCCGCTGTCGGCGACGGCTGTGATGGTCACACCGGGGCACGAGCGCTGGCATCCCCACCCCGACTTCTACTACGCCCCGGGCGGGGGGCCGTTGCTGGACATGGGGCCGTACTACATCTCGGCGCTGATCCACCTGCTCGGGCCGGTTCGTGCGGTCGTCGGAGCGGCCAGCCGCCTGCGCGCCGAGCGTGTCATCGGCTCGGGTCCCCGAAACGGCCAGCGCATTCCGGCGCAGGTGGACACTCACGTGACAGGTGTGCTTGAGCATGCCAACGGCGCGCTCTCCACCATCACCACGAGCTTCGACGGCGTCGCGACGACTGCCGCGCCGATCGAGGTGCACGGAGAGACCGGCACGCTCGCCGTACCCGATCCGAACACCTTCGACGGGGACGTCCGCGTCTTTCCGCTGGGCGGCAGCGGATGGCGCGTTCTCGAACCGCGGGCCGGTTACGTCGAGGGCTCCCGCGGCATCGGGCTGATCGATCTGGTCAGCGCCGACGGTCAACGGTCGCCCCGGGCCGGCGGCGACGTCGCGCTGCACGTCCTCGAAACGATGACCTCGCTGCTCGCCTCGGCGGCCGAGGGCCGGCGGATCGAGCTGACGACCGTGGTGCAGCGGCCGACGCCGGTTCCGCTCACTCCGGTGCACGACTGGAGGGGAAGCCACGCGTACGGACGCTGACGTACCGCCATCACCAGCACGGATCCGACGGTGAGGTGCGCCGTACGGTCCGGCTGACATCGCCGCGCGCGGCAGGCCCGGACGACCGCCACGGCTGGCGATCCGGCGGCCGGCCCTCGGCCGAATCACCCTGTGTGACCAGGATGGACAGACGGTTCCCAAGACCTTACAGTTCGCCAACTGGTTCAGCTTCATCACGGGGGATGCGATGGCGCCGGATAGATCAATGCTGCCCAAATCACGTTCAGGTTCGCACCGTGCCGCGGCGGCACTGCTGAGCGGTGCCCTGGTCGTCTCGGTCCTGGTGGCCCCGCCCGATGCGGTGGCCAAACCGAAACCGCACCTGTCGGCCCAGCACGAGGCGTTGGATTCCGACGGCGGGCCCGCCACCGGGCGGGCGTGGCCGGCGAAGGCGGCGCGCAACGCCCAGCTCGCCGCTCCGGTGTGGCCGAAACCCGGCCGGGCAACAGTAAGGCTGCCCGAAGCGGGCGTGGGCCAGCGGCAGAGCGCCGCCCCTGCCGTGCGCGCCGGCGCCCTGCCCGTCACGGTGCGCCGGGCCGGCGGGCCGCGCGGAGAGCGGACCGGCGCGGTGGCGGTCGAGCTGCTCGACCGTTCCGCAGTGCCGGAGCAGTGGCGGGACGGCCTGCTGATGCGCGTCAGTGGCACCGCCGCGAAGACCGAGGGCGGCGCGGCAGCCGGTTCCGGCGCCGCATCGGTCTCGGTGGACTACCGCGAATTCCGCAACGCCATCGGCGGCAGCTGGTCGTCCCGGCTGCGCCTGTGGCAGGTGCCCGAATGCGCCCTGCAGGCCCGGCCGGCGCCCGGCTGCGTCGCCACGCCGATGCCGTCGGTCAACAAGGACGGCCAGGTGAGCGCGGAGGTGCCAGTGCCGGTGGCGGCGCCCGGCGCCCGTTCCGCCGGCTCCACTCTCGTCGCGCTCGCGGCAGGTGCCGCCGGGTCTGAGGGTGACTACACCGCCACCTCGCTCACACCGTCAGCCACCTGGTCCGCAGGCGGTGCGACGGGTGACTTCAACTGGTCGTATCCGATGAAGATGCCCCCGGCGATCGCCGGCCCGGTGCCGACGTTCTCCCTCAGCTACTCGTCGGCAGCGATGGATGGCAAGTCCGGCGTCGACAACAACCAGCCGACCTGGGTCGGTGAGGGATTCGACCTGTGGGGCGGCTACATCGAGCGTAAGTACGTCGGCTGTGGCGAAGACATGACCAACAGCAACAGCAGCAAGAAGACCGGCGACCAGTGCTGGCGGTCGGACAACGCGACCCTGTCGTTGAACGGGCGCGGCTCCGAGCTGGTGTACGAGGCCGGCAAGGGCTGGCGTACCCGCAGCGAGGACGGTTCGAAGATCGAGAAGGTCACCGGCGGCAGCAACGGTGACGACAACGGGGAGTACTGGAAGGTCACCATGCCCGACGGCGTCCAGTACTTCTTCGGCCTGCACGGCCTGCCCGGCCAGTCGGCCAAGACCAACTCGACGTGGACCGTGCCGGTGGCCGGGAACCAGAGCGGCGAGCCGTGCCACAGCAGCTCCTTCACCGGCTCGTTCTGCAACCAGGCCTGGCGGTGGAACCTCGACTACGTGGTCGACCCCCGTGGCAACACGATGTCCTACTGGTACGGCACCGAGACCAACTACTACGGGCGCAACGCCACCAACACCGACAAGGCGTCCTACATTCGGGCCGGCACGCTCACGCGCATCGACTACGGCACGTGGGACCGGGGCTCCGCCGACCGGTCCGTGACGCCGACCGCCCAGGTGCTCTTCACCACTGCCGACCGCTGCGACGCCGACTGCGGCACGCACGACGCGGCGCATTGGAAGGATGTGCCGTGGGACCAGGAGTGCACCGCCGCCGCGACGAACTGCAAGGAGAACTACTCACCTACCTACTGGTCGACGAAGCGACTGTCGAAGATCACCACCCAGGTCTGGGACACCACCAAGACCACCCCGGCCTGGCAGGGCGTGGACTCCTGGACCCTCACGCACACCTATCCGGCAGTCGGTGACGGCAGCGACCACGCCGGCATGTGGCTGAGCGCGATCGCGCACACCGGCCTGGCCGGCACGGCGGTCAGCATGCCGCCCGTGACGTTCGAGCCGGTGGCTCTGCGCAACCGCGTGCTGACGTCGAACAACACCACCAACAACCGGATGCGCATCGGCAACATCGTCACCGAGACCGGTGCCAAGATCCAGGTCACCTACAGCCTTCCGGACTGCTCGTCGGGCAACCTCCCCGCGACGACCTACGACAACACGAAGCGGTGCTACCCCGTCGTCGGCGCTGACCCGTACGACCCGGACGGCCCGGACATCACCGAGTGGTGGCACAAGTACGTGGTCACCCAGATCTCCGAGTCCGACCTGATGGTGATGGTGAACGGCACCGACCACGGGCAGCCGGTCAAGAACACCTTCTACACCTACGTGGGCACGCCGGCCTGGCACTACGCCGACGACGACGGCCTGGTCAAGCCGAAGCGCAAGACGTGGAGCCAGTTCCGGGGCTACGCGACTGTCGAGACCCGAACCGGCGACGCGCCGAACCAGACGCTGACCCGCACCACGTACCTGCGCGGCATGCACGGAGACCGCGCGACCATCTCGGGCGGCTCGCGGACCGTCCCGGTCGGCGCGTCGCTGGGCAGCGAGACGGTGTACGACGAGGACCAGTTCGCGGGCCTGGTCCGCGAGCAGGTGACCTACAACGGCGTCAGCACCAAGCCGGTCAGCAAGACCGTCAACGTGCCCTGGATGTCACCCGCACTGGCCTCCCGCACGATCAACGGTGACACGGTCACCGCCCGGTTCACCCGGACGATGACCACCTACTCGGCCACCGCGCTCGGGGTGGACGGGGCCAAGGGATGGCGCACCACCCGGTCGGAGTCCCGCTTCGACGACACCTACGGCACAACCACGTGGACCCAGGAGGACGGGGACACGGCGAAGACCGGCGACGAGAAGTGCACCACGTACAGCTACAACCGCAACACCGCCACGAATCTCGTCGAGACCGTCAAGCAGACCACAGTCACGGCGCTGGCCTGCGGGGTGGCGCCGGCCGGGCCCGACGACGTCATCTCGGACGAGCGGAGCTACTACGACGGCGCGACGAGTGTCGGCACCGCCCCGACCAAGGGGCTGGTGACCAAGGTGGAGAGCCTGAAGGACTGGTCGAGCGCCAGCGGCACGGTCTGGCGGGTCAGCAGCGAGTCCGCCCATGACGCCTTCGGACGGCTGACCCGAAGCACCGACGACCGGGGCAACGTCACCACGAAGGCGTACCTACCGGCTTCCGGTGGACCGCTGCGGAAGCTGACCACGACCACCGCGGACCCCAACGGCGGCAGTGGCTGGGTCAGCACCATCGAGTCGGAGCCGTACCGGGGTTCGCCGGTGCGTACCACCGATCCCAACGGGCGGGTCACCGACATCGAGTACGACGCCCTCGGCCGTACCGCACAGGTCTGGAAGATCGGCTGGGCGAAGGCCGACCACCCGAACAGCCCTTCGGCGCGATACGACTACACCTTCGCCGCGGCGCGGGACGCCTACCCCTACACCACCAGCCGGACGTTGCACGCTGGCGGCGGGTACACCACGTCCTACCAGATCTTCGACGCGCTGCTACGGGCCCGACAGGTCCAGACGGCGGCCGTGGGCGGTGGTCGGGTCGTGACCGACACCCTGTACGACAAGGCCGGCCGGGCGGTCACCACCTACTCGGCCCACGCCGAACCGGGCACGCCGTCGGGCGCGCTCTGGTGGGAGCCGGAGTGGTCCGTTCCCGCGCTGACGAAGACCGTGTTCGACGGTGCCTCCCGGGCCACCGACCAGATCTTCTTCGGCACCGACGGGGTGACGAACCTGGTGGAGAAGTGGCGCACCACCACCGAGCACCTCGGTGACGCCACGACCGTCACTCCGCCGTCAGGAGGCGTACCGACCACGACCGTGGTGGACGCCCTGGGCCGTACCGTCGAACTGCGCCAGCTCGGGTCCAGCACCGTGACGACGCGTTACGCGTACGACAGCAAGGGCGAGCTGCGTACCGTCACCGATTCGCTGGGCAACGAGTGGCGGTACACGGTTGACATCCGGGGGCGCAAGACCGCCACCACCGATCCGGACAAGGGCACGAGCCTGAGCGAGTACAACGACTACGGCGACCTGGTGAAGAGCACCGACGCCCGTGGTGAGGTGCTCGTCTACGAATACGACAAGCTCGGCCGCAAGATCGGCATGTACGACGACCTGATCTCCGCCGGCACGAAGCGGGCCGAGTGGAAGTACGACCGGCTGTACACCGGTCAGACATTGCGGGGCCAGCTGGGCCAGAGCATCCGCTACGAGCCCGCGGGTTCGGCGAACGCCTACACCTACCGGGTGAACGGATACAACGACCGCTACCAGCCCACCGGTGCGCAGTACGTGGTTCCGGGCGTGGAAGGCACCGGCATCGCCGGAACGTACAACTACGGCTTCGGCTACTCGCCCTACACGGGCGACCCGACCTCTGTGACGCTGCCCGGCGCCAACGGGTTGACCACCGAGACGGTGACCACCCGGTACGACGCCACGACAGGTCTGCCCAGCGGACTGGACACCAACCTGATCAACGTGGGCGCCTACGTGATCGGCCAGCAGTACACCGCCTACGGCGAGCCGACGGTCACCACGCGGAAGATCAACGGCGGGGTGTATGTCGAGGACGCGGCGTACTACGACCTGACCACCCGCCGGCTCGAGCGGTACAAGGTGCAGCCCGAGACGGCAGCCGGAACGGTGCAGGACACCAGCTATGGCTACGACGCCGCCGGGAACATCCTCGCGGTCGCGGACGCGCCGCAGGTGGGTTCGGCGGACAGCCAGTGCTTCGGCTACGACTCGCTGCGCCGGTTGACCTCGGCGTGGTCGCCGAAGGCCGGGGTCGCCTGCGCGACGGCGCCTTCGACGGCGAACCTGGGTGGCCCGGCCCCGTACTGGCACGAGTGGAAGATCGACGACATCGGCAACCGTCGTACCGAGACCGTGCACACCGCGGGCGGTGACACGGTCCGCACCTACGGGGTGCCCGCCAGCGGCAAGGACCAGGTCCGCCCGCACGGACTGGATTCGGTGAGTACTGCCATCAACGCCGGCGCCGCGGTGACGACCCGGTACGGATACGACAGCACCGGCAACATGACCTGTCGCCCGACGGGTACCACCGCCAACACCTGCGACGCGGCCTACACCAACTCCCAGGCGTTGAGCTGGAACAGCGAGGGCAAGCTGGCCAGCGTGAGCGCTGCTGGTCAGTCCGTCGAGTCGAACGTGTACGACGTCGACGGCAACCGGCTCGTCCGCCGGGACGCCACCGGCACCACCCTCTACCTGCCTGGCCAGGAGATCCGGCGGGCCAGCAACTCGACGACGTCCGCCGTCCGGTACTACACGTTCAGCGGTCGGACCGTGGCCAGCCGGGACCCCAACGGGCTGACCTGGCTCTACTCCGATCATCAGGGCACTCAGCAGGTCAGCGTCGACGTGCTCAGCCAGCAGGTCTCCGTCCGGCGGCAGACCCCCTACGGCGATCCCCGTGGCAGCCAGCCACAGTGGCGCAACTCGAAGGGTTTCGTCGGCGGCGACAAGGATCCGACCGGCATGACCCACATCGGCGCCCGCGACTACGATCCCGGCCTCGGCCGCTTCGTGTCGGTGGACCCGGTCCAGGACCTCAAGGACCCGCAGCAGTTCCACGCCTACGCGTACGCGAACAACTCGCCGGTGACGGCCTCCGACCCGACGGGCACCATCCCGGAGGGCGTCTCGATGCAGGAGTACCAGCAGGACATCCTGCACGACGTCGAGAACCGCAGGCAGCTGTTCAACGATCCGGTGCGCAACGGCTGGGGTGGACGTCGCCCGCCGAGCCTGACCAAGACGAAGGATTGGGAGCAGAAGTACAAGAAGGTGGTCGGCGCCACGTGGTGGAAGAACCCGAGTGGCCCGGCGGCCTGGATGCTGATGGCCGTCGAGTCGGCCCAGGAGGCCGACATCGACCCGCGGTGGCTGCTCGCGGTGCTGATGGCCGAGGTGGGCAACTCGGAGAAGTACGCGTCGATCGACCAGAACGTCCAAGCGGCCAGCGTGGTGGCCGACAAGCTGGGCATCTACGGCCCGCTGAAGCAGCTCGTGGGCAACGTGACGGGCTTCAAGAAGGGCGAACAGGCGAACCCTCCGTCGATCGGTTGGGGCAACATCCAGCAGGACGCGTTCGAGAGCACCAAGGTGAACCACCCGGAGGCGTTGGGAGACGTCGACTGGTCCTCGCTCATCTGGCACAACGACCTCTCCATCAAGGTGACGGCGTACCGGCTGAAGGACACCACGGCCGTGGCGGAGCGGACGGCCACCGTGGGCATGAAGCAGCGATGGACGCCCCAGCAGGTGGGCGCCGGGATCTACAACGTCGGGGAAGTCAACTACAACGAAGCCGTGCGGCAGAATGGCGATCTGGGCCCACGCGGCAAGGTCTATGCCACGACCATCGGTCGCTACTATTGGACGGCTGATCAGATGGTCTGTCACTCCGGAGTGTTCACGTGTTCCTGACGTCGGTGCCCCGCCGGACCCTGATCGTGGTGACGGCCGTGTTGCTGGCCGTCGGCGCGGCGGGCTGCGGCGACGGCAATGAGACCCAGCGGTACGCCGATCGCGTGCGGGTAGAGGGCTTCACGTTGGTCAAGTCGGCGTACGCGAACGGCGAAGGTCGGTCCTACCTGGGGCCGGCCGGCGAAGGGGCTCCGCCGGTCACCGCCCCCGGGCTCACCCTGAGCTCGGGCGGCACGGACACGTCGTACCTGTTCTACGACTACCTGGCCACCGGCCGGGGCACCGACTCGGACACGGGCACCTGCTCGGTGACGGTGTACGAGATCCGGGACCGGGCCAAGGCCGTGGACTACCTCGACGACGACCTGAACAGCAGCCAGCAGCAGGCGGTCCGGGACGGCACGTCGCGGATCGTACGGATCGACGTGCTCTGCGACGCGCAGGCTGACACGTGAGTCGGTGCGGGCCGGCGGCTCTTCGCCGGCCCGCACCGATTCGTCGGAGCACGGTCCGTCGCGGTCAGGGGGCCCAGGGGGCGGCGATGTTCCAGGTGCTGTCGGCCGCCCAGAGGGTGGGGCTGTTGTAGGCGTCGCCGCCCGTGCCGTTGCTGAGCCAGACCTCCGAGTTGTAGTGCCGGAGGTACTTGCCCCGGAAGTTGTACGACTCCAGCGATACGCCGCTTCCGGTCAGCCCCACGCGGGCGCACCAGGTGGCGTCGGCCCGCAGGAGCGCTGACCCGTCGTTCGGCGAGTTGCGGACCCGGGAGTCCTGGTGCCGCAGGTACTGACCGGGATAGTTGACCGACTCGAAGGAGTAGCAGGCGCCGTCGGCCAGGCCGGGCCGGATGGTGTACGTCGCGTCGTTCTTGAGCAGCGCCGAGCTGCCCGCGTCGACCACCTCCGTGTACGCCAGGCCGTTCTGGTGCCGCAGGTACCGGTTGGTGTAGCCGGGAGTGGTGACCTGCAGGGAACGCCGGGTGTTGACCGGCAGCGCGACGGGTGCGGAGCTGCCGATCGTCCGGGAGGCGTTGATGAGTGCGGTGTTGGCCGCGCGGACGCGGGCCTGGTCCATCTTGACCACCCGCCGGTCGTACGTGAGGAAGCCGTTCAACTCCCCCTCCTGGTCGGCGATCTCGGTGTAGATCGAGGCGCTGAGTCCCTTGCCGAGCATCAGGTTCTGCGCACCCTCCACCAGCCCCACGTACCGGTCGGTGAGCGCGGCGGAGGTGGGCTGCCACTCGTAGGCGAAGAACTGCCCGTTCGGGCTGTACTCGTGGCCCGGGGTGTGCAGGCCCAGGCCGCCGAACTCGCCGAGCACCGCGATCCGGCTACTCGATGGCGAGGGGGAGTCCGGGCCCAGGTACACGTGCCAGTCGTCGATGTCGCCGTTGCCGGGGTCACCGAGGGACTGGCAGCAGTTGTGCCCGCTGTGCGGGTTGACCAGCCGGGTGGGGTCCTGATTCTTGATGTTCTGCGCCACGCGGCGGGTGTCGGCCAGGGTGCGCTCGCCCCAGCCCTCGTTGTAGGGCGTGTAGGCGACGACCGCGGGGGAGCTGCGGTGCTCGTCGACGATCTCGCGTGCCTCGCTCTCGAACTGCGCCTGCTGGGCGTCGGTGGGGTCGATGTTCTGCGCGGTCAGCGACGGGATGTCCTGCCAGACAAGCAGGCCGAGCCGGTCGGCGTGATAGAACCAGCGCTGCGGTTCGACCTTGATGTGCTTGCGCACCATGTTGAAGCCCAGGTCCTTGTGCTTCTGCAGGTCGAAGGCGAGGGCGGCGTCGGTCGGCGCGGTGTACAGGCCGTCCGGCCAGAAGCCCTGGTCGAGGGTGCCGACCTGGAAGACGAACTGGCCGTTGAGCTTCGGTCGCAGCACCCCGTTGACCATGCCGGTGGTGATCTCGCGCATTCCGAAGTAGTGGAGGGTCTGGTCGACAGTCGCGCCGCCGGCGTTGCGCAGGCGGATCCGCAGGTTGTAGAGGAACGGATCGTCGGGTGACCAGCGGCGGGCGTTGGGCACCGGGACGCTGAAGTCGGTGAAGCCGCCGGTGGCGGAGCCGACGACGGTGGCGCCGTCGAGCGCCTCGGCGAGCACGCTGTGCCCGCTCACGTCGCCCCGGGTGAAGACCCGGACCCGCAGGGTGTTGGTGCTCAGGTTCGGGTAGACGTCCACGCTGCTGATCGACGCCGCCGGAACCGGCTCCATCCACACCGTCTGCCAGATACCGGAGCTGGGCGTGTAGAAGATCCCGCCGGGCTGCTTGGTCTGCTTGCCGATCGGGGGCAGGCTGCCGTTCTGCCGGGTGTCGGTGGGATCCCACACCTTCACCACGATCTCGTTCGCGCCGCCGTTGAGTTGCGCTGTCACGTCGAAGGTGAAGGCGTCGTAGCCGCCGGTGTGCGCGCCGACCCGTACGCCGTTGACCCAGACCGTGCTCTGCCAGTCCACCGCGCCGAAGTGCAGCAGCGTCCGCCGGCCCGACCAGTTGGGCGGGACGGTGACGGTGCGTCGGTAGAACAGGTAGTTGCGGTTGTCGTTGGCGGCCCGCTGGACACCGGAGAGTGCGCTCTCGACGGGGAACGGCACGTTGACCCGCTCGGGCAGATCGGTGTTGAACTGCGGGGCGTCGTCGGTGCCGGACTGGCGCAGCTGCCACTCCCCGTTCAGGTTTAGCCAGTCCGGTCGCGTCATCTGTGGTCGTGGGTACTCCGGCAGGGGCGTCCCGGCCAGCGCCTGGCTGGTCCACGGGGTGGTCAGTGGCGGCGTCTTGGCCGGGGCGGCCCGCCCCGGTCGGGCCGGTGCGGCGAACACGCCGACGACGAGGGCGAGGATGAGCAGTAGGGGCAGGGCGGGGCGGACGGGGACCTGACGTGTCATGCCGTCTCCGAGGGGCGGGTCGCCGCGGGCCGTGCAGCTGAGCCCGCAGCGCGCGGGCGGTGGGCATCGGGTGGCTTCTCGAACGCGGACGGCGGATGTCGGCGGGATTCCCACCCACAGGCAATGGTGATCCGATCGACATCCATCACCACCCGTACAACGTTATAGAGGCACCTCGACCACTCCGTCAATTGCCGGGCGTCAATGCCGGAGCCGGGGCAGGAGCCGGACCGGGCGTGACCGGTACTTCGGGGCACCTCAGCGCAGCGCGGCGAGCTTGGCCTCGATCGCGCCGGTGCCGGCCTCCCGCAGGGACACGAGGATGTCCAGCGCCTGCTGCCAGGCCACGCGGGCCGGGCCGGCGTCGCCTGCGGCGAGGTGAGCGTCGCCGAGGCTCACCAACGCATCCGCCTCCAACCGTCGATGACCGATCTCGCGACGCAGGCGGACGGCGTGCTCGTGGCAGGTGACCGCCTCCGTGAACGCGTCGAGCTGCAGGTGGGCGTGCCCGAGACTGGCCCACGTGATCGCCTGGCCGAGGACGTTGTCGACAGACGTGAACAGGGCCAGTGCCTGATCGCAGCTCTCGATCGCGGCGTGGTGGTCGCCGAGCTGACCGTGCGACCAGCCGACCGCGTTCAGCGCGAAGGCCTGGCCGGTGACGTGTCCGGCCTGCCGGTGCAGGCGCAGCGCCTCCAGGGCGTGGGCGAGGGCCTGCTCGGGATGCCCGGTCCGGTCATGGATCCACCCGAGGTTGAGCTCGACCCGGGCCTGCCCGGCGAGGTCGCCCAGCCGCCGGTACCTGTCGTACGCCAGCTCCAGGTGGCGCTGCGCGTCGGCGTACTGCGCAAGCGCGATGTCGGCGAAGCCGAGCACCCCGTGGGCGTACGCCTCGGCCCGGTCGTCGGCCAGCCGGACGGCCGCCGACAGCGCCGCCCGCAGGCTGCTGGTCCAGTCCTGGAAGTAGCCGCGCTGGTTGAGGTAGGTGGTGATCGCCCAGGCGAGGTGACACGTGTGGCGGTCGAATCCGTGGTCGCTCGCCAGCCGCAGGGCCGAGAGCAGCACCGGGTGCTCGTCGGTGAACCACCACGTCGCGGCATCGCGATCGGCCAGCGCCACCGGCGCGACCCCGGGCCCGGGCGGGTCGATCGGCAGCCGGTCCCGCTGCGGATAGAGCAGCTCGTCGGCGGCGTACGCGACGGACAGGTAGTGGTCGAGCAGGCGGGACCGGGCGGCGTGACGACTCGCCTCGCTGTCCTCGGCCGCCGCCAGCTCGGCGGCGTACGCGCGGAGCAGATCGTGGTACGTGAACCGTCCTGGGCGGTGCTCGGTGAGCAGGTGGGCCCGAGTCAGCTCGGCCAGGTGGCGGTGGGCCTGCGCGAGCGTGATCCCCGCGATGCTGGCCGCCGCCGCGACGGCGAAGTCCGGGCCCGGATGGACGCTCAGCAGACGGAACAGCCGGGCGGTGGGCTCATCGAGGGTCCGGTACGACCACGACATGACCAGCCGCAGGTCGGTGACCGGTTCGCCGCCGTCGAAGGCATCCAGGCGCCCGGCCACCTGGCGCAGACTGGCCGCCAGGTCCATCAGTCGGAATCCACTGTGGATGGCTGCCCGGGCGGCGACGACGGACAGCGCCAGGGGCAGCCCGGCGGAGGCGCTGACGATGGCGTCCACGGCCTCGGGCTCTGCGGTGACGCGC
Organism: Micromonospora sp. MH99; assembly: GCF_021442385.1. Lineage (GTDB taxonomy): Bacteria > Actinomycetota > Actinomycetes > Mycobacteriales > Micromonosporaceae > Micromonospora. The sequence goes on from NZ_MUZA01000001.1 coordinate 194,815, forward strand.
TCCGCGCCGAGGCGTCGGGTCAGCAGTTCGCGGGAGTCGGCCCCGGACATGACGTCCAGGGTGATCGGATGAGCGCCGTTCACACTGACCAGACCCAGGAACTGGTCCCGACTGGTGACGAGGACGAAGCAGCCCGGAGCGCCCGGCAGCAGCTGGCGTACCTGGTCGGCATCGCCGGCGTTGTCGAGGACCACCAGCACCCGCCGGCCGCCCAGCAGACTGCGATATCGAGCGACCTGCTCATCCAACGCCGTCGGCGGACGGGCGTCCGGTCCCGCGAGAGCGTTGACGAATCCGGCGAGCGCCGTGCTCGGGCTGACCGGGACGCCACCCGGGTCGAAGCCGCGAAGGTTGACGTAGAGCTGGCCGTCGGGAAACTGCGCGGCGACGCGATGAGCCCAGTGCACCGCGAGCGCGGTCTTGCCCACCCCGGCGGTGCCGGAGACGATCGCGAGACCCATCGCGGTCGGCTGATCCGCCGCTCGGGCCAGAATCCCGTCGAGGCGGGCCAGCGCATCGGCGCGGCCGACGAAGCCGAAGCCGTCCGCCGGCAACTGCGCCGGAACGCCGCTGGTGGCGGCAGGGGTCGGCGTACCGGAGAGGAACCGGTCCCGTCGGACCCCGCGCAGGCCGAAGGCGTCGGCCAGCAGCAGCATCGTCGCGGGTCGCGGTCGCGCGATCCGTCCCGCCTCAAGGTCCCGGAGATGCCGGACCGACAGCCCTGTCTTCGCGGCCAGATCCTCCTGCGTCAGCGCGCTGTGACGCCGAAGCTCCTGTACGGCCTCCCCGAACACGGGGGTCACGGTATCGACGGTGTTCAGTGCGGGCAATCGGCCATACGACGCATGTGATCGGTCGGTGGTGACAGCGGAGCTGCCGGAGGAGGTCCGCGATCGCCGTCACGGTCGGTCGTGCGCGCCTCTCGTATGGACGATCTCGCCCGATTCGAGATCACCCACCGTGGTCGATGTGGACACCCCCTCGTTTGAGCCCTACAGTCTCGCCACCGGTTCACGTTCAATCACGGGGGTTGAGATGGTGCCTGGCCGCTCGATGCTGCCTGCCTTCTTTCTGAGACGTTCCCGATTCACCGCCGCCAGCGTCGCAGCCGTGGTCGTGGGTTCCCTGCTCATCGCGCCGTCATCCGTCGAGGCGGCGGCGCCCGCCGCGGAGCCCGCCAATCCGTCGGTCGCACCGGACGCCGCGTCGGCCGTCGCCCAGGCGAAGCGTTCCGGCCGTCGGGTGGAGGTCGCCGACGCCCGTACCGAGCTGACGCAGGTCTTCGCGAACCCGTCCGGCGGTTTCACGTCGGAGTCGGCGGTCACGCCGCAGCGGGTCCGCCGTACGGACGGGTCGTGGGCGCCCGTCGACCTGACGCTGCGAGCCGGGGCGGGCGGCGCGCTGCGTCCGGTCGCCTCGGTGGCCGACGTGCGGTTCTCCGCCGGCGGCAAGGGCCCGGCGGTGACGCTGGTCCGACAGGGCAGGTCGCTGACCCTGTCCTGGCCGGGTGGGCTGCCGAAGCCGACAGTCAGCGGCGACTCGGCCACCTACCCGGAGGTGCTACCGGGCACGGATCTGGTGCTGCGGGCCACCCGTACCGGCTTCACGCACGTCTTCGCGGTCAAGAACGCACAGGCCGCGGCCAACCCTGCGCTCCGCACGCTCCGCTTCGACCTCGGCGGCGACGCCCGCGTGGTGCGCGGCGCCGACGGACGGCTTTCCGCGATGGCGGGTGCCGAGGTGCTCGCCTCGGCGGAGCCCGCCGTGATGTGGGACTCGAACACCACGCCGTCGGCCGTCGCGAGGTCGATGGCCGGCGGTGACGCCGAGGGTGGCCCTGAGCTGGCCCGCTCCACGGCGGCAGCGCCGGGCGACGTCGCGAAGACGGCCGCCGTCGGTGTCGAGGTGGCCGGGGGTGACCTGGTGCTGCGTCCGGACACCGGCCTGCTCTCGACCGCGGCGGCCTTCCCGGTGTTCATCGACCCGGCGTGGTCGACGGGCAAGTCCCGGTGGGCGTACGCGACGAACAACAACACCAACAACACCGACACGTCGGTGGCGCGGGTCGGCCGGGATCCGGACAGCGGCAAGATCTATCGCTCGTACTTCGACTTCCCGTTGACGTCGATGAAGGGCAAGCACATCGAGTCCGCGTACGTCCAGATGAAGCTGGACCACTCGTGGTCGTGTGGGAACACGCCGACGTACCTGTACCACTCGGCGGGCATCTCCTCGACGCCGCGGACCGCGTGGGCACCGAAGTTGAACAGCTTGAAGTCGACGGCGCAGTCGCACGCGAACGAGGGCTCCGGTTGCTCGGACTCGCCGCAGCCGGACATGACCGTCAACTTCACCGGCTCGGCCGTCACCAGCATCATCCAGACCCACGCCACCAACAAGTCAGCCAGCATCACCATGGGTTTCTGCGCGTGCAGCGCCACCGACGGCTCGGGTGAGTCCACCACCGACCGCTACAAGAAGTTCTGGCCGAACAGCGCGAAACTGATCGTCGACTTCGACTCCATCCCCGGGGCGCCGAACAACCTCCAGGTTCACGGGGTCGCCTGCCCGACCGGCCAGCGGATCGGCATCGGCACGCTGAACCCGACCCTGTCGGCGATCTATCCGGACGCCGACACCGGTCAGGCGCTGCGCACGACGTACGAGTGGCTCCAGATCCCCACCACTGGGGGCTACAACGACTCCACGCCCCGCAAGACGGCGCCGGCGGGGGCGTCGGTGCCGGCCAACGGCCGCTCCACCACGGCCGCCCTCTCCGGTCTGGTCGAAGGCGGCGCCTACGCCTTCCGGGCCAGGTCGACCGACCCGTCGCCGTACAGCATGACCAGCGCCTGGTCCGCGTGGTGCGAATTCACCGTGGACACCAAGGTTCCTCCGGTGACCGTCAGCCTCACGTCGTCGAACCCGAATCCCCTGCCCGGTACGGTGGCGACGTTCGGCCTCAGCACCACCGACACCACGGTGGCCAAGTTCCGGCACGGCTGGGTCTCCCCGACCAACGAGGTGCCCGCGGTGAGCACCTGCGTCAACGGACCGTCGGGCACCGTCTGCACCAAGACCGCCACGGTCTCGGCCATCGTGCCGAAGTACGGCCTGAACACGTTCCAGGTCTCGGCGGTGGACAGCACGGGCAACATCGGACGGGCCTCGGTCGAGTTCACGGCGAGCCGGCCGTCGCCGGCCGTCGCGCGGTGGGGCCTGCAGAGTTACCCGGGGGTGACCCAGGCGCAGGCCCTGGCCGACGGTCAGCCCGCGCTGGGAGGCGACACACCGTTGACGGCAACGAACGTCACCTGGCCGAACGACGTGCGCCTGGTCGGCGGTCAGGCGGCCACGCTCGGCGGGCCTGCCACCGGCGGTTACCTGTCGACGTCCGGGCCGGTCGTCAACACGACGAGTTCGTACAGCGTGGCGGCGTGGGTGCGGCTGCCCAGCGTGCCGGCGAACAACATGGCCATCGCGACGCAGAGCGGTGCGTGCGACTTCGGGTTCTTCTTCGGCATCGTCCAGGTCTCGGGAGTGCCGAAGTGGAACGTCACCATGCGCAACGGTGACTGCACCGGTGCTGCTTACACAGTCCTGCACGCGCCGACGGCGATCTCGGCGGCCGATGTCAACCGCTGGCGGCACGTCGCCTTCTCCTACGACCAGGCGGCCCGCACCCTGACGCTGTTCGTGGACGGCGCGGCTGTCGCTTCCACGCCGTGGACGACCGCGTGGAACGCCGCCGGCCCGTTCCACGTCGGCCGGAACTACGCCCAGAACACCAAGGTTTCCGACAACTTCTTCAACGGATCGCTTGTCGACGTCCAGGTCTTCGACCGGGCGCTGGTGGGTGACGACTTCACCGGCCAGCTCGCGGAAACCCCAGGCTCCGGTGGCGTCGACGAGCCGGGGATGCTGAGTCCGACCCTGGTCGGTGACTGGGACTTCAACGGGGCCGTCCCCTGCTACGTCCAGTCGACCGACCCGGACCTGTGCAACGCCCCGGAGTCCGGTCAGTTCGGTCGTCGTCTCGGGTTGACCGTCGGTACCGACGTCGGCAGCGACAGCCGCAGCTTCCTGCGGTTCAACTCGCAGGGGCTGGAGGACCCCAACCAGGTCACCACGGAGTACGGCCACTCGATGAAGAACGTCGGTGGCGCCTGGCAGGACACCCGAGTGGCGAAGACAAACGACTCGTTCTCGGTGTCGGTGTGGCTGCGGCCGGAGTCGCTCGGCATCCAGACCGCTGTCGCCCAGATCGGCACCAGGAACTCCGCCTTCTACCTGGGGCAGCGGACGAAGACCGTGAACGGGGTCACCGGGAACTGGTGGTCCTTCAGCCTCTTCGGCCTGGACACGTCGCCCCAGAACGGGAATGTCGTGGACATCATGATGACCTCCCGGCAGATGAACGCGGAGGACGACCTGTCCACCTGGACCCACCTGGTCGGCGTCTACGACCTGGGCCGCCGTGAGGCCCGTCTCTACGTCAATGGCGAGCGCGTGGCCGCCGTGCCGTTCCCGAGCACCTTCACGGGGGCCTTCGACGCCACCGGGCCGGTCTGGGTCGGTGCCTCCCAGTACCAGCCGCCGGGCCAGGCGATCCAGACCGTCGACAAGTGGGATGGCGACGTGTCGAACCTCAGCCTCTATCAGGGGGCACTGACCGACGTCGACGTCAAGCAGCTCAACGACAGGCAGTCGGTGGCGGACGTCACGCCTACCGACTGATCCGCTCACGGTGTGCGCGCCGGCCGGCCCTCGGGCCGGCCGGCGCCCTCCTCGGCAGTCGTACCAGCACGTCAACCAATCTCCGGAACAGTCGCCTGTGGAGACATGGGTGAACACACCCTTCGGACAACCCGCAAACCCCTACGCCCGCCGGCAGGTCAAGAAGGTGCCCAGCGCCGCTCGCGGCGCCGGTCTGGCCGAAGCCGGGTAAGGCGTCCGTGACGCTGCCCGCCCCGGCCACCGGCCAGCGTGGGGTCGCTGCGTCGCGGGTGCGTGCCGGTGCCCTGCCGGTGACGGTGGGCCGGGCGTCCAGCACCGCGGGAGCCCGGACCGACGCCGTCTCGGTGGAGGTGCGTTCCGGCACCTCGCCGGGCCCTATCGCGTAACCGCGGGGCTGGCCGAGGGGCGACCGATGGTCGGCGGGGACCCGCCGCCGCGGCGCAGTCGCGTGTCCGCGGCGAGCAGTGTGAGGGCCGCCAGCGTCAGCAGTCCACCGATGAGTGCCAGCGGGCGTGCCCCCGAGATCGGCAGGAGGGTGCCGCCAAGCAGCGATCCGCCGGCGATGCCGGCATTGAAGGCAGTACTGACGCCGGCCGACGCGATGTCGGTGCTGCCGGGAGCCAGTTGCAGCATCCGGTTCTGCACTGCGGAGCCGAACGCCGCGTAGGCGAGGCCGATGGCGGCGAGAAATGCGACCGCGCCGTGCCGGAGCGTGCCGAGCGCGTACATGCCGAACAGCGCGGCAGTGCCGATGCTCAACGGCGTCAAGAGGGAGGCGATGGGTCGGGTGTCCAGCGTCCGGGCCGCGGCCAGGGTGCCGAGGACGCCCGCGGTGCCGGCGGCGAACAGCAGCGGCGCCAGGGCCGCGTCGGCGAAGCCGCTGATGTCGAGCAGGAACGGTGTGATGTAGGTCTGCAGGGTCATGAAGCCGCCGATGCCGAGGGCTGTGGCGATCAGCAGCACGGCGAAGCGCCGCCCGTCCGGTGCGGTGCCCCGGGCCGCGCCACCCGCCGCCGGGGGATATGACGGCAGAAGGACGAACACCGCGGCGGCGATCGCCAGCCCGGCTCCGGCCAGCACCGCGAACGCCACGCGCCAGCCGGCTTGCTGCCCGAGCCAGGTGCCGAGCGGTACGCCGAGCACGGGGGCGAGCGTCGCCCCGGTCGCGAACAGCGCCACCGCCCGGCCGCGCACGGCGACCGGGAAGGGCCCGATCACTGTCGCCGTGGCGACGGACCAGAACATCGCCTGGGCGAGAGCGGTCACGAGACGCGAGCCGGCGAGCACCGCGTACGTCGGGGCGAGCGCGGCGGCGGCGTTCGCTACGGCGAACAGGAACATGGTGGCGCCGAGAAGGTGCCGCCGGGGAATCCGCTGGGTCAGTCGGGTCAGCGGCACCGATGCCAGCACGACCACGACGGCGTACCCGCTGACCAGCAGGCCCACCTGCGAGCGGGACCGGTCGAGGTCGGGTGCGATGTGGGTCAGCAGGCCGACGGGCAGCAACTCCGTCGTGATGAACGCGAACGCGGCGAGGGAGAGCGCGACGAGCACGGCCCTGGCCCTTCGCGGTGACACCTCTGACGCCATGGCCCACCCCCCGTTCCTGATCACCGTAATCGAGGGCTCCGCCTGCGCGAACGGCAGAGCCCCCCGGTCGGCGGGCGGTCGCCGTCAGATGGTGATGACGACCTTGGCCCGCGCGTGCTCGCCTTCGAGATACCGGATGGCCGCGGGCACCTCGTGCAGTGGATACGTGCGGTCGATGACCGGGGTGAGACGGCCGGCCTCGACGTGGGTGCGCAACGCGTCGAGGTGCTGCCGGCCCGGTGTCGTCGTGAGCGTGACGATGCGCTGTCGGACCAGCGGGGCCAGCAGCCGTCCGCGCGCGAGCAGCCCGACCGGCCCGATGAGGCTGCCACCGTCGTACACGCCGCCGCCGGAGAGCACCAGCGTCCCGGTCGGTGTCAGCGCCCGCCGCAGCTCCCTGAGTGAGCGGTTGCCGACCAGGTCGAACACGACGTCGTGGCGGTCCGCGCCGCGGGTGAAGTCGTCGCGGCGGTAGTCGACGACGTGGTCGGCGCCGAGCGAGCGGACCAGGTCGACGTTGCGGGTGCTGCACACCCCGGTCACGGTGGCGCCGAGCGCCTTGGCCAGTTGCACGGCGAGGGTGCCGACGCCGCCGGAGGCGCCGTTGATGAGGACGCGGTGGCCGGGCTCGACGCACCCGGCGTCGCGCAGGCCCATGAGCGCGGTGATGCCGGCCAGGGGCAGGGCCGCCGCCTGCTGCGGGGTCAGGTTCGCCGGCATCGCCGCGACCAACGTCTCGGGCACGCAGACGTACTCGGCGAACGCCCCGTTGGCCTCGCCGAGGTCGCCGAACACCGCGTCGCCCGGCCGCACCTGCCGGACGTCGGCGCCGACGGCCTCGACCCGGCCGGCGAAGTCGCGGCCACGGATGCGCGCCCGGGGCCGCGTCCGGCCCATCGCCAACCGCGCCATCCGGGGATCGCCGCGCATGGCATGCCAGTCGTACGCGTTGAGCGAGGCCGCCTCGACCCGTACGAGCACGTCGCCCGGGGCGGGCGTCGGCGTGGCGACCTCGGCGAGCGCGAGGGTTTCCGGTGGGCCGTATCGGTCCTGAACGATCGCCTTCATGATCCCTCCCGAGGGGTGTACGGCGTACACTGACGGTAGGTGTACGCCGTACACCTGTCAAGACGGTTATGGTTCAACGACCGCCGGACAGGACGAGGACGAGATGGCTGAGCAGGCTGAGACGCTGCGCCGGACGCCGCTGAGCAGGGATCGCGTCCTGCGTGCCGCAGTGGCGCTCGCCGACGAGGCCGGCATCGAATCACTCAGCATGCGCAACCTCGCCCAGGATCTGGGCGTCGTGCCGATGGCGCTCTACAAGCACGTGGCCAACAAGGACGAACTGCTCGACGGCATGATCGACGTGATCGTCGGCCAGATCGACCCGCCCGCGTCCGACACCAACTGGAAGGACGCCATCCGCCGGCGCATCCTCTCGGCGCGGGAGGTGCTGCGCCGTCACCCCTGGGCGGCGCTCGCGATCGAATCCCGGAACATGGCGACGCCGGCCATCCTCGCCTACCTCGACTCGGTGGTCGCGACCTTCAAGGCCGGCGGGTTCTCCGCCAACCTCGCCCACCATGTGATGCACACGATGGGCAGCCGGGTGCTGGGCTTCAGCCAGGAACTGTTCGACGCCTCCCGCCAGGCCGGTCGCTCCGGAGCCACCAGCCCCGAGCCGCCCGCCGCCCTACCGCCGGAGTTCGCCGACCGGTTCCCGCACCTGGCCGAGATCGCCGGGGCGGCGTCCCACGACGACCAGTCGGTCGTCGGGCAGGGCTGCGACGACCAGTTCGAGTTCGAGTTCGCGCTGGACCTGCTGCTCGACGGCATCGAACGGCTCCACCAGCAGGGCTGGACATCGCCACGGCGAGGCCGCTGAGGCGAGGGCTCGCACCGCCGGCTCGGCGAGGTGGCGCGCGGCTCTGATTCTTCACTCCGATGTCACCACGCGACCCCCCGGGTGACGTGTCGATGTCTGTCGGCCGGAGTTGGCTGTCAGCCGTCGCACTTGCCTTGACCAGGAGCTGATCCGCGTGCCTTCCTCCCGTCGTACCTTCCTCGCTGGCGGCGCCGCCGCCGGTGTGGGCCTTGCCGTCGCCGGTGGCCTGCCGTCCCTGGCGCAGGCCAGCCCCAGCCGGCCGCACTCGCCCGTCAAGGGCGGCCACCTGCCCTTCCCGCCGCTGGTGGACGACCCCAAGGGGGTCCTGGCCCTGCCCGCGGGCTTCAGCTACACAGTGGTCACCCGGACCGGCGTCACCCGACTCGACGGTGGCCAGGGCACGACCCCGTCGGACCACGACGGCATGGCCGTCTACGACGCCGGCCACGGCCGCTACACCCTGATCCAGAACCATGAGATCGACCCCGGCGCCGAGTTCGGCGTGCCGCACGTCAAGGGCACTGTCTACGACCCGGGCGCCGTCGACGCCGGTGGCTGCACCGTCATCACGACGGACCGTGCGGGGCGCAACCTGGGCGAGTTCGTCGCCCTCTCCGGCACCGTCTCCAACTGCGCCGGTGGGCCGACCCCGTGGGGGACCTGGCTCACCTGCGAGGAGACCGAGGACCGGGCCGGCGATGCGTGGGAGGAGGGTGGCCGCACCGGCGCCTTCGCGAAGGACCACGGGTACGTCTTCGAGGTCTGGGCCGACGGCAGCGCCGACCCGCGGCCGATCAAGTGCCTCGGCCGCTACTCCCACGAGGCCCTGGCGGTCGACAAGGACCGCACCCACGTCTACCTCTCCGAGGACGCGGACGGGCCCAACGGGCTCTTCTACCGCTGGACCGCCCCGGCCGGGGTCAAGCTGGGCCCCGGGGTGCTCACCCGCCTCGCGCCGAACGCCGGCGTCCTCGCCGCGATGCAGATCATCATGGACGACGGCTCCGTGCTGCCGGACGTCGCCTACCTGACCTCCGCCCAGCTGGGCCGCCCGTTCCCGGTGTGGTGGATCGCGGTGCCGGACCGCGACGCGCGGACCACGTCCGTACGCGAGCAGTTCGCCGACGGCCAGGTCACCCGGGGACGCAAGTTCGAGGGCGTGTGGGCCACCGACGAGGGCGTGTACGTGGTCAACTCGTACGCCTGGGACGAGGGTGACCTGCCGGCGGACGCGGCGCCGCACGACGGCATGGTCTGGTTCTACAACTTCAAGGACCAGACCATCCAGCTGGTGACGTACTTCCCGCACCAGACGCAGTCCGAGGAGGGGACGCCGGTCAAGTACACCGACCTCACCTTCGACGGTCCGGACAACGTCACCGTCACCCCGTGGGGCAGCCTCGTGCTCGCCGAGGACGGCTCGGGCGCCTCGCACGTGCTCAGCACGATCCCGGGCGGCCCGACGTACCCGATCGCCCGGAACCAGCTCAACGATTCGGAATTCTGCGGGCCGACCTTCAGCGCCGACGGCAAGGTGCTCTTCGTCAACATGCAGGACCCCGGCCTCACCCTGGCCATCACCGGCCCGTGGGAGAAGTACCTGGGCTGACCGGCGGCGGGGCCGCAGGTCGTCGACAATGGCAAGTGTGCGTCCCGCCTTCGTCCTGCACGACCACCGCAAACCCCGACCGCACTTCGACCTGCGGCTCGAGGAGAACGGTGTGCTGCGCTCGTGGGCGGTTCCCCGTGGCCTGCCGGACAGTCCCAGTGACAACCGGCTCGCGATCGCGGTGCCCGACCACGACCTCGATCACCTGACCTACACCGATGCCGACAAGTCGATAGCCGACATCGGCACGTGGGAGGAGCACGACCGCACCGACCGCCGGATGCTGTTCACGCTGCACGGGCGCACCGGCAGCAGGCGGTACGCGCTCATCCGTACCGGCGAGGGGTGGCTGCTCCACCTGACGAAGGAGCAGCCACCGGGCTGAAGCTCACGCAGGCCCCGTGGCCCGGCACGTCGGCGCGGACTGTCGAGGCGGCGGTTCCGGGCCGGCCGGACGCGGTCGGCCCGCAACGCGCTGCGAGCTGGTCAGCTGACCCGCACCAGGCGCCAGTTGTTCCTGGTGCTGCCGTTGTCGGTGTACTGGACGGCCTGGGCGCCCCAGGTGCTGGAGCCGTTGAGGACGGCGAGCACCTTGCCGCTGTTGACGTTGCGGATCCGGTAGGAGCCGTCGCTGTTGGCCACCAGGGTCCAGCGGTGGTCGGCCGTTCCGTTGTCGCTCCACTGCAGAACGCGGGCGTTGTCGGCGGTCGACATGTTCTCGACGCCGAGCACCTTGCCACTGTTGGCGTTGCGGAACCGGAACGCGCTGCCGTCGGTGACCCGGACCCAGTTGTGGTCGGCGGTGCCGGTGTCGCCCCACACCACGGCCAGACCGCCGTCGGCCGTGGACATGTTCTGCACGCCGAGAACCACGCCGGTGTCGGCGTGGACCAACTTGTAGGTGTCCCCGGTGCTGGTGCCGCCGCTCACGTTCGCCACGAAGGTCATGATGCTGCGCGGGGGCAGCGTGACGGTCAGGGAGCCGTTCGACATGGTGAGCGCGCCCTGGGGCGCGACGTTGCGGCTCCCGTCGGTCAGCCAGTTCGTGACACTGCCGGACGCGGAGGTGTTCGACAGGGTGAACTGCTGGCTCACCGACGAGGTGTTCTTGTTGACCGCGACGATCACGACTGTGTCGCCGCCCCGGTACGCCGAGACGTAGACGTTCGACGCGGGGTTCGCCGTCGCGTCGATCCGCACGTACCCGGGGCGGACGAACCTGGCGAAGTGCGCCATCATCGCGCCGCGCTTGCTGATCTGGCCGTCCTCGCGCATGGGGCCGTAGCTGCGCCGGAGGTACCACCAGACGTACGCCTGGAACTCGGCGTCCACCATCGCGTGGTGGATGTGCTCGCCCACGTCGAGCGCCTCGGGCCAGGCGTCGCCGGAGTTGGTGTTGCTGTTGGGGTAGTAGACCTCCGTCATCCAGAGTTCCTTGCCCGCGCCCTTCTGCTTGAACAGGGGGTAGGGGAAGTTCGAGTACGACGTGCCGTAGAGGTGCGCCCCGATGATGTCGACGTTGGCCAGGGCCGTGGAGTCGTTCAGGATCGGGTCCGACATGGACTTCACGTACTGGAAGGACTCGGGGGCGATGACCCTGGTGCTGATCGAGCCGGCGTTCTCCCGCAGGAAGCGGACCATCTCGGTGGACGTCCACCACGTCCACTCCGTCGCGTAGTCGGGCTCGTTCTGCACCGAGATGGCGTACAGGTTGACCCCGTTGTTGCGCAGGTGGGTGGTGAAGTCGTTGAGGTGCTGGGCGTAGGCGCCGTACGAGCTGTACCGGAGGCGCTTCGCGTTGGTCTGACCGCCGCGGGTGAAGGTCTCGATCATGCTGGCCGGGGGATTCCACGGCGACGCGAAGACGGTCACGCCGAGCTCGGCCGCGCGCTGCGCCGTCGCCAGGTCGGCGCTCCAGTCCGCCTGGTTCTCGCCGACGGGGATCCGTAGCAGGGAGAACCCCAGCCGGCCCTCGCCGGTGCCGAACGCCGTCTCCCGCTGCGCGGCCGTCAGGTCGCCGATCCACGCGGCGTGGGCCATGGCGCCGAAGCCTCGGATCGTCTGCCGCTGTGCCGACAGGTTGATGGTCGCCGGCGCCGCCGAGGCTTCCGTGGCCCCCGCGACCGCCGCGATCGTCGCGACCGGCACGGCCCCCATCGTCGTCAGCATGGTTCGCCGGCTCAGCAGTCTCGGCTCGTCGCGTACCGGCTTGTTCTGCTCGTTCGTCATGTCTCGTCCTCCTGGCTGATGGTGGTACGCGCCGTCGCGGTCCCATCGGCCCGGTCGGCACCGGTTCGCAGCGTCGACACCGAGAGTGACGGTGGTGACCGATCTGGTTTCGATCTGATGACGTAACTGTTAACGCTAACAATCACCGGAGTCTAAGTTCCGTCCACGCCAGGGGTCAAGGACGAGTAGGCAGGTGCGCGGACGAACGCGCTGCGTCACCGACGACTTCGGCGTAATCCCAGCTCAGAGGCTCGCAAAGTCGCGACGGCGGCAACGAGGTTCGCGGATCTCCTCGGAGCGCGGGCCGGTGGGCGTGACCGCGGCGTCGGCCTCCCGGGCCTGACTAATGTCATGCATACCGATGCGCCCCGCACCGGATTCCGTGACTAAGCGCACTGGGGCGCACCACCTGCCGTCGATGAGACTCGATGCAACGCCGGAACAACAGCCGGCCGGGTTCGAGAGGAGGCGGGACGGTGGACGAACGCTACGACAGCTACTGCGCGGCGGACCGGCTGTTCTACGACTCGCTCGGCAGCGCCGTCGCACAGCCCGTCTTCCCGGCCGCCGAGCGCCCCGTCCCGACCGGGTGGCGCCGCGAGCCGCTCGACGACTGGCTGATCTACGCGCCCGACGGCGGCTCGCTGCCGCAGCAGGGCTGGAAGATCCACGTGTCGGCGGGCCTGACGAACGCCGAGCGGGTGCTGGACGCCGTCTGGAACTACTGCGTCCCCCGCGGCCTCTCCTTCAAGTTCCTCCGCGGGCCCCGCACACTGCTGCTGCGCAACTCCAAGTACGCCGCGCGGGCCGCCAGCGGCAAGTTCATCACCGTCTACCCGCGCGACGACGCGGAGCTGGAGCTGGTCTGCAAGGAGCTGGACGAGCTGCTCACCGGCGAGACCGGCCCGTACATCCTCAGCGACCTGCGCTACGGCGACGGCCCGGTCCACGTGCGCTACGGCGGCTTCGCCGCGCGCTACTGCCACTCGCCCGACGGTCAGGTGGTGCCGGCGATCGAGGACGACTCCGGCGCGCTGGTGCCGGATCGCCGAGAGCCGGTCTTTCACGTGCCGTCCTGGGTCACCCTGCCCGACTTCCTCGGCCCGCACCTGGCCGCCCGCAACGACACCAGCACCAACCAGGTGCCGTACCGCATCGAGAAGGTGATCCACTTCTCCAACGGCGGTGGGCTGTACGTGGGCCGGGATCTGCGTACCGACACCGAGGTGGTGCTGAAGGAGGCCCGACCGCACGCCGGCCTGGACGCTGACGGCACGGACGCCGTCGCCCGGCTGGCCCGCGAGGCGCAGGCCCTGCGGCAGCTGGCCGACCTGCCGCAGGTGCCGCGGGTGCACGACGAGTTCGCCCTCGGCGAGCACCGGTTCCTCGCGCTGGAGTTCATCGAGGGTCGGCCGCTGAACAAGGTGCTTGTCGACAGGTACCCGCTGATCGACGCCGACGCGACCGACGAGGACCGGGCGGCGTACGCCCGCTGGGCCCGGCACATCCACGAGCAGGTCGAGTCCGTCGTCGCGGCGATCCACGAGCGCGGCCTGGTCTACGGTGACCTGCACCTGTTCAACATCATGATCCGGCCGGACGACCAGGTCGCCCTTGTCGACTTCGAGGTGGCCGCCCCGATCGCCGGGCACCGCCGGCCCGGACTGCGCAACCAGGGCTTCGCGGCCCCGCGGGACCGCACCGGCCCGGCGGTCGACAGGTACGCCCTGGCGTGCCTGCGGTTGGCGCTGTTCCTCCCGCTGACCCAGCTGGTGCGGCTCGCGCCGGCGAAGGCGGCGCACCTGGCCGACATCATCGCCGCGAACTTCCCGGTGCCGAGGTCCTTCCTCGACCCGGCCGTCGAGGAGATCGCCGGTGGCCCCCGGGTCGGCGACCCGGACGGGGCTCCCGACGCGGACGAGTGGCCCATCACGCGGGACCGACTGACCACGGCGATCCTGGCGAGCGCCACCCCCGAGCGCGACGACCGGCTCTTCCCCGGCGACATCGAGCAGTTCCGCAGCGGCGGCCTCAACCTCGCCCACGGGGCGGCCGGAGTGCTGTACGCGCTCGACGCCAGTGGCGCCGGTCGGTGGCCCGAGCACGAGGACTGGCTGGTGCGACGGGCGACAGCGCCACCGTCCGGCACCCGCTGCGGCTTCTACGACGGCCTGCACGGTGTGGCCTACGCCCTCGATCACCTCGGACGCCGCCAGGACGCGCTGGACGTGCTCGACATCTGCCTGCGCGAGCCCCTGGACGGGCTCGACCACAGCCTGGCGAGCGGGTTGTCCGGGATCGCGCTCAACCTGGCCGAGCTGGCCGGACGCACCGGGGAGGCGTCGTTGCGCGACGCCGCCTGGCGGGCCGCCGAGCGGGTGATCGGGCAACTGGCCGACGATCCGGGCCCGGACGTCAGCGGCGGACGCAACCCGTACGCCGGGCTGCTGCGCGGCCGGACCGGAGCGGCGCTGATGCTGCTGCGGCTCTACGAGCTCAGCGGTGACGACGAACTGCTTGGGCACGCCGCCACGGCGCTGCGCCAGGATCTGCGCCGGTGTGTGCTGCGGCCGGACGGTGCCCTGGAGGTCAACGAGGGCTGGCGGACCATGCCGTACCTGGCGCACGGCAGCATCGGTATCGGGCTGGTCCTCGATGCGTACCTGCGCCACCGGGCCGACGACCGGTTCGCCGAGGCCAGCGCGGGGATCCGCCGCGCGGCGCGGTCACCGTTCTACGCACAGTCCGGGCTCTTCGCCGGGCGTGCCGGCATCATCGCCTACCTCGCCGCCTCGGGTCACGACGCCGACCGCCGGGAACTCGCCGCGCAGGTGGACCGGCTGACCTGGCACGCGCTGCCGTACCGGGACGGGACCGCGTTCCCCGGCGAGCAGTTGCTGCGGCTCTCCATGGACTTCGGCACCGGCACCGCCGGCGTGCTCTACGCGCTGGCCTGCGCGCGACGTGACGAGCCGCCGGTGCTGCCCTTCCTCGCGCCCCTGTCGGGCGCGCAGAGACTCCCTCGCGACAGCGAGGGCGACAGGATCGACGAACGGATGGAAGGGAGGTGAACGACATGGCGCTTCTGGACCTCCAGGGCCTGGAGATGGCTCCGGCCGACCGCACGGGTGGCGGTAGCCGGGCGAGCCTGCTGCTCTGCGGCGACAGCTCGCTCTCCGTCACGACCTGCAACTGATCCATCGCAGAACGCGGTCGCCCTGGGCGGGTAGACGTGCCCACCCAGGGCGACCGCGTAGCACTGGGAGGACCGATGCCGACGTTCGAGGCGGGGGACCGGCTGCTGAGGCGGACGGTTCTGGCCGGCGGCGGCTGGACCGGTGGACTCGCGGCGGTCGCGCTGCTCGGCGCGGCTGCCGAACTGTTGCTGCCCGCGGCCCTCGGCCACGCCGTCGACGCCGCCCTCGCCGGCGGCTCCGGTTGGTGGGCGGTGGCCGCCGGTGCCCTGGTCGTCGTCCTCGTCTGCGTCGACACCCTCACCGACCTGGCCAGCGGGTTCGGCGCGGCACGCGCCACCGCCGGACTCCGCCGTCGCCTGCTGCGCCACCTGTTCGCCGTGGATGTCCGCACCACCCGCCGCTATCCCGTGGGTGATCTCGTCGGCCGGTTGGTCGGCCAGGCCGCCGACGCGGGACAGGCCGGCAACGCCGTGGTCCTGGCCGTCGTCGCGGTGCTTCCACCACTGGGCAGCGTCGTCGCGCTCGCCATCATGGAACCGGTCCTGGGGATCACCCTGCTCGCCGGCCTCGGCCTGCTCGCCGTCCTCATGCGCGCCTTCGTGGCCGACGCCTCGGCCGCCACCGCCGGATACCAGCGGGTGCTCGGCGCCATCGCCGGCCGACTGCTGGAATCGCTGACCGGCTCCCGGACCATCGCCGCCGCCGCCACCGTCCACCGTGAGGAGGACCGGGTGTTGGCAGCCCTACCGGAGCTGGGGCTGCACGGCCGGCGCGCGTGGGAACTGCTGGCGCGGGCGAGCGCGCGTACGTCCGC
Organism: Micromonospora sp. MH99; assembly: GCF_021442385.1. Classification (GTDB taxonomy): domain Bacteria; phylum Actinomycetota; class Actinomycetes; order Mycobacteriales; family Micromonosporaceae; genus Micromonospora. The sequence goes on from NZ_MUZA01000001.1 coordinate 210,879, forward strand.
CGTGGCGCCGCTGCTGAACCTGAGCGTCATCGCGGTCGGCGGGTACGCCCTGACCGCGGGCTGGCTCACGCCGGGCGAACTGGTCGCCGCCGTCCGGTACGCCGCCATGGGCGCCGGCCTCGGTGGGGTGCTCGCCACCCTGAACCACCTGGTCCGCAGCCGCGCGGGAGCACACCGGGTCGCCGAGCTGCTGACCGAGCCCGCCGCGCCCTCGGGCGAGCGACAGCTTCCACCCGGCGGCGGGGCCCTGCGACTGCGCGGGGTACGCGTGCACGCCGACGACGGCCGGCCCATCCTGGATGGCATTGACCTGGACGTACCGGCCGGCGCGATAGTGGCCGTCGTCGGAGCGTCCGGTGCCGGCAAGTCGACACTGGCCGCCGTGGCGGGACGCCTGCACGACCCCGACGGCGGTGAGGTGCGCCTGGACGGCGTGCCGCTGCGCGACCTCGACGGGGCGGCGCTGCGCCGAGCCGTCGGCTATGCGTTCGACCAGCCGGTGCTGATCGGCGCGACAGTCCACGACGCGATCGGTCTGGCGCTGCCGGTCGAGTCCGCGACGCCACCGGCCGACGCGAGCCCGGCCACGCCTGCGGTCCTTCGGGGGGCCCGCGGGGCGGCGGTCGCCGACGTGATCGACCGTCTGCCCGACGGCTACCGCACCCCACTGGTGGACACCCCGCTCTCCGGAGGCGAGACCCAACGCCTCGGTCTGGCCCGGGCGTTCGCCGCCGAGCGGCTGCTCATCCTGGACGACGCCATGTCCAGCCTGGACACCGCGACCGAGCACCGGATCACCGAGGCGGTTCTGGGACGCGGCGGCGAGCGGACCCGCCTGGTGGTCACCCATCGGATCGCGGCGGCCGCCGCGGCCGACCTCGTCGCCTGGCTGGACGGCGGTCGGCTGCGCGGCCTGGCGCCGCACCGGCGACTCTGGGCCGACCCGGACTACCGTGCCCTCTTCCAGCCGGCCGGCGGTGGGCTGTGAGCCGTCCCAGCGTACGACTGGTGACCTGGCGGGCGCTGCGGGCCCGCCGGCGCGACGTCGCCCGGCTCTGCGGCTGGTCGCTCGTCGAGGCGCTGCCCGCGCTGCTCGCCGGCCTCCTGGTCGCGCGCGCCGTCGACGACGGCTTCCTGGCCGGACGGTTCCTCAACGGCCTGGCGTGGCTGGGGGCGCTCGCCGTGACGGTGCTGATCGGCGCGGCGGCGACCGGTCGGACGTACCGCAGCCTCGGCGCCGTGGTCGAGCCGTTCCGCGACGAGGTGGCCGCCCAGGTGGTCCGGGGTGCCCTGCGCGACGCCACCCGGGTCGGTGGTCGCCCGGACAGCGCGGCCGTGACCCGGCTGACCCACCAGATGGAGATCGTCCGCGACACCTTCGCCGGTCTGCTGATGGTGACCCGCGGTTTCCTCTTCTCCGCCGGCGCGGCCCTGCTCGGTCTGCTCGCCCTGGCGCCGGTGGTGGCGGCGTTGGCCGCCGCGCCACTGGTCGTCGGCCTGGTCGTGTTCCTCGCCGCGCTGCCCGCGATGGCCGGGCACCAGCGCGCGTACGTCCGGGCTGGTGAACAGCTCGGCCAGTCGGCGTCGGCCGCGCTGGCCGGTCACCGCGACGTGCTGGCCTGCGGCGCGCAGGCGCGCGTCACTGCCGACGTCGAACGCCGGGTGTTGGCACAGGCCGCCGCCGAACGCGCCCTCGCCCGGATGGCGGTGATCCGCAGCCTCAGCCTCGCCATCGGCGGCTGGCTGCCGCTGGTCGTGCTGCTCTCGGCCGCTGCGTGGCTGGTCGAACGCGGATTGACGGCGGGCGCGGTGCTGGGGGCGCTGATCTACGTCTCCACCGGCCTGCAACCGGCCCTGCACACGCTGGTGCAGGGCATCGGCGGCGGCGGGCTGCGGTACGCGGTCACCCTGGAGAACATCCTGCGGGCCGGACCGGTGTCCGACGAACCCCGCCGGCCCGCTCCCACCACCCGGACGCCACGCGCCCGCCCACCGGCCCGTCCGGTCGACGGCGCACCGGCCGTCGAGGTCCGCGGACTGACCTTCGGCTACGGCCCGCGCGCCCGGCCCGTTCTCCGGAACTTCGCGCTGACGCTGGCCGAGGGGGATCACCTCGCCGTGGTCGGCCCGAGTGGCGTGGGCAAGTCCACACTGGCCGCCCTGCTGGCCGGTCTGGTGCCGCCGCAGGCGGGTACGGTCCGCCTAGGCGGCGCGACGGTGGCCGACGCCGAGCCGGCCGATTTGGCCCGGATGAGGGTGCTGGTGCCTCAGGAGGCGTACGTCTTCACCGGCAGCCTCGCCGACAACCTCCGCTACCTGCGGCCGGACGCCGACGACGCCCTCCTGGAGGACACCCTCGCCGCGCTCGGTGCGGGCCCCCTGGCGACCCGTCTGGGCGGTCTGGACGCGCCGGTCGTGCCGGCTCTGCTCTCCGCCGGTGAACGGCAGCTCATCGCGGCGGTGCGGGCCTGGCTGGCGCCCGTCCCGCTGGTGGTCCTCGACGAGGCGACCTGTCACCTGGACCCGGCGTTGGAGGCGACAGTCGAGAGTGCCTTCGCCCGGCGGCACGGCAGCCTCGTGGTGATCGCGCACCGGATCAGCTCCGCGCTGCGGGCTGATCGGGTGCTGGTCCTCGATGGCGACGAGCCCGTGGTGGGTACGCACGAGCAGTTGTTGGCCCGCTCGGTGACGTACCGGGCGCTCGTCGGCTGCTGGGACGACCCGGTGGCGCTGTCCCGAACGGGGGCGCGGCTGAGCTGAATCGCGCGCCCGAGCCGACGGCGCCGTCAGATCCAGCCTGCCTCGCCTGCCATCCGTACGGCCTCCACCCGGGTGCGCGCACCCACCTTGCGGGTGATACGACCGAGATGGTTGCGGACGGTGCCCCGGCTGAGCCCGAGCGACGCCGCCACCTCCGCGACCGGCGCCCCGGCCGCTGTCAGCGTCAACACCTCGGTCTCGCGGCTGGTCAGCGGGCCGTTCGAGCGCAGCGCAGCGACGACGAGATCCGCGTCGAGCACGGGCTGTGAGCGGGCGAGCCGGCGGATCCCGTCGATGACCCGCTGGGGGCCGGCGTCGCTGCGCAGGATGCCGACCGTCCGGGTCGGGCAGAACAGGCCGCGCAGTCGCCGGGCCCGATGTGGGTGTGCCAGCAGCAGCACGGGGCACCTACCGAAACGGCTCGGATCGACTCCCTCGACCACGTCGAGGTCGGCCACCACCACGTCGGGGCGTTGGTCGCGGACGGCCGCGGAGACCGCGTCGCCGCGATCCACCTCAGCCACGACGCGGATGTCGTCCTCGGCGGCGAGGACGAACGACAGCGCGCCCAGCACCAGGGCACCGTCCAGGGCGAGCAGGGTACGGATCACGATGAACCTTCCCGCACTCCGAAGGTGATCACACTACGTCAATATTCAAACACGCATCCGTGGGGTCCGCACGGCGACGGGGGCGGGGCCGGGCACCTTGCGGCCCCGCCCCCCGACGGCTACAGCCAGCCGCTACTGCGCGCGCGCCACACCGCCTCCAACCGGTTGCGAGCACCGGTCTTGCGAAGGATCACCGAGAGGTGATTGCGCACCGTCCCGTGTGCCAGGTAGAGGCGGGCCGCGATCTCCTTCAGGGGCAGACCCTCGGCCGCCATCCGCAGCACGTCCATCTCCCGAGGGGTCAACGGGATCTCCGGAGGGCTCAGCACCGCCACCGCGGCGGCCGGGTCGATCGCCCGTTCGCCGGCGGCGAGCGCGCGGATCGCACGCACCAGCTCCTCCAGGGAGCTGTCCTTGCCGAGCAGCCCGCGTGCGCCGGCCGCCAGCGCGGCCTCCACCAGGGCGGGGCTCCACCGAGGGCTCATCGCCAGCACGGCGGCGTGCGGTGCCTCCGCGCTGATCCGGGTGACCATCTCCACCGGGTCGGGCGACTCCGGTGTCAGGGCCAGCACCACCACCTGGGGTCTGCACCGGCGCACCACGGTCAACAGTTCGCTGACGCCCTCGACGTCGGCGACCACTTTCATGTCCTCCTCACCTGACAGCGCGGCGCAGAGCGCACCGCGCAGTAAACCCATGTCCTCGGCGACGACAACGTGGATCACCACGTTTCTCCGATCTCAGGTACGCGTCACACCGGCCACCGATCCCGGAACGTTCACGGGCTGGTCAGGGCGGTCACGCGTGACGGACGGATAGGCATGGGCCCGGAGCCGTCACGGCAGACGGGCACGGGCACTGATCGACCAGGCCAGCGGATGGGACCGATCGTGTCGGTCGGCCACCCGGGTCGGTCGACCCGCCTCAGCCCGGGCGGGCGATCGCAGACGGAGCCCGGCTCTCGACGAGGAGTGGCACCCGGTCGCGGGGCGCCTCGGAAGCGAGGGGCGACTGCCGGTCGACCGGCCGGATCAGACCCGGCCCCGCCGTCGATCCATAGTCGACGCCGGCGGCCTCCTGGTCGACCGGCGCGACGGGCCGCCCGGGAAGGTAGCCGGTCACCGCCAACGGGGCCTGGCGTGCGGCGAGGTGCCCCGTCGAGGCCGTGGGATTGGTGGGGACGGCGACCGACATCGGCGGAGCGGCGGGAGGCGGCGCCGCTTCGACGCACACGGTCGGCGGCGCGGCGCGGACGGGTGACATCAGCGAGCGCACCGGTGGTGTCGGCACGGCCGCTGCGGGTGGCGAGCCGGTCATCGGCATGGTGGCCGGGCCGGGCGGCGGGTGAGCGGTAAGCGGAGGTGTCGCCGGGGGGATCACCGCCCGGAGAGCGGGCGGCAGGACGGCGTCGGTGACACGGAGCAGCGCCACGATGACGAACTGGATCGGCACCGCCCGCACGATGGTGACGACGTGCGGCAGTGGAGTGGCGATCAGGCCCACCGCGAGAGACCCGGCCGTCGCGGGCAGCGCGTGTGCCTCGGCTGCGGCGGGGACGGGCAGCGCCGCCGGATGGGCGCCCGACCGGGACGGGTGCCCTTGGCGAACCGGACGATGAGCCTTGGACGCTGGGGAGGCGGGCCGGAGCCGCGCGCGCTCGCCAGCCTCGGTCGGCGCGGCTGCGCCGACCCGGGGCAGCGGCACGGACCTGGGCGATGCCGCCGTCGACCGACGAGGCGGCGTCGAGGGTGTCCCGTCACGGGGGGCGACGACGTCGCCGATGGCCCCGGCCAGCGGGGCGCGGGGCCGATCCTGGCGGGGCTCGTCGGCCCGCGTGACGCGCGGGCGCTCACCCGCGGAGCGCTCGGTGACCGTGAGTCGTGCGATCGGCTCGACCAGGACGCGGAGCTGGCCATGAGGCTCGTCGCCGTGGTCGCCGTGTATCCCGTCGGCGGCGGCCGGCCCCTGAAACAGGGCGGCCAGGAGGAAACCGGCCCCGACGGCAGCCGCGAGCAGTACCAACCGCCGGGCGAGCCCGCGCAGTCGGCTGGCCACGAGCGCAGCCGATCGGCTCGGCGCAGGCATCGTCGCGGTTCCGTTGACGGGACTTCGCACGCGGGCACTACCCCCCTTCCCTTCTGGATTGCTGACCCATAGTAGCTATGCACTCACGTATTCGCATCTGGTGATGGACGCGGTTGTCGGCCGGATGGGGCCACCGCGCCCGCGGTGTCTGGCGGGGAGGCCCGCCGCCGGGTGTGTGATCCGTCCTCCCGACCAGGTCGGCGAACGCGCAGCCGCGCGTCCGGCGGTAGTGTCCCCAGCGTGGTGCGGCGGTGGGTTCTGGCGATATTGATGGCTGTCTTCGGCGTGGTGGTCCTGGTGTCTCAACTGGCCGACGGCTTACCCGTGGTCGGCGCTGTCGAGTTTCTGATCTTTTTGGCGCTGGCGTTGGTGCTGTCACCGTGGGCATTCCCCCGCTCGGTGGGCGCCGCCGAGGCGCAGCGGGCCAGCGCGGCGGACGGGCTGCCGATCATGTACTGGCGCCCCGGCTGTCGCTACTGCCTCCAGCTCCGGTTCTCGCTCGGCCGGCTCGCTCGGCGGGCGCACTGGGTGGACATCTGGCACGACCCGGCGGGTGCCGCCGCCGTCCGGGCGATAACCGGCGGCAACGAGACGGTGCCCACGGTCGTGCTCGGCGGTCAGGCCGTGGTGAACCCCGACCGCGCCTGGCTCCGCGAGCGACTCCGCTCGCTCTGACACGCCCGCCCCCGGCGGCAGGTTTTGCCGCACTTTTCGCATACGGCCGGTTGCGGCAAACCTCCCCGAGTCGGTCCCGGTTGCCGGCACGATGAGGTGGATTCGCTGGTACCACGGTGAGCGGGGGCGGGCGTGAACGACGGGTTGATGACCAGGCGGAGCGTCCGCGATGTCGCAGAGACGGTGGCGGCGCTGCGCGCCGAGGCGGAACGTGCGGGCGCGGCGGTGGCGGCGGTCGTCGACCACGCGGCGGCCGCTCGCAAGGTCGGGCTGAGCATGCCGGACACGCAGGTCATCATCTTCGGGAACCCGCAGGCGGGCACTCCGCTCATGCAGGCCCGTCCGGAGATCGCCATCGACCTGCCGATGCGCATCATGGTGCGCGACGACGGCCAGCCCGGTGCGCTGGTCACCTGGCAGGACCCCGCGTACCTCGCCGAGCGGTACGGACTGGGCGAGGACCAGCTCGCGCCCCTGAACGCCCCGGCCACCATCGCCTCCACGGTCCCGGACCGCTGAGCGGGCCACCAGCTGTGGGTCATCTGCCTGATCGCCGGCGCCCAGGCCGTGCTGACCCAGACGTTCGACTCCGCCCGCAACGCGGCGCTGCCCAGCCTCGTCGAACCCGCGCACCTGGTGAGTGCCAACAGCATGGTGGCGCTCAACATCAGTGTCGGACGGCTGATCGGAGGCTCGCTCGGTGGGTTCGCGATCACCCGCGCCGGCACGGGATACCTCGCCATCGGCGCGGTCGTGGCCTTCACGACCACGGCAGCCCTGATCGTCGCCGGCCGCCGGGCCGCGCGTCGCGGCGCCGCGCGGTCAAACCCACCGGAACGTACGTCGTCGTTCTTCACCACTTGGCGCTCTGGCTTCGCGGCGATGCTGCGCAACCACACCGTGCGGGTGACGATCCTGAGCGTGGCGCTGGGCGGCATCGCGCAGGGCCTGTTCGTGGTGCTCTTCGTGGTCTTCGTCAGCCGCGCGCTGCATGCCGACGGCACGCTCACCGGCGTGCTTCGGGGCGTACAGGCGATCGGCGGTGTGGCCAGCGGGCTCATCGTCGGTATGCTGGGGGCGCGGCTCAGCTCCCGGCTGCTGATGAGCCTCGGCGCCACCACGTTCGGCCTGATCAGCCTGGTCATCTGGAACGGACCGGCGGTCACCCGTCAACCCGGGTGGTACGTCCTGCTGTTCATCCTGGTCGGCGTGCCGGGCGTCGCCTATGGCAGCGGGGCCTTCGCGCAGATCCAGCAAAGCGTGCCGGAAACCGATCTCGGCCGGGCCTTCGGCGCCTACTATGCGATCTACAACGCGGCACAGGGCCTGGGCATGGCGGCGGCCGGTCTGCTCGGCGACGCGCTCAACGTCGTGCTCGTGCTCAACGTGCAGGCCGCGTTGTACCTGGCCTCCGGTGCGGTCGCCTACGTGGGCCTGCGGCCCGTCCGCCGCCCCGCCGCACGTTCGGGCAGAAAGATCCCGCTCAGCAGGAGCGAGCGCCGGGAGACCGCCGACTCTGCGCCGTAGCCCGCAGCGGTCCGGGATGGCTCGCACACCCCGGCCCAGGCCACCGATCGCCTGCGCACCCACCGACCGGCGCGGCACCGCACGTCGGGTCAGTCGGCGGCCTCGTCGACAGGTGCGCTCTGGGTCAACTCCGCGCGCAGCGCGTCGAATGCCTCGTTGATGAGGTGGCGCAGGTCGTCCGCGCCGTTGCTCTCCGCCCAGTAGCGGATGGCCTCCGTGGTGGCCGCCAGCGCCGCCGCGACCAGGACCCGCAGGTGCAGCTTGCCTCGGGATCCGCTTGCCGTCGGCGCCAGCGCCTCGATGAGCAGTTGCTGGTCGGCGTCGCGGCGCTGCCCGGTGCCCGCCCGCAGCGCGGGCGTCTGGTAGACCAGTTGCATCCGGGACAGCAGCACGTCGCGTTCGCTGTCGTACAGCTGGTTGAGCCCGTGCGTGAGAGCGTGCCGGATCTTGTCGATGGCAGGCTCGTCGGCCGGACGCTTGGCGATCAGGTCGGCGATCATCGGGTCGTAGTCGTCCTCGAGTGCCGCGTCCTCCTTGGTGGGGAAGTAGCGGAAGAACGTCATGTGCGAGACGCCGGTGGCGGCGGCGATCTCCTCGACCGTGGTGGCGTCGAAACCCTTCTCCAGAAACAGCCGCATGGCATTCTTCTGAAGCTGCCGGCGAGTGCGCTCTCTTTTCTCACGGCGCCAGTCGGATCCCGGTGCCCGGGGAACATCAGTACTGCTCACAGGGGGCTCATTCTGCGGATTCATCTGGATACTGTGGCAGCCTAACCTTTGCTCTGCGCGGTGGTGCTCACCGGGGATTCGTCGTCATCGTGCGGTGTCACCGATGCGAACGATTCGCGTTTCGGCAGGAGGGCCAGGCAGAGCACGGCACCGACCACGGCGAGGCCGAAGCAGCACCACATGACCATCGACATTCCATCGACGTACGCCAGTCGTGCGGAGCGCACCAGCGCGGAACCGGACGGTCCGAGCTTCTCGGCGACGGCGGTCGCGCCGAACACCGACTCCTTCGCCGCGTCGGCCGCTGCGGACGGAAGGCCACCCAGCGCCGGATCAAGGTCCTTCTGGTAGACGCCGGACAGCACGCTGCCCATCGCGGCCACCGCGATGGCGCTACCGACCTGGCGCAACGTGTTGACCACCGCCGAGCCGCTGCCGGCGTCGTCGTCACCGACCGAGCCGACCGCCGCCTCCAGGGAGGTGGCCATCACCGCGCCGACCCCGAACCCGCAGCCGGCGAGGCCGATCGCCAGCCACCCGTACCCGCTGGCATCGTCGACCAGGGTGAGCAGGAGCAGCCCGGCGCCCATCACCACCAGGCCGGTGATCACGATGACCTTGCCGCCGAACCTGCGGTCCAGGCTGGTGGCCAGGGCGCCGGACACCAGAAGGCCAGCCATCATCGGGATGATCCGTAGGCCGGTGCCGAGCGAGTCGAAGCCCCGCACCGCCTGGAGGTAGAGAGGTACCACGAAGATCACGCCGGCGAGCGCGAAGGCGACGATCATGATGGCGACGGTGTTCCAGGTGAACTGCGGCTTGCGGAACAGTCGGAGCTCCATCAGCGGGTGGGCGACGCGCCGTTCCCAGGCCACGAACAGCGCGATCGCTATCACCGCGCCGATCAGCAGGGCGATGGTCAGGCCGTCCGACCAGCCCGACTCGGGGCCGCGGATGACGCCGTAGACCAGCGCGACAGTGGCGACGACGGCCAGGATGCTGCCGACGATGTCCAGCGGGCGCGGCGTCTCGCTGCGCGACTCGTCGATCAGCAGCAGGCCGGCCACGAACGCGATCGCGAGGATCGGAACGTTGATCCAGAAGACCGAACTCCACGAGTAGCGTTCGAGTAGGGCGCCGCCGACGATCGGCCCGAACGGCATCCCGGCACCGACAGCGGCCGTGAAGACGGCCATGGCCCGAGTGCGCTCACGGCCGGAGAAGGTCGTGATGACCAGCGCCGGGGTCAGCGGCAGGATGATCGCCGATCCGACACCCATCACGGCGCGGGCCGCGATCAACTGGCCTGCCGTCTCCGACAGCGCGGCGGCGAACGAGGCGACGAAGAACAGGCCGAGCCCCGCAAGCATGACCTTCTTGCGGCCGATGCGGTCGGCGATCGCACCGGAGGGCAGCATCGCACCGGCGATCGCCAGCGAGTAGGCGTCGACGATCCACTGCAGTTCGGCGGTGCCGGCGCCCAGCGAGCCCGAGATGCTGGGGAGGGCCACGTTCAGGACGGTGAAGTCGAGACTCAGCACCAGTACGGCAAGGCAGACGGCAATAAGCATCCACCAACGGCGATCAACGCGCGTGCTCATCTGTGCCGCCCTTCGCGTTAGCAACTAACATGTTAGAGGCTAACCCGACGGCGAGACCGAAGACAAGCAGGCGCTCACGGGCGGCGACGTCCGGGACGTACCCTGCGGCGCCAACGAGCTGATCGCCGCGATCGTCCGCGCGAACGCCGGCCACGGGGCGAACCTCACCCTCGCGGATCCAAGGTCACGGAGAACATCTCCGTCCTGGCGCCGGGTGGGATCTTCAACGACGGCGGACAGGTCACCGTGGACGACAGGTCGGTCATCAGCGGGAACCGGCCCACCAACTGCACGCCCAGCGCGCCGCCCGTCCCCGACTGCTTCGGCTGACCCGCTTCTCGGCCAGCTCGTCGGGTGGACCAGCGCGACGACAGCAGCACGGAGCATCCGGTCCCGCCCGGGCTCGATCATCAGATCGGACCCGCGGCGGGGCCGGATGCGCGCGTCAGAGCAGCTCGCTGCGGTACTCGGGAGCCAGGTCGGCCGCGCGTTGCCGGCGTTGCGCCAGCTCGTCGTCGGTGAGCCGCGGTGGCGGTGCGTCCGCTCCGGCGATCCTGTCGCCGACGCGCAGGAAGTACTCGTCCTGCCCGGCGGGGGTGCACATGCACAACATGCGGGCCGGTGCGCCGGAGGTGTTGCGGAAGTTGTGCGGGGCGTTGGCCGGGATGTTGACGGTCGAGCCGGCCCGGACCGTGCGTTTCTCCCCGCGGAAGGTGAACTCGATCTCGCCTTCGAGGAGGGTGAACATCTCCTCGAAGTCGTGCCGGTGCGGCGGCGGTCCGCCGCCGTCGGGGATGCGCATGTCGATCAGGCAGTACCGGCCGTTGGTCTGCTCACCGGTGATCAACATGGCGTAGGTGCCCCCGGCGAGGGAGATCCAGGTGGTCGCCGGTCCGTCGGGGCCGGCGATGGTGAGTGTTCGGGTCGGGTCGTCGTCCGGGATGGCGGGGGCGGCGCGGTCGGAGGCGCTCATGCTGCTCGTCCTTCCTGGGCTGCGTCAGCAGGGCTCGCGGACGCCCTCCTTCTTCTCCGGGCGACGAGCCCGTTAAACGGAATATATCGTCCGGCTAGCCGGAACTCGTTGCTCTCCGGGATGCGCGTCGCGGCCCCCGGCGGGGGATTGCCCCGGGCGGAGCGCGGTCAGGAATAGGTCGATCTGGCGACCGGCGACTTCCGGCCAGTCGCCCACGCCGGGCATCGGCACCGCGATCAGCGAGCCGAAGATGATGACATCGCGGGCCGTCAGATCCGGCCGCAACGATCCGTCGGCGACGCCGCGCTCGACCATCCGGCCGACACCGGCCCACACGCGCCGCTCCAGGCTCCGGTACTCCGGATCGGTGGTGACCGGGGCGCCGTGATGCGGCAGGAAGAGCTCCGTGCCGTGGCGGACCGTGCCGACCAGGAACTCGTGCACCGCGTCGATGCCCGTGACCCCGCGCTCGAGCACCTCGTCGACCAGAGCGAGGACCATGCCGATCGAGCGGATCTGCAGGGCGACCAGCAGGGCCTCGCGGTCGCGGAAGTGACGGTAGAGCGTCCCGACGCCCACACCGGCCTCCCGGGCGACCATCGCCATGGGAGCGGCCAGGTCACGCTGCAACGTGCGCAACGCCGCCGTCAGGACCTTCTCCCGGTTGGCCACGCCGTCGCTGCGCGGGGCGCGACTCACCGTCGGTCCGCCGGGCGCGCTGCCGTCATGCCCCGAATCCTAGGGGCTCGGTGGGGTGACGCGGCGTCATCGTGCCGGCGGCGACCGCGGACGGCCACCGCCGGCACGGTGGTGGCGTCAGAGCCGGGAGGTGAAGGTGGCCAGGAAGCGGTGCGGGGTGACGACGCCGGCGTTGTCGAAGCAGATCACGTCGACGTCGGCGTTGGTGGTGTACGTCCACGGTTGGGTGAGGTGGCAGTAGTTGCTGCCGGCGCCCTGCGCGACCACCTGGACGTGGGTCTCCTTGAGACCGATCTGCGGGAAGGTCGCCAGGTAGCGGCCGGCCGGCACCAGCGGCGCCACCGTGTTCGCGCCGACGCCGAGCACCGAGTTGTCGTTGGTCGGCCCGCCGACGGCGGTGCCCAGGTGACCGAAGTACGACGGCGGCGCGAGGGAGCCGATCACCGGCCGCCGACGGTGGTACGACAGGGCGAAGTCGGTGTTGGTGAACGCGCCGGCCTGGTCGTAGCAGAAGACGTACACCTGCACGTCGCTGCCGACCGCGGCCCAGGAGTAGACCTTGCACCGGCGCGGGCCGGCGTTGGGCTGTACGGCGGTGACCTGCACGTCGCCGGCGAGCACCCCGGCCAGACCGACCCCGGGCAGCCGCACCAGGTACTGCCCGACCCCCACCGGCCCGACCGTGTTCACCACGCCCGTCGAGTTGTACGACTGCACCACCACGCCGCCGCCCCACTGCACGTACGCGTGGGAGGTGCCGGCCGGCAGCACGCCCGAACTGGTCGTCCAGAGCACGGTGAACGGGGTGTCCTCGCGCGTGCCGCCGGGCCGGTGGCACTGCACGTCGACGATCTCGTCGGCGCCGGACTGGAACCAGCGAACCACCTCGCAGTAGTGCCCGGTCCGGTTCACCGGGGTCACGTGCGGCACGCCCCGCGAACTGGCGCCCACCTGTGGGAAGCGGACCTGGAACCGGCCGGGCGCGAGCTTGACGCCGTCGGCCCAGGCGGCCGGGAACGCGGTCTTCCAGCTACCCCACTGCCGGCTGGTGTCCAGCACGGTCCAGACCGGCACCGTGGGGTCCTTCACGTACGCGAACCCCCAGCGGTCGGCGGTGGCCGCGGCGGCCGGTGCGGGCGGAGTGAGCGCGCCGGCGGCCAGGACAGCGGCCAGCGCGGCGGTGACGAACGATCGGAGACGCATTGTTCCTCCACTCGACGGGGACGGGTCGCAGAGGAGTGTGCTCGCCGTGACGTGATGGTCACAGTCGGCTACTGCGCGCTCCGGTGTCGGGTGTCGGCCACCGGGACTGGGACCGATCGGCGCGGTGAACGGTGAACGGCCCCCTCGCCGGGGCGAGGGGGCCGTTCAGGAGTGGGGAGGCGGGGATCAGCCGCCGGCAAACGTCGGTTCCACCCCGCACTTGGCGTTCTGGTTCAGGCAGGACTTCACCAGGGCGCCCAGGTGCTCGGGCTCCCAGGCGTTCATGAAGTCGCCGTGCATCGAGGACGGCTTGCCGGAGGAGAGGCTGAGGCCGTCCCCGCCCAGCGACTCGTAGTTGACCATGAAGGAGAGATCGGGCACCGCCACCGGGTACCTGCCGGTGCAGACACCGTTCACCGGGTCACCCATGTGCGACTTGTGATCGGGCGAGTCGATGTTCTCACCGTCCCAGCAGTCCTTGAACACCAGCTGGAAGATCAGGTTGCCGCCGGGCGCGCAGACCGGCCAGTTGCCGTCGGCGCTGCGGCCAATCTCGGCGCTGCCCGCGCACCAGAACTGGTTGCTGCCGGCGTTCTTCGGGGTGTCGACCTGCTTCTTGGCGTCGCCCTCGACCACCCGCAGACCCGGGGGGAAGGGCTTGACGGTCGACGGGTCCTTGACCCGCGAGCCGTAGTAGACCCGGAAGCTCTTCATCGGGACCGGCTTACCGTCCTTGCGCAGCTCCGGGACCCAGTAGGCGCTCAGGTCGCCAGGGGCGTTGCAGGTGGTCTTCGAGGAGAGCAGCTTGTCGGTGGTGGTGAAGGCGTCGACCTTGGGGCCGAAGAACGTGTGCATGTGCGACGCGCCCGAGAGGCCGGGCAGGACGATCGGGTCGTCCGGGGCGGAGTTGGCGACCTCGCAGTCGGTATGGAACTCGGGGACGCGGGTGGTGCCCGGCGGCACCGCCTTCGGGGTGATCGCGGTGAAGGCCGCCAACTCCCTGCTCCACGCCGCCTGGTCGACCGGCACCCAGCCGGCGGCCGGCGCGCTCGGCGGGACCGACGCGGAGGGCGACGCGGACGGAGTGCGAGTCGGTGCCGACGACGTGGCCGGTGCGGCCGACGTGCTCGGCGACGTCGCCGTCGTGGGGCCGAACGTGAACCAGTTCAGATTCACGAAGTCCGACGTCGAGGTGCTCCTCATGACGGCGAAGACGGTCTGCGGGCCGGTCGGCACGCCGGACGCGGTGGCGGTGACCGTCGTCCACTTCTGCCAGCCACCCGTATGGGTGATCGGGAAAGTGGCCAGCAGCGTGCCGGTCTGCGTGCCGAGGCGCAGTTCGACGGCCCCGCCGTCGGTGTTGTGCGCGGCGACCCGGGCCGTCAGCTCCGCGCCGGTTACCGAGACGCCGTCGTACCGCAGCCAGTCGCCGTTGGCGAGCCAGCCGACGTTCCTGCCGCCGTCGGCGTCGCCGGTGCTCTCGGTCTGCACGCCGGACTGCGCCGCGAAGGCCTCCGCCTGGACGCGGCCGGGCACGGCGACCTCCTCGGCCTGCGCGCCGGCGATGTAGATGCCACTGCCGCCCAGTGCGGCGACGACAGCGGCGGCGAGCGTGACGCGGGCGAGGCGACGGCGCTTTCGCGCCCGGTCCGGCGGTGCGACATGCGCGGGGGGAGTCCGCATTACCAGTGGTGTCCTTCGAGTCGGGCGATAACGCTCCTGTCGGGTGAAGTATGTGCACGTCCAGAGCCTGCTTCAACGTGCGGAAAAAGAATTAAGGAGGGCGGCCCGCAGGTCTCCTGGTGGCCGGCGTCCCGGCTCCGGATAACAGTTTTTCGCCCCCGCAGACTTAAGTTTGTTTTAACTCCGGGAAAGTGACCCGGTTCCGGTGATTACGAATTTTGCGGTAACGAATCGTCATCCGATCGGATACTGGAGGGCATGTCGTCCGGTCGTCCTGGCACTCCTCGGCTCGCGCGCCAGCCGGGGCGGCTGGTCGCCTTCAGCGACGGCGTCTTCGCCATCGCCGTCACGCTTCTCGTGCTGGAGATCCAACCGCCGAAGGACTTCGGGCGCCTCCTGCCGGGCCTCGGGGCGTTGTGGCCGTCGTACCTGGGGTACGCGTTGAGCTTCCTGCTCGTCGGGCAGGTCTGGGTCAACCATCACGTCATGTTCGACCGGGTCCGGCACGTCGACCGTCCGGTCCTGTTCCTCAACACGCTGCTCCTGATGGTCATCGCGTTCCTGCCGTTCTCCACGTCGCTGCTCGCCGACGCGCTCCGCGCGGAGCAGGGGCTGCGGACGGCGGTCGTCGTCTACGGCACGACACTGTGGTTGGCGGCGGCCCTGTTCAACGTCATCTGGGTCCACCTCCGCCGGGCGCGACTCCTGGACCCCAGCCTCGGCCCCTTCGGCGTGCGGGCCATCGGCCGCCGATTCGCACTAGCGCTGGCCTGGATCGGCGGCGGCATCCTCGTCGGCGCGTTCGTGCCGATCGCTGGCGTAGTCATCATCGCGGCCTTCCTGCCCGCCTACTACCTGCCCATCCGCGGCGAGTACGGCGAGGACGACAAGACCACCGGCCGTTCCGCCTGAACCGCACCGGACGGCCCGCGGGCCGGCTGGCGGGCCGGCTCGGCGTACACCGGCGACGACGCCGTCAAAATATTGTGGGTGCGCCTGTCGATCGGGACCGGCTCTCTTCGTAGCCAGGGTGAGAGCCCGGAATCGAGACGGGCCACACCCGCTGGAGGGCACGATGACCACCACCGCGCAGACCACCCGCACCACCACGGCGGCCTTCGGCGCGCTGATCGGGGCCGGTGCGATCGCCACGATCGCCGCGAGCGCCGCCACCATGACCGTCGCCGCCGCCGGCCATGCGGCAGGAATCAGCCTCGACGTGAGCGGCGCCCCGATTCCGGTGGCGGGGTTCGGCGTGCTGACCGCCGTCTTCTCGTCGATCGGCGTGCTGCTCGCCGTGTTGCTGTCCCGCTTCGCACGGCGTCCGCGGCGCGCGTTCGTCCGTACGACTGTGGCGCTGACGGTCCTGTCCCTGGTGCCGGACGTGCTCGCCGACGCCGGGACGGCCACCAGGGCGCTGCTGATGCTCACCCACCTGGTCGCGGCCGCGATCGTGATCCCGGCTGTCGCGCGCCGCCTGGCCGCCTGACCTGTTCCCCACTCATCGTCGAGCTATCGGAGGATCACCATGAAGCAGTACCTGCTGTCCGTGCACGTCGTCGAGGGCGCACCGACGCCGTCGGACGAGGAAACGCAGATCATGTTCCGGGAGACCGGTCGGATCAACGACGACATGCAGGCCGCGGGCGCCTGGGTCTTCGGCGGGGGGCTCACGTCGCCCGACAGCGCCACTGTCGTCCGGGTCGAGAACGGCGCCACCTCCATGAGCGACGGGCCGTTCGTCGAGACGAAGGAACACATCGCCGGCTTCTGGGTGATCAAGTGCGCGGATCTGGACCAGGCGCTGGCCTGGGCCGAGAGGTGCGCGGCCGCCTGCGGCCCGATCGAGGTGCGCCCGTTCGACGAGTTGTCCCAAGCCTGAGCGGGAGCTGTCGCCCGACATGGACCTGGCGAGCATCTACCGCGCGGAGTACGGCCGCTGCGTCGCCACACTGGCCCGCATCCTCGGTGACATCAACCTCGCCGAGGAGGCGGTCCAGGACGCCTTCACGACGGCGCTGCAGAAGTGGGAGTCCCCACCGCCGAATCCCGGCGCCTGGATCGTGACGACCGCGCGGAACAGGGCCGTCGATCGCCTCCGCCGGGAGTCGACCCGCGAGGCCCGGCAGGCCCAGGCCCTGCTGCTGCACCAACAGGACGAGCCCCAGGAGGTGGGACCGGTGAAGGACGACCAGCTTCGACTCATCTTCACCTGCTGTCACCCGGCACTCGCCCCGGACGCGCGGACGGCCCTGACCGTCCGCCTGCTCGGCGGTCTGGAGGTACCGGAGATCGCGCGGGCCTACCTGGTTCAGGAGACGACAATCGCGCAGCGGATCGTGCGCGCGAAGAAGAAGATCCGGGACGCGGGGATCCCGTACCGGGTACCCGCCGAACACGAGCTGCCGGACCGGCTGCCGCCCGTGCTCACCGTGCTCTACCTGATGTTCAACGAGGGTTACGCCTCGACCGCCGGGCCGCTGATCAGAACGGACCTGTGCGCCGAGGCGATCCGGCTCGCCCGCGAGCTGGCCGCCCTGATGCCCGACGAACCCGAGGTGCTGGGCCTGCTCGCCCTGCTGCTGCTGACCGAGGCACGCCGTCCGGCCCGGCTCGGCCCGACCGGCGGACTCGTCCTCCTCGTCGACCAGGACCGGTCACTGTGGAACCGCGCACTCATCGTCGAGGGCCACGACCTGGTCCGGCGCTGCCTGCGGCGCAACCGGCCCGGCCCGTACCAGATCCAGGCCGCGATCGGCGCGGTGCACACCGACGGCGCGGCCACCGACTGGCCGCAGGTCCTGGCGCTGTACGACCAGCTCTTCGCGCTCGCGCCGACCGCCATCGTCGCGCTCAACCGTGCCGTCGCGGTCGCCGAGGTGCACGGGCCGGCGGTAGCCCTCGCCGCGTTGGAGGACGTCGACCTCCCGGGCTACCACCGGCTGCCCGCCACCCGTGCCGAGCTGCTGGCCCGGCTCGGCCGCGACCGCGAGGCCCGCGCCGCCTACGACCAGGCCATCGCGCTGACCAGCAACGAGACCGAGCGCGCCTTTCTGCGGACGCGTCGTACCGAACTCACCCACCCGAGGAGACCCTCGTGACCGCCACCTACACCTTCGACGTCTTCACCAGCCTCGACGGCTTCGGCAGCACCACCGGCAACTGGGGCGGCTACTGGGGTAAGCAGGGCCCGGAGCTGCTGGAGCGCCGCCTCGCCACGTACGGCGAGGACCAGCGCATGGTCTTCGGTAGCGGCACCTACCGGATCTTCGTGGAAATGCTGGCCGACAGCACCGAGGAGTCCGACGTCCGGGACGCCTGGGTCACCCGCATGATCAACCTTCCGGCGACGATCGTGTCGAACACGCTGCAGGGCCCCCTCGACTGGCCGGACGCGACAGTCGTACGCGGTGACGCCGTCGACGTCGTCGCCCGGCTCAAGGAGGAGTCCGAGGTGCCGTTGCGGTCACACGGCAGCCTCTCGATGAACCGGGCACTGCTGGCCGCCGGGCTGGTCGACCTCATTCAGGTGACGCTCTTTCCGGTGGTCACCGGTCAGACCGGAACGGAGCCGATCTTTCACGGGACGGCCGACTACGACCTGGAGCTGATCGAGTGCCGGACCCTCGACGGCCGCTCCCAGGAACTCACCTACCGACCCACCCGGCACACCTGAGTCGTCAGCGCCACCCGACGGTGGTGCGGTGCCGCCGGCCGTGCCTGATGATCCCCGGCCGCGGCACCGGACGCCCAGCCGTGTCGGTCAGCAGCGCACCTCGGTCTCCTTCTGCGCCACGTCGGAGATCCCACCGAGGGCCCGGGTGCACACCGACAGCGTGTTGGCGCCCAGCGACCAGACGTCCGGCCCGCTCGAGCACTGCAGGTCGCGAAGCGTGCTTCCGGTGACGATCGACGTGCAGACCTGGTAGGAGCCGTGGGTGGCGCGGTACTGCTGCCACACGTACGTGTAGGCGTAGTTCTTGCCACAGCCCTTGTACTGCTTGACCGAGGCGGCGGTCTGCCCGCCGACGGTGACGTACGCCGTCGCGCCGATCTGCACCGAGCTCGCGCAGCGCGGGTTCGTCTCGGCGTGGGCGGGGCCGGCGAACGCCATCGTCGCGGGCACAGCCAGCCCAGCGGCCGCGAGGATGCGTACACCGCGTCGGGAAAGGCTCTTCATCGATGACCTCCTTCAGTGCACCGGGACCGTTGATCCCCGTGTCGTCGATGCACCACATTGATGCTCGCTGTGGCCCGTTCGGTAGCCTCTGACACGCTCTGACAACGTCTGACGAAGCTGTCTGACATGGGGGACTGATGAAGGACCAGCGTGCCGCCGCAGAGTCGATTCAGGACGGACGGGCCGCCGAGAGGTTCGCCGAGCAGTTGCGGACATTGCGCAGCGCCGCGGGAGACCCGTCGTTCCGCAAGATGGCGGGGCGATCAGGTCGGATCTCGCACACGACCCTGCACGAGGCCGCCGCCGGGACCCGGTTTCCCTCCTGGGAGACCACGCGGGAGTTCGTCCGGGCGTGCGAGGCGGACGAGGCCCTGTGGCGGCGCCGATGGGAGGACGCGCAGCGCCCGGGGTCGGCCCCCCGGCCCGGCGGGGACGGAGACGGAGACTGCGCGCCGGTCGTCGCCGCGTCCGCGCCGAAGGAGCAGGGCGTGGTGCAGGTCGTGGAGTATCCGCGGGCCGAGGATGGCGTCGCGGCCAGGCGGCGGCGTCGACTGCCGTGGCTCAACGCCGCAGCGGTGGTGCTGGTGGTGGCGGTGGCCGCAGTCCTGGGCGTGACCGTTCGTGGCAGGTCGGGCCCGGACGGCTCCGGCACACCTACCGCGTCACCGTCACCGGTGGCGTCGCCGACC
The DNA here is from genome assembly GCF_021442385.1 of Micromonospora sp. MH99. Lineage (GTDB taxonomy): Bacteria > Actinomycetota > Actinomycetes > Mycobacteriales > Micromonosporaceae > Micromonospora. Next base: position 230,293 of record NZ_MUZA01000001.1, read on the forward strand.
ACTACGGCGTTCTCGGACTCGCTGATCCCCGGGGACTCGAGCAGATTCGTCGGCGACGTCACCATCCCCGACGGCACCCAGGTGAAGGTCAACGCCCAGTTCGACAAGGTGTGGGCTCTCGCGAACGTGGGAAAGGTCGACTGGCACAACCGGTACCTGGCGCGGATGGACCCCACCGCGGACGGTGCGGGTTGCCGGACACCGGACCGGGTGCAGATCGGTGACACGCCGCCCGGTGAGCAGGTGATGATCCGTGTTCGGGTCACCGCGCCGAGCCGCCCCGGCAAGTGCTGGGTCAGTTGGAAGATGGTCGACGAGGCCGGGCGGGAGTACTTCCCGACCCGGCGGCCGGTGTACTTCATGGTCACCGTGACCGCCTGAGGGTCAGGCCGCGGGCTCCGAGTGGCCCCCGATGCGATCGATCGCTGTCAGGCACGAGCGTCGAGCCAAACTGACAACACCGCATTCATCGAGGTCGGTGAGGGTCTGACGGATCTGACAGACACCAGGGGTACCGAACAGCACCGCACTTCTCGCAGGGTGATGTCGAACCGAGTACGACTCACCAGCTACGAGGAGGACCCACCTTGCGCCGTCCCTGGTTATCCGTCGGGCTCGCCGCGCTCTGCGTGGCCGTCGGCGTCCCGGCCCACGCGGCGGCATCCGACGCCACAGCGCCGCGAGCCGTCACCACGGCCGCACGGCCGGTCGTGGACATGAAGGCCACCGTCCTGGCCGCTCAGATCGACCCCCGCCGGGCCGACAACACACTGACTCCGGGTGCGAAGAACTCCGTGCTCGCCGTGGAGCAGGCGTTGCAGGCGCAGGGCCTGCTGAACGCGCAGTGGGTCGACGGCTACTTCGGCACGGTGACCGTCTCGGCGTACGCGGCGTACCAACGCTCACTCGGCTACACCGGGCTGGCCGCGAACGGGCTGCCCGGCACGACGTCGCTGACGAAGCTCGGGCTGAACCGCTACACCGTCGGCAACACGATCGGTCCGGGCGCGAAGGTCCCGCGCGACGGGTACGTCGTCAACGCCCGTACCCAGGCGATGCTGGCCGAGGCCCAGCGGCTGCTCGGCTACACCCTGGTGCTCGACCAGGGCTCGTACAACCCCGGGGGCGACCCCACCTCGGCCGGCACGCACGACGGCGGGGGTGTGGTGGACATCTCGGTCACCGGCATGACCGCCGCCAGGCGCACCGCAGTCGCCCGGGCCCTGCGCCAGGTCGGCTTCGCCGCCTGGGTCCGCAACCCCAACCAGGGCGACTGGCCGTGGCACATCCACGCCACGGCGATCAGCGACACGGACCTGTCCAGTCAGGCGCAGCACCAGGTCGGTGACTACTACCTCGGCATGAACGGCCTGGCCAACCAGGGACCGGACGACGGCCCCCAGATCCCGATCAGGACCTGGGAGCAGTACCAGCGCGGGCAGTGACCCGCATCCCCCCTCACCGTTCGCGAAAGGACACCATGAACATCCGTAAGAGCCTCGCCGCCGTCGGCGTCGCGCTGGCCGCGACCACCTCGATCCTCAGCGTCGCATCGCCCGCCTCGGCGGCGGCCCGGGACGGGGTCTGCGACAGCGGCGAATTCTGCTACTACTACAACAGCGACAACGCGGGGTCGATCTCGGACTTCACCGGTTCGCTCGACGACTACGGCACCGAGCAGCCCTCGTGCTACGACTTCAAGGGCGCCGGCGCCGGCAAGGGCCTGTGCATCAAGAACGAGGCAGCCTCGGTCTGGAACCGCAGCACCAAGACCGTACGTGTCTACTACAACAGTGGCTACGCCGGTTCCTACCAGGACTTCGCGGCCGGCGCGAAGGGCAACCTCAACTCCACGCTGAAGAACAACAACGCCTCGCACCAGTTCTCGCCGTCGACCCGCACGAACCTGTCGTACGCCCTGTACCAGGCCAGCGGCGGTGCGGTCACGTGCGGCTTCGACGGTTACACCACCACGCCCGGCCGGCACGAGGGCATCGACATCGCCCGCAGCGTCGGCTCGGACGTGCACGCCCTGGTCTCCGGAACGGTCACCTACGTCGCGCAGGGCAGCACCGGCAGCGGCGGCCTGTCCACGATCTCCGTCTACAACTCCTCGCTCAACAAGACGGTGATCTACCTGCACACCGCGCCGAGGTCCGGGGTGAGCGTGGGCGACGCCATCAGCAAGGGCCAGATCATCGCGGACGAGTCGTGGCACGGAGTGTCCTCCAGCTCGGGCGCGCACACCCACGTCGAGGTCCGGGCCGGTCGGCAGACCCACGCGGCCGTCAGCGTCGGTGACCCCACGCTGGACAACGCCGACCCGACCGCGTTCTGGAACGCCCAGGGCTACAACGAGAAGTAGGACGCCATGAATATCCGCAAGGGCCTCGCCGCCGTCGGCGCCGTGCTCGCCATGTCCACCTCCATCCTGAGTGTCGCCTCGCCGGCGGCGGCGGCCGAACGGGACGGAACCTGCGACAGCGGCGAGTTCTGCTACTACTACAACAGCAACCAGGCCGGCTCGGTCTCCGACTTCACCGACTCCCTGGACGACTACGGCACGACCCAACCGACCTGCTACGACTTCAAGGGCGCGGGTGCCGGCAAGGGCCTGTGCGTGAAGAACAACGCCGCGTCGGTGTGGAACCGTACCGGCAAGACCGTGCGGGTCTACTTCAACAGCAACTTCGCCGGTGCCACCCAGGACTTCGCGTCCGGGGCGAAGGGCAACCTCAACGCCACGCTGAAGAACAACAACGCCTCGCACGAGCTGCTGAGCGGACCGACGGGCTGTAGCACCGACGGCACCAACAGCAAAGTGCCGAGCACCATCCTCGTCTACCGGGTCAGTCTCGGCCGAGTCGATCGGGTCGACTTCAAGACGTACGTCAAGAACGTCCTCCCGAACGAGTGGATCACGAGTTGGCCGGCAGCCTCGCTGGACGCCGGTGCGATGGCCGTGAAGAGCTACGCCTGGTACTGGGCGCTGCACTCGACCCGCAAGACCTCCGGTGGCCAGTGCTACGACGTCCGGGACGACACGGGCGACCAGGTCTACCGGCCGTCGTCGGCGCAGACCTCGACGTCGGCGGCGGTGGACCGGACCTGGTCGACCCGGATGACCCGGAGCGGCAACATCCTGCGGGCGCACTACTGCGCGACCACCACCGCGTGCGGTGGCTGGGTGGACGGGGACTGGCTGTCGCAGTACGGCTCCCGTGATCTCGCCAACTCGGGCAGCAGCTACCAGGCGATCCTGCGCCACTACTACCGCGACGTGGTCATCTCCTGACGTCACGCGTCAACCGTGCCGCCCGCCGCACACCCGCGGCGGGCGGCACGCTCGTGGGAGCCCAGCGCGCGGGAGCCGTACGAGCTGCGTGGCCTGCGGGAGAGACGAAGCGCCCCGTCCGGCGTGGACGGGGCGCTTCGTCGGTTCAGCCGAGGTCTGTGCCGGGCACCGGTCCGGCCTCGTCGGCGCTCGACGCCGGGGCGGCCACCTCGATCCGGGGCGACCGGTCCGGCGGAAGATGAGCGCGGTCGGCGATCACCACCACGTCCACCTCCCCGTCGATCATCTTCTGCTCGACGGCCTCCCACGGCGCCCGCATGATCCCGTTCAGTCGGTAGTCATGCCGGCGGAGGTGGGTCAGACACGACGCGATGGCGTGCTCCGACGGCTCGATGTCGGCCGGTACCCAGATAACGGCTAGTTCCATGATCTCTCCTGATCAACGTCGTGGACGCGGGTGACAGATCAGGAGTTGCCGGGGCGGTGGGGGACCTCGCTCCACGGGCCGGCTGATGGCGTGGCTGTCGAAGGGGAGGACGGCACGCCCCCGGTGCAGCGGTGCGACGGGCGGCGGCCCGTAGGCCGCCGACGCCTTCTGGTCGAGCCCGCCGGCGCCGGCGCTGGCGCCGGCGGGTGCGGACACGAACGCCGGCACCAACGCCGGTCGCACCGGAAGGGGGCCGGCGGGAGGGGGTGGCGCCGACAGCGGTCGAGCGGTCATCGCCGTCGGCGTTCGAGTCGGCACGCGGCCGTCGACGGTGCCGGGGAGGCGGGCCCGGGACGCTCGCGCCGTCACCTGGGTCGGCGGCGGTGGCGACGGTGGCGCGGCCGCGCGTGCGGCCGGCGGGGCCGAGGCCGACGGAACGCGCGGCGGGGACGACTGTCGCGCACGGGGTCGTCGGGTTGGCGCGGCGGTGGAGGGTTCGACCGACAGCGCGCCGGTGACACTCGGCAGGGGCAGTGGGACGGCTGTCGGCACGGGCAGTGGGACGGCCGTCGGCACGGGTAGGGGGACGGCCGTCGGCAGGGACCGGCCGACGTCCAGCGGTGTCTCGACCACGTCGTGCAGCAGCGCCCCGACGATTCCCGATGCGGTGGCACCCTGTGCCGGTGCGCGGGTGGTCGGCGACGGTGCCGGTGACGGGGCGGCGTGCGCGGGCTCGGGGCCCAGGGCCGCGCCGAGAGCCGCCGCCCCCAGTGCTGCCGCTCCGAACGCCGCAGCGCCGAGCGTGGGCGGCGGCGGACACCGCTTCGGCCGCCTCACGCCGTCCCATCCATGCGCGGACTGTTGCCCCCGCGTAACTCGGGTTACACCTGTCGCGGGCCGATCCGCGGCCACCGCGCCGGTCCAGCTTCGCCGGGCGCGTGCGGCGCGCGGATCCCCGCTCCGCGCCCCTGTGGTACGCGGGGCAGGTGACCTGGACTGTGAGCGATAACAAGACCGTCGCGCGGTACACCCACAGCGTCGGAGCGGCACGGATCGTCGACCCGATCCCGTCCGGACGTCGACAGGTGGCAATGGGACACGCTCCGCGAACCGATTCGGCCGGGCGACTATGTGGCCGGCTCGTTACGTCTTGACGAACAGCATGTTATCGCTCACTCTCGATGCAGAGGTCGGCGGCGTCGGTGGCTCACCGGGCGAGTCCCGCGGTCGCGCCTCGAAGCACGGCGTCCCCGGGCAGCGGACGTCGTCTCAGGACTCGCGTGGTTGCCGGCGAGCGCCGGCCAGGCTGCGTGCGCTGGTGCGCAGTGCCCAGGATGATCGTTCCGGATTCCTCGGCTCACGCCGGCGCCTGTCGTCGGGACCAGTCCGTCCTGAGTGAAGTGGCACATCACCACCACCGATGCAACCACTGAGAAGGAACGACATGAGACCCAAGAAAGCTCTGCTGGCGACGGCGACCCTCGCGGTCGCGCTGACCGCGGGTATGACCATGGCGCTGGCGCCCATGGCCAGCGCCGGAACGACGTTGAAGGCCTCGGCGGCCGAGAAGGGCCGTTACTTCGGCGCCGCCGTCGCGACGGGCAAGCTCTCCAACAGCCAGTACGTCGGCATCCTCAACAGCGAGTTCAACCAGGTCACCCCCGAGAACGAGATGAAGTGGGACGCCACCGAGCCGTCCCAGGGTGCGTTCAACTACAGCGGTGGTGATCGTCTGGTCAGTCACGCGCAGGCCAATGGCATGAGGGTGCGGGGGCACGCGCTGTTGTGGCACGCCCAGCAGCCGGGGTGGGCGCAGGGCATGTCCGGCACCGCGCTGCGTAACGCCGCGATCAACCACGTCACCCAGGTCGCCACCCACTTCCGGGGCAAGATCTACGCCTGGGACGTGGTGAACGAGGCGTTCGCCGACGGCGGCAGCGGCGGGCGACGGGACTCCAACCTGCAACGCACCGGCAACGACTGGATCGAGGCGGCCTTCCGCGCCGCCCGCGCCGCCGACCCGGGCGCGAAGCTCTGCTACAACGACTACAACACCGACGGCATCAACGCGAAGTCGACAGGCATCTACAACATGGTGCGCGACTTCAAGTCCCGCGGCGTACCGATCGACTGCGTCGGCTTCCAGTCCCACCTCGGCACCACGTTGGCCAGTGACTACCAGGCCAACCTCCAGCGCTTCGCCGACCTCGGCGTCGACGTGCAGATCACCGAGCTGGACGTGATGACCGGCTCCAACCAGGCCAACATCTACGCCTCGGTCACCCGCGCCTGCCTGGCCGTCGCCCGCTGCGCCGGCATCACCACCTGGGGCGTGCGCGACAGCGACTCCTGGCGCGGTAGCGACAACGCGCTGCTGTTCGATGGTTCGGGCAACAAGAAGGCGGCGTACACCGCCGTCCTCAACGCTCTCAACGGGGGCAGCACCTCGCCCACCACGCCTCCGCCGGGCACCGGGGTGGACACCACCGCCTGGTACGTGTTGGTGAACCGCAACAGCGGCAAGGCGCTCGACGTGTACGAGCGGGCGACCACCGACGGCGCGCGGATCGACCAGTGGGCCCGCAACGACGGCGCGTGGCAGCAGTGGCAGTTCGTGGACTCCGGTGGCGGTTACTACCGACTGAAGTCCCGCAACTCCGGCAAGGTGCTGGATGTCTACAACTTCTCCACCGCCGACTCGGCGGCGATCGTGCAGTGGAGCGACGGCAACGGCACGAACCAGCAGTTCCGGCTGGCCGAGTCGTCCGGCGGCTACCTGCGCCTGATCAACCGCAACAGCGGCAAGGCCGTCGAGGTGCAGGGCGCGTCCACCGCCGACGGCGGGAACATCGTGCAGTATGCCGACTGGGGTGGCAACAACCAGCAGTGGCAACTGGTCCGGGTCGGGTAGCCACCCGACCCGCTGAACCGGCAGCGTGGTGGCGCGGACGCACCTCGTCCGCGCCACCGTCGCCGCTGGCCGCGACACCCCTCGGCACCCGACAGTTGAACCTCGTGCCTGCGCATCCACGCTTCGGACAGCGGATGGACAAGGGCAGCACTATTGGAGAGCATCTATTTCATGATTATCCGGTCCGCCACCCCGCCACCGACCACGGAGAACGCGCCGCCCGAGCCGGTCTCCGACGACCGGCCACCGGCCGATTGGGGTCGATGGCGCTGGGTCCGTAACGAATGGACCGTGGCGGTCCTGGCGAGCCTGCTGGTGGCGGTGGTGCTGACCTGGCCGACGCTGCGGCACCCGGCGAGCACGATCCCCGGTGACCTGGGCGACCCGCTGTTGCAGGCGTGGCAGGTCGCCTGGTCGGGGCACGCTCTGCTGAGCAGCCCGGCCGACCTCTGGAACTCCAACACGTTCTACCCCGAGAAGTACACGTACGCGTACAGCGACACCCTGCTCGGCTACGCCCCGATGGGAATGCTCGGCTCCGGCTTCACGGCCGCCGTGATCCACTACAACGTGCTGTACGTGCTGCTGCACGCCTTGGCGTCGCTCGGGGCGTACGCCCTGGCGCGGCAGCTCGGCGCCAACCGGTGGGGCGGTGCGGTCGCCGGGATCGCGTGGGCGTACGCGCCCTGGCGGTTGGCGCACTCCGGGCACCTGAACATCCTGTCCAGCGCGGGAATCGCGCTGTCGCTGGCCATGCTGGCCCGGGGTCACGGCTGGTCGTTGCGCCACGGGTACCGCCCGGAGCTGCGCCGGCCCGGTTGGGCGGTGGCCGGGTGGCTGGTCGCCGCCTGGCAGGTCTCCCTCGGCTTCGGCATCGGCCTGCCGCTGGTGTACTTCCTGCTGGCCGCGGTGCTGGTGGCGGCGGGTTGCTACGGCTGGTCCTGGTGGCGGCGGCGGGAGCGGCCGCCGTTCGGTCGGCGGCTGTTGCTCGCGGATCTGATCGGTGGGGGTGTGTTCGGCGCGGTGACGCTGCTGCTGGGCATGGTCTACCTGCGCGTCGTCGATCTCAACCCGCAGGCCGAGCGGACGCTGGACTGGACGAAGATGTTCTCGCCTCCGCTGATCGGGTTCGTCACCGCGCCCGCGGACTCGTGGTTGTGGGGCGAGCGGCACGCCGCCGCACGCGAACAGTTGTCCTGGCCGCCGGAGATGGCGCTGCTGCCGGGGATGATGCTGATCGGGTTGGCCGCGGCCGGGCTGTTCCTCTCGGCGTACCCGCTGCGGCACCGGGTCGCGCTGGGGCTCGGCGTGGTCGGCACGGTGCTGCTGGGTCTGGGCGCCACGCTCGGCGGTGATGGCGACCCCGGCTACCTGACACTGTCCACGCTCCTGCCGGGCTGGGACGCGTTGCGTACCCCCGGGCGGATGATGCACTGGACGAGCCTGCTGCTGGCGGTGCTGGCCGCCGGTGCGGTGACGGCGCTCGCCGAATCGCTGCGCGAGTCCTCGCCCCGCCAGTGGACGCGGATCCTCACGCCGCTGGTTCTGCTGGTGCCGTTGACCATGGTCACCCTGGAGGGCGTCAACCGGACACCCCACCCGGCCGTGCCGCAGCCGCCGGCCGCGATGCGGACGGTGCAGGACCCGATCCTGGTGCTGCCGGCCGGCGGCGTGGGCGATCTGACGTACATGTTGTGGACGACCGACGGGTTCCCCCGGGTGACCAACGGTCTGGGCGGCTTCGAACCGGTCAGCCAGGCGCAGACCCGGACCGCTGTGGCGTCGTTCCCCGACGCGGGCAGCGTGGCGTACCTGCGGGGGATTGGCGTGCGGTCGGTGGTGTTCGTGCCGAGCCGCGCCGCGGGGACGCCGTGGGACGGCATCGCGGCCCGGCCCATCGACGGGCTGGGCATCACCCGGGAGGATCTCGATGGCACGCTGGTCTACCACCTCTGACCGCGCGGACGCCGGGCCGGCCGGCGTCGGCGGCGGACACCCGGGCACGGGCGGAAAGGGGTGACGACAGTGCGACTGTCCGTCGTGGTGCCCTGCTTCAATGAGGAGGCGTCGGTGGAGCGGCTGCACGAGACCGTGTGCGCCGCCCTCGCCGAGCTGCCCGACGTGGACGTCGAGGTGGTGTACGTCGACGACGGCAGCGAGGACGGCACCCTCGCGGCGCTGCGCCGGCTCGCCGCCGCGGACCCCGCTGTCTGCTACACGTCGCTGAGCCGAAACTTCGGCAAGGAGGCGGCGATGCTCGCCGGGTTGCAGCGGGCCACCGGTGACGCGGTGGTCATCATGGACGCCGACCTGCAACATCCGCCGCGGCTGCTGCCCGAGATGGTGATGCTGTACCAGCAGGGCTTCGACCAGGTGATCGCCCGTCGGGACCGGCGCGGTGACCGGTTCGTGCGGATGGTCGCCTCGCGGTCCTTCTACCGGGTGATCAACTGGTGGATCGACGTGCGCCTACAGGACGGGGCGGGTGACTTCCGTCTGCTGTCCCGACTCGCGGTGGACGCGATCCTGGCGATGCCGGAATACAACCGCTTCTCCAAGGGACTGTTCTCCTGGATCGGCTTCCGGACGGCGGTGGTGGCCCACCCCAACGAGACCCGGCAGTCGGGTCGGAGCAGGTGGACGTTCGGCAAGCTCTTCAACTACGCGTTCGACGGCCTGCTGTCGTTCAACAACCGGCCACTGCGCCTGGCGATCTACGGGGGCCTGTTCCTCACGCTCATCGCGCTCGTCTACATGGCCTGGGTGGTCGCGGACGCCGTCGAGAAGGGCATCGACGTTCCCGGCTACACCACCATCATCGTCAGCGTGATCGGGCTCGGCGGCATCCAGATGACGATCCTGGGCGTGATCGGGGAGTACATCGGCCGGATCTACTACGAGACCAAGCGCCGACCGCACTACCTGGTGCAGGAGACGGAGCACCTGCGCGCGGAGACCGGCGACGGGCCACGGCTGCCGGTTCCGCCCGCGCCACGCTCGGCCGTACGCGGCCAACGGACGGTGCCGGCCCGGGAGGACTCCGTCGGCCGGGATCCGGCGCCCCGCCGGCGGGAGGTCCACGACCGCGACACCGGCTGACGGCGTGTGGCGCAGTGGGGTCGGTCAGCGACCGCAGGACCGGCACGCGCTGCGGGTGCGCAGGTGGTAGTCGCTGGACGCGGCGAGGAGGCCGAGCCCCAGGAGGCAGTACGCCGACATGGCCACCCAGAGGAACGCGTCGGAGAACTCGCTGGCCGACCCGGACGCCACCTGCGCCAGCCCCATGCCGAAATAGGCGACGATGGCCGCCCCGAGCCCGAAGCCCGGCACGAGCAGCAGCCGGCGAGGGATCGTACGCCCGGCGAGCAGTGGCACCCATCCCGGCCAGATTTCACCCCAGTGCCGCACCAGTGCCAGCGGTAACAGCACCCCGGCCAGCACCAGACCGATCTCCAACCCGATCACCGAGGCGTCCTGCGTGAGGCCGTCGAAGCCCACCACCGCCTGGGCCGCGAACCGGGTCACGAGGCCGGCCACCGCCACGTACGCGGCCCAGCGTGCCCACGGCGCGGGTGCCGAACGCCGCCGGCCGGGTGGGCCCGTCCGGCAGCAGTTGGGGCAGTCGCCCCGCGTGCGGCGCTGGTAGCGAGCGGTGGCCAACCCGAGCAGGGCCGCTCCGGTGACGCACCCGAGTCGGCTCGCGAAGGCCACCGGGTCGAAGGACGGGCCGGGGGCGAACAGCAGGAGACTCACCAGTTCCGGCAGCAGGATCGCGGCGGCCGCGACCAGTGCCCCGCCGAGCGCCCAGGCTGATCCCGCGAGCACCGGCCGCCAGGTCGCCGCCCGGTCCAGGGCCACCGCCGTCGCGCCTGCCGCCAGGCACAGCGCCACCGACCACCAGCCGGTGAAGCCGAGCAGATCGGACCCGAACGGGCCGAACTCCGGCGCCTCCCCGATCGTCCACGCCAGACGTATGCCGCCGTAGGCCACGGCCCAGGCGAGTACGGCGGAGGTCAGGTGGTTGCCGCTCCCGCGCGCGGTAGCTGTCGGTGTCGTCATGCCTCCGATCCTCGCGGGGCACCGCCGGGAGCGGTCCCCTCGTGTCGGGGAAGGCGCTCCCCGCCGCGAGGGACGAGCCCCGGCGACCGATCTTGATCCGCCGGCTGTTCGGTCGTACGCTCGGAGCATGGTTGAACATGTTCAAAATCTGGTGTCGGTCGAGGATCGACCGTGAAGATCGTCATTCCGGGCGGCACCGGCCAGGTGGGCGCGATCCTGGACCGGGCCTTGACCGCCCAGGGTCACGAGGTGGTGTTGTTGACCCGCTCGCCCAGTGGTGCGCGTCAGGTTCGCTGGGACGCCGTCACGCTCGGCGACTGGGCCCGGCAGGTCGACGGCAGCGATGTGGTCATCAATCTGGCCGGGCGCAGCGTGAGCTGTCGGTACACCCCGGAGAACCTCGACGCCATGATGCGTTCACGGGTGGAGTCGGCGCGCGTTGTCGGCGAGGCCATCGCCGCGGCCGAGCGGCCACCCAGGGTATGGATGCAGATGAGCACCGCGACCATCTACGCGCACCGCTTCGACGCCGCGAACGACGAGCGCGACGGCGTGCTCGGTGGCGGCGAACACGATGTGCCCGGGTACTGGTCGTACAGCGTCAAGATCGCCCAGAACTGGGAGGCCGCGCAGGAGCGGGCGGCGACTCCCCACACCCGTAAGGTCGCGCTGCGCTCGGCAATGGTGATGAGCCCCGACCGCGGTGGCGTGTTCGATGTGCTGAGCTGGCTCGCGCGGGTCGGGCTCGGTGGCCCGGTGGCGGGCGGTGGGCAGTACGTCTCGTGGATCCACGACCGGGACTTCGTCCGCGCGGTGTGCCTTCTGATCGACCGTGACGACCTCGCCGGGCCCGTGAACCTGGCCGCGCCCGGCGCGGTGCCGCAGCGGGAATTCATGCGGGCGCTGCGGTCGGCCTGGCGGATGCCGGTCGGCCTGCCGGCCACCAGGTTGATGGCGGAGGTCGGTGCGTTCGTGCTCCGGTCGGACACCGAACTGCTGTTGAAGAGCCGGCGCGTCGCCCCGGGCCGGCTCTCCGCCGCGGGCTTCACGTTCGATCATCCGTGCTGGCCCGACGCCGCAGTGGATCTGGCCCTGCGACGCCGGGACCTTGGCGGGCTCGGGCGTGGGGGAGCGCACGGTCGCGCACACCCCCACGCCCGGTCGCGCCGAGACTGACTCGCGGGAGCGGTCAGAGAGTGAACACGAGGGTCGAGATGCTGCGTGCGCCGACGGTGATGGTGGCCTGTCCTCCGTTCACGCTTGTCGGCTGGCTGGCCGCGTTGGCGTTCTGCGAGGTGAGGTAGTACTCGGCCTTGCTGACGTTCTGCGGCGCCTGGATCACGGCGTTGTTGACCGCGCTGTTCGACCGGTTGAGGATCACCAGCGTGATCTTGCCGTCGCCCTGGTAGGCGGTCACCTCCAGCGGCGAGGCCTTGGAACTCTTGGTCAGGGCCACCCGCTGATAGCCCGGCCGGACGTACTTCGCGTACTGCGAGAACGCGTACCCCCGCTTGAGTGGAGCGCCCGCCGTGGTGCCGTAGGCCGCCTCGCCGTCGCCGATGAAGGAGTAGTAACGCTTGCCGTACCACCAGATGTAGGCGCTCCAGTTCGCCTCCATCGACTTGTGCACCGTGCGCATGATGTCGTCGAGCGTCTCGTTCCAGACCGCCAGGTTGGCGGGGTTGCCCCAGATGTTGGAGCCGCTGCCGTCCGCCTCGTGGTAGTTCCACTCGGTCATCCACACCGGCTTGTTGTACTGGGCCGCCAGGGGGTACGGCGCCAGCCGACCCGCGGCCTCGGTGCCGTACAGGTGGCCGCCGATGTAGCCGATGTTGTTCCGGGCGGTCGCGTCGTTCAGGGTCGGATCGGTGTAGCTGTAGTTCATGTTGACCGCTTCGGCGACCATCAGCTTGCTGTTCTGCACCTTCGTGCCCTGATCACGGACGAAGGTGCGCAGCTCGGTGCCGCTCCAGTCCATCGAGTCGTAGTCGGGGTGCCAGTCCGGCTCGTTCTGCACCGACGTGACGTCGATGGTGACGCCCTGGCCGCGCATGTACTGGACGTAGCTGTTCAGATGGTTCGCATAGTCGTCGTAGTAGTCGGTCTTCAACTTGCCGCCGTTGGTGCGGCTGTTGTTGGTCTTCCACGCCGCCGGCGCCGTCCACGGTGAGGCGAGGATCTTCACGCCGGACCCGTACGACTTCGCCGTCTTCAACGAGTTCACGTGGGTCGACCATTCGCTGGACACCGGTGAGAGGCCGGTGCGCACGATGGACAGCCCGAGCTGGTTGGGGCCCAGCCCGACCAGGGTCTGGGTGTCGGTCGTCGACCAGGCGCTGCCCCAGATGGACTGCGCGGCCCCGAAGCCGTCGATCGTCTGGTACCGGGTGGCGCTGTTCACCGTGATGTCCGCCGGCCCGGTGGGTGGCGGGGTGGTGGGTGGCGGTGTGGTCGGCGGCGGTGTCGTCGGGGGCGGCGAGGTAGGCGGTGGTGTGGTCGGCGTCGTGCCGCCGGTGCAGGTCACACCGTTGAGCGCGAAGCTCGACGGATCGGGGTTGCTGCCGGTCCACGAGCCGTTGAACCCGAACGACGTCGTGCCGTTGGTGGGGATGGCCCCGTTGTAACTGACGTTCTTGGCGGTGACCGCGGCGCCGCTCTGGGTCAGAGTCGTGTTCCACGCTTGCGTGACCGTCTGGCCTGCGCTGTAGGACCAGGTCAGCGTCCAACCGTTGACCGCATCACCGAGATTGGTGATGGTGACGTTCGCGCCGAAGCCGCCCTCCCACTGCGACGACACGGCGTAGTTCACCGCACAGCCGGCGGCTGCGGCACCGGCCGGCGCCGCCAGGGCGACAGCTGTCGATGCCAGTAGGACGGCGCCGGCCGAAACCAGTGCGGCATTTGTGACTCTTCGTTTTCTCATGAGCCTTCTCCTGCAGGGGGTGGTGGCGGCGACGGATCCGGTGGATCGGTCGTTCGCAGAGCGTCAGGCGGTACCTCGTGAGGTGCTCGGGAGCGCTCCCAAGCATGGCGGCGGGCGTTCTCGGGAATTCGCCTGTCCAGTTCAGCCCCGCGTGGCAACCCTCGACATCACCCGCCGATCGCCGGCCCTCGCGTCGCGCGGACGGGCGCGGAGGGAACACCGGGGAACGCCGGTGCGTCGGCCGGGATGTCGGCACCAGGTCGGGTCTCGCGCCACCGGTCGCGAATGCGCGAGCGGCGGCGGGACCGCATTGGTGCGGCGAACGGGTCCAGCGGGACTGTGGCACCCTCCTCCGTCGGCCGGTTCCGGGAGCGGGCCGGCCGCGCTGCTCATTCGCGGGCTCGCGGGTGAGTGCCGCACAGCGAGCGTGCGAAACAGTTTCTTGTTGCCAGGAATTTATTTCTTCAAGTGGTGCCTGTCAATGCGTCAGGCGTACGCGAGGAGGAAGTCGACGGTCCCGGTGCCGCCGGGCTGGCCGGGGGCGACGGGCAGGCCGGGTTCGCTGTTCAGGACGTAGAAACCGCCGCTGCCGATCAGTCGGGGCGTCACGGCCATCATCTGCGCCGCCATTGTCGCTCCGGTCGGCCGCACCACGCTGTCGAGCAGGAGCCGGAAGAGGTTCGCGTTCAGGTTCGCGACGTGGAGCACCCGGTACGAGCGGGGAGCGGCAGCGCCGGTGCTCGTCAGGCCCCAGATCGGCACGATCTGGTTGCGCCACCGCGACGGGTCGTTCGTGATCGTTCTGTCGTGGGTGTTCAGCTGGGTCTGGATGCCCGAGTGGATCCCGGTCAGGTGGATGTGCAGCTGGTCCTGCGTACGGATCGTCGGGTCGGCCGAGTTGATGCCCAGCCCGATGTGGGGATAGACGACGTGTCCCGGCTGGCCCGGCTGGGCGTTGTCCCACGCGTCGAGCCAGTAGTTCGGTGCGCTGGCGGTGGTGATGAACGGGCACTCGATGCCGCGGATCCGACAACTGGGGACCAGCAGGAAGTCGTGGTTCGACCCGGATCCTCCATTGAGGATCACGTAGGTCGGGGTGGTGCTCAGGCACTGAGGGAATGGAGGGCCGGTCCTGGTGCCCTCGCAGACCTGCACCCGGTCCCAGAGGTCGAACCTGCCTCCGGTGTCGCCGGGGTAGCCACAGAGGGGTGAGGGCGTGGGGCAGGGGGCGCCACCGGGCTCCGGCGGGGACGGTTCGGGGCCCTGGCCCCCGTCGGCCAGCGCCCGGTCCGCGCCGATGATGCCCAGGAGCCCCGTGGCGCCGGCCGTCCCGGAGATCCGGACGAACTGACGCCTGGCCATACCACCCATCTTCATCCTCCGTGGCTGCTCAGAACGGGTGCCGTCAGGTGTCATCGCGCTGCGGATCGGTGTCGACGACCGGCCGATGTGAGTCATGAACGTGTTGAGATTAGGACGAACCGGTCAATGACCCGGGTGGCGGCACGGCTGGTCCCCTGATCGTGTCGGGCTGCGCCGGGGCGCTGACCCGGGCCGGCCCGACAAGCGTCTGCAAAAAACCTGCAAACGCTAACCCTTGCCCAGAGGGAAACCGCTTTCCTACGATTGCGTTACATCGATGTTTCATCTCGAACTGGGCGGGTGCGCATCGGGATGCGCTTCCGGCGACGTGCCGTTTGGCCAGCGGCTTCGCCGCGCACGCCAGGGCGATGACATTCTCGGCGACGAGCAGTCGATTGATTGCCGTCAATGCACAGTGATCGACTGAAATCGCGTACCCGTGGAGGGTCGACGCGTCGATCGCCGCTGCCGTCGGCACATCGAGACGAATGACGAAGGAGGCGCGACATGAGACGACCAGTCGCACTGCGACTTCAGGCAGCGCTGGCCACGGCCGCTGTCGGGATCGCGGTCGGAGGAACATTGTCCATCCCGCACGCGTCGGCGGCGGTCGGCACCGCCACCGGCTACGCCACCCAGAACGGCGGGACCACCGGCGGCGCGGGCGGGCAGACGGTACGGGCCAGCACGGGCACCGCGATCCACGCGGCGCTGTGCGGGCGAGCCAGCAGCAGCACCCCGATCACCATCGAGGTGACGGGGACGATCAACCACGGCAACACCAGCAAGGTGTCGGGTTCGAGCTGTAACACCGCCGACGGCGTGATCGAGCTCAAGCAGATCAGCAACGTCACCATCATCGGGGTCGGCAGCGGCGCGATCTTCGATCAGTTGGGCATCCACATCCGCGATTCCAGCAACATCATCATCCAGAACGTGACGGTCCGGAACGTCAAGAAGTCGGGTTCGCCCACCTCCAACGGTGGAGACGCCATCGGCATGGAGAGCACGGTCCGCAACGTCTGGGTCGATCACGTCACGCTGGAGGCGTCCGGCGGGGAGTCGGAGGGCTATGACGGCCTGTTCGACATGAAGGACAACACCCAGTACGTGACCCTGTCGTACAGCATCCTGCGCAACTCCGGTCGTGGCGGCCTCATCGGCTCCAGCGAGAGCGACCTCTCGAACGGCTTCGTCACGTTCCACCACAACCTGTACGAGAACATCGACTCCCGTACGCCGTTGCTGCGTGGCGGCATCGCGCACATCTACAACAACCACTACGTGAGCCTCCACGAGTCCGGTATCAACTCCCGGGCCGGCGCGCGGGCCAAGGTGGAGAACAACTACTTCCGCAACTCGAAGGACGTCCTGGGCACCTTCTACACCAACGAGCGCGGCTACTGGCAGGTCAGCGGCAACACCTTCGACAACGTCACCTGGTCCAGCGCCGGCAGTGAGAACTACCCCGCCGGCCCCAACCCGACGTCCAACACCACCGTCAGCATCCCGTACGCGTACCGCCTCGACGGCGCGAGCTGCGTACCGGATGTCGTCCGTCAGACGGCCGGCGCCAACACGGGCCTGCGGGTCTCCGACGGGAGTTGCTCGCCGCAGACGCCGCCCACCACTGCCGCGCCGACCACCGCGCCACCGACCACCGCGCCACCGACCACCACGCCGCCGCCGACGACGCCCCCGCCCAGCGGGACCAACCTCAGCCTGGGCGCCGGCGCCGACGGTTCCAGCAAGGCCAGCGGGACCAGTTACGGCAACGTGCGCGACGGCGACATCGGCACCTACTGGTCGCCGGCCGGATCGACCGGCTCCATCTCGATCAAGTGGGGATCGGCCACCCGGGTGTCCCGGGTGATCATTCGGGAGCCCTCCGGGACGCAGGGTTCCATCGGTTCCTGGCAGCTCGTCAACCACGACACGGGTGCGGTCCTGGCCTCCGGCAGCGGTGCGGGCGTGATCACGTTCTCCGCGACGGCACTGAGCAAGATCACCTTTAAGATCAACAGCTCGAGTGGTACGCCCCGGGTCGGCGAGTTCGAGACGTACGCCAGCTAGCCGTCGGGTGGGCGGGAG
Organism: Micromonospora sp. MH99; assembly: GCF_021442385.1. Lineage (GTDB taxonomy): Bacteria > Actinomycetota > Actinomycetes > Mycobacteriales > Micromonosporaceae > Micromonospora. The sequence goes on from NZ_MUZA01000001.1 coordinate 247,361, forward strand.
CGGCCCGGCCGCTCCCGCCCACCCGTGGTCCACGAAGGACGAGGCCGGCCCGCGCCGCCCCGACGATAACGCTCGGTGGCCGATCAGTGACTGCTAGCATGCGGCAATGTCCGCAGCTCAACGGGGGATTCAGGCAGGCGACAGTGGTCCCGCGGTGACCGACGCGGGCCGTCTGGCAGCGTTCAGCGACGCCGTGTTCGCCATCGTCATCACCCTGCTGGTGCTGGATCTGCGGGTGCCGGATTTCCACGAGGGTGATCTGGCCGAGGGCCTGCTCGGGGAGGGGCCGTCGTATCTGGCCTTCGTCGTGTCGTTCATCTATGTCGGTGTTCTCTGGCTGAATCATCACGCGGTGCTCCAGCTGGTCCGGGGCACCACCCCCGCCTTCAGCTCGATCAACCTCGGCATCCTCTTCGGCGTGGTGATCATCCCGTTTCCCACAGCCGTCCTGGCGTCGGCGCTGGCCGACGGCAACACCGACGATCTGCGCGTGGCGGTCGTCCTGTACGCGTTCGCCGCCTCACTGATGTCGGCGCCCTGGTGGGTGCTCTTCGCCTATGTGCGCCGCCACCCGGCCCTGCGCGCCGACACCGTCGACCAGGAGCAGGTCCGGGTGCAGGAGGCCCGCCCGATCGTCGGCCTCGTCCTCTACGGCCTGACCGGGGTGCTCGGCTGGTTGGTGACCCCGTTGCTCGGCCTGATCGGTGTGGTCGTGATGATCATCTTCCATGGCGCCACCAGTCAGGGCCTGCGGCACGGGCTGCGTCGGCGCAGGCGCGACGCCCCCCGAAGCTGACCCACCCGCCGTCCCGCCGGACCTCGATTCGCGCAGGTCACACCGCTGCGGCTATCTTTCTGCCTTCGTGGAGATCGTCTGGGGGAGGGCCATGAACACCATCGCCGAGCGGATGGCGGCGGCGTACGACGATGCCATTGAGGATCTGTGTGGGGCGACTCCGAAGGGGTGGTACGCGAAGCGGGGCACCGCCCGTGCGGCGGTGACCCATGCGGGAGCGCCGACGTTGAACGTGGCGTACGACCTGTCGCGGGAGCCGGACCTCGATTCGCTGGACACGATGGCGACCGAGGTGGCCCGGCAGATCGAGACCTGGTCGATCATGGTCCGGGAAGACGCCGACGGCGCGGTGGCTGATCTCGCCGGCCGTCACGGGCTCTCCGAGCGCAGCGAGCTGCCGCTGCTGGCCTGCGCGGCGGGCGAGCTGGTCTACCGGGCTGACGAGGCGCAGCGCGAGCGCGTGCGCCGGGTCGGCGCGGCGGACAGCGATCGGTACACGGACGTCCTCACCAGGGGGTTCGAGGCCCCGGACGGTCTGTTCGGGTCGCTGATGGGCGGCGCCGTGCTCGACGCCGAACGGATCGACGGCTACCTGTACGAGGAGGCCGGCGAGACCCTCGGCACGGGTCTCGGGATGCGCACCCGAGGGGTGGTCGGCGTGTTCAACATCGCCGTCGTCCCGGGCGCGCGCGGTCGTGGCCTGGGTCGCGCGATCACCGAGACGGTGGTGCGCGACGGTGTGGCGACCGGCGCGGACGCGGCGTACCTGCAGACCAGCGCGCTCGGCCGGCCACTGTACGAGTCGATGGGCTTTCGCCTCCTGGAGAACTGGACAGCCTTCCATGCCTGACCAGGAGACGAGACAGCCGGCACCATGCGGCGCGGGCGGCGCCACCCTGCGCGAGCAACGAGGAGACATCAACCGTGAGCTTCAGTGACGACGTCCGCTCGGCCTTTCGGCGGGGGGAGACCGACGAGGTCGTGCGGATGAGTACGGCCGAGATCGAGCGGGCCCGGACCGTCGGCGACGTGGCGAACGAGGTGGAGGCCCGGTACAGCCTCGCGCGGGTGGCGATTCGCGGCGGCGACCTGACGCTCGGGGAGGCGCGGGCACGTCAGGCGCTCGACGTCGCGGTGCGCTCCGGCGATCGCGCGTTGGAGGAGCGGCCGAGACACGTGCTGGCCGCGGTGGCGCGGATGGCCGGCGACCTGACCCGGGCACGGGACCTGTACCAGGAGAGCATCGCGCTGAACGAGGCGCTGGGGCGGCCGGAGACCGTCAACTCCGAGACGCACAACCTGGCCTTCTGCGAGCTGGGCCTGGGCAATCTCGCCGAGGCGAGGAGGCTGTTCACCCTCAGCCGTACCCGGGTGTTCCAGCACGGCTGGGACGAGTTCGTGCCGTACGTCTGCGTGGCGGGCGCGGCGCTCGCGTCCGCCGAGGGTGACCACCCGCGAGCGGCGCTCATGGTCGGCCTCGCGGACGCGGCGTTCGCGGCCCTCGGCCAGGTGCCGGACCCGGACGACGCGGCCGACCTCGCCGCCGTGCGGGACGCCGCGATCGAGGCGCTCGGCCCCGACGCCTACGCCGCCGCGCAGGAGCGGGGTCGGCACCTCGACCCCCGTACGGCCTTCGACGACGACCTCTGAGAGGGACGGCCGGTCAGGCGGGCGGCTCGGGGGCCGACCGGGAATCGTGACCGTCGCCAGTGCGGGCGCGCGCGGCGGCGACTGCCTGGCCGCGCTCCGACCCCGGAAAGCGGCCGAGCATCGCGCGCACCTCGTCGGCGCTCACGTTGGCGCCGAACAACTCGCTGCCCGGCTCGAGTCGTACCCCCTCGGCGAGGGGGCCAGCGACGACCGGATCGAAGCCGAGATCGTCCACGAGGGACGCGACGGTGGCGAGGTCGGCCTCGTCGTCACCGGCGATCGCGATGGCCTTGCGGCCCGCCGTGCCCGTCGACCGCGCCTCGTCCTCAAGGTCGTGGTAGCCCATGTGGTTGAACGCCTTGACCACCCGCGCGTCGGCCAGGAACGCCTGGACGATCTCACTGGACGAGGTGCGCGGGTCGGTCAGGTCGTCGCGGATACCGTCCACCTCCCACCAGTAGTTCATCGCGTCGACGACGAGCTTGCCGCGCAGCGCCTCGGCGGGCAGCGCACGGTACTTGCCCAGGGGCAGGGCGAGGATGACGATGTCGGCTCCGGCCACGGCGTCGACGGCGGTGGTGGCCACCGCCCCGGGCGTGAGCACCTCGATGGTCAGGGCGATCTTCGCCGGGTCGCCGGAGCCGGCGACGAGCACCCGGTAGCCGGCGGCGAGCGCGAGCCGGGCGAGGACGGTGCCCACCTTGCCGGCGCCGAGCACGGCGAGGGTCCGGGGTCGGTCGTGGCCGTTGTCGAACATGTCGTCCTTCCAGAGGGGGGCGGCCGGCGGGTCAGCTGGCCAGGATGTCGCGGACCATGGGGATCACCCGCGAGCCGTACAGCTCCACGGCGCGCATCCGGGCGCTCACGGGCTGCGCTCCGGCGGTGTAGATGAGGTCGAACCGGCCGACGCCCAGGCTGCGGATGGCACCGGCCATCCGGCGGGCCACCGTCTCGGGCGAGCCGATGTAGAGCGAGCCGTGCTCGACCTCGGAGTCGAACTCCGTACGGCGGATCGGTGGCCAGCCGCGCAGCGCGCCGATCCGGTCCCGCATGACCCGGTAGTGCGGCCAGAACAGCTCCTTGGCCTCCTCGTCGGTGTCGGCGATGAAGCCGGGTGAGTGCATCCCGACCGGGTGCGCGGTGGTGCCGAGCTGGTCGGCCGCCCGGCGGTAGAGGTCGATGTAGGGGGCGAACCGGTCGGGAGCGCCGCCGATGATGGCGAGCATGAGCGGCAGGCCGTACCGGGCGGTTCGCACCACCGACTGGGGTGAGCCGCCCACGCCCACCCACGTGGTGAGGTGCCCCGACTCCGTCTTGGGGAAGACGTCGGCGTCCGTGAGCGGGGCGCGCGTGGTGCCGCTCCAGGTGACCGGCTGCTCGTCGAGCAGTTTCGCGAACAGCTCGATCCGTTCCTCGAACAGCACGTCGTAGTCGGCCAGGTCGTAGCCGAACAGGGGGAAGGACTCGGTGAACGAGCCCCGGCCGAGGATGACCTCGGCCCGGCCGTGCGACAGCGCGTCGACAGTGGCGAAACGCTGGAACACCCGGACCGGGTCGTCGGAGCTCAGCACTGTGACACCGGAGGAGAGTCGAATCCGCGAGGTGCGGGTGGCGATGCCCGCCAGCACCGTCTCCGGCGTCGACACCGAGTACTCCGGACGGTGGTGCTCGCCGAGGGCGATCACGTCGACGCCGAGGTCGTCGGCCAGCACCGCCTCGTCGACCACCTGGCGGATCGCGGCGGCGTGCGACACGGGCTTGCCGAAGTCGTCCTCCGGTACGTCACCGAAGGTGTCGAGGCCGAACACGAGGTCAGACATTGGTGGGCTCCTTCGCCAACAGCTCCCGGACCCGCGGCGCGACCTCGCTGCCCAGCAGCTCGATGGTGCGCGCCCGTGCCTCGCGAGGCAGGTGCATGATGTCGTACTTCAGGTCGAACCGATTCAGCCGCAGGTCGCGGGCCATCGTGGCGATCTTGCGGGCGACCGTCTCCGGCGAGCCGACGAACAACGCCCCGTGGTCGATCTCGGCCTCGTAGCGGGCGCGGTCCGGTTTGTAGAAGCCGCGCTCCTCGGCGAGCCGCGCCACGGTCGGCTGCCAGTACCGCCACCAGGTCTCCACCGCCTCCTCGTCGGTGTCCGCGACAAGGCCGAGCGAGTGCTGCCCGACCGGTTGCGTCGGCTGCCCGAACTGTGCGAGCGCCTGGTGGTAGAGGTCGACATGGCCGGCGAACCGCTGGGGACGCCCACCGATGATCGCCAGCATGAGGGGAAGCCCGTGACGGGCGGCGCGGACCACCGAGTTGGGGCTTCCTCCGACGCCGATCCAGGTCGGGATGCCGCCCGGCCGCATCCGTGGATGCAGCCGCTGGGCGACCAGGGGAGTGCGTACCGTCCCGGACCAGGTGACCGTTTCGTCGCGCTGAAGCCGGAGGAAGAGGTCCAGCTTCTCCTCGAACAACCGCTCGTAGTCGGCCAGGTCGTAGCCGAACAGCGGGAACGACTCGGTCGCCGATGCCCGCCCGAGGACCAGTTGGGCGCGGCCGTCGCTCACCGCGTCGAGGGTGGCGAACTCGTGGTAGAGCCGGACCGGATCGTTCGTGCTGAGCACCGTGACCGAGGTGCCGAGGCGGATCCGCTCGGTAGCCGTCGCGATCGCCGCGAGCAGGACGGGTGTGGCCGAGTCGTTGTGGCCCTCCCGGTAGTGCTCACCGAGGCTGAACACGTCGAGCCCGACCGACTCCGCGAGCCGGGCCTCGTCCACGAGCAGTCGTACGGTCTCGGCGTCGCTCAGCGTCCGGTCGCCGTCGGTGGCCACCTCGCCAAACGAGTTGAGCCCCAGCTCGAAGCCTTTCGCCGTCATGTCTCCTCCTCGGCGATCCTCGCCGTCGACCGCGAGGAAGTGATCTTCCCCTGTTGACGTGTCAATGATGCTAACCTGCTGATTGACGCGTCAATTCCCCGGGAGAGACACATGGTGAGCGCCACACCCGAGCGGCGGAGGGGCCGCCAGCTGCCAACCGCGGAGGAGCTGCGGATCTGGCGGGACTTCGTCGAGACGACGGAGATGCTCACCTCCCGGGTCGGGTCACGTCTCCAGGTCGACACTTCCCTCTCCTCGGGGGACTACGCCGTCCTGCTCGCCCTCACCGAGGCGCCCGACGAGCGGATGCGCTCCTCCGCCCTCGCCGCACACATCGGGTGGGAGCGGAGCCGGCTCTCGCACCACCTGGGCCGGATGGAACGACGCGGGCTCATTCGACGCGAGGAGTACGCAACCGTCCCGCGGGGGGCGCAGGTGATCCTCGCGCCGGCCGGGGCCGAGGCGTTCCAGCGGGCCACCTTCGGGCACCTGCGCACCATCCGGGAGCTGTTCGTCGACGCTCTCACACCGGAGCAGCTCCGCGCGGCCGGCGACATCGCGGCGGCGCTGCGCGAGCACCTCCGGCCGCGGCCCGAGGAGCGCGAGGAGTAGGCCGGGCCGCATGCGACGCGGCAGACCGGGTACGCCGCTGCGGCCGTCAAGCCCGACGCGCGCCGCGCAGCACGAGGAGTACCGACATGTCGATCGCGGGGCGGGCACGACTCGCGCCGAACGTCTCCCTGGTGCTGCTGGCGTCGATCCTCGTGTCGTTCCTGGCCGCCTCGGCGGCGCCGACTCCGCTCTACGGGATCTACCAGGAGCGCTGGCACTTCTCGCCGGTCACGACCACCGCGGTGTTCGCGGTCTACGCGCTCGCGGTGCTGGCGTCGCTGCTCATCTTCGGCAAGCTCTCCGACCACGTGGGCCGGCGTCCCGTCCTGGCTGTCGCGATCGCCGTGCAGATCCTCTCGCTGCTGGTCTTCATCCTCGCCAACGGCGTGCCCGCCCTGGTGGTCGCCCGCCTCGTGCAGGGGCTCGCGGCGGGTGCCGCCACGGGTGCGGTCGGCGCGGCGATGCTGGACATCAACCGTGCGCGCGGGACGCTCGCGAACTCGATCGCGCCGGGTCTCGGCACCGGCAGTGGCGCGCTGCTCTCGGCGCTGCTCATCCGCTACCTGCCCGCGCCGACCCGGCTGGTGTACGTCGTCCTCGTCGCGGTCCTGCTGATCCAGGCCGTCGGGGTCGCCCTGATGCCGGAGACCGTCACACCGATGCCGGGTGCTCGGCGCAGTCTGCGACCCGAGATCAGGCTGCCGCGCCCCGTACGCGGGCCGGTGCTGGTCGTCGCTCCGGTGCTGTTCGCGGTCTGGGCGCTGGCCGGCTTCTTCGGCGCGCTCGGCCCGGCGCTCGTCCACAGTCTGATGGAGCCGTCGATCGTGGTCGCCGGCCTGGTCCTCTTCGTCTTCGCGCTCTTCGGGTCGGTCGCCGTCCTGGTGCTGCGCAACACCGCGGCGCGGACCGTGATCCTGACCGGGATCGTCGCCCTCATCCTGGGCATGGTCGTCACGGTGCTCTCGGTCATGGCCGAGTCCGTTCCCGGGTTCTTCGTCGGCCTCGCGCTGGGCGGCGTCGGCTTCGGCGGCGGGTTCCAGGGCAGTCTCAAGACGATCATGCCGCTGGTCGAGGCGCACGAACGCGCCAGCGTCCTGTCGCTGCTCTACGTCGTCTGCTACGTCGGCTTCGGCCTTCCCACCGTGATCGCCGGCTTCCTCGTCGTCTACGCCGGCGGTCTGCCGCAGACGGCCGACGAGTACTCGGTCGCCGTCATCCTCCTCGCCCTCGTCGCCCTGCTCGGGGTGCGCAGAGCGGCACGGGTGACAACCGGCTGATGCGGGAAACGCCGCACCCGCCGCCGGCACAGGACGTAGCGTGGTGATCGCCGACGGCGGTGCCCGCACGCGATCCAGGAGGCCGAGATGAGCCCGAAGGCTGGCGACGCGAGCGCCGCGTCGAATGTCGCAGGCCTCGACGTCAAGGTCGAGGTGATCGTCATCCCGGTCTCGGACGTCGACCGCGCGAAGCGGTTCTACCAGGGCCTCGGGTGGCGACTCGACCAGACGCCGTCGGGCATCGTCCAGTTCACGCCGCACGGCTCCGCGTGCTCGGTGCAGTTCGGCGCTCAGCTCACGTCGGCGACGCCGGGTTCGGCGACGGCGTACCTGGTCGTGTCGGACATCGAGGCGGCCCGCGACGCGCTCGCCTCGGCCGGTGTCGACGTGGGCGGCGTCTTCCACGTCACGCCGGACGGGCCGGCCGACGGCCCGGACCCCGAGCGGCGCAGCTACGTCTCGCGCGCCACGTTCCGCGACCCGGACGGCAACACCTGGCTGATGCAGGAGATCACGAACCGGCTGCCGGGGCGCGTCGAGGGCGACCTGACGTCGTACGGGTCGGCGAGCGAGCTGGCGAGCGCGCTGCGGCGGGCGGCCGCCGCCCACGGCGAGCACGAGAAGCGCACCGGCGAGCGGGACGACAACTGGCCCGACTGGTACGCGACGTACATGGTGAGCGAGCAGTCGGGGGCCACGCCGCCCGAGTGAGCGGTGCCGGCACCACCCCACCGTCCGCCGGATCCGGCGCGGCAGTGCTGTTGTGTGCCCACCTCCACGGGCCGTCGACAAGAATCATCAGATGTATTGGCGAGCCGTGTGGACGGCACGTGTGTCCACCGTGGCCGCCTGCCCCCGCCACCGTTCCGGGCGAGTCCGAACTCTCCTGATTAGGGTCGGGTCGCCGCCCGTGATCCTCCGGGCTATCGACCGTTGCCTATTGCGTGACACCGGAGTAATCTTCCCGAAACACATCGGACGTTTGACCGTCCGAGGGTCTGCCGACGGCCTGCGCAGCGAGGCCGGTGCCACCGCGCGGATCCACTATCGGGGGTCGTCGTTGTCGCGCGTGGGTGGCCGTACCGGTCACCGTTTGGAGGATCGATGTCAGACCTGACCCGGCGGCAGGCCCTCAAGATCGGCGCGGCCGGCGCGGGTGGCGCCCTGCTCCCGCTGCCCTGGACGGCCACCGCCCAAGCTGACTCCGTGGCGCCGCCGCAGGTGCTGGCGGCCAACGACCTCGCCCTCTGGTACGACGAGGGCGCCGGCACCGACTGGCTGCGGGCCCTGCCGATCGGCAACGGCCGGCTCGGCGCGATGGTGTTCGGCAACGTCGACACCGAGCGACTTCAGCTCAACGAGGACACCGTGTGGGCCGGCGGGCCGCACGACCCCAGCAACACCCGAGGCGCCGCCGCGCTGGCCGAGATCCGGCGACTGGTCAACGCGAACCAGTGGACCCAGGCCCAGGACCTCATCAACCAGACCATGATGGGCAACCCCGGCGGGCAGTTGGCGTACCAGACCGTTGGCAACCTCCGGCTGGCCTTTGGTTCGGCAAGCGGGGCGTCCCAGCACAACCGCACGCTGGACCTCACCACCGCCACGGCCACGACGTCGTACGTCCTGGGCGGCATCCGCTACCAGCGTGAGGTCTTCGCCAGCGCGCCGGACCAGGTCATCGCGATGCGGCTGACCGCCGACCGCAGCAATTCGATCAGCTTCACCGCCACCTTCGACAGCCCCCAACGTACGACGGTGTCCAGCCCGGACGGCACGACGATCGGCCTCGACGGCGTCTCCGGCAGTCAGGAGGGCGTCAGCGGGCAGGTCCGCTTCCTCGCCCTGGCCAACGCCACCGTCAGCGGGGGCACCGTGTCCAGCTCCGGCGGCACCCTGCGGGTCACCAACGCGACGAGCGTGGCACTGCTCATCTCGATCGGCTCCAGCTACGTCAACTACCGCAACGTCGGTGGCGACTACGGGGGCATCGCCCGCCAGCGCCTCAGCGCGGCGCGCGCCTACAGCTACGACCAGCTGCGTAGCCGGCACGTCGCCGACTACCAGTCGCTGTTCGGGCGGGTGACCCTCGACCTCGGCCGCACCTCCGCCGCCGACCAGACGACCGACGTCCGCATCGCGCAGCACAACAGCGTCAACGACCCGCAGTTCTCCGCGCTGCTGTTCCAGTTCGGCAGGTACCTGCTGATCTCGTCGTCGCGGCCCGGCACCCAGCCGGCGAACCTGCAGGGCATCTGGAACGACTCGCTCACCCCCTCCTGGGACTCGAAGTACACGATCAACGCCAACCTGCCGATGAACTACTGGCCGGCCAACACGACCAACCTGGCCGAGTGCCACAACCCGGTGTTCGACATGGTCCGCGACCTGTCGGTGGCCGGCGCGCGCACCGCCCAGGTGCAGTACGGCGCGGGCGGCTGGGTCACCCACCACAACACCGACGCGTGGCGGGCGACCGCCGTCGTGGACGGCGCGTTCTGGGGCATGTGGCAGACCGGCGGCGCCTGGCTGTCCACGCTGATCTGGGACCACTACCTGTTCAACGGTGACGTCGAGTTCCTGCGGACGAACTACCCGGCCATGAAGGGTGCCGCGCAGTTCTTCCTCGACACCCTGGTGACCGAGCCGACCCTCGGCTATCTGGTGACCAACCCGTCGAACTCGCCGGAGCTGAGCCACCACGCGAACGCCAGCGTGTGCGCGGGCCCGACCATGGACAACCAGATCCTGCGCGACCTCTTCGACGGCGTCGCCCGGGCCAGCGAGATCCTCAACGTGGACAGCACCTTCCGGGCCCAGGTCCGCGCCACCCGGGACCGGCTCGCGCCGATGAAGATCGGCTCGCGGGGCAACATCATGGAGTGGCTGTACGACTGGGTGGAGACCGAGCCCAACCACCGGCACATCTCGCACCTCTACGGCCTCGCGCCCAGCAACCAGATCACCAAGCGCGGCACCCCGCAGTTGTTCGAGGCCGCCCGCAAAACGCTGGCGCTGCGCGGCGACGACGGCACCGGCTGGTCGCTGGCCTGGAAAATCAACTTCTGGGCGCGCATGGAGGAGGGCAAGCGGGCCCACGACCTGATCCGCTACCTCGCCACCACCGCCCGGCTCGCCCCCAACATGTTCGACCTGCATCCGCCCTTCCAGATCGACGGCAACTTCGGCGCCACCGCCGGCATCGCCGAGATGCTGCTTCAGAGCCACATCGGTGAGCTGCACATCCTGCCCGCGCTGCCGCCGGCCTGGCCCAGCGGCCGGGTGACCGGCCTGCGCGCCCGCGGTGGGCACACGGTCAGCATCACGTGGGCGAGCGGCGCGGCCACCGAGGTGCTGGTGCGACCGGACCGTGCCGGCACCGTCCGCCTGCGGTCGCGGTTCCTGACCGGCACCGTCAGCGTCGTCGACACCGCCGACGGGACGTCACCCCGGGTCACCCGGATCGAGTCCGACCTGGTCGAGGTGACCGTGCAGGCGGGACGCACCTACCGGGTCAGCAGCACGGGTGTCGCCACGCCGACGCTGGAGCAGAGCTTCACCAACGCCGGCATCAGCAACGACAGCAACACCAACGTCGCGAACTTCGACGGCAACGGCGCGAGTCTCTCCGCACAGGCCCTGGCGCAGGCCGGCGCCAGCCCGGGCGGCACGGTGAGCCGCAACGGTGTGAACTTCCGCTGGCCCAACGTCAGCCCCGGTACGGCCGACAACGCCATCGCCTCGGGCCAGACCATCGGCGTCAGCGGCACCGGCAGCACGCTCGGCTTCCTCGTGACCGGCACCTACGGCGCCGTGTCGGGAACCGGCACCGTCGTGTACGCCGACGGCACCCGCCAGACGTTCACGTTGAGCACGCCCGACTGGTACGGCGGGCCGCAGTCCGGGGCGACCGCCGCGATCGTGTCCGCCTACCAGAACCGGCCCAACAACGCCCGCCAGGCCACGGTGGCCTGCATCTACTACGTGGGCGTCGCGTTGCAGAGCAAGGCGGTGACCCAGGTCGTGCTGCCCAACATCAGCGCACGGCCCGCGGCGAACGTGCCGACCATGCACGTCTTCGCCATCGCCATCGGGTCCTGACACCGGGCTCGCGCCGCGCCGCCGGGACGGCACGGTCACCGGCGGCGCGGCGTGATCAGTCCCGACTCGTACGCCCACACGACCAACTGGGCCCGGTCACGGCAGTGCAGCTTCGTCATCGCCCGGTTCACGTGGGTCTTGGCGGTCAACGGGCTGATCACCATCCGCACGGCGATCTCGTCGTTGGTCATCCCTCGGGCGACGAGCTCGACGATCTCCTGTTCGCGGGCGGTCAGCACGTCCCGGCCCGCCCCCGGTACGGCCGGCGGCGGGCCGGCCACGAACTCGCTGATCAGCGTACGGGTCACGGTCGGGGCGAGCAGCGCGTCGCCGCGCGCGACGACGGCGACGGCCTGCAGCAGGTCGGCGGGGTCGGCGTCCTTGAGCAGGAAACCGCTGGCGCCCGCTCGCAGGGCGGCGAAGACGTAGGAGTCGAGCCCGTAGTTGGTGAGGATGAGGATCCGGATCGCGGCCAGGTCGGGATCCACGGCGATGCGTCGGGTCGCCTCGATGCCGTCGAGCCCCGGCATCTGCACGTCCATCAGCACGACGTCGGGGCGCAGGCGTCGCGCGAGGTGCACGGCCGACGTGCCGTCGGTGGCCTCGCCGACGACCTCCAGGTCGTCCTCGGCCTCCAACAGCGCCCGGAAACCGGCTCGCATCAGCGCCTGGTCGTCGGCGAGCAGGACCCGGATCATGCCGGCTCGTCCAGGGGGAACGTGGCCCGCACCGTGAACCCGTGGTCGTCGCGGGCGGCGGCCTCCAGTGTGCCGCCCAGTCCGGTGACCCGTTCCCGCATACCGCGCAGTCCCACCCCCGGTGTCGGGGGTCGTGCCGGCGACGCCCGCCCGTCGTCGGTGACCGCCACGGTCAGCCCGGCCGGGGCGTACTCGACGTGAATGTGCGCGGACGCCGGGCCGGCATGGCGGGCCACATTGGTCAGGGCCTCCTGCACGACCCGGTAGCCGGCCTGGTCGACCTCGTCGGGCAGGCTCCGGGGCCGACCGCTGACGGTGACCTGGACCGGCACGCCGACCGCTCGGGTCCGCTCGGCGAGTTCGTCCACCCGGGCCAGGCCGACGCGGTCGTCGTCGGGCGCGCGCAGGATGTCGAGGGTGGTGCGTAGTTCCCGCATCGCGGCGCCACTGGCCTCCTGGATCGCCAGCAGCGTGGCCGACGGTTCCTCGCCGTGCTTACGGGCCAGGTGCACGGCGATCCCCGCCTGCACCTTGATCACCGAGATGCTGTGGGTCAGCGAGTCGTGCAGGTCGCGGGCGATGCGCAGCCGCTCCTCCCCGGCCCGCCGCAACGCCATCTCCTCGCGGGTGCGCTCGGCCTCGATGGCCCGCTGTTCCACCTGCTCCAGGTACGCCCGGCGTTGCCGACCGACGAGCCCGGCGACGTTGGCCGCCACGAACCATCCCAGCAGCAGGGCCGTCCGCTCGACGATCAGCTGGTTGGGGCGGTCGGCGGGCGCCACCGAGAAGTCGCGGGCCAGAAAGCCACCGAGGAAGGCGAGGCTGGCCACGGCGGCGGCCGCCCGGCGACCCCGCCAGGCGGCGAGGTAGACCACGCCGAGAACGGGGAACGCGGCGGACACGCCGGAATGCACCCGGACGTGCACGGCCAGCATGGCGACGGTCACCACGCCCAGCGCGACCACCGGGTACCGCCGGCACACCGCGAGGGCCGCCGCCATGGCCAGGACCAGGGCGACGTCGAGGGCCCCGACCGTCGCGGCGTCGGGCGCGAGCGCGGCGTTGCCGAGCAGCAGGCCGCCGAGGGCGAGACCACTGAGGGCGTACGGCAGGTCGCGGCGCATGGTCGCACTGTAGAACGGCAGTCGTCCGGGGAGCATCCCGCGCACGCGGTAGATCAGCCGTACCACGGACGCGGTATCGCGCCGGAGCAAGTGTCTGCGGCGGCACGACGTTTTCCCAGCCCGCCGCGGCGAGCATCGACCTCATGACATACCGCTTCTTCACCCCCGTTCCCACGAAGGCGGCCACCGGCCGCACCGCGGAGGTCTACCAGCAGTCGCGTGAGGACTTTCTCGGGCCGCTGCCCACCTTCCAGGTGCTCTCGGCCGTGCCGGAGGTGCTGGCCGCGACCTGGTCGCTGCTGCGCGAGGCCCTGCTCGCCGGGGACGCGTCCCGGGTCGAGCGCGAACTCGTCGCGGCGGCCGTGTCCCGGGCCAACCGCTGTCAGTTCTGCATCGACGCCCACGTGCTGCTGCTGCACGCCCTGGGCGAGCACTCGCTGGCCGAGGTGGTCGCCCGGGGCGGGACGCCAGCCGACCCGAGGCACGCCGAACTCGCCCGCTGGGCCCAGGCCAGCCGCAGCCCCCGGGCCGCCGACTGGCGCAGCCCGTACGGCCCGGAGGTCACCGGCACCCTGCTCGCCTTCCACTTCATCAACCGGATCGTCTCGGCGCTGCTCGACCCCGACCTGCTCCCCGGCGGCCTGCAACGCGCACCGCTGGTGCGTTCGGTCGGGGGCCGCCTGTACGCCAGGGCCGCCCGGGAGCCGAGGGAACCCGGACGCAGCCTGCCGCTCCTCGATGCCGGTCCGACGCCGCCGCCGGCCTGGGCGGGGGACAGCCCGGTCGGTGTCGCCTACGCCTCGTTGCGAACCGCCGCCACCCGGGGCGGGGACCTGCTGGGCGACGTGGCCCGCCAGACCGTGACGGCCACCGTGCGCTGGGAGGACGGGCGGTTCCCGGCCCGGCCCGCCGACTGGGCCGTCGACCTCGTCCGGGACGTGCCGGGCCGGGACCGCATCGGAACCCGGATCGCGTTGCTGGCGGCGTTCGCGCCCAGCTCGATAAGCGTGGGGGACGTCGCCCTCTGGCGGCTGTCGCACCCCGCCGACGCCGACCTCGTCCGGCTGGTCGCGTATGGCGCGATCACCGCCACCGACCACGTCGCCCAGGCCCTGGCCTCGGCGCACCTCTAGGAGCCCACCATGCGTAAGGCATTCGTCGTCAGCGCCGCACTGCTGCTCGTCGCGTTCGCCGTCCAGTTCGTCTTCGCCGCCGTCGGCGCGTTCACGAAGCCCGGGGGCGACGGCGCGTACGCCCTGCACAGCGCCAACGGCATGGCGGTGATCCCCGTCCTCACAGTGCTCACCGCCCTGTTCGCCGCGCTGGCGAAGGCGCCGGGCCGACTCGTCGGACTGGCGATCCTGCCGTTGGGCCTCGTCGTCGTGCAGGCGCTGCTCGCCATGCTCGCCAACGGCTCCACCGACGCCGCCGGCGTCAGCACCGTGCTCGGCCTGACCATCGGTGGGTTGCACGCGATCAACGGCATCGTCGCTGTGCACGTCGTGGTCGGCGTCCTGCGGGGAGCGCGGAGGCTGGGCGCTCCGGCGCCGGTGGGCGACATCCGCGCGGCCGTCCGGGAGCAGGAGCCGGCATGACCACCGGCTCGCTGCTCGTGGCGGACCTCGTGCTCGCCGTTCTCACCACCGCCGGATGGCTGGGTGGCGGCGCCGCGGCGGCCGCCCGACGCCGTCCGCTCGCCCTCGGGCTGGCCACCCTCGCGCTGCTCGCCACGCTTGGCCGCGCCCTCACGGTGATCGCGCTCGCCCGCGCCGGCTGGTGGTTCGCCGCGGAGAAGGTCCTCATCGCCGCGCCCCTGTCGCTCGCCGCGGTGATCGTCGCCGGGCTGCGGCTGCTGCGGGCCGCGGGCGACATCAGGTCCGCCGCGGTCCCGCTCCTCTTCGCCGGGTACGCCGTGAGCGGCGCCCTGCTCGTGACGATCCTGCACGGCTATCCGGCGTCGGCGTCGACGGGGCTGCTCGCGGTCGCCGGGATCGGCACGGCGACGGCGGTCACGTGGCGCTTTCTCGACGCGCGCCCGTCCCGGACGGTGTCCCGCGCGGCCACCGTGGTGACGGTCGCGGCCCTGCTTGCCGGAACCGGGCTGGCCGTCGCACCGGACACCGCGACCGCCGTACCGCATGATCATGGCTATCCGCAGATCCGGACCACCGACGAACCCACTCGGCGGTTCACCCTGACGGCCGGGACGGCCACGGTGAACGTGGGTGGCCGCGACGTCGCGGCGTGGGCGTTCAACGCGCAGGTACCCGGGCCGGAGTTGACCGCCACCGTCGGCGACGTCGTGGAGGTGACGCTGCGCAACCGGGACATCGGGCGGGGCGTCACACTGCACTGGCACGGGTACGACGTGCCGAACAGTCAGGACGGGGTGCCCGGCGTGACGCAGGCAGCGGTGCTGCCCGGCCAGGAGTTCGTCTACCGGTTCCGTGCCGATCAGGCCGGGACGTACTGGTACCACACCCACGCGGTGTCCGACGTCGGTGTGCGGATGGGCCTCTACGGCGTCCTGGTGGTGCGCCCGGGGCCGACGACCGGCCTCGACGTCACCGTGCCGGTGCACACCCTGGCGGGTCGTCCACTTCCCGCGGCGAGGGTGGAGCGGGTCGAGGCCGGTGTGCCGGTACGGCTGCGCCTGATCAACACCGACAACACGACGCACCGCTACGCCCTGGCCGGGACCGCCTTCCAGGTGGCCGCGATCGACGGCTTCGATCTGCGGGGTCCGACGCCGCTCGCGGACACCGCAGTGCTGATCCCGGCCGGGGGCCGCTACGACCTGGTGTTCACCGCGCAGGCCACCCCGGTGGCGCTGTTCGTCGACGGACGGGTGGTCTGGTCCACCGGGCAGGTGTCGACGGCGACCGGCGGGTGGCCCGTCCTGGACCCGCTCACCTACGGCGTGCCGGCTCCGGCGCCGTGGACCGGGTTCGACCGGGAGTTCACCCTCGTCCTCGATCGTGGTCTCGACCTGCACGGACTGCTCCCGCGATACGCCCACACCGTGAACGGCGCGGCCGATCCGGACATCCCGCGGCAGGTCGTCCACCGCGGCGACGTCGTCCGCTTCACGATCGTCAACCGGTCGCAGACCGTGCACCCGTGGCATCTGCACGGCCACCACGTCCTCGTGCTGTCCCGTACCGGCTCGCCGGCGATCGGAAGTCCGCTGTGGCTGGACTCGTTCGACGTCCGGCCGGGTGAGGTGTGGGAGGTGGCGTTCCGGGCCGACAACCCGGGGATGTGGGCCAACCACTGCCACAACCTGGGGCACGCCGACGCCGGGATGACGCTGCACCTGATGTACTCGTGATCTCCCGTGCCGTTCCCGGTTTCGGCCCCACCCTGGCGGGAACCCCGTCGCCGCCCGTGCAGCGGATGCAGGCGACGAGGAGGCGGCTATGACGCTGGCCAACCCGGCTCCCGACTATTTCGAGCCCGAAGACGGCATGTTCCTGGCGACGCTGCTCATCGTCCGGGACATCGATCGGTCGCGGGAATACTACGAGCGCGTGTTCGGGGCGACGTGCGTCCACGACGCGAACCCGCTGATCATGAAGTTCTTCAACAGCTACATCATCATCAACGTCGAGGGCGGCCCGACGGACGACAAGCCGACGGTCCAGGCGAAGGCCCCGACGGATTCCAACACCCTGAGCTGTGCGATGAACGTCCGCGTCCGGGACATCCGCAAGCTCTACGCCGAATGGAAGGCCCGGGGCGCGGATTTCCTCACCGAGCCGAAGGACCACGGCACCGAGATCCGTTGTTACCTGCGCGACCCCGACGGTTATCTGGTGGAGATCGGCCAGGGGCTCTAGGGCCGGTTTCATAAGGGGGCAGGCGCAGCACCCGGCCCCGTCGCGTGGCGACGGGGCCGGGTGTCGGTGCGCGCTGTCGGTCGGGATCAGCTGGTTCCGCAGGTGACAGTCGGCCAGTTCCAGTTGCCGTTGGCCATGACCGTTATGCCGAAGTTGTTGCCGTTGCCGTTCGGCCTGGCGGTGACGGTTCCGCTGGTGCCGCTGACGGAGGCGTTCCAGCTGTTCTGAATGCTCTGGCCGCCGCCGAGTCCGAGCCGGACGACCCAGTTGTTGGTGCCGCTGACCGCGACGTTGAGATTGAAGCGGTCGCCCCACTGCTGACCGGCGGAGAGCGTCGCGTTGCAGGTGCCGTTCCCGGGGTTACCGGTGGTGGGCGCGGAGGTGGGCCCGGAGGTCGGGTTGCCGCCGCCGCCCTCCTGGACGGTGACGTCGGAGCTGCCGCTGCTCTGGTAGCCCTCGGTGGCCATGATCTGGTAGCTGTGGTTGGTGCCGAGGTTCAGGCCGGCGCGGGCCCAGGCGTCGAAGTGGTTGGCGGTGGTGATGGTGCCACTCGAGCGCTTGTTCTGACGGACGCTCCAGTACTGGTAGAACGTCTGGTTGCCGTCGATCGACGGGGCGTTGACCCGCTGGCTGCGCAGGATGTCGTAGGTGCCGCCGTCAGTGGTCACCGTGCCCAGCCGCTGTGCGCCGCTGCTCGGGTTGTAGCTGCCGAAGTTCTCCACCACGTAGTACTCGATGAGCGGGTTGCGCGTCCATCCGTACAGGGCGAGGTAGGTGTTGTTGTTCCCCGGGTTGTAGTTGGCGGAGTAGCTGACCGTCCGCCGCGAGCCGGTGGCCCAGCCCTTGCCGCCGACCCAGTTGTTGGTGCTGCGGTCCCAGCTGCTGGAGTACCGGCCGTTTTCGCGCAGCGTCATGCTGGCGTTGCCGCCGTCCTTCCAGAAGGAGAAGTAGTAGCCGTTGTGCGTGCCGGTCAGGCTCGAGGTGAGCGTCCGGTCGGCCTCGGCGTACGCGTTGGTCGCCGTCACCGTGCCGGCGACGGCCAGGACGGCGGCGCATGCGGCGCCCAGGAGCAGCCGGATGCGACCGCGCCTCCCTCGCCTGGTGGGGGTGTGGCTGGTGTCGGTCATGTGGGTGGTTCCTCCTCGTAACGGCCACGGCGTGGTGCCGCGTGGTGGTGGTTGGCCGGTCGTCCTGCACGACGACCGGAGGAGTGGGCCGTGGTGGCTGGTGCTGACGGTGATTGAACGTCGTCGATGGCGACCGTATTAACCCGGTCGTCGACTTGTCAACAATTTCCGGAAACGCCGTGGCAACGTCGCGCTGGCCTCCCGCAGCGGAGGGGGCGCCTGTCGAGGCAGGTCAGTAGTCAATCAGAGTTCGGTATCGTCATACGAATGTGGGCGTCGGCGGGGTCCGCCTCCGGTCGGAAGCCCCCGAAATTTCCGAAGACTTTCCGGACCTTGACCAGCGGGAGCGTGGGAAGTGGGTCCCGGAGAGGTCGCCGCCACTTCCGCGTGCCGGATCGGGTGAAACTTGATCCGTTCCAAAAAAGTGAGCTAGTGTTCGTCGGGTGATGCCCGACTTCGAGGCGCAACTGCGAGCCGCCTCGCTGCGCGTGACCCGGCCCCGGCTGGCGGTGCTCGCGGCCCTGCGCGACCACCCCCACGTCGGCACCGACGGGGTGATCGCGCTGGTGCGGGCGGAGCATCCCACCGTGTCCCACCAGGCCGTGTACGACGTACTGCGGGTGCTCACCGACGCTGGTCTGGTACGCCGGATCCAGCCGGCCGGTGCCACCGCCCGCTACGAGTCCCGGATCGCGGACAACCACCACCATGTCGTGTGCCGCTCCTGCGGCGCCATCGCCGACGTCGAGTGCGCCGTCGGTCACGCACCCTGTCTCACCGCCTCGAACGACCACGGGTTCGTGGTCGACGAGGCGGAGGTCGTCTACTGGGGCACCTGCCCCGGTTGCGCGACCGCCCGCACCTCCCAGTGATCCGCCAGTTCGGAAGGAAGTACATGAGCGACACCCAGGACAACCGCCCCGCCAGCGCGCAGGGCGTGGACGAGAAGGCCGCAGCAGGCTGCCCGGTCGCGCACGACTCGGTGACCGCGCACGGCAGCGAGAGCGAGAACCCGGCGATCGACTCGCCGACCCCGAAGACCGGTGGTCGTCCGCGCACCAACCGGGACTGGTGGCCCAACCAGCTCGATCTCTCGGTCCTGCACGCCCACTCGTCCAAGGGCAACCCGCTGGGTGCGAACTTCACCTACGCCAAGGAGTTCGCCAAGCTCGACGTCGAGGCCCTCAAGCGCGACATCGTCGAGGTCCTCACCACCTCGCAGGACTGGTGGCCGGCCGACTTCGGCCACTACGGCGGCCTGATGATCCGGATGAGCTGGCACGCCGCCGGCACGTACCGCATCGAGGACGGCCGCGGTGGCGCCGGCGACGGCGGTCAGCGTTTCGCCCCGCTCAACAGCTGGCCGGACAACGCCAACCTGGACAAGGCTCGCCGGCTGCTCTGGCCGGTCAAGCAGAAGTACGGCCAGAAGATCTCCTGGGCCGACCTGATCGTGCTCGCCGGCAACGTCGCCCTGGAGTCGATGGGCTTCAAGACCTTCGGCTTCGGCTTCGGTCGCGAGGACGTGTGGGAGCCCGAGGAGATCTTCTGGGGTCCGGAGGACACCTGGCTCGGCGACGAGCGGTACTCCTCCGAGAAGGAGATGGCGGCCGGCGTCGGTTCGACCGAGATGGGCCTCATCTACGTCAACCCGGAGGGCCCCCGCGGCAACGCGGACCCGATGGCGGCGGCGCACTTCATCCGGGAGACCTTCCGCCGGATGGCGATGAACGACGAGGAGACCGTCGCCCTCATCGCCGGCGGCCACACCTTCGGCAAGGCCCACGGTGCCGGTGCCGCCGACGGGCACGTCGGCGCGGAGCCCGAGGGCGCCCCGCTGGAGGCGCAGGGCCTCGGTTGGCTGAGCACCCACGGCAGCGGCAAGGGCGCCGACACGATCACCAGCGGTCTCGAGGTGACGTGGACCGACGTCCCGACGCAGTGGAGCAACCGCTTCTTCGAGATCCTCTTCGGCTACGAGTGGGAACTCACCACCAGCCCGGGCGGCGCGAAGCAGTGGGTCGCCAAGGACGCCGAGGCGATCATCCCGGACCCCTTCGATCCGGCGAAGAAGCACAAGCCGACGATGCTCACGACCGACCTGTCGCTGCGCGTCGACCCGGCGTACGAGAAGATCTCGCGTCGCTTCCTGGAGAACCCCGACCAGTTCGCGCTGGCCTTCGCCAAGGCGTGGTACAAGCTGCTGCACCGCGACATGGGCCCGATCGAGCGTTTCCTCGGACCGTGGGTGGCCGAGCCGCAGCTCTGGCAGGACCCGGTGCCGGCCGTCGACCACGAGCTGGTGGCTGACGCCGACATCGCCGCGCTCAAGGCGAAGGTTCTCGAGTCCGGTCTCACGATCGACCAGCTGGTCTCCACCGCCTGGGCGTCCGCCGCGAGCTTCCGGTACACCGACAAGCGCGGTGGCGCCAACGGCGCGCGCATCCGCCTCGAGCCGCAGCGCAACTGGGAGGTCAACCAGCCCGAGCAGCTCGCGTCGGTGCTGAGCACCCTGGAGGGCATCCAGCAGGAGTTCAACGCCGCCGGTGGGGCGAAGATCTCGCTCGCCGACCTGATCGTGCTGGCCGGCTCGGCAGCGGTCGAGAAGGCGTCGCGCGACGCGGGTGTCGAGGTGACCGTGCCGTTCCGGCCGGGCCGCACCGACGCCACCCAGGAGCAGACCGACGTGGAGTCCTTCCGGGTCATGGAGCCGCGCGCCGACGGGTTCCGCAACTACCTGCGCCCGGGTGAGAAGACCCAGCCGGAGGTGCTGCTCATCGACCGTGCCTACATGCTGAACCTGACCGCGCCCGAGATGACCGTCCTCGTCGGCGGTCTGCGGTCGCTCGGCGCCAACACCGGCGGCAGCCAGCACGGCGTCCTCACCGACCGGCCCGGTGTGCTCACCAACGACTTCTTCGCCAACCTGCTCTCCCCGGGCACCCGGTGGAGCGCGTCGAAGTCGGACGAGCACGTGTACGAGATCCGGGACCTGGCCACCGACGAGGTGAAGTGGACCGCCACCGCGGTCGACCTCATCTTCGGCTCCAACTCCCAGCTGCGGGCCCTCGCCGAGGTCTACGCCAGCCAGGACGCGCGCGACAAGTTCGTGCAGGACTTCGTCGCGGCCTGGACGAAGGTCATGGAGCTCGACCGGTTCGACCTCGCCTGATCCTGCGTCACCGACGAGCCCCGGCCGATCCGTCAGCGATCGACCGGGGCTCGTCCGCGTCCTGCCGCCGAACGCCTGACGTCCGTCAGCCCAGCCCGGACAGGTACTCGCTGCGTCGCTGCGGCTCGAACTTCTCGATCGCGTACCGCAGCATGACGCGCGGCATGACCCGGTGGTGCCGGGCCAGGAACTCCTCCTCGGCCGCCCGGTCGCGGTTGCCCACCTCGCGCAGCATCCAGCCCACCGCCTTGCGGACCAGATCGTGCGGGTCGTGCAGGAGCCGTTCGCCCAGGCGGAACGTCCAGGCGAAGTCACCGACCCTGATGAAGGCGAAGGTCGCCATGATGGCGATGCGCCGGTCCCACACCAGGTCCGACGCGGCCAGGCGATCCAGGATGCTCCGGTCCTTGTCGATCAGCCACGGCCCGAGGATGTACGGGGCGGACGAGTCCACCAGGTCCCAGTTGTTGACGCGGTCCGTGTTGTCCAGCAGGAGACGGACGACGCGGCCCCGTTCCTCCTCGTCGCCCCGGGTGAACTTGCGGACCAGGACGAACAGCGACGTCAACCTCTCCTCGTGCACGTCGCCGGTCAGCAGCTCCGCCGTGTCGGTCAGGGAGAGATCGCGCCAGTACCGGGCGGCGACCCGCCGCTGGTCCGGGACGGAAACGCCGATCGCGCGGTCGCCCTCGCCGTAGCCGCCGGGGACCAGCTGGAGGAACCGGCTCGATCGAGCCGCCCGGGCCGGGTCGGCGAGGCGCGCGAGGTCGTGGCGGACGTCGGCGGGCGTGGCCATGTCTGGGCAACCTACCGGGCACGTCCGACAGTTCGGTCGTGTTCGGTGGCGTTCCGTCCGCGGCGCGGTGCGAGAGGCCGGTGAGTGTCCGACCAGTTTGGGATGCTGTGGCCGTCTCTCTGCCGACAGCACCTGATCTGAAGGAGCACTGCGATGGCGAAGGTCATCTCCACGCTGTTCATCTCGGCCGACGGCGTGGCCGAGATCGACCCCGACTGGCACTTCCCGTACTTCGACGACAACATGGGCCGCGCCGTCACCGAGGACTACGACACGTCCGACGTGCTGCTCATCGGCCGGGTGACCTACGACAGCTTCGCCGGAGCCTGGCCCGACCGGGAGGCGGCGGGTGGCGAGGACGCCGGGTTCGCCAAGCAGCTCGGGGACGTGCGCAAGGTCGTCGTGTCCCGCCAGCCGCTGGAGTTCTCCTGGCGCAACTCGGAGCTCGTCGACGGCGATCTCCCGGCGGCCGTCGCCGCGCTCAAGGCCGACGTCGGGATCAAGGGCATCCTCATTCCCGGGTCGATCTCCGTGGTGCAGCAGCTCCTCGCCGCCGGGCTGGTCGACGAGCTGCGACTGCTGGTGCACCCGGTGGCGGCGCGCAAGGGCCGCAGGCTGTTCGACGACGGTGACACCCCGTACCACCTGCGGGTGACGGCGACCGAGGTGTTCCCGACGGGCGTGCTCCGCGTGATCTACGCGCCGACCGACGCGCCCGGCGCGGTCGGCTACGACGAGGTCAAGGACCAGGTGTCCGCGGGAAACTAGGCGACGCGGCCACCCACCTGGTCGGCCGCCCGACGCCTGGTCCGAGCCGGCCCCGTCGCTTCGCGCGACGGGGCCGGCCCGATCTCGTCCGGGCTCGGACAGCTCGGCCCTGGTGGACGTCGTCCGCGATCAGGCGATCGTGCAGGTCGCGCCGTTCAGTGTGAACGAGCTCGGTCGGGCGGTGTTGCCGGTGTGCGTGGCCTGGAAGCCGATGGTGACCGATCCGTTCGGCGGGATGCTGGCGTTGTAGGCGACGTTCCGGGCCGTCACCTGGCCGGACGTGGGGGAGTAGGTCGCGTTCCAGCCCGAGGTGATGCTCTGCCCGCCGGGCAGGGTGAACACGAGCGACCAGCCGTTGACGGCGCTGGCACCGGTGTTGGTGATGGTGAAGTTCTCGGTCAGGCCGGTGTTCCAGGCGTTGACGGCGACGCTCACCCGGCACGCGCCGGAACCCGGCGGCGGCGTGGTCGGGTTCGGCGGCGGCGTGGTCGGGTTGGGCGGCGGCGTCGTGGGGTTCGGGGGCGGCGTGGTCGGGTTCGGCGGCGGCGTGGTCGGGTTGGGCGGCGGTGTGGTCGGGTTCGGCGGGGCGTTCAGGCCGAAGAAGGCGACGGCGGCAGCGGCCATGCCGGCGGAGGGCAGGCTGTGCCCGGCGCCCTGGATGCTGTACGCCTCGACCTGAACGGTCCCGCTCGCGTCGGCGTACCGACGCCGGTTCCAGCCGGATTGCGGTGTGTCGGTGGAGGTGGGTGTCTGGCTGAGCCCGAACACGTTGGTCCACTGCTCGATCGTCTCCTGCAGCAGCGAGTACGGCACGAGGGTGTCGCTGGTGCCGTGCCACAACTGCACGCGCGGGCGGGGGCCGGAGTAGCCGGGGTACGCCTGCCGGACCGCGTCACCCCACTGTTGCGGGGTGCGGTTCATGTTCCCGCCGGTGCACTGGCTGCTCCCGGGTGGATAGTCCGCCGCGTTGGCGAAGCAGTTGTAGGGGACCCCCATGAACGCCGCGCCGGCCTTGAACACGTCGGGATACAGCGCCAGCATGTGGTTGGTCATCATGCCGCCCGACGAGCTGCCGGTGGCGTACACCCGGTCGGGGTCGCCGCCGTACTGCTGCTGGGCGTAGCGGATCATCGAGATGATCGACACGGGGTCGCTGCCGCCGCCGCGCCGCTTGGCGGCATCCGACCAGGTGTCGAAGCAGTTGCCGAACCCGGCCTGCTGGGTCGCGGTCGGGTAGATCACGATGAACCCGTACCGGTCGGCCTGGGCGGCGAACTCGCTGCCGGAGTAGAAGCCGGGGCCCGATCCTCCGCAGCCGTGCATGGCGACCACGATCGCGGGTCTGGTCGGGCGGGTGTCGGGCACGTAGACGTGCATGCGCATTCCGCCGGGGTTGTCGCCGAAGCTGGTCACCTCGGTGAGTGACGCGGCGTACGCGGGCTGGAGGGCGGGTGCCACCAGGCCGGCCGCCGCGAGCGACGTGACCAGGCCGAGCAGCAGTTTTCTTCGGATCTTCACGGGGACGACTCCTTCGATCACCTGTGCGGGTTGCGTGTGGTCGCGCGGCGGTCACGGGTGCGCCCGACTGCCCGTGGTGATCGCGCCTCGCCCACTACGTGTGCTTGCCCTGTGCCCGGCTCCGTGCGGCGTCGCGTTGCAGATAGTGTTCCTCGCGGTCGTCGAAGTGTCAATCGACGTATCTCAATTGCGCGAGTGGTGGTGACCGCCGCGGCGGTCCCGGCGGCACGGACCGTCCGTCTACAGTCGGTGCACCGTCCCTGAGTCGAGCCGGGAGCGCCTGTGGCAAGCCCCTTCACCATCGAGGAGATCTATCCCGACGACGGGGACGACCCGCCGCGGCTGCCCCGGCGACAGGCCGGCAGCTCGCCGCAGGATCTCGCGGTGACCCTGCTGGCCGACTACACCCTGCGCAACCGCGCGCGGATCCCGTCCGCCGCCCTCGTCGCGCTGCTCGCCGAGGCCGGGGTGAGCACTGCCGGCGCGCGCGCCGCGATCAGCCGCCTGGCCCGTCGGGGTGTGCTGGAGGGCAGCCGGGAGGGGCGGCGCAGCTCCTACCGGATCAGCCGCGCCGCCGCCGCGAACCTGTCCAGCGGCGGCAGTTGGATCCTGGCCGCCACCACCGAGGTCACGACGTGGGACGGATGCTGGACCATCGTCGCCTTCTCCCTGCCGCAGGATCACAGCACCCAGCGACGGGCCCTGCGGGGCCAGCTCCGCTGGCTCGGGTACGCGCCGTTGTACGACGGTCTGTGGATCTCGCCGTACGAACTGAGCGCGCAGGGCAGGGCCCAGCTCACCCGATTCACCCTCGGCGCCGTCACGGTGTTTCGCGGGCGGCAGGCAGCGCTCGACGTGATCGGTCAGCGCGCTCCCATCGACGCCTGGGACATCGAGGCGATCGGACGGCACTACGAGGAGTTCCTGCGGCGCTGGACGCCCCTGGTGCCGATGCTGCGATCCGGAGCCGTCGACGGCGCGGCGGCGGTGCGGGCGCGTACCGAGGTCATGGACACCTTCCGGCGGTTTCCCACCCTCGACCCCCGGTTGCCGCTGGAGCTGCTGCCGTCCGGCTGGCTCCGACAGCCGGCCCGGGAGCTGTTCGAAGCCGTCTACGACGGCCTCGCCGAACCCGCCGCGCGCCACGTCCGGTCGGTCGTCGCGCGGTTCGCCGACGGCGCGCAGCCCGGCATCCAGGCGCACACCACCGCCGACCTGCTCGCCGGGGTGTGCGGGGCGGACCCGGCTCCGGACCGGGGCGGCACGTCGGCGCCGGTCGAGAGCTGCGCGACCTGAACGGGGGCTGACGGGGTCTCCCCACCGGCGGCCAGGTGTGTACCTTGTGGAGAACGCAGCACTGGGGAGGCCGGATGACGTCACGCGGTGCAGACCTTTCGGCGACCGACCGGATCGACACCTCCGTCGCGCACCCTGCCCGCCGGTACAACTACCTGTTGGGTGGCAAGGACAACTTCGCCGCCGACCGGGAGTCCGGCGACGCGCTCGCGGCCGCGATGCCCACCATCCGGCTCTCCGCCGTGGAGAACCGGATGTTCCTGCAACGCGCGGTGCGCTTCCTGGCGCGGCACGGCGTCCGGCAGTTCCTGGACATCGGGACCGGCATCCCGACCGCCGACAACACCCACGAGGTTGCCCAAGGCATCGACCCGTCGGCACGGGTGGTGTACGTCGACAACGACCCGATCGTCCTGGCCCACGCCCGCGCGCTGTTGTCC
Organism: Micromonospora sp. MH99; assembly: GCF_021442385.1. Classification (GTDB taxonomy): domain Bacteria; phylum Actinomycetota; class Actinomycetes; order Mycobacteriales; family Micromonosporaceae; genus Micromonospora. Next base: position 273,437 of record NZ_MUZA01000001.1, read on the forward strand.
AGCACGCCCGAGGGGCGGACGGCCTACCTCGACGCCGACCTGCGCGAGCCGGACACGATCCTCGCCCACCCCGATCTGCGCACGACACTGGACCTGACCCGGCCCGTCGCGCTGATGTTGGTGGCCATCCTGCACTTCATCCGCGACGACGAGGACCCCAAGGGCATCCTCGATCGGCTCATCGCGGCGCTGCCGTCCGGCAGCTACGTGGTCGCCTCGCACGTGACCTGGGAATACCTGCCGCCCGCCGTCACCGCCCAGCTCGAAGCCAACAACCGCGACGGCCGGTTCCAGGCCCGGAGCACCGAGCAGTTCGCGGCCCTTCTCGACGGGCTGGAGCTCGTCGAGCCCGGCATCGTGTCGGTGGCGCGCTGGCACGCCGACGACGCGCCGCAGCCGCGGCCGTCCGTAGAGGACGTGTCGTTCAACGCCGCCGTCGCCCGGGTCCGGTGACGACGACCGCCACCGGCGCCGCGGTCGCTCAGCGGGTCTTCTTCGTCGGCCGCTTGCGGGGCGGCGTCAACAGGTCGGCGATCGCCGCGATCGCCGACGGCACGATGCGGTAATACGCCCACACGCCGCGCTTCTCACGCTCGATCAGACCGGCCTCGGTGAGAATCCGCAGGTGATGGCTCACGGTCGGCTGAGAGAGGTTGAGCGGCGCGGTGAGGTCGGTGACCGAGGCCTCGCCCTCCGGGGCGGCCTGGATCAGGCTGAGCAGCCGCAGGCGCGCCGGATCGGCGAACGCCTTCAGCACCCCCGCGAGCCGCTCGGCATCCGCGCGTTTGATCGGCTCACCGGCAAGCGGCGAAATGGCAGGCATGGCAGTCTCGGCAGTTCCCACGACAGCCATCGTTCCACCAACCTGGGGAACAGAGCGGCGGAACCGGACAAATCCCCGAGCGGATGCTGTGCTCATCACGACACCATCGACGCGTGTCGTGGCCGACGCGCCCTCGGTGGGCTCACCGGAGGACGTACGGCTGACGTCCTCCGTCGAGCCGGGGCCGCGTGGGCCAGCCGTCAGGGCAGGTTGATCGTGTACTCGGCGGTCTGGACCTTCCCGTCGACCTGGAAGTCGAAGAAGGCCCGGTACCGACCGGCGCTGGGGACGGTCAGCCAGAACGCGACAGCGCCGTCGACCAGTTCCTGCTCCGGGTGGACGTGCACGTACCCGAGGTCACCCTCGCGAACGACGACCAGGTGCCCGTACGCGCCCAGGTACCGCTGCGGCGGGACCGGCCCGGCGGCGTCGGTGCGCGTGAGCTGGAATCGCACCGGCGCGGTCACCCCGGCGGTGGGCGTCCCGGTCATCGACACCGTGAACGGTCCGGCCGTCGCCTGCGCCTGGGCCGGTGGCAACGCGGCCGGGGAGTACGCGCCCGGCACGTGGTGGTCGACGCCCAGCACGAGGGGCACCTGTCGACCGTCGGCGGCGTTGACGGAGAAGTCGGCGAAGACGCGGTAGCCACCTGGCCGGGCCAGTGTCAGGGGGACGCTCCAGGTGCCGTCGGACGCCATCGTCGGGTGCAGGTGCTGGTAGCCGCCGAGGTCGCGCCCCACCACGATCAGGTGCAACGGCTTCTCGTGCACGACTGCGAAACGCGTCGCCGGCTGCCGGTCGGTCCCGACGATCCGGAACCGGTAGTCCGCGCGTACGCCGGGCGGCTGGGTCCGCTCCAGGGGCTGCAACGTGTAACCGCCCGCGCTGACCGTCGTCCCGGTCGCCAGCGTCTCACCGGCGCCGACATCCCCCGGATGCGAGTGCGGCCCCGTCCCGGGCGCGTGGTCGTGCCCGTTCCCGGCCGACAGGGCCTCCCCGGCGCCGGTCGGCACTCCGCCCGGGGCCGCGGGCCGACGGGCGTTCCCGGACGGCGACGCGTCGCCGGCGCCGATGCGGGCGAGCCCGAAGCCGGCCAGCAGAGCCACCACCAGCCCGCCGACGAGCAGCGCCAGGTGGGTGTTGGTCAGTCGTGACCCGCGTACCCCGGTGCCGTCCGGCGCCTCGGGCCGCGACCGGTCGGCGGGCGACGCGTCCTCGGGCGTGGCCAGGGCCTGCGCGGACGGCGCCGGCGCGGACTCGACCACTACCGGACCTCGCGCGCTGGAGCGCGCGCCGCTTCTCTGCGCCGGGGGTACGGCGGCTCTGCGCTGCCTGCCACCTGCCGCGCGACCGCCGCCCGTGGTCGCCGGGCTCCTGCCGGCGGTCGCCGCGTTCCTGCCGGCGGGCCCCGTGCTCTTGGCGCCGACGGGCCTACGTGCCGAGGGGGCGACGCGACCGCCCCGGCCCGCCGGAGCCTTCGACGTGCGGACCCGGCCAGGCGATCCACCCGCGGGCGACGAACGACGACGCCAGAGGACGAATCCCGCCACCGCAGCCAGGACCGCGACCGCCCCACCGACCCCGAGCAGCGCGCCCGGGCCGCTTCGCTCCTGCGGGCGTGCGACGGGCGCCGCAGGCGTCGTGCCGGGCGAGCCGGCGGGCGCCGCCGAGGCCACCGGCTGCTGCCCCGTGGAGGCGTGCTGGTCGATGGCCGCCAGAAGCGCGGGGTCGGGCTGCTGGGTCGGCGGTTGCCAACCCTGCGGAGCCTTGGTCGCCCGGCCGGTGTAGCGGAACGTCATCGTGCCGCGCACCGCGTCACCGTCGGAGGCCACCGACAGGTAGCTCACCGAGTACTGGCCGGCGGCGGGAAGGTGCGCGACCGACACCACCGCCGGAAAGCCCGTCGTGTACTCGCGTGGCTGGAACTGGCCGTCGACCAGGAAGTACTCCCGCACCGGCTTGGTCAGCGGCTTCGGCTCCCCGTACGTCCAGCCGTTGTCGACGCGGACGCCGTTCGGCGCGGTGACCGTGAAGTAGGCGTTGGCGCCGACCTTCTCCGTGAAGTACAGCGCCACCGACGTCAACGGCCCCGGCACCGTGGCGCCGCTCTCGGGAGTGGACATCGCGAACGTCCCGTGAGCCGCGGCGGGCGCAGCGGACGCGAGAAGGGTGACCGCCGTGGCGAGGGCGAGCGCGAGCACGCCCGCGACCAGCCGGCCGAGACTCTGGGGGAGACGACGCATCTGAATATCCTCACCGGGGTGAGGCTTTCTTCACAAGGAGCTGATCTTTTTTCACGGACGGCAGAAGTTGCGCTCGCTTCGGTCGGCACACTCCGCCGGCGGCCACGACCGTCCCCGCGCGCCACGACCCCGGACCACCCCCACGCGTGGCCCGGGGCCGTCGCTTCAGCAGGTCGCGGGTGGAATGCTCTGCTCGTACTGGAAGACGTTGTGCGGGTCGTACTTCGCCTTGACCTTGCGCAGTCGGTAGAAGTTGGACCCCCAGTAGGCCGACTCCCACTCCGCCATCCCGATGTTCGGCACGTTGACGTAGGCGCCGTCGACGTACGGCCGCAGGGCCTGGCTGAACTCGGCGATCCAGGTCTGGGCGACCGGGGTGAGGGCGTCGCCGCTGTCCGGCTCCCCGCGCGTGCCCCAGCCGACGCCCGGCTCGGAGTAGAAGAGCGCGTCGCGGTGCGGGAACGCGGACCCGCCACGGGGCTCGTGCGCCTGGGCACCGCGGCCGAACGCCTGGAGGAAGAAGTTGCTGTCGTCCGTGGGTGCCTTGTCCATGAAGGCCCGGACCACACCTATCGCCTTCTTCGGGAACGGCCGGTTGGAGAACTGCGAGAAGAACTTCCAGTTGGCGGGCTCGTCCTCGGTCGGGATCTGGAAGCCGTTGTAGATCTCGCCCCAGCCCCCGGTCTGCACGGTGACCTCGGGGCTGCCGATCGAGAGGATCGGCTCCAGCAACTCCCTCGCCTCGGCCTCCGGACCGTCGGCGAGCACCGCGAACAGCAGGATCTGGGACTTGTGGATCTCGACCTGGGTCCCGAGACGGTAGTCGGTGAACGGAGCGATGCGCTGCCAGGTGTCGAAGATTTCCTCCAGGTCACCCAGGCCGTCCCAGGTCGCCTGGACGTAGGCGACGCTGTGCAGCGGCGTCACCCGGTAGGTGAGCGAGGTGACGATCCCGAAGTTCCCGTTGCCCGCGCCGCGCAGGGCCCAGAGCAGGTCCTCGTGGTTGTGCAGGTCCACCTCGATCGCCTTCGCGCCGTTGGTGCCCCACGCGACGACGATCTCCGCCCCGATCAGGCTGTCGCAGGCCATCCCGAGGTAGCGGGTGAGGAAGCCGAGACCGCCGCCGAGGGTCGCGCCGGACAGGCCCACGCTTCCCTCCGTCCCGGTGGTCACCGCGAGGTCGTGCTCACCGAGCGCGGTGACCGCCTCCAGTTGGTTGAGCCCGGCGCCCACCCGCGCGGTGCGGCTCCCGTAGTCGATGTGTGTCGACTTCAGCTCGCTCACGTCGATCACGATGCCGTTGTCGACGTTCGACCAGCCCTCCAGGCTGTGCCGGCCACTGCGCACCCGCAGCGCGACGTCGTTCTGCCGCGCCCAGGTCAGGGCGTTGACCACGTCCTGGGTGTTCTGCGCGAAGACGATGACCAGCGGGTAGCGGACGAACAGCTCGTCCCAGCCGAGGCTCGCGTTCGCGTAGCCGGGATCCTGCGGGCGGACAATGCGCCCGGTCAGCTCCGCCGGCGGACACTCCGCGGTGGAAGACGGACCCGGGCCGCCGTCGGCCGCGAACCCCGGGGTGCCGGCGGCCACGATGCCGGGGAAGACCGCGGCCCCCGCGCCGACGGCCGCCGTCGCCTTGAGTACTTCGCGACGAGATAGGTCGCGCATGGTCCGATCCTCTCGATGTGGGTTCCGCCAGCGATCGACCAGAGTGGTTCTGGCCCGTGGCACGTAACTCACGGTATTACGGGAGGCTTATTCGCAGATGAGCCTTTTTGTCCGGAAACTCGGTCGAGTGATCGGGATGGGGCGGTTCATGGTGTGGACGCCCTGCCGAGGGGTAGAGGGGGTGAGCATGCCGAAGTGAGCGATCTGGCAGGGACTTGGCCGGGCCTGGCCGGGGCGGCCGTCAGGACCGCTACCGAGAACGTGCCGATGCCGTGGTGGCGGCACCCGGGAATTCGTCGGAGGGAGCGTCGTGGTTGATCGGATCGCCGAGCCGTGGGGCGAGCGGACGCCGTACGGGCCGGGGGATGAGTGGCCGGTGCGGGTGGACCGCTATCTGGCCGACGGGCGTACCGATGCCGACGTGGACCGGTGGGTGCAGTCGGCGTCGGTGCTGCACTCCAACGGCGACGCCATGGACATCGCGGTCGCCGACGGTCGGATCGTCGGCGTGCGGGGTCGGGCGGTGGATCGGGTCAACCGGGGCCGGCTCGACCCCAAGGACCTGTACGGCTGGCAGGCCAACCACAGCCCGGACCGGCTGACCCGGCCGCTGGTCCGCGACGGCGACCGTCTCGTCGAGGCGGACTGGGACACCGCCATGGGCCGGATCGTGGCCCGCTCGCGGGAACTCCTCGACTCGCCGGGCGGCTGGGGACGCTTCGGCTTCTACACCTCGGGCCAGCTGTTCCTGGAGGAGTACTACACGCTGGGCGTGATCGGCAAGGCCGGGCTGGGCACCCCGCACATGGACGGCAACACCCGGCTGTGCACCGCGACGGCGGCGGCGGCGCTGAAGGCGAGCTTCGGCACCGACGGGCAGCCCGGGTCGTACACCGACGTCGACCACTGTGACGCGATCGCGCTGTGGGGCCACAACGTCGCCGAGACGCAGACGGTGCTGTGGATGCGCATGCTGGACCGGCGACGCGGGCCGAATCCGCCGGCGATGCTGGCGGTAGACCCCCGGGCCACCCCGGTCGCCCGGGAGGCCGACCTGCACCTCGCGGTCCGCAACGGCACGAACGTCGCCCTGCTGAACGGGTTGCTCCGCGAGATCATTCGGCGCGGCTGGTACGACAGCGACTACGTCGACGCGCACACCATCGGCTTCGACGAGCTGTGCCGGATCGTCGACGGCTACCCACCGCGCCGGGTCGCCGACATCTGTGACGTGCCGGCCGCCGACGTGGAACGCGCCGCCGAGCTGCTCGGCACGTCCCAGCGGCTGCTGTCGACCGTGTTGCAGGGTTTCTACCAGTCGAACCAGGCCACCGCCGCGGCCTGCGCCGTCAACAACCTGCACCTGCTCCGGGGCATGATCGGGCGCCCCGGCGCCGGGATCTACCAGATGAACGGCCAGCCGACCGCGCAGAACACCCGCGAGACCGGCGCCGACGGCGACCTGCCCGGCCTGCGCAACTGGGACAACGAGCGGCACATCGAGGAGCTGGCCCGGCTGTGGAACGTGGATGTCGACACCATCCCGCACTGGGCGCCGCCGACGCACGCCATGCAGATCTTCCGGTACGCCGAGCAGGGCTCGATCAAACTCCTGTGGATCAGCGCCACCAACCCGGCGGTGTCGTTGCCGGACCTGGCCCGGATCCGGCGGATCCTCGCCAAGCCGGACCTGTTCGTGGTGGTCCAGGACCTGTTCCTGACCGAGACCGCCGAGCTGGCCGACGTGGTGCTGCCCGGCGCCACCTGGGGCGAGAAGACCGGCACGTTCACCAGCGTCGACCGGACGGTGCACATCTCGGACAAGGCCGTCGACCCACCCGGCGAGGCGAAGCCCGACCTGGACATCTTCCTCGACTACGCGCGCCGGATGGACTTGCGCGACCGCGACGGGCAGCCGCTGATCCGGTGGACCGGCCCGGAGGAGGTGTTCGAGGCGTGGAAGGAGTGCTCGCGCGGCCGGCCGTGCGACTACACCGGCATGACCTACGCCAGGCTGCGCGGCGGGTCCGGCATCCAGTGGCCCTGCACCGACGAGCACCCGGACGGCACCGAACGGCTCTACGCCGACGGGCTGTTCCCCACCGACCCGGACTACTGCGAGACGTACGGCCAGGACCTCGCCACCGGCGCCGAGTTCACCGAGGCGGAGTACCGGGCCAAGGAACCGAACGGACGGGCGTTCCTGCACACCGTCGACTACCAACCCTCGCCCGAGGTGCCTGACGAGGACCACCCGATGCTGCTGAGCACGGGCCGTACGGTCTACCAGTTCCACACCCGCACCAAGACCGGCCGGGCGCCCCAGCTCGACCGGGCGGCCCCGGACGTCTGGGTGGAGCTCAACCCGGCCGACGCCGACCGGCTCGGTATCGCCGAGGGCGACGTGGTCGGCATCTCCTCGGCGCGCGGCGCCATCCAGGCCCGCGCCCGGCTGTGCGGCATCCGCCCCGGCGTGGTGTTCCTGCCGTTCCACTACGGCTACTTCGACCAGGACCCCGCCGACCGCACCCCACGGGCGGCGAACGAGCTGACCATCACCGCCTGGGACCCGGTCTCCAAGCAGCCCATCTTCAAGGTCGCCGCCGTCGCGGTGGAGAAACTCGCCGACGGGCGGGGCGTACCCTCGCCGGCGCCGACGACCGGCGGCAGCGCGCCGCCGGCGGACGCCGACGTGCCCGCGACCGTCGGCGGACCGGCCGCCGAGGCCACCAGCGGGAAGGAGTGAGCCGTGCACCTCGCCCACTATCTCGGCCTGCTGCACCGCGCCCAGGTCAATCTCGCCGAGGCGTTCCGGCAGGTCGGCGACGCGCATGCCGAGGAACCCGACGTCCACCACCTCTGCCAGCAGCAGGCGAAGCGCTGTGCCGCGTACGCTGAGCGCCTGCGCCCGTTCGCCGCCCGCTACTCCGAGGACGCGCCCGCCGAACCCGACCGGCTGCACTCGCAGTTGTTCACGGGCACCCGCACCGGCGGCATCGGTCTGCTCCGCGATCTGCAGGATCTGTACCTGATGGCCGCCGAGTGTGACATCACCTGGACCGTCGTGGGCCAGGCCGCCTACGGCGTGCGCGACAAGGACCTGCTCGCGGTGGTGCGCGAGTGCGAGGGGGAGACCGCCATCCAGCTCAAGTGGCTGCGGACGCGGATGAAGTCCGCCGCGCCGCAGGCGCTCGTCGTGGCGGACTGATCGGCCGGCACACCGGGGACGTACGGCCTGGGACGACGCCGACTGGCGGCCAGCGGAAAACCTCATTACGGTGTGACTGGGTCAAGTCACGCGCCCGTCCTGTCAAGGATCTCCAACGGGAGGCGTGTGCCCATGACCGACCGCGTAGAGATGGCGCTCCCGCCTCCGCGGGCGACATCGACCCGCTCAGCTCGTCGCTACCCGGGTGGGTTGTGGGCGCTGGATGCCCCGGAACGGCCCTTCTCCGTGGCTCGCCACACCGAGCCCGTGAACTCGTCTGCCGCGTTCTCCGCCGACCGGCTGATCGTCGCCCCGGCGGGCTACGTCGACATGGACACCGCCCCGCTGCTGGGGGCGGCGCTGACCAACGCCCTGGACAGCCACCCCGACGTCTGTTGCGATCTCGCGGCTGTCGACTTCTTCAGCGCCGCGGGGGTCCACGTCCTGCTCCTGGCCGCCGACCGGGCCAAGCGGAGCGGTTCCCGCTTCTCGGTCCGGGGCGCCGGCGGCATCACCCGGCGTGTCCTGCGGATCACCCAGGTGGAGCACCTGTTCGAGTGAAGCGTGTTCCCGCTGCCCTGCCATCGAGTCGGCTTCGGTCCTGCGTGGCATCGGTCGACGCCACGCAGGACCGTCGCGGCGTCAGCCGGCCGTGCAGGAGCGGATCTGCGGTCGGGCGCTGCTGTTGCCGTTGAACATCGTGGTGAAGCCGAACGTGTTGCCGCTGCCGTTGGGGCGCACGGTCATGACGTAGCCGCTGCTGTCCCAGGTGGCGTTGCCGTTCCAGATGGTGGAGACCTTCTGCGGCGCGGTGAGGGCGACCACCACCGTCCAGGTGCTGGTGCCGCTGACGGTGACCGAGGTGTTGTACCGGTCACCCCAGACGTTCGGCGTCGTCGCCGTCGCCGTGCAACTGCCGCCGGACGGGGGCGGGGTCGTGCTGCTGGGCGGGGGAGTCGTGCTGCCCGGCGGCGGGGTCGCGCCGTCGGGTGCGACCGCGCGACCGGTGGACGGCGAGATCATGCCGGGGCAGAGATTGCGGCTGGTCAGGTTGGCCACGATCTGGCCGATGGCGTCCCGGGTGTTCTGGATCCCGTCGTGCATGAGGATGACCTGGCCGGCCTGGAGACGGCTGGCGTTCGACACGATCTGGCTGACGCTCGCGCCGTTCCAGTCCTGTGAGTCGACGTCCCAGATCACCTGCCGCATCCCGAGCGACGAGGCGACCGACTGGAGGGTCGAGTTGGTCTCCCCGTACGGCGGCCGGAACAGCTGCGGCCGGCTGCCGGTCGCGGACTGGATCGCCGAACTCGTCTGGGACAGGTCGGACTGCATCTGGGACTGGCTCATCGACGTCATGTGGGCGTGGCTCCAGCTGTGGTTGCCGACCCACATGCCGGCGGCCACCTGTGCCTGCGCCGCCGACCTGTTGTTCTGCGCGTTCTGCCCGATGTTGAACATCGTGGCCCGTACGCCGTTGGCGCGCAGCACGTTCAGCAGGGCGCTGGTGCTGCCGGTCGGACCGTCGTCGAAGGTGAGCCCGACGTAGCCGTTGCAGGTGGCGGCGCTCGACGGGGTCGCGGTGGCCACGACGACGACGCCGCATGTCGCGACGGCGGTGGCGAGGATGGACAGCACCGCACGGAGTCGCCTCGACCGTACGAGCGTGCCAGCGGAGACAGTGCTCATCTGTGCCCCTTCTACCGGGTCGGACGCGCCCCGGTGTGTGCGGGCGGCACGGTCCGGTCCGGACGTGTGGGTGGTGGGTGGGGAGATCGACCGAAGCTCGCCGGGAAGCCGGATCGCATCGACCAGAATGGATCGGAGTATTGCAGCGAGAATTCCAACGCGTCAACAATTTCCGGAACCCCTGGCCGGAGCCGTCCGGAGCCGCTCTCGTGCTCGACGTGACCCGGGAGCAGCCGGGATGTCGGCGCAATCGCAACCAGGTGCTCGCAAAGGCCGGACCTTTCGGCCTCGATTCAGGGAGTCCGAGAGCGCTCGATCCGGAAATCTCCCGGAACTCTCGGCGGAGATCCGACCAATCGATGGCGGCCGTGGCCGAGGCGCCTGTTGTCGGCTGATTGATCAGGGTCCTGGCCAGGTCCGACAGGCCGCGCGGTGGGCGACACTCGCCAGGTGATTCCGCAATGTTTCCGATAAACGTTGACAGTGCGCCGACGCGCTACCAATACTTCCGCCATCGACAGACCTTGACGGATGTCGATTCGGGTCGCTCGCGGCGACCTGGTCTGCCGGGCGGCGACGGCAGCCGGCCGCACCTTGGCCAACGGTCTCACGCAGGGCGAGCTGACCGCCGGCCGGATCGCCCCGCACGGCGGGCTGGGCGGTCCGGCCGCCGGGTCGGATCACGTCGGCGCCCCGCGCGCCTGTCCCGACCGGCGGCGGCGACCCCGTTGATCGGTTTGTCCCCGATCGAACGACATCGTTTGACATGTGCCGCGAATCCATCTTTGATGGTCGATGTTGCTTCTCGTCGGTCCGGTCGGGCGCTGGGTCGTCCGGCGTGGGGTCGGGCCGTTCGATGCCCCGACCCTGGAGGACGGATGCGAAACTTCGCCCGAGTCAGACCACGACGGCTGGTGCCGGCGTTCGCCGTGGCGGTGCTGCTGGCCGCGGCGGTCGGTGTGCCGGCGTCGGCGGCGGGCCCGTCGACAGTCGTCGGTGTGGCGTCCGGTCGGTGCCTGGACGTGGTGGGCAACTCCCGGACACCCGGCGCCGGCATCAACATCTACGACTGCGTCGGCCAGGCCAACCAGGCCTGGACGTTCACCGCGGCCGGCGAGTTGCGGGCGTACGACGCGACGATGTGCCTCGACGTGGTCGGCCAGGACACCAGCGCGCCGGCCGCGCTGCAGATCTACGGCTGCACCGGCGGCGCCAACCAGCGCTGGCGGATCAACGCCGACGGGAGCATCGTCGGTGTCCAGTCCGGACTCTGTCTGGACGTGACCGGCGGCGGCACCGCCAACGGCACGACTGTCGGCCTCTGGACCTGCAACGGGCAGGCCAACCAGCGCTGGACGTCATCGCTGGGCAGCACCGACAGTCAGCCGCCCACGCCGCCCGGCAACCCCCGGGTGAGCGGGCTGACCTGCAACTCGGTGACGTTCGCGTGGAACGCCTCGACGGACAACGTCGCGGTGGCGTTCTACGACATCTACCACGATGGCCAGCTCATGACCTCGGTGAACGGCGGCACCCTGTCGGCCAGCCTCACCGTCGTCCCCGGAGCGACCTGGGGCCTGTACGTCAACGCGCGCGACGCCGCCGGCAACGTGTCGCAGGCCAGCGCCACCGTGACGATCACGCCGCCGCCCTGCCAGGCCGACACCGTGCCGCCGAGCACGCCGACGCAGCTCACCGGCACCGCGTCGGGGACCACTGTGACCCTGCGGTGGACCGCGTCGAGCGACAACGTCGGGGTCCGGGCGTACGACGTCTACCGCAATGGCGTGAAGATCGGCACCGTCACGGGCGCCCCGCCGGCCACCACCTTCACCGACAGCGGCCTGGCGGCGAACACCATGTACCAGTACCAGGTCCTCGCTCGCGACGGGCAGGACAACGCCTCGGCGCGCAGCGCCTCCGTCGCGGTGAGCACCGGCGGCGCCTGCGCCAACCCGGTGTGCACGGTGCGGCAGGTCACCACCGACACCGACGTCCCGTGGGGCCTGGTGACGCTGCCGGACGGCACCGTCCTCTACAACCGCCGCGACGCGCACGACATCATCCACCTCAACCCCACCACGGGGACGAAGACCACAGTGGGCACCGTGCCGAACGTGCAGAGCACCGACGGTGAAGGTGGTCTGCTGGGCCTCGCGATCTCGTCGAGCTTCGCCAGCGACCGGTGGCTCTACATCATGCACACCTCGCCGAGCGACAACCGGATCGTCCGGATCAAGATGGAGAACGACCGGCTCACCACCGCCAGCGAACAGGTCCTGCTCAGCGGGATCCGGCGCAACAAGTACCACAACGGCGGCCGGCTGCGCTTCGGCCCGGACGGCAAGCTGTACGCCAGCACCGGCGACGCGCAGAACGGCGCGTACGCCCAGGACCGCTCCAGCCTCGAGGGCAAGATCCTGCGCCTCAACCCGGACGGCGGCGTGCCCTCGGACAACCCGTTCGGCAACTACGTGTGGAGCTACGGTCACCGCAATCCGCAGGGGCTCGCGTTCGACTCGCAGGGCCGCCTGTGGGAGCAGGAGTTCGGCAACTCGATCATGGATGAGACCAACCTGATCACGCGGGGCGGCAACTATGGCTGGCCGGCCTGCGAGGGCACCAGCGGCACCTGCGGCACGGCCGGCTACATCGCGCCGGCCCGCACCTACCCGACCGCCGAGGGCTCCTGCTCCGGCATCGCGATCGTGCGCGACGCGCTCTACGTCGCCTGCGCCCGCGGTACGCGGATGTACCGCGCCGTGATCAGCGGCAGCAGCCTGACGAACGTGCAGACGTACTTCAGTGGCACCTACGGCCGGTTGCGGACGGTGGAGCCGGCGCCCGACGGGGGACTGTGGCTCACCACCACCAACACCGGCGACAAGGACAGCACCCCGAACAACAGCAACGAACGCGTCCTGCACGTCACCCTCGGCAACTAGCGCGCACGTTCACCGACGGCCACCGCGACCCTCCGGTGGCCGTCGGCGGACTCCCGGCGCGGACGCGCTGCCCGTCAGGTCCGCTGTGCCGCGGCAACGGCGGCGGCCGCGACGGCCTCGCCCCAGCGCCGGGCGCGCTCGCGTTCACCGTCCGCCAGCGGGCCGGGGGTGCCCACGACGTGGAAGCTCTCGGACGGGACGAGCAGCCGGCAGCCGAGCCGGCGCAGCCGACGCTCCGCCTTGCGGGCGGCCGAACCGCTGAACGGCTTGTCGACCTTGGTGTCGAACACCGCCGCCGCGACACCGTGCAGATCCGCCGAGGCGTCCATCCACTCCCGCAGGCCGACCGTCGCGGCGTCCCTGCGCGTGGCCCCCTGCCGTACGGCGTCCTGCCGGGTGGCCGGCCGGCTCAGGCCGAAGGCATGTGTGGGACCACCCACCACGATGACGTCCATGCCGCTCACCATGGGCATCGCGCCGATGTCGGCGATCGTCACCTCGGCGTGGCGAGCCATCCCGTCCGCGACTGCCCGCGCGACGGCCTCGGTGTTGCCGAACATCGACTCGTACATCACCAGCGCCCTCATGGTCTCCACGCTCGTCGCGGTCGGCCGGCTCGGACAGGGCCGGGTGGCCCGTCCCGGCCGGGACCGGCGGCGCGGCCGAAGGGCCGCACTGCCTGGTGTGCCTCCCTGAGGTTCGGCGAGCGTTCACTCTCCGCCTATGGCGTGGCCATCGCCGGTGCTGCCCTCCCACCTAGCCTCACCTGCGCATCTGCACCCCAAGAGCTGAGGTTTGCACCATGTCCCTGCGTCACGTTCTGGCGGGCCTCGCCGTTCTGCCCGCGCTCGCCGTTCCGGTAGCCGCGCACGCGTCGACAGTCGACAGCGCCAGCGCGCTGCACCCCCAGAAGACCCACTTCGACCTCCAGGCCCACCGCGGCGGCATCGGCATGACCACCGAGGAGTCGCTGGAGGGCTTCGGCAAGGCGATGCGCCTCGGTGTCACCACGCTGGAGCTGGACACCCAGATCACGAAGGATCAGAAGGTGGTCGTCAACCACGACCGCCAGATCAGCGCCCAGAAGTGCGCCGACACCGCACCGGTCCAGGCCGGCGACCCGATGTACCCGTACGTCGGCAAGTACATCAAGGACCTCACCCTCGCCCAGCTCAAGACCATGGACTGCGGCTACCAGCAGCTTCCGGGCTTTCCCGAGCAGGAGCAGGTCAAGGGCTTCCGCATGGTCGAGTTGAAGGACGTCCTCGGCCTCGTCAAGAGCTACCAGGCCAAGCAGATCACCCTCAACATCGAGACCAAGGTCGAGGCGGGAGCGCCCGAGCAGACCGCGCCGCGTGAGCTGTTCGTCCGGCGGGTCTTCGAGGAGATCCACGCCTCCGGCATCGAGAAGCAGGTCACCATCCAGTCGTTCGACTGGGGTGCGCTCAAGGCGATGCACCGGCTCGCGCCGAAGTGGCCGCTGGTGGCCCTCACGAATCACGACTTCCTCCAGGTCGGCCAGCCGGGCGCGTCCCCCTGGCTGGGCGGGATCGACGCTGACGACTACGACGGTGACTTCGTGAAGGCGGCCGCCGCCATCCCCGGCGTCACCGCCCTGTCGCCCAACTACGGATTCCCGCAGAACGGGACCATCGGCGACCCGAACTTCCGCTTCTACCCGGACGCGACGATGGTGGCCGAGGCGCACGCCCGGGGCCTGAAGATCATTCCGTGGACCTGCGACGACCCGGCAACCGTGTCCGCGTTGATGGACATGGGCGTCGACGGGGTCATCACCAACTACCCGAACCGGGTCCGGGAGATCATGGCCGAGCGGGGCATGCGGCTGCCGAAGAGCTACCAGCCCCGCCACTGACCCGCACGCCCGATCCGGGGCCGGTCCCGTGAGCTGCCAGGCGCGCTCGCGGGGCCGGTCCCGTCCGGCCGGGGTGCCTCGGCGCGGCCGGCGAGGGGTCGGTGAGCCCGGTCAGGCCGGATGCTCAATGAGCCTCCTCGGATTCCCCCTCCGCTGCACCGGGACGCCGCTCGGGCGGTGGGCGCCGCCCAGCTCCGTCGTCCACGGCCGGGCCTGCGCGGCCGGCGCCCGCCACCGGGCCAGTGCCCCGGCCGACGAGTTGGCGTGCTGGCCGCCGCCGGCCCCGGCGGGCCCCGCGTCGCTGTCGGTCGCCTCGCCGCCGGCCGGCGCGATGCCCAACTCCCGCATCCGCTCGACGTACGTGCGGTAGCGCCGCTGCGCCTCGCCGTGCCGCCCGGCCGCGCGCAGCACCTGCACCAACTCCAGGTGGGCGTCCTCGTCGTACGGGTCCCGGTGCACCAGCCGCATCAGGTAGACCAGCTTCTGGTCCGTGTCCGAGGCGTGCTGGACCAGAGCCCGCAGCACGCTGGTGTGGGCGACCTGCGCCTCCTCGCGCAGCGGCTGCGCCCAGTCCTCGTACGGGTCGTCGGCGAGGAAGTCCCCGCCGTACAACTCGTCGGCCCGGACCAGCGCGCGGGCCGCGTCCGGGTGTCCGCCCCGCAGGGCGACCTGCGCCTCCTCGGCGGCGGTCAGGAACGTCTCGACGTCCACGTCGATCACGTCCAGGTCGATCGCCACCGAACCCCGCTCGGCCAGCACCGCGCCCCGGCCGCTGGTGCGGCGGCCGGTGCCGAGCACCCGGCGCAGCGTGGACAGCAGCACCGACAGCCGGTTCGCGGTACGCGACGGTGACTCGTCCGGCCAGAGCAGCTCCATCAGCCTGGCCCGGGGCACGGCGCGTCCCCGGTGCGCGACGAGGATCTTCAGCAGGTCCCGTGCCTTCTTGGACTGCCACTCGCCGTACGGGACGACCGCGCCGGCCCGGAACACCCGGAAGTCACCCAGCGTGTGGATGACCACCGCCGGTACGCGCAGCGTGATCGCGGTGAGCCCGTCGGCGACGCCCGGGTCCAGGCGTACCCCGCAGCGGCGCAGCTTCTGCCCGGCGCCCTCGGCGCCACGGCGGGCCTGCCGCCCCTGCAGTCGCGCGGCGATCAGCGCGACGGTGGCCTCCTCGGCCGGGTCGCCCAGTTCCCGGCAGAGCGCGGCGGCGTCGTCGAGCAGCCCGGCGGACGCGCGCGGGTCGTCCGCCGCGAGCACGGTGAGTTGAAGCGCCTCGACGAGGGTGGCGCGTCGCCGCCCGACGGTCGCGCCGGTGCGGGCCTCGGCGGCGTCGAAGTGGGCGGCGGCGGTGTCACCGCGCAGCAGCGCCACCCAGCCACGGGCCAGCAGGGCGTACGGTCGTTCGGGCTCCCGGGCCATGGTGACCGCCCGTTCGGCGAGATCCTGCGCGGCGCACAGGTCGTCGGCCGCGCGGATCCGCGCCAGTTCGGCCAGGACCCAGGCGGGCGAGACGATGCGCGGCTGACCGCTGCCCACCGCGGCCAGGGCGCTCTCCAACGCCTGCCGGGCCTGCCGCGGCTCCCGCCGGCGGCGGTGCACCATCCCCAGGGCGGCGAGCGAGATCGCCTCGTCGGCGGCGACTCCCGCCAGTTCCCGCAGGCGAAGCCCTGCGGCGCCGTCGGCGAGGGCCTCCTCCAACCGGCCGAGCTGACACTTCGCCACCGCGGCGAGGGTCAGCGCGTACGGCTCGAAACCCGTGTCGCCCGCCACCTCGGTCAGTCGGACGGCCGCCTCGGCGTGCCGCAGCGCGTCGGTGGCGTCGCCAGCCCACAGCAGGTGGCCGGACAGGTCCAGGTGGACCATCAACCGCAGCAGGTCGGCGTCCGCGCGGCGCAGCCCGTCGGTCGCCTCCGCGCGCTCGTGGGTCGCCGTCGCGTCGCCGGTGGCGGCGGCGAGCAGCACGACCATCCGGGCGTACGCCCGGTGGGCGGTGGGGACGCCGCACGCGTGGGCGGCCCGCGCCGCCTCCTCGACGTCGGCGCTGGCCCGCTCGATGTCGTCGTCGAGCAGGTGGTGCACGGCCGCGTGGCAGTACATCTGCACGGCGTGTGGGCCGGTCGCGCCGATCGGCGCGGTCGCCAGGCGGGCCGCCGCCAGGTGCGGTTCCCCGGCGAGGTGGTGCCGCAGCGCCGCGCGCCAGATCTCCGCGACCGGCGCGTCGGCCGGGTCGGGTGTCGCGGCGAGGAGGTCGGGCTGGGTGGCGAGCCACAGGTGCGCGGCCGCGCGGTCGCCGGCGGCGGCGAGGTGACGCAGCGCCCGCCCCGGGTCACCACCCGCAGGGTGTCGTTCCGCTGTCGATACCTCGTCCCCACCTTCGCTGCGAGCCGGCGTCGACGGGCGCCAGGCATGGTTGACATTGTCTCCGGACATTCACCGCTCCTGTGTTCTCTCGTGGAGGCTCAGGCGAGCGAAGAGACAACCGGGCACTACGAGTCGTCGCCCCCGGCGTGGCTTCCCCCCGGGCACGATCATTGTCTTCATCGAGCGGCATCGCCATAACCAAAAGAGTCGGTGTACTTACTGACTGCAATGCGCTATCGGCATAAAGGCGCACTCAGGTTTCCCTCAGACCGCCGCAACGGCACCCGAACGGCCCCTACAAGCAACTGGCACGGGCCCGGTCCAGACTTCCCGGCATTGCGTGTCACCCGCCGATCGGAGCTGAGATCCGATGACCGAACAGACAGTTCGCCCTGGCCTTTCCGCCTTTTGGGAACGACAGCTCACGGACCTTCCGGAGCCGCCGGACCTGCCCTTCGCGCCATCCACCGACCCCGCCGTGGACACCCCCGCCGAGTTGCCCTGCGACCCGGTCGAGCCGCAGGTCAGCTCGCTGGCCGGCCTGTTCGCGCTGCTGCACCGCTGGGTCGGTGGCCGGGACCTGCTCGCCGAGACGCCGGCCGCGCCGACCGGCTCGGGACGATGGCTGCCCGTGCGGGTCCGGTTGCCCGAGGATCCCACGTGGACCGAGCTGCGGGACCTGGTCCGAACGGCTCTGCGCGAGGCCCGGGAGCACGATGCGGAATTGCCCGAAACGGTTCCCGACTATCGGCCGGTGGTATCGATTAGCTCCGATCAAGCGTCTCCCGGTTTTCGGGGTGCGGTGCGGCTGTTGATCGACGACACCGACGAACGGCCGGCGGCCACGGTGAGCCACCCGCACGCGACGTCGATCGGGGCGGCGCTTGCCGTGCTTCTCGCCCGGGCGCAGGAGCGGCCCGGCGCCCGCCTGTCCGACCTCCCGCTGCTCGACCCGGCGACGGAACGGCAGGTGGTGATCGACTGGAACGCCACCGACACCGACTACCCGCGCGAAAGGTCGGTGCCCGACCTGTTCGCCCAGTGGGTGCGGCAGACCCCGGACGCGCCCGCGCTGCGCGACGGCGAGCGGATCCTGGCCTACCGGGAGGTGGACCGGCGTGCCAACCACCTGGCGGGGCGTCTGCGCCGGCTGGGGATCGGCGCCGAGACGCTCGTCGGCATCTGCCTCGCCGACACGACCGCCTGGGTGATCGCCGCGTTGGCGACGCTCAAGGTCGGCGCCGCGTACCTGCCGCTGGACCCCGGATACCCACCGGAACGGCTGGCGTTGATGTGCCGCGACGCCACACCGGGAGCGATCCTGCACACCGCCGCGCTGGCCGACCGGCTCCCGGACGACGACACGCCCCGGATCGTCGTGGACCGGCTGCCGGCCGACGACGGCCCGGCGGACCCGCCGGCGGTGGCCATCCACCCCGACCAGCTCGCGTACGTGATGTACACGTCGGGCTCCACCGGCCGCCCCAAGGGCACCGGCGTAAGCCACCGCAACATCGTCCGGCTGGTCCGCGACACCAACTTCGTCGACGTACGCCCGGACGACGTGATGGGACAGGCCGCCACGATGTCGTTCGACGCGGCGACACTGGAGGTGTGGGGCGCCCTGCTCAACGGCGCGTGCCTGGCGGACCTGGACATCAACGACGTGATCGTGCCGGACCGGTTGCGCGCCCGGCTGCGCGACACCGGCGTGACGATGATGTTCCTGGCCACGTCCGTGGCCCGCCAGGTGGCGACCGAGGCGCCGGACGCCCTGGCCGCGCTGCGCTACCTGACGTTCGGCGGCGAGCAGGCCGACCGGACGGCAGTGGACCGGCTCCGGGCGGCCTGCCCGGACACGACGCTTGTCAACGGGTACGGCCCGACCGAGGCCACCACCTACACCACGACGTACGACTGCGCCCGGCTCACCGCCGCGGACCCGATCGTGCCGATCGGCGGCCCGGTCGCCAACACCCGGGTGTACGTGCTGGACCAGCTCCTGCAACCGGTGCCGCCCGGGGTGCTCGGTGAGCTGTTCATCGGCGGGGACGGGGTGGCCCGCGGCTACCTCGGCCGTCCCGACGCGACGGCCGAGAAGTTCGTGCCCGACCCGTTCGGGCCGCGCACCGGTGGTCGCCTCTACCGCACCGGCGACGTGGTGCGGCAACGCCCGGACGGGTTGATCGAGTTCGTCGGCCGCTCCGACCACCAGGTCAAGATCCGCGGGTACCGGGTCGAGCCGGGGGAGGTGACCGAGGTGCTGCGCGCCGGTGGGCTGCTGCGGGACGCGATCGTGCGCGCCGACCGCGACGCCGCGGGCGACGCCCGGCTGGTCGCGTACGTCGTGCCCGACGACGGGGTGCGCGTCGAGGCCGTCCGGGAGCGGGCCCGCGCGCAACTGCCCGACCACCTGGTGCCGGCCGTGTTCGTGGTGGTGCCGCGGCTGCCGCTCAACCGTAACGGCAAGGTGGACGTCGCGGCGCTGCCCGCGCCCGACGCCGCCGCGACGGGCGACGACGACGCCGCCTTGCGGACACCCACCGAGCGGGCGGTGGCCGAGATCTGGCAGGACGTCCTCGGCGTGCCGGTGCGCCGCCGCGACGACGACTTCTTCGACCTCGGCGGACGGTCCCTGAAGGCGACCCGGGTCCGCTCCCGGCTCGCCGCCGCGATCGGCGCGGAGGTGCCGCTCCGGCTGATCTTCGACCACCCGACAGTGGCCGGGCTTGCCGCAGCGGCCGAGGAGATCAGCGGGGTGCCCGTCGAGCCCATCGAGGCGGCCGTGCCGGTCCCGGCGGACGGGCCGCCGCCCGCCGACCTCGCCGGCCTGCTGGACCAGCTCGAACAGGGGATCGCCCGATGATCGGAGCCCTCACGCCCGGGCAGTTGCGCCAGCGCGTGGAAGCCCTGCCACCCGAGCGGCGGCGGGCGTTCCTCGCCGCGATCCGCGCCGACGGCGACCGGTACGGCATCCACCCGCTCACCGCCGCCCAGGAGTGGATGCTGCTGCTGGCGCAGCTGCGCCCGGACAGCCCGGCCTACCACGTGCCGTACCGGGTCGACCTGCGCGGCGACGTGGACGTGGCCGCGTTGCGCGGCGCGCTCGACGAGGTCGTGGCGCGGCACGAGGCGCTGCGCACGGTGTTCGTGCCGCTGGACGGGCAGTCGTACCAGATGGTCCTGCCGCCGACCGGCCTGCCGCTGGTGGTCGAGGACGTCACGCCGGAGCGGATCGACGGGTACGCCGCCGCCGAGGCGGTACGCCCGTTCGACCTGGCTCGGGGGCCGCTGGTGCGGGCCACCCTGTGCCGCACCGGCCCCACCGACTGCACGCTGCTGCTGTCCCTGCACCACGTGGTGTGCGACGGCTGGAGCATGGGTCTGCTCTTCGAGGAGCTGTCGACGGCGTACGCCGAAGTGCGGGAGGGACGCCGTCCGGCGCTGCCGCCGGCGCCCCGGGACGTACCGGCTGCGCTGGCCCAGGACCTGCTGCTCGGCCCGACCGAGCTGGCCCGACGCCTCGACTGGTGGCGCGACGCGTTGGCTGGCGCACCGCCGGGGCTCGACCTGCCCACCGACCGGCCCCGCCCGGCCGAGCTGGAGGACGCCGGCCACGAGATCGAGTTCTCCTGGCCCCCGGAGCTGGCCGACCGGGTCGCCGAGGCGGGCCGCCGCACCGGCGCGACACCGTACATGATCTTCGCGGCGGCCTGGGCGGCGTTGCTGCACCGACGCAGCCAGCAGCCGGACCTGCTGATCGCCACCCCGGTGGCGAACCGGCAGACGCTCGACAGCGAGACCGCTGTCGGCTTCTTCGTCAACACCCTGGTGCTGCGCAGCCGTGTCGACAGTCGACTGACCTTCGCCGCGCTGCTGGACCGGCTGCGGGACTCCGCGCTGACCGCGCTGACCGACCCGGTGCCGTTCGACGCCCTGGTGCAGGAGCTGCGCCCGGTCCGCGACGCCGGCCGCCACCCGCTCGCCCAGGTGATGTTCGCCGTCGAGGACGGCTGGGAGCAGCGGCTGACCCTGCCCGGGGTGAGCGTGCTGGCCAGCGGTGAGACGCACACCGGGACGTCCATGTTCGACCTGACGCTTACCGTCATCCCGTACGACTGCCGCATCGACGGGCGGATCGAGTACCGGACGAGGCTCTTCGACGAGTCCACCGCCCGGGCGCTCGCCGACCAGCTCGACACCCTGCTCACCGCCGCGCTCGCCGCCCCGGACACCCCCGTGGACCGGCTGCCGCTGCTCGACGCGACCGCCGGACGGGACCTCATCGACCGCTGGGCCGCCACCGCGCCCGCGCCCGCGCCCCGGGACCAACCGACCCTGCCCGAGCTGGTCGCCCGCCAGGCCGCGGCGGCACCGGAGACGGTCGCCCTGGCGTACCGCGATCAGGCCCTGACCTACCGGGAGCTGGACGCGCGGGCCGACCGCCTGGCCCGGACCCTCGCCGCCCGGGGCGTGCGGGCCGAGACGACGGTCGGGGTCTGCCTGCCCGCCGGCCCGGACTGGGTGGTCACCTTCCTCGCCGTGCTCCGGGCCGGTGGGGTCTACCTGCCCCTGGATCCGCAGTTGCCGGCGGCCCGGCTGGCGCACCTGCTCACCGACTCCGCCGCCGCGCTGGTGGTCACCACTGCCGACGCGGAGTTGGCGCTGCCCACCACCGACGTGCCGCTGCTGCGTCTCGACGAGCAGCCGCCGGCCGTCGACGCCGCGCTGCCGACCGCCGTCCACCCCGACGCCGCCGCCTACCTGATCTACACGTCGGGCTCGACCGGGCTCCCCAAGGGCGTCGTCGGCACGCACCGGGGGCTGAGCAACCTCGCCGCGGCGCAGGCCCGGCTGGTCGGCGTGGAGGCCGGCGACCGGGTCCTGCAGTTCCACTCGATCAGCTTCGACGTGGCACTGTCCGATGTGGTCACCGCGCTCACGGCGGGCGCGACGCTGCGCCTGCTCGGCCCGGACGAGCGCACCCCCGGCCCCGACCTGGCCGCCGCGCTCACCCGGCACCGCGTCTCGGTGGCCGACCTGCCACCGGTGGTCCTCGACGCGTTGGACCCCGCCGCCGTTCCCGACCTGCGGATACTCACCGTCGGCGGCGAACCCTGCGCCCCGGACGTCGCCGCCGCCTGGTCGCGCGACCGGCTCCTGATCAACGGGTACGGGCCGACCGAGGCCACCGTCACCGCCACCGCCGCCCGCTGCGCGCCCGCCGACACCGAGCTGCCGATCGGCCGGCCGCTGACCGGGGTCCGCGCCTACGTGCTCGACACCGAGCTGCGGCCGGTGCCGCCCGGGGTGCCCGGCGAACTGCACCTCGGCGGCGCCGGGGTGGCCCGCGGCTACCACGGCGACCCCGCGCTCACCGCCGGGCGTTTCCTGCCCGACCCGTACGCGCCGACACCGGGCGAGCGGATGTACGCCACCGGCGACCTGGTCCGCTGGCGTGCCGACGGGCAACTGGTCTTCCTCGGCCGGGCGGACAACCAGGTGAAGATCAACGGCTACCGGATCGAGCTGGGTGAGGTGGAGGCCCAGCTGCGGCAGTGCGCGGGGGTGCGCCGGGCCGCCGCCGTGGTACGGACCGACGCGCCCGGCGGTCGACGACTGGTCGGCTATCTCGTCGGCGACGGGTTGGCTGTCGACGAGCTGCGCCAGAGTCTGCTGCGGCGGTTGCCCCGCTATCTCGTGCCGAGCGCCTTCGTGGTGGTCCCCGACCTGCCGGTGACCGCCAGCGGCAAGCTCGACCCGTCCCGGTTGCCCGCCCCTACCGTGGCCCGCGCCGACCTCGGCGCCGCGTACGTGGCACCCGACGGCGCTGTCGAAAGGGCCATCGCCGACACCTGGCGGCAGGTCCTCGGTGTCGACGACGTCGGCGCGGACGACAACTTCTTCGACCTGGGCGGCACGTCACTGCTGCTGGCGCGGGTGCAGACCCGACTCAGCGAACGGCTCGGCCGGCCGGTGCCCGCCGTCGAGCTGTTCCGCTACCCGACGATCGCGCTGCTGGCCCGGTTCCTCGACGGCACGGCCGCCCCGACCACCGCCCCGACAACCGCACCGGCCGGCGGCCGGCGACGGGACGAACGCAAACAGGCGCTGGCCGAGCGGGCTCGCCGGGCCCGCCCGGTGCCGGCGGGGGAGGGACGAGCGTGACCGACCAGGAGACCGGACTGGAGATCGCCATCGTCGGGATGGCCGGCCGCTTTCCCGGCGCCGCCGACGTCGACGAGTTGTGGCGGCGGATCCTCGCCGGGGAGGAGACCATCACCCGGTTCACCGACGCCGAGTTGGCGGCCGCCGGCCTCACCGAGAAGGAGCGGCGACACCCCGACCACGTGCCGGCGCACGGCGCGCTGCCGGACATCGACCGGTTCGACGCCGGCTTCTTCGGCTACTCGCCCCGCGACGCCCGGCTTCTCGACCCGCAACAACGACTCTTCCTGCAGACCGCCTGGACCGCCCTGGAACGCGCCGGTCACCTCGCCGGGAACCCCGACCGGCTGGTCGGTGTGTACGCCGCCGCCGCTGCCAGCGGCTACCTCCTGCACCACCTGTTCCGCAACCCGCGGCTCGACTCGGTCTCCGAGTACGAGCTGATGCTCGCCAACGACAAGGACTCACTGCCCACCCGGGTGGCGTACCACCTGGACCTGCGGGGACCCGCCGTGGCGGTGCAGACGGCCTGCTCGTCGTCGCTGGTCGCCGTGCACCTCGCCGTGCAGGCACTGCTCGCCCGCGAGTGCGACGTCGCGCTCGCCGGCGCCGCGCACGTCCTGTTGCCCACCGGCACCGGCTACCGGCACGAGGCCGGCGGCATCATGTCCCGCGACGGGCACTGCCGCCCGTTCGACGTGCGCGCCACCGGAACCGTGGGAGGCGACGGCGCCGCAGTGGTCGTCCTGCGCCGACTGGCGGACGCCCGCGACGACGGAGACACGGTGTACGCCGTGATCCGCGGCTCCGCGATCAACAACGACGGCCGGATGAAGGTCGGCTTCACCGCGCCCGGTGTGGACGGGCAGGTCGCCGCGATCCGCGCCGCCCAGGAGGTCGCCGAGGTCGACCCCGCCACCATCGGCTACGTCGAGGCGCACGGCACCGGCACCGAGCTGGGCGACCAGATCGAGCTGCGCGCCCTGGCCGAGGCGTTCCGGGGCGCAGACGCGAGCCCGGGCACGTACGACGGTCGGGGCGCCGACGAGAGCCGGTGCGCGCTCGGCTCGATCAAGTCGATCCTCGGTCACCTCGACGTCGCCGCCGGGGTGACCGGGCTGATCAAGGCCACGCTGGCGCTGCACCACAAGGTGGTGCCGCCCAGCCCGTACTGCACCGAGCCCCACCCCGAGCTGGCCGGTGGACCGTTCCACATGCCGACCACCGCGCAGCCCTGGCCGGACCTGGGCACGCCGTCCCGGGCGGCGGTCAGCTCCTTCGGCATCGGCGGCACCAACGCCCACGTCGTGCTTCAGGCCGCCGACCCGGCGGACCACAGCCCCGGCGACGACCGGTCCGCGCATCTGCTGGTGCTCTCCGCCCGGGACGCCGACGCGCTCGACCGGGCCCGCGACCAGCTCGCCACCCACCTGAGCGAGCACACCGACGTGCCGCTGGCCGACGTCGCGTACACCCTCGCGCGCACCCGACGGGAGTTCGGCCACCGGCTCGTCACCGTCGCCAGTGACGCCACGACCGCCGCCGCCCAGCTCGCCGACCGGGGGTCGGCGCTGGTCCGCACCGGCGTCGCCACCGGTACGCCGGCCGGCGTGGCGCTGCTCTTTCCCGGCCAGGGCGTGCAGTACGCGGGGATGGGCCGCACCCTCTACCGCACCGAGCCGGTCTACCGGGCGGCCTTCGACAGCTGCGCCGACCTGCTCCGCCCGCACCTCGACGTGGACCTGCGGACCCTGCTCTGCCCACCCGGCGACGCGGTCCCGGCCGCACCCGAACTCGACGAGACCCGGCTCACCCAGCCGGCCCTGTTCGCCGTCGAGTACGCCCTCGCCGAACTGCTGCGCCACCACGGCGTACGCCCGGCCGCGATGGCGGGACACAGCCTCGGCGAGTACGTGGCCGCCTGCCTGGCCGGCGTCTTCACCCTGCCCGACGCGCTCGCCACAGTCGCCGTGCGCGGCCGGCTCATGCAGGCCCAGGCCCCCGGGTCGATGCTGTCGGTGGCTCTCGGCGTCGACGAGGTGACGGCGCTGCTGCCCGCCACAGTGGAGGTGGCCGCCGCCAACGCGCCCAACCTCACCACCGTCTCGGGCGAGACCACCGCCGTCGCCGCGCTCGCCGCCGACCTGCGCGGGCGAGGGGTGGCCTGCCGGGAGGTACGCACCTCCCACGCCTTCCACTCGGCCCTGATGGACCCGGCGCTGGCCGGTTTCGCGGCGCACCTGCGGGAGGTGCCGTTGCGCCCGCCCACCGTGCCGGTCGTGTCGAACGTGACAGGCGGCTGGCTCACCGACGACGAGGCCACCGACCCCGACTACTGGGTACGGCAGCTGCGCCGCCCGGTCAACTTCACCGCCGCCGCCACCCTGCTGCTCGGAGAGCAGTATGCGTTGCTGGAGGTCGGCCCGGGTCGCACCCTCGCCACCCTCGTCCGCCAGCACGACGGCGCACGCGCAGTGCCGGTGCTGACCAGCCTGCCCGCCGGTCGCACCCCGGCCGGCGAGGACGATGCCGTCGCCCTGGCCGTCGGCCGGCTCTGGCTCGCCGGGGCGCCCCTGCGCTGGCCCGACGGCCGCGCCGACGGACGACGACGGGTGCCGCTGCCCACGTACCCGTTCGCGCGTGAGCGGCACTGGGTCGACGCGTACCGGCCCGAACCCGCCGCCCCGGCCGCGGTCACCCCGGTCACCGCGTCACCGCCGCCGGTCTCGGCGGAATCGACGGCGGCCTCGACGGCGATCGCGCCGAGCGACGAGCCGTACGAGGTGGTGCGGCGGATCTGGGTGGACCTGCTCGGGGTGGACGAGATCGGCCCCGACGACGACTTCTTCGAGCTGGGCGGGCACTCGCTGCTCGGCACCCGGGTGGTGGCGCGGCTGCGCGACGCGCTCGGCGTCGACCTGCCACCCGCTGCGATCTTCGAGTCACCCACGCCCGCCGCGTTGGCCCGTACCGTCGCCGCGCTGGCGGGGCCGGCGCCCGCCGTACCCCCGGCGGTTTCCCCACCCACGGACAGCGACCTCACCGACCTGCTCGCGGAGATCCGGGCGCTGTCCCCGGAGAGCCTGGCCCGCGAGCTGCACCTGGCCCGACACGAGGAAGGCAACCCCGATGGCTGACGAGCACCGCGTGGTGATCAACGACGAGGAGCAGTACGCCCTGTGGCCCCGGCACAAGGAGGTACCGGACGGCTGGCGGGATGCCGGCTGCGCCGGCAGCCGCGAGGAGTGCCTGGACTTCGTGACGCGCACCTGGACAGACATGCGCCCCCGCAGCGTGCGGGAGCACCTCGCCGCCGGCTGAACGTCCGGCTTGGTGGTGGCCGGGCTTGGTGGTGGCCGGGCTTGGCCCTGCCGGGCGGTGGCCGTGCCGGGCGGTGGCCGTGCGGGCGGTGGCCCTGCCGGGCGGTGGCCGGGCGGGCGGTGGCTCGCCCGAGGGTGGCAGGTGCCCTTTGCTGCCTGTCGAGCTGCCCCAGAAATGGGGCAGCTCGACAGGGCCGCAGGGGAGTGGGGCCGCCCCCTCGTAGGGCTCCTGTCGCGCGGGCGCTCGCGGTGCCGGGTTCTGGCGCGGCCGGGCGCTCGCGGGGGCTGGACGCCGGTGTCGGGCTTTCGCGGCATCGGGCGCTTGAGGCGCTGGGCTCACGCCGCGCTGGGCTCACGCCGCGCTGGGCTCACGCCGCGCTGGGCGCTTCCGGTGGCCGGGCCTCGCGGTATCGGGCTCGCGGGTCGAGCGTTCGCGGTGCCGGGTCGAGACGGTGGCGAACTGTCAATGTTATGTTGACGCGATGACGACGCCGTTGGTCGGCCTGGCTGAGGTGCGTGCCGCTCGTGCCCGCCTGGACGAGCGGGAGGCGGAGCTGATCGACCGGGCGCGTCACGACGGCGCGACCTGGGCGCAGGTCGCGGCGGCGCTCGGGCTCGGCAGTCGGCAGGCCGCCGAGCAGCGCCGTCAGCGCCTCGCGGCCGCTCGGCGTGCGCGGCGGCAGGACCTGGATCGGGGCTACTCGCCGCAGATCGCGGCGTTGCGAGCCGCGGTGGCCGAGGTGGGGCGGTGGATCGCGACGGACCGGCGGTGGGACTCCCGCTTCCGTCGGGCGGCTCTCGTGCGGAACACGGTCGACGCGGCTCTGGACGCCGACCCGGGCTCGCTCTACGCGCTGGCGCTGCACCTGCGGACCGATCTCGACGGCGCGGGCGACCGGCTGCCGCCGCCGGTGCGAGCGGTCGCGACGACGTTGACGACCGCGTTGTCAACGCAAGATTGACGTCTGCCGACGGCATTGCCTGAGTGCGGCTCAAGAATCAGGATGTGAGTCAATTCGACTCAACCTGGAGGGCGCATGCGGCGCAACGCGGGTCTGTTCGTGGCGATCTCGATACTGTCCGGCTTCGGCAGCAGCGCCATGTCCCTCGTGTCCGGCATCTGGATCCTGGACCTCACCGGCTCCACCGGTCTGGCCGCCCTCGCCGGGCTCTGCGTGTACGCCCCGGTGCTCGCCGGCCCGTGGCTCGGCGGCCTGCTCGATCGGGCGTCGCGACGACCGCTGGTGATCGCCGTCAACCTCCTGCTGGCGGCCGCGCTGCTGACGCTCCTCGCCGTGCGTGGCCCGGGGCAGACGTGGGTCATCTTCGCCGTCTCGGGCGCTTACGGTGTCAGCTACGTGCTGATCGACGCGGGGGAGACCGCGCTGCTGCCGTCCGCGCTGTCGGCCTCGGAACTCGGCGATGTCAACGGGTGGCGCTCCAGCGCGCAGGAGGGCATGAAGCTCGTCGCGCCCCTGGCCGGCGCGGGCCTGTACGCCTGGCAGGGCGGCCACGCGGTCGCCGTGCTGAGCGCGGCGATGCCGGTCCTGGTCGCCGTCCTCTACCTGGCGGTCCGCCTGAACCGGACGCCACCCGAGCGACCGACGCCGCGGGACCATGACCTCCGTACCGGGCTGGCAGTCCTGATCGGACAGCGGGCCACCCGCGTGCCGGTCCTGCTCGCGGCGACGTCGATCGCCATGTCCGGCTTCGGGACCGCCGCCGTCTACGCGATCGTCGTCGCGGAGCTGCGTCTGCCGACGACCTTCCTGGGCGTGCTGGCCGGCGCCCAGGGCGCGGGCTCCATCCTGGGTGGACTGGTAGTCGGCCGGTTCCTCACCCGACGGGGTCCCGTCGCCGTCGGCGTCGCCGGCACCGTGCTGTTAGCCGTGGGTTGCCTGGCCCGCTGCCTACCCTGGTGGCCGGCCACGGTCGCGGGCGCCGTCGTCGCCGGCATCGGGCTGCCGTGGACCCTTGTCGCGGCGGTGACCGCCGTGCAGACGCACACCCCGGCGGCGCTGCTCGGCCGGGTCGCCGCGACTGCCAACACCGCGATGTTCGGCCCGCTCGTCCTGACGATCCCGCTCGGCTCCGCCGCCGTCCACCTCGGCGGCCGTCCACCGCTGATCGCCGCCGCCGTGCTCTGCCTGGCCGCCGCGGTCACCCTGCGCGCGCCGAAGCCACGACAACCCGAGGAGAGCGCCCCGCTCGTGATCGTTGGCAGCTGAGCGGTATGACACGCCGGCCCCGCCACCGCTCAGCCGCCAACGATCACGGCAGACGGATGCACGAGGTCAGCCGTCAACGACGCCGTGTGGATCGCGTACCGGATGGGTGGCCTGGAAGGCGAGCCGGCGGTCCGCGTCGGCGGCGATCCGGTCGAGGACGTCGTCCAGGTCCAGGAACACCGACCATCTCTCCCGGCCGGTGGCGTCGGCCAGGCGGTCGACGAGCAGCCCTTCCAGATCGGTGACCCGCTTGCCCTTCCACACCTTGTCGGCCAGGCTGACCAGCAGATCGTCGACGCCTATGCCGTCCTGCTGCCACGAGGCGTGGGTGCGTGCGAACCGGGCCAGCGACGGCGCGACACCGTGGCGCAGCAGCAGTTCGTAGCCGGCGGGTTCGTGCGACGAGCCGGGCCCGGACAACTCCTGCGGGTGCAGGACCTTGCCGATGTCGTGGGTGGCGGCCCCGAACAGCACCGCCGATCGGTCGACGGGCAGCTGCGGAAACCCGTCCGCCAGCGCGTCGGTGAGCTGTGCGGCGACATCGTGGACGGCGCGCAGGTGCGCGGCCAGGCGCGGTGGCGCGTGCACCGTCTCCAGCATCGCGACGACCTGGTCGGGGAGGGGCCGCAACACCGGGTCGCCGGGTGCGGTGAGGGCGCGGCGCAGAGCAGCGGAGATCACCGCGCCAAGGGTACGACGGACTGCGGGGGCCGAGATCGATTCGTGGCCGTACCGCCGCTGGAGAGGTATCGGCAGTCGTTAACGTTTCGTCATGCGTCCAGCCCTGTCGCCCCACCCACCGTCGGTTGACCCACCTCCGAAGGCCCGGCGCACCACGTGGATCGTCGCGGGCGCCGTCGTCGTCGCGTGCCTGGGCGCACTGGCCCTGCCCGTCGGCGGCTTCCTGCTGTGGATGTACGCCGGGCCGGACGTGGACGAGCCGCGTGCGGCGGCCGACCAGTTCGTCAGTCGACTGGAGAGCAACGACGACGCCGCAGCGCACGAATCCCTGTGCCGGGAGATCAAGGCACGGACCGACCTGGCGGCGTTCACCGCGGCGGTGGAGCGCCTCGGCCGGCCCGTGTCGCACACCATGGTTCGGGCGGCCTTCGGGGACGAGGCCGGAAGCAGCGCCTTCGTGACCGTCGAACTGACCGGCCGGACGGGTGAGACCAGGACGCTCGACCTGTACCTGGAGTCGGAGACCGGCTGGCAGGTGTGTGACCAGAAGGTCTTCGGCTGACCGTCGCCTCACTCCTCGGCGAGGTGGTCGGGGGACTCCAGGGCGGCCTTCACGGCCTGCAGGAACGCGACCGCCTCCCGGCCGTTGACCACCCGGTGGTCGTAGACGGCGCTGAGGTTGACGAACCGGCGCGTCACGACCTGACCGTCCGCGTCCAGCGCCAACTCGTCCTGGGTGCCGCCGATCGCCACGACGCAGGTCTGGCCGGGAAAGACGATCGGCCCGGCGAGCACCACGTCGGGGTCGGTGTGCAGCGAGACGACGATGGTCCCGCCGGCCAGCTCGCCGGCCCGGAAGCCCTCACCGCCGGCCCGGGACCGGAAGTCCATCAGCGTCTCGGCGATCTCAGCGCAGGTCAGCTCCTCCACATCGCGGACCACCGGGATGAACAGCCCCGTACCGACGTCGATGGTGACGCCGACGTGGGCCGCCTCGGCCAGTCGTACGCTGGCGCCGTCGCCGGGTGCGGCGAAGAGCAACGGGTGGTCCTCGCGCAACCCGCCGATGGCCTTGACCAGCAGCTCCGGCAGGCCGACCAGGGTGCGGGTGGAGCGGGTGAGCTGCCGGGCCACCGCGAGGGCGGCGTCGGCGCGGACCTTGATGACGGCGAGCGCCGCCGGCACCTCCCGGTGGGACTCGGTGACCACCGCGGCGACGGCGCGCTGCGCGCGCGAGAGCGCGTGCACCGGGCGCGGATCGTCCGGCTCCGGGCCGTCGCCGGCCGCCAGCGCGGCGGCC
>NZ_MUZA01000010.1 GCF_021442385.1 Micromonospora sp. MH99
GGGGGTGCCGCAGCCGGCGGGGGTGCGGCAGCGGCCGGCGGACTGGCCGCGGCCGCTGGCCCAATCGCCGCCGGCGTCGTGGTCGGGCAGGCCGCCGCGAAGGCCGGCCCGGACGCGATCAGGAAGATCGGTGGTGCTGCTGCGGGCGCGAGCGGACCGACGGGAGCTGAGCAGTGACGACGACCGCAGCGCCGCCGAACCCGTCGCAGCAGCGCGCCTACGGCAACTGGCGCCGTGGCGTGTCGGCCGGGCTGTTCGGCCTGGGCACCATCGGCACGCTGATCATGTTCGGCCTGGCCCTGCTGACCGTGTTGATGCTCGCCGTGTCGCTCGTGGCCGCCCTGCTGACCGCGCTGTGCGGTGCTGCCGTCCTGGTCCCGCTGGCCATCCGCGTCAACGGGCGCACCGGACTTCAGGTCATGGCGGCACGGTTCGCGTGGTGGCGAGGGCGTTCACGACGACAGCACCTGTACCTGTCCGGCGTGGCCTCGAAGGTGACGCAGACACACCAACTGCCCGGCATTCTGGCCCGTTCGCAGATCTACGAGGTCGAGACGGGCCGCTCCGGGCGCATCGGCGTGGTGGTCATCCCACAGTCGCGGCACTACACCGTCACGCTGCGCTGCTACCCCGAGGGCATGGACCTGGTCGACCAGAGCGCCATCGACGCGCGTGTGGCACACCTGGCCGCCTGGCTGTCCAACCTCAGCCGTGAACCGGGCCTGGTGCAGGCCGCGGTCACCGTGGAGAGCACCCCGGACCCGGGCACGCGGCTGGCCACGGAGGTCAACGACACCATGTCGCCGCAGGCGCCGGAGCTGGCCCGCCAGGTCCTCCAGGAAGTGGTACGCAGCTACCCGGCCGGGTCGGCGACAGTGGAGACCCGGGTCTCGCTCACCTACACGCTGCCTCCGAACCGGCGGCAGCTCTCGCACGAGGACATGTGCCGGGAGGTCGCCGCCCGGCTGCCGAACCTGCACTCCGGGCTCTCGGCCGCCGGCGGCGGCGGCGTACGCCCGATGATGCCGCGGTCGCTCGTCCGGGCCGTACGCGCCGCGTACGACCCCGGCACGAGCATCGAACTGTCGCGTACCCCGGACCTGGACCTCACCTGGGAGAACGCCGGCCCGGTCTCGGCGCGGGAGAGCTGGGACTACTACCGCCACGACTCCGGGGTCTCGAGGACCTGGGGCATGGTCGAGGCTCCCCGCGGTGTCACCTTCGCCAACACGTTCGCCCGGCTGACCGACCCCGACCCGCAACTGCTGCGCAAGCGGGTGTCACTGATCTACCGGCCGTACTCGCCGGCCGAGTCGGCCAAGCTCGTCGAAGCGGACAAGCGCGACGCCCGGTTCAACGCCACGAAGAAGTCCCAGGCCACCGCCCGGGACCTGGCCGACCTCAACGCGGCCGAGCAGGCCGCGCAGGAGGAGGCTTCCGGTGCCGGCGTCGTGCGCTTCACGGTGCTGGTCACCGCCACCGTCTCCTCGGTCGAGCAGCTCGACGAGGCGACCCGGATCGTCGACTCGCGGGCCGCCGAGGCGCGGCTCATGCTCCGCCCGATGTACGGGGCCCAGGCGGCGACCTTCGCCGCGACCCTGCCGACCGGGGTGGTGTTGCCCGTGCACGCCACCGTGCCGTTCTAGGAGGCGGACCTGATGCCCCGATCCGTCATCCCGATCCGACGTCCCACCCGGTTCGGCTACGCCGGCCCCGGCGGCGGCCGGGTGTCCTGGGTCGAGTCGCCCACCGAGTACCGCGGGACCACGGTGCAGGTGTGCGGCTTGTGGCCGTTCGGCACCGGCTCGTCCACCCCGACGATCGGCGCCCCGCTCGGCCGGCACCGCTACACCAACGCGACGGTGTGCTTCGACCCGATCTCCTGGTACGAACGTGCCAAGCTGATCAACAACCCGTCGGTGTGGATCCAGGCGGAACCGGCCATGGGCAAGTCCACAAGCGTGCGGCGGATGCTGCTGAGCCTGGTCGGGCAGGGCGTGACCCCGCTGATCCTGGGCGACCTCAAACCCGACTACGCCGAACTGGTCGCCGCGCTCGGTGGGCGGGTGCTGCGCGTGGGTCCCGGCCTGCACCGGATCAACCCGCTCGACATCGGCCCGTGGCAGCAGGTGCTGGCACACGTGCAGGACCCCAAGGAGATCGAGCAGCTACGTGCGGAGATCGTCGACCGTCGGCTCAACGCCGCCCTGGTGCTGGCGACCCTGACGCGGGGCGCTCCGCTCGCGTCGGACGAGATAACCGTGCTGGCGGCGGCGCTGCGTTACCTGACCGAGCGGGAGAGCACCGCCCAGCCGCTGTTGTCGGACGTGCTGCGGGTCATCGAAGAGGCACCCATGCAGGTGCGGTGGGTGACCCTGTGGCACGACGACCACGACCTGGACCGCTACCGCCTCGAGACAGAGAATCTGCGGCGTACGCTGCGGGCGCTGATCCACGGGCCGCTCGGCTCGACGGTCGAGGGCCACACCACCGCCTCGATCGAGCTCGACACCACCGCGCTGTGCGTGGACATCTCCGGCATCAGCGAGACCAACCAGGCCCTGACCGCCGCCACCCTGGTCACCACCTGGGCGGCCGGCTTCGGTCAGGTCGAGGCCGCGCACCGGATGGCCGACCTGGGACTGGCCCCGCCGCGGCGGTTCTTCCTGGTCCTGGACGAGATGTGGCGCGCGTTGCGGGTCGGGCACGGCATGGTCGACCGCATCGACGCGCTGACCCGCCTGAACCGTTCCAAGGGCACCGGCACCGCGTTCATCACCCACTCGCTGGGCGACCTGCAGGCTCTGCCGAACGAGGAGGACCGCGCCAAGGCCCGCGGCTTCGCCGACCGGTGCGCGGTGCTCATGATCGGCGCCTGCTCGGAGCAGGAGCTCGACGCCGTCGCGCGGGTACGGCCCCTGTCGCAGGCCGAACGCAGCGAGGTGCTGTCGTGGTCGGCGCCGCCGTCGTGGACGACCGGGCCGGAGGACGAAGAGGTCCTGATCGGCCGCGGAAACTTCCTGATCAAGGTCGGGACCAGGCCCGGCATCCCGGTGCACCTGGAGCCCACCGAGATCGAGAAACAACTGGGCAACACCGACTTCCGTTGGAAGCGCACATGAGTCGAGCAGTGGGACCTGGCGGAAGCAGCGACTCCTCGGGCCTGATCGCCGGTGGCCTGGCCGTGCTCGCGCTGGCGGCGGCCGGGGCGGTGTGGCTTCCGTTGCGGCTGACCGAGCCACCCGGCTATCACGGCGAGGGCCTGTTCAGCGCCGCCGCGGCGCTGATCTCGGGCCGGATCACGTGGACCGTCGCGTGCACCCTGGTGGCCGTCGGAGAGGTGCTGGTGGTGGCGGCGCTGGCAACCGGTGTGCTGCTGCTGACCAAGGGGCGCCGGCTCCGGGGCAGCCGGGTCGACGAGGCCGCGCGGCACATGGCCCGCCGCGGCGACCTGAAGCACCTGAGCCCGGACGGGGTCACCGCGTCCGCGAAGCGGCTGCGGGCCAGCCTGGCCGACGCCGGCACCATCGCCCCCGACGACGCCGGCGTCCTCATCGGACGCACCGTGGCCGGCGGTATGGAGCTGCGGCAGTCCTGGGAGGACATGGCCGTCGACATCTGGGGGCCCCGCACCGGTAAGACGACCGCCCGTGCGATCCCGGCCACCGTGTCCAACCCCGGGCCGACACTGGTCACCAGCGTCAAGGGCGACATCATCGACGCCA
Source organism: Micromonospora sp. MH99 (assembly GCF_021442385.1). Classification (GTDB taxonomy): domain Bacteria; phylum Actinomycetota; class Actinomycetes; order Mycobacteriales; family Micromonosporaceae; genus Micromonospora. Next base: position 3,726 of record NZ_MUZA01000010.1, read on the forward strand.
CCCGGGAACTGCGCGCGACGCGCGGCGAGATCTGGGTGTTCGACCCGCAGCAGGTCTGGGGTCAGCCGCAGCAGCTGTGGTGGAACCCGCTCGGCGGGATCGCCACCATCACCGACGCGCGCCGGCTGGCCGAGCACTTCGCCTCGGCCGAGCGTGAGCCGGGCATGCAGCGCGACGCGTTCTTCGACCCCAGCGCCGAGGAGCTGGTGGCCAATCTGCTGCTGGCGGCCGCGGTCGGCGGCCGGTCCATCCTCGAGGTGTACCGATGGGCGGTGAACCCGCGCGACGAGTCGCCGGCGGACATCCTCACCGGTGCGGGCTTCCAGTTGCCCGCCGACTCGATCATCGGTGTGGTCAACATGCCGGACCAGACCCGCGGCGGCGTCTACGCCGGCGCGCAGAAGATGCTCATGTGCCTGACCGAGCCGAGTGTCACCGCCTGGGTCAGCCCGCCGACCTCGTCGACGATCCGGGAGTTCCGCCCCGAGACCTTCGTGGCCACGTGCGACACCGTCTACCTGCTCAGCCAGGGCGGTCCCGGCTCACCGGCGCCACTGATCGCCGCGCTGACCGACGCCGTGTTGCGGGCGGGGGAGCTGCGCGCCCGCGCCTCGCCGGGCCGGCGCCTCGACCCGCCGCTGATGTCGGTGCTCGACGAGGCGGCAAACATCTGCCGCATCCGCCAACTGCCGGCGCTGTACTCCTACTACGGCTCGCACGGCCTGCCGATCATCACCGTGCTGCAGTCGTACGCTCAGGGCATCGACGTGTGGGGTCGCGAAGGGATGCGCAAGCTGTGGTCGGCGGCGAACGTGCGCACCTACGGCGGTGGCGTCGCGGACCCGGAGTTCCTCGAGGAGCTGTCCCGCCTCATCGGTGAGCACGACGTCATGACCCGTTCCACGTCGACAAACGGCTCCGGCTTCGGTCAGCAGTCCGTGTCGCGGCAGACCCGCCGCCAGCGGGTGCTCGACGTCGCGGAGCTGCACGCGCTGCCCCGGGGCCGGATGGTGGTGTACAGCTCCGGTGCGCCGCCGGTGCTGGCCCGCACCGCCCCCTGGCAGACCGGTCCGTACGCCGAGGCCATCAAGGCATCCATCGCCCGTTGGGACCCGGACAGCCGGAACGACTGGAGTCTCAAGGCCGACAACCCGCAAGTGCAGTCGTTCGACAACCCCGTGCAGGAGCCGCGATGACCACGCCCACCGGCCAGAGCGATTCGGAGAGGGCCGTGGCCGAGCTGTCCGCACTCCTGGAGCGGTTGTCCGGTGCCCTGCCGCGCGGCGACACGCAGCCCGAACCGCAGGCAGCCGCGGGCGCTGCCGCACAGCCGCCGCAGGCCGTCGACGAGGTGCCGGAGCCGGCGTTCCGCAACCTCGACGACTTCATGCGGCTGTATCTGGCCGAGGTCGTCGAGCGCCGCGTCCTGAGCGGGCCCAAGAGCGGCATCTACTGGTGCGACAGGTGGTGGGCGCACCCGGAGGCGATCTCGCGCTTCTACGCGATGTGGCGCGAATGGGAGAAGGCCCGCATCGACGACACCATGAGCACCTGGTGGCTGCACCACCTCGATCCGCACCTGATGACCATGACGACCGAGTACGGGCCGTTCGCCAAATGCGAACCTGGCCGGCACACCGAGCCCAAGACCCTGCCGGCCGTCGCCGCTCCGCGTTCGGTCCTCGATCAGCTGCCCGAGGGCTGAGCGCCGGGACGGCCCCACCGCGGCCCGTACCGGCTAGCCGAGGGCCGGGTGGAACGCCAGCGCGGTGCTGTCCGACGGGCCGGCGGCGAGGCCCCCGTGAACCGTGACGGCCACCGGAGCCACCCCGGGCGACACTTCCCTGTCCGTGCCGGTGCGCGCGTCGAGGACCACTGCGGCGTCGTTCACCGTGCCGTAGACCGCGCCGTGCCACGCCGCTGTCATCCGCGGGGCGCGGCGACCCGTCGCGGGCAGCTGCCACAGGTCGTCTCCGGAGGTGGAGTCCAGGGCGAACAGCGGCTGTGAGTTGCCGATCGCGCACACCGTGACCGCTGCCTCGTCGTAGGAGCAGCGCAGCCCCGCCCCGTACTCGCCCTTCGTGCGGTTGACCAGGGTGCCGTCCTTCTTGATGAGCGTGTAGAAACGCTTGCCGTCGGTCTGCTTACCCACCGCGACGATGAAGGACGGGCCGCCGGCGGCGAGTTCGGCGTCGGCGACCGAGAGCGCCGACCAGCGCTTGGCGCCGTCGAGCAACGCGAGTCCGGTGATGGACCGGCGGTAGCCGGCGTCCGGGGCGGTGAGGCCGACGACGGTGTCCCCCAGCAGTGCCGAGGCGTCGAAGTCGTTGTCGCGCCAGAGGGTGCTGCCGGTGCTGACGTCGACGGCCACCGTCACCTGCTTACCGATGCCGAGCACCACGGCGGAGCCGCGACCGCCGATCGCGCGGACGTAGTCGCGGGAGACCAGGCTGAAGTCGCCCTCGGCCGGTTTGGCGTCCACCGTGATGGTCTTCGTCAGCCGGCCGTCGGTCGCATCGATCACGAGCAGCTCGACGGCCTGCCGGGCCGCGACGGTGCCGGAGGCGGGGATCTCCACCGCGTACGGCACGACCACCGCGGGCCGTCCGGAGAGGTCGAGCAGCACGGGCCGGTGCCCGGCGGCGGCCGGGTTGCGGGTGATCGGTGACTGCTCCGGCGTGAGCACCGACAGGCGGCGTCCGCTGCCCACCTCCACCACTGTGGTCTGGGCGTCACCGGCCATGAACGCTGTGGTGCCGTGCAGGAGCACGTCGCCGGGGCGGGCCTCGCCCAGCGCGGTACCGGTGGGCGAGAACCGGGTCGGCGGGTCGAACGTCGGCATCGACGGGGTGGCGGCGGTGGCCGACGCGGCTGGCGGTGACGGCGGGTCGTCCTTGCTGCACGCGGCGGTCGTCGCCGCGAGCGCAACAATCACCGCCGCCGTCTGGAGCCGCACTCTCACCACTGGATCCCCGTCTCCCGCGATCGTCCCCGGCGCCGAAGCATAGCAACGGGCATCGATCAGAAGGGTGTTCGCCGAGGTCCGCTGCCGTGTCGGCCGGTCGACGAGGGCCGGATCGGCGGTGACGCCGCTGCGCTGGCTTTCCGGCCTGTCGTGAGTGGACAGGTCGATCTATGCTCAGCTCTGCACGCACCGTGAGCGGATTCGGCAGCTGGCCACCGCAGGGGCGTGCCGGTGCAGTCGTGCGTTCGGGGGAGGGCGCCGCATGAGTCTGCTGTGCGTGGACCGCTGGGGCGCCACCGGTGCTGCCGCACGCCGCCAGCCTCGTCCTGCCAGTCGCGTCGATGAGCGTCCCATGAGCTACGAGGCCATGACCTTCCCCCCTGGCGTAAGGATGTTGGACATGGAGGCAACAAGGTGACGAAGGTGTCGGATTCCTGGGGATGCATGCTCAGCACGCACCGATACCGCTGGAACGAGCGGGACGAATCGGTACGGGAGAACCTCACCTTCGCGGAACAGGCCGCCCTGTCCCGCAGGACGTTGGCGGGCGAGGGCGACGCCGAGCCACCGCGACCCGTCGAGATCGCCAGCACCGAGGCGCTCGTGGCCGCGTCCCTGCTCCGGGAGTTGTCGGCCCGGCTCCGCCACGACGTCACCACCGACGCGGTGAGCACGGACGCCGTGCAACTGGCCGACGTGGCCGACGAACTCGTCGCCCGGCTCTACGCAGCGACGGGAATGCGTGGCTGACCTTCGCCACCACCGCGCGCAGGTCCCGCGCAGATTGGCGTACGCCTCGGCGACATGGACCCGGCGCGACCGCGCGCCGGATGGTTCCGGTGCCCTGACCGCCGACCAGGTATCCGCAGACACCAGAAGAGGGCAGCAGAGATGACAGTGCCATTGCCGCCGGCCCGGGCGGAGGCGCAGACCCGGCCGTTGAACGTGCTCACGCTGTGCGACAAGTGGATCGGCGGCGGCCCGATCGCCGTCAACCGGGAGATCTCCATAGCGCTCGCGGAGCTCGGGCACCGGGTGACTACCCGGGTGAGTGTCCCCTCGCCGTCGCATCCCCTGGTCGACATCCAGGTGCTCGACCCGGTCCCCGGGGTGTCCGACACGCGGGCGCAGTTGCTCCGGGCGGACCGGCTGCCGGCGGACGTCGACGTCATCATGGGCCACGGCCGATTCTCCGGTGGGGCGGCCTCCTACCTGCGCGACAACTTCTACCCGCACGCGAAGGTGGTGCACTTCGTCCACGTGACGGCGGACGAGATGGACCGCGGCCGCGGCGAACCGTTGGAGTCGAACCAGCACACCGAGACCGAACGCGCCCTGGTGTCCCGTGCCGACCTGGTGGTCGGGGTGGGCCCGCTGCTGACCGACGAGGGCCGCCGCCTGGCCCGGATGTGTGAGAAGCCGCCCCCGGTGGTGCAGATGACGCCCGGGGTGATCCTGGAGACGCCACCCCGGTACGACCCCGAGCAGACCCGGCTGAACCTGCTGGTCTTCACGCGTACCGACGACCGCCTCAAGGGGGCCGACATCGCCGCGGCCGCGGTGGGCGAACTGCACAAGCGCGGCATGGACGTACGGCTGACGATGCTGGGGGCGCACAAGTCCGACGTCGCGGAGCAGGAACGCGTGCTGTCCGACATCGCCGGCTTCCCGGTCCGGGTCCGGGGTTACACCTCCGACCCGAGCGTCATGGCCGCCGAACTCCGTGGGGCGGACATGGTGATCCACGCGGCACGGCACGAGGACTTCGGCCTGGCCCCACTGGAGGCCGCCGGGCACGGTGTGCCTGTCCTGGTCGGGAACCACACCGGAGTCGGGATGTTCCTCGGCGACCCGAAGGAGGTGCCTGCGGCTCTGGGCGCACCGTCGGTGGTGAACACCCGGGGAACCTCGGAGGCGACACTGCCCACCGTGTGGGCCGACCACGCCGAGGCCGTCCTGAAGGATCTGCCGGAGGCCCGGCGTCGGGCCACCGACCTGCGGGAGCACCTCGGGCAGAACCACACCTGGCGACACGCCGCCGAAGGGGTTGTCGAGAACATCCGGACCCTGGCGCCACCCACGCGCAGCACCACCGCCGCCGCGACTGCCGCGTTGCAGGTCGCTCACCAGCAGACTCGTCCGCCGGCCGTGGCGCCCCGCCGGCCGCAGGGATGGCAGGAGGCCTTCCGGCCGGGACGCGGCCGGTGAGCGAGACGGGACCCGGTGGCGACGCGGTGAAGCCGTGGTTGTTGCTCGACATCGACGGGGTCCTCAACCCCACCGGGGACCACGCCGACCGTGGCTTCACACCCCACGACCTGGACGGCCACCAGGTGCAGCTCAGCCCCGAGCACGGGCTGATGCTGAACGCCCTCGACCGTGAGGGACTTGTCGATCTGCGCTGGGCGACGACCTGGAACGATGCCGCGAACGCCTACGTCGCGCCCATCGTCGGCCTGGCTGACCCGCTGCCCGTCCTGGTCATCGACCGGGCTCTGGCCGGCCCGGTGCCGTTCGGCGTGAACTGGAAGGCCGCGAGCGTGCTGGCCGAGGCGGACGGCATGCCGTTCGCCTGGCTGGACGACTTCTTCACGGACCCCGACCGGCGGTGGGCCGAGGCGCGTGTCCTCGACACGGGCGTACCCACGCTGCTCGTGCCGATCGACCCAGCGGTCGGGTTGCTCCCCGACCACCTCGATCAGGTGCGCTCATGGGCCCGAAGCGCCTGCGGTCCCGGAGTCCTCACCGGCGCGGACCTTCTGGAGCGTACGCCGCACCTGGCGGCCGACCCGGTGTCGCGGGAACGGGCGGAATGGTTCGCGCGCACCTGCAACGCCCTGCCCGGCGAGGCGGCCGGCCTCGACCGGAGGGACCTCACCGTCTCGCTGTGGGACCGCTGCGCGACAGCGGTCACGGCCGAGCACAGCGGTGAGCCGCACGGGGTACGCCCCACCGACGAGTTCGTTCGCCAGTCCTTCCGCCGGTTCCTTCGCGGCGACGGCGCGGCAGCGATGGTCTGGGCCGACCGGGCGGCCCTGCGGGCCACCCACCCCGAGCGCGGTGCCGTGGCGCACGCCCAGGACTCGTACCGTCTCGTTCTCGAGGACCCAGCCGACCGCGACGCCGGCCGGCGGATCCAACTGCTTGTCGATTCCGCAGTGGCCGACCTCGGTATCAGCCCGGACATCCAACGCACCCACCGTTCGGTCCTGATCGGATCGCCCGGCCCGCTCGTGCAGGTCTCCGTCCGCGCGGACCGCGACGACACCTCCAGTGACCTGACCGTCGCCTTCGGTCACGGCGGTCGCGCCGAACGGGTCCCGTACGATCAGCTGTTACGCGACGGTCCGGACGCTCTGTTCGAGCGGGTCGCGGGAGTGGCCAGGTCCGTGGCGGAGATGCAGGAGCGCCGGCCCGCCGCCGTCGCCTACCTGCCCAGGCCCGCCGCGCGCCGGCAGCAGCAGCCGCACCAGTCGACACCGGCGGTGCGTCCACAAACGTCACCACAGCCAGCAAGGGGCAGGCGATGACATCGGAAAGTCCGAGGCACGAGGGCGGTGCCATCGATGAGGCCCGGCAGGACTACGAAGCTCTGAGCGCGGTCGGCGAGCTGTTCCCCGGCACCGCACTCGCGGAGAGCAGCAGGCAGCTCGGGCGGGGCGGTGACTGGCCGGAGAACCTGAGCGAAACCCCGCTCGTCATCGACGCCGCCTCTGCCTGGGGGCCGGGCACCGTCCTCGCGGTGGCGGCCGCCGCGCGCGCCGTCCCGCAGCTCGCCCTGGTGCTGGTGGCCGACGAGTCGGCCCGGTCGGCGGCACGTCGCCTCCTGGACGCTGCTGGCCGCGCCGAGGTCACTGTCGTGAACCGGCCCCCCGACGTGCCGTCAGTCGTCCGGTCCGCCTGCGGCGACAGCGGGCAGCCGATCCGCTGGGTCAGCTTCGGAGAGCCTCTCCGCCTTGCGCAGCTGATCCAGCATGATCCGGACCTCGCCGGCCGGTTGCGTGTGACGCAGGCGGCGGGCAGCGGAGTACCGGCGAGCGCCACGGCCGCCCGTACGGTGCTGAACGCGGTGCGGGAGAGGCGGCTCGCCGCGCTCGACCTGGTGCTCAGCGGGCCGGGCGACGCCGGGCCGTCCATCGACGGCAGCCGCCGCCAGGCCATGGCGCTGGCCGAGGCGCTGGACGACACTGTCGACAGGTCGGATGCGGCAGCCGTGCTCAGCGACTCCGTCGCCCTGAGCGCCGCCGTGATGTTGCCCTTCGTCGACGTGGATCAGGCGGGCACCGAGGTCGACGGCGAGGGCGTCTTCCAGCGCGGCCACGACGGGGTCCGCCTGTGGTGGGGGACCGTCGAGGAGTACGACCCGCTGGTCCGCTGGCTCACCCGGGTCGTCGAGCCGTCGTCAACGGCGTCGCGGCCCGACCGAGGGGAGTGACAGGTGTCGGCCACCGAGGATTTCTCCGGCCTCGACGCGATCTACGAGGCTTACGGGCTGGAGTCGGCGGGCGACCGTTCGGCGGTCGCGGAGGCGTACGCCGTCTTCCGTGAGCACCACGGGCCCTATGTCACCTCCATCGCCACGGAGATGCTGGATGACCTGCGGGCCTCCGTCGACGCCGACCCGAACACGCGGGTCGTCTTCGTGGGACGGGACGGCTTCAGCCTCGGCGTGGCCGTCCGTGCGCTGGACCCTGACTTCTTCGACGCGCACTGCCACAACGTGGTGCTCTCCCGGGCACTCGCCGAGGCCGCGGTTCAGGACAAGGAGAAGAACAGCGGGGCCGAGTACCCACAGCTCCAGCCTTACCGGGAGATCTCCAAGTCGGTCGACGACCGGGACATCGACGGCGCCTACCAGCGACTCACCCGGTACCTGCGGGGGAACGGCATTCCGGTGGGCAAGGAAGGCAGCAGCGTCACATTCGTCGACAGTTGTCTGAAGGGGACGATTCAGGAACTGTGCGCCGCGGTCTATCCCAAGACCGAGTTCACCGGTCGATACATGTTCTACTACGGCATCGAAGGTGATCCGCATCCCGGGAGCAAGAAGGGATATGCGCTGCACCGCGAGGGTGGCATCGGCGGAGGCCTGAAGACGCTCCCGGACGACCCCGCTCTCACCTTCGGCAGCATCCCGGCGATCCGCGTCATCGAGAACGCGTTGCAGGGCCCGTTGAGCAGTCCGAAACGGATCAAGGACGACGCGCCCGACCAGACACGCCTGATTGACACCCCGGACCGGACGTGGGGATGCAATCCCGTGCTGGTCGCCGAGCCCTACCGCACTCCCGCTGTGCGCGAAGCCAGCAAGGTCGCGGCGTTGCTCGCCGTCCACGACAGCGCGGTGGACGTCAGGAACGGTACCCCGCTCGACACCGCTGCGGTGCGTGAGCAGTTCACCACGCAGGTGCGTTCCTGGATCAACCGCAGTGACGACGTGGAGCCGGGACTGAACCGGATCCTGGACAGCTTCGTCCACCGCGACGACCACCGCCTCGTCCGCCGCCTGGACGACCTCATGCACGAGGCACGTCTTCCCGAGGACACCCGGACCCAGTTCTGGACGAAGTTCGACGAGGTCACCTCGATGGACGACAAGAAGAACTTCATCGAGCAGTTCCGGAACGTGACCCAGCGGGGTCCTGACGTCGGGCCGCCGCGCGGGGAGATCGACGCCCCGCACCGCCGCGCCGAGAAGGGCCAGCCGTGGCTGCAGGGCATCGCACCCGCGGCGGGCGGCGCGGTGCCTCAGGTGCCTCCCCAGCGGGCACGGCCGTCCGGCAGCAACGCTCCGGGGCGGATCTCCGGCGGTACGCGGCACACCGGGCGGCCCCGGCGGCCCGACGCTCCGAGCCGCTGACCCCTCAGACAGGAAGGGCCTCGCCAATGCCTATCGAGTCCGGCCTCGCCGCCGCGTACCCCCGGCTGTGCGCCCCACAGCGGTGGGAATGGGGTGGCCTCGACGCCCAGTTCAGCACCGAAGCACCGGCGGACGCGCTGGTCACCAACGTGCACGTCGTCGGGTTCAGCGGCGACCAGGTCATCCTGTGCCGCGACGACCGCGACGTGTGGTTCCTCCCCGGGGGCACGCGCGAACCCGGTGAGAGCGTCGCGGACTGCGTCGGGCGGGAGCTGCTGGAGGAGGCGGGCGCGGTCCTCACCAGCCCGCTGACCCTGGTGGGCGCGCACCACTGCGTCACCGACCGCCCGCTGCCGTACCGGCCGCACCAGCCGCATCCGGAGAAGGCCTGGCTGTGGTGCACCGCGGACGCCTCGATCGTCCAGGCACCGACGATGCCGGAGAACGCGGAACAAATCGTCGAGGTCCGCGCGGTGCCGGTCCCCGAGGCCGCCGTGTTGCTGCTCACCGATCAGCCCTGGCTTCCCGACCTGCTCATGCTCGCCGTGGAGACGCGCAGGCGCACCGAGCATGGTGGTGATGTCGCCGCCCGATAGCGCCAGTCCGTGCGGTACGCGAAGCCCGCGAGCGGCAGGCGGGCGCACACAGAACAGCCCCCTGGTGGACGATTGTCGATGATCAGGGGGCTGTTTAACTGCTCAAACTCTGTGCGCCCGAAGGGACTCGAACCCCTAACCTTCTGATCCGTAGTCAGATGCTCTATCCATTGAGCTACGGGCGCTCGTGCTCAGCCAGTGTACACACCCGGCTTTCGCGCGGAGACTCCGGGATTCGAACCCGGGAGGGGCTTTAAGACCCCAACCGCATTAGCAGTGCGGCGCCATAGACCAGACTAGGCGAAGTCTCCCTGGTGATCCGCAGACCACCGCGCCCGAGGATACAGGTCGCCACCCACCGGGAGCAAAACGACTTCCGGTGTACGACCGCCAGTGCTCCCCGCCGCCTGTGCCGCCTCCCTGTGCGACGGTGTGATCGGGACTACGCTCCATCGATATGCAGGAGCAGCAGCCGCCCAGCGAGCCGACCCGCCAAGAGCCTGCTGACCGAGCGCGCAGGCGCTCTCCGCGGGCCACTTTCACCCCGCCCGCAGCCGCCGAGCAGACGGCGGAGAAGACCGAGCCGACGTCCGGGCCGGCGGCGGCTCCCGCGCCACCTGGGCAGCGTCCTCGACGGCCCCGACCCGCCCCGGCGGTGCTGTTCCAGCCACCGGAGCCGGAGCGGGTCCTGCCTCGACAGCCGGGCAGCAGCGAGCCGGTTCCGCCGGCCGAGGTGACAACACCGACCGGGCCGACCCGTCCACCGCAGCCGGTGACGCCGCCCGCACCGGGCGAACCGGCCGGGACCACCAAGCCGGCCGCGACGCGCCGGCCGGACGAGGCGTCCAGCGCGGCGCAGGAGGACGGGCCGGTGCCTGGAGCCGGCCCACAGCAGCCGGCGAACCCGTCGAAGCGGACGCCGCGCGCCACCTCCGCGCGTCCGGCGAGCACCCGCAGGAAGGCCCCGGCCGGCGATGTGACGGCCACGACACCGCCCCCGGCCACCTCCGCCCCGACGACCACCCCGACCAGACGCACCGCCACACCTGCCAGGAGCACCCCCACACCGGCCAAAAGCACCGCCGCACCGGCCAAGCGCGCGGCCGCCCCTCGCAAGACCGCCGCGTCGAAGAAGGCCGCACCCCCGGCCGAGCAGTCGCCGCCGATGATCATCACCGCCCCGGCGACGGGGCGGTCGATGGCGGTGCCGGCGTCGGGGCGTACCCCGGAATCGGATCTGCGGGCGGTGATCGCCCGCCTGCGCGACCACCCGGGCTTCGCACCGGAGCTGCTGGCTCTGGAGGCGGTGCGGGCGCTCGGTCCGGGCGCCGCCGAGTGGGCCGAGCGGCTGCGGGCCCGCTATCCGGACGCTCCGGCGGACGGCGTGGCGCGGCTGGCGACCCGGCGGTACGTGCGGGCGGCGGGCGCGGGTGGGGCGGCGTCCGCGCTGGCGGGGCTCTTCGCGCCGCTGGCGGAGTTGGGCTCGGTGCTCTGGACCCAGTCGAACCTGGTGCTGCACCTGGCGGCGGCGTACGGCCGGGACCCGGCGCATCCCGACCGGGCGGCCGAACTGCTGGTGTTGACCCAGGTGCATCCGGACGCGGCGAGCGCCGAGGCGGCGTTGGCCGGTGCGCGGGCGGCGCACGAGCCGGTGGAGGGGACGTGGCCGAGGGCGGCGGAGGCGGCGTGGCGACTCGCGGCACCGCTCACCGCGCAGGCCGGAGGGTGGGTTGCGCTGCGGTTGGCGTCCCGGCTGTTGCCGGGCGCGGCGGTGGTCGCCGCCACGTTGGGCGACGCCGCGGCGACCGATCGGCTCGCTGCCCGCGCGATCGCTGCCTACCGGCCGCGTCAGAGCCAGCTGAACCAGTCGCGGGGCAGCAGCGCGTAGCCGACGAAGGCGACCACGTCGAGCACTGTGTGCGCGATGATCAGCGGTAGCACCCGCCGGGTACGCAGGTAGAACAGGCTGAAGATCACGCCCATGATCGCGTTGCCGACGAACGCGCCGAAGCCCTGGTAGAGGTGGTAGCTACCGCGTAGCAGCGCGCTGGCGGCGACGATCGCGGCGAGCCGCCACTGGAGTTGGCGCAGCCGGGTGACCAGATAGCCGACCACGATCACCTCCTCCAGCACGGCGTTCTGCACGGCGGAGAGGATCAGCACCGGAACCGCCCACCAGACGTGCGGCAGGGCCGCCGGCACCAGCGTGGCGTTGATGCCGAGCTGTGCCGCCGCCCAGAACAGCGCCAGGCCGGGCAGGCCGATCAGCGCGGCCAGGCCGGCACCCCGGGCCAGGTCCTGGCCGGGCCGCCGCGCGTCCAGGCCGAGGGTCCGCGCCGGGTCGCCGGGGTCGCGGCTGAGCAGGTGTACGGCGAGCAGCACGGGCAGCAGCGCGAAGACGATGCCGAGGAGCTGGTACGTCAGGTCGAGCCAGGGTCGGGCCGACGCCGAGGTGTTCAGTGCGGCGGTCTGCTTGGAGAGCGGCCCCTCGGCGGTCAGCTTCGCGATGATCGAGACCACCGCGTAGACCGCGGACTGGCCGAGGGAGAGGCCGAGGACCAGCAGCGTCTCGGTCCCCAGTACTCGGCGGGACACCGGGCGGGTCAGCTCAACGGTCACCGCACCACTCTGCCCGACGGACGGCACCGGGGGCACGGCCGATCGGCCGGCGTGAACCGATCGCACATTCTGTGCGACCGGTGAGCACGCTCCGTGGAGATTCTATGAGCGCCCGATCCGCTGCCGTCTGGAGAAGGAGCACCGGTGGACAACGTCGCACGGTTGCTGAAGGAGAGCTGGACCCTCGTCGAGGAGGACCGGGAGCGGCTGAGCGGGCACTTCTACGCCCGGCTGTTCCTGCTCGACCCCACCCTGCGGCAGCTCTTCCCAGTGCAGATGAACGGCCAGGGTGACCGCCTGCTGGAAGCGATCATCACGGCGATCCACACCGTGGACGACCCGGAGAGCTTCGACGAGTTCCTGCGTGCGCTGGGCCGGGACCACCGCAAGTACCACGTCGACGACAAGCACTACGCGACGATGGGCGTCGCGCTGCTGGACGCGCTGCGCAGCACCGCTGGCGACGGCTGGAATCTGGAGTACGACCAGGCGTGGCGGGACGCGTACGCGGCGATCGCGGCGAAGATGACGGCCGGGGCGGCCGACGACGACAACCCGCCGTTCTGGCACGCCGAGGTGTTGACCCACGAGCGGCACGGCCCGGACATCGCCGTGCTGACCTGCCGGGCCCTGCAACATCCGCTGTCCTGGCGGGCGGGCCAGTACGTCAGCCTGGAGCTGCCCCGCTTCCACCCGAGGGTGTGGCGGAACTACTCGGTGGCGAACGCCCCGAACGACGACAACGTGCTGGAGTTCCACGTGCGGAGCCCCGGCGCGGGTTGGGTGTCCGGGGCGCTGGTGCGCCGCGTACAGCCGGGGCACCTGCTGCGCCTGGCGGCGCCGATGGGGTCGATGACCCTGGACCGCTCCTCCGAGCGGGACATCCTCTGCGTGGCCGGTGGCGTCGGGCTGGCGCCGATCAAGGCGCTGGTCGAGGAGTTGGCCAGCTACAACCGGACCCGCTGGGTGCACGTCTTCTACGGCGCCCGGCACGCGACGGACCTGTACGGGCTGGCCGGCCTGCAGGAGTTGGTGGCCGCGCACCCGTGGTTGTCGGTCACGGCGGCGTGCAGCGACGATCCCGACTTCGACGGCGAGTTGGGCGACATCCCGGACGTGGTGGCCCGGTACGGCCCGTGGACGACGCACGACTGCTACGTCTCCGGGTCGGCGCAGATGGTTCGGTCGACACTGCGGGTGCTGGCCGCCGACGAGGTGCCGCCGCCGAACATCCGCTACGACACGTTCGGCGATCTCTAGACGTTCCTCCCCCCACACCGGGGCGCGTGCCCCTGCCCCCTGGGGCACGCGCCCCGGCCCCCGCCCTGGTCAGTAGCGCCAGGGCTGGCCGGTCTCCCGGTACTCCTCCACCGGCACCAGCGGCACGCCGGGTGCCATCCGGTCGACGTAGAGCCGCCCTTCCAGGTGGTCGATCTCGTGCGCGACGAGCCGGGCCATGCCGAACTCGAACGACGTGATGATCCGGCTGCCGTCCCACTGGGCGTGTTCCACGTCGAGTCGCAGCGGTCGGGGCACCAGACCGCGATGGTCGAAGAAGGAGAGGCACCCCTCGTACTGCTCGTCGGTCTCCGGGTCGGCGTCCACCACCCGGGGGTTGAGCAGGACCACCGGTTCCGCCGACCGGTCGGGGGGCCGGACCACTGCGGCGGCACGGCCGATGCCGAGCTGCGGTGCGGCGATGCCCACTCCCTTGCTGAACGGGTGCAGCTCGTCGAGCCGGGACAGCGCCATGGTGAGTCGGTCCACGACGTCCCGGGCCACCTGTTCCTCGCCGGGCAGGTCGAACTGCCGGACCTGCTGGCGGAGCAGGTCGGCCCCGCGCTGGACGATGCCGATCCCGCGCATCCGCTCGCTGGGGCGGACCCGGGTGCCGCCGGGGCCGACGTCCGGGTCGCTGTCCGGCCGGGCCCGGAAGCGCCACTGCATCCGGTAGCGGGCGTTGAGCGGCGGGGCGTCGGTCTGCCAGTCGTAGATCGCCCGGTCGCCCTCGTCGCGACGCTGCGGCGCCGTCCGCAGCGGGCCCTCCTCCGCGGAGAGCGAGGTCTCCACGCCCCAGACCTGCGGGTCGAGGGCCGCCGGCAGGTCCAGGCGTACGGCGAGGTGCCGGGTGGGCAGCCGGACGGCCCGCTGGAACCAGGGGCCCCACTTCTCGTGCCCGACGCTGTACGCGTACTCGATGATGGCCCGGTCCCCGGGGTAGAGCGGGAAGCGCCGTTCCCCGTTCTCGAAGAGCAGCCAGATCTCCTTGAACGCGTCCCGGTCGTGTTTCGCCCGCCAGTGCATCGGCTCCGGGTCGCCGGCGTCGTCGTCGCGACGGGCCTGTAGTTGCAGCTCGGCGAAGGTGAGCGGGTGTTCCCGGTGGTGCCGGTTGGAGCGACCGGGGTCGTTCGGGTAGCGGTCCACCGCGACGCGGACGAGGTAGCGGGTGACCGGTTCGGTGCCGGCGTTGTAGAGCTCGCGGCGGATGACGCACCGGTAGGCGTCGTCGGTGTGGGTGAGGGTGGCCAGTTCCCGTTCGACGACGAGGCCGGTGCCGGGGGGCAGCCACTGACCGGGCAGCGGGGGCTCGCGGTGCGGTTGGCCGGAGCGGGCGTGCCGGAGGTCGTCGTACTCCCGGAAGCGCTGCCAGATCGCGCCGCTGGCCTCCAGGACGGCCTCGGCACGGCGGGCGAAGTCCTCGGTCGGGCGGTGTCGGCGGCCCTCGACGTGGCTGACGTAGGACGGGTCGAACCCCATCAGGATGGCCAGCTGCTTCTTGGACAGGCCCCGCCCGGCGCGCTGGCGGGCGAGCTCGGCCGCGAAGGAGTCGGCAGCCCGTTCGAGGGGTGACGTCGTCATCGGCTTCCTCGTGGCCGGGAGTATCAGTTTCACGTTCCGTGGCGAAGCGCACACGCATCTGCCACCTTGTCGACACAACGCTTGACAATCCACCGACGGTGATCGATCCTGCGGCGGCGTTTTCGGAGGCCGGGTGCGGGTAGTACGCCGGGGCGCGGAGCGCTGCTCCCGCCGGGAGCCGGAGTGACCCGGACCTCCCGATCCGACCGAGGCAAGGCTTCCCTTAGACCGCCAGGCGTGGTTAGGCTAGCCTTAGCTCAGGACGGCGCTGGTCGTCCGCCGGGGCATGCTCCCCGGTCACGCGGACGGGGGATGACACGGTGACAGCGGTGATGCCGAGGCGGGACGTGACCGCCACGCCGCTCGCCCCCGTCACCGCGGCGCTGCGGGCCATGTTCGGCACCGACGACCTTCCCGGTCTCGCCCGGGGCCTGCTTGTCGACGACGAGTTCGGTTGGGCGCCCGCCACCACCCTGATCGACGGCACCCGCCTGCCGGAGCTGCTGCACGCGGCAAGCGTCCGCTGGGGCGGCACCCCGCACGCCTGCGCCGCGCTGGCCTGGAAGTCGTACAGCTACTGGACGGCCCTGCCGGTCGTGCTCGGCTGGGCCTCGGCCCGCCGGGTGCCACTGCTCGACCCGTCCGACGTGCTGATCCACTTCGAGGACCACCGGCCCCTGCTCACACTGGGCCTGCGCCACGGCACCACAGTGGCCGTGCTGCCGAGCGACCCGCTGGCGCTCTCCGGCCTGCCGGAGGTACGCGTCGTCGCCGGCGAGGCCGAGTTGCTCGCCGAGCTGCGCGCCTCCCTGCTCGACGCCCACCTGGCGCCGCTGATCGCGGCGATCCAGGCGGAGGTGCGGGTGGGCACCCGGACGCTGCTCGGCTCGGTCGCCTCCGGCATCGCGCACGGCATCCTCCGGGCCGCGGACGCCCTGCCGGGCTCGACGGTGCAGAGCATCGACACCCTGCTCGGCGCGCTCGACCTGGCGGACCTGGTCGAGCTGGTGCCCGGCCCGACCGGTGAGCCGAGCGTGCAGCGACGCACCTGCTGCCTGGCCTTCACGCTGCCCAGCCCGAAGGTCTGCCAGGGCTGCTGCGTCCGCCAGGGCTGATCCCGCGCGTCCGACAAGGCTGATCCCGGCGTGTCCGGCCCCGCTCAGTCGGTCAGCGGCCGGACGTCCCACACCCAGACGCCGCCGGTGAAGACCGGTTGGATCCCGGTCAGCTCGGTCATTCCACGCCGCAGTTCCAGCTCGTGCTCGTGCGGCCCGAGGATCACCACGCCGGCCCGCCAGTAGCGCAGGTCGTCGACCGCGTTGACCCGACTCTGCGGGGTGATCGGCGGCACCGCGCCGGTCCGTCGGATGGTGGCGAAGAAACTGCTGGTGGGCCGGGGTGGCGCGGTGAACAGCGCGACCTTCGGCGGCTCCGCGCTCGGGCGGGTGTCCGGTCCGAGGAAGTAGCCCCGGGCCAGCGGCATGTCCAGTCGGGTCGCGGCGGACCAGCGCAGCGGCTCGGCGTAGTTGGTGTCCGGCAGCGGCAGGGTCACCACACTGCGCCCACCAGCCACGTACGGCCGCCAGGCCCCGCTGGTCACGAAGGTGGGGACCGGGTCCAGCTGGACCACCGGCAGCGGGGTGGGCAGGATCGGCAGCAGGGCCATCGTCAGCACGGTCGCGGTGGCGAAGCGGATCTGCGGGCGGGCGGCCGGGCGCGTACGGGCCAGTTCGCTGGCGCGTTCGGCGCCGTAGGCGAGCAGCACCCCGACGATCGGAGTGATCGCCAGCGCCCACCGGGTCGGCACCACCGAGTGCAGGATCGGCAGGTTCTCCAGCGCGGCCCAGGGCCCCGGCACGCCGGTGCCGTGACCGGCGAAACGGATCTCCCGCCCGAGTGAGAGCACCGTGAAGAGCAGCCCGAGCCCGGCCAGCGCGAGCACCACCACCGAGCGCCGCAGCCACCAGATGAGGGCGACCACCAGCACGAGCAGCGACCAGCCGAAGAAGCTGTTCTCCTCGGTCGGGTTCTTGGCCAGCCCGGCGGCGGTGCGCGGGCTGCCGGCCAGCGATTCCCGGGAGTACGCGACGAACGAGGCCAGGTCGCTGGAGTAGCCGCGGATCAGGCTGGACAGCCCGGAGTAGGCGCCGGGTCCGAAGAACTGCACATACAGCGGGTACGCCAGCAGCAGACCCGTGACCACTGCGGCGACGGCCAGGCCCGCGAGGAAGGACCGGGCCCGTGACCGCAGGGCGGGGCGGCCGATGGCCAGCGCACCGACGATCACGCCGAGCCCGATCGCGGTCATCAGCAGGATCTCCAGGTTGAGAAACGCCTGCCAGACGATCACCAGAGCGAGCAGCAGCCCGTTGCGCAACCAGCGGCCGGGGTCGGCGAGCCGCAGCGTACGCCAGATGATCAGTGGGACGACGAACTGCGACACGATGTTCGGGTGCCCGTTGGCGTGCGACACCATGGCCGGCGCGAACGCGCAGAAGCCCGCGCCCAGCCAGGCCGGCCCCCGGGCTCCGATCAGGACGCGGGAGAGCAGGAAGTACCAGGCGGTGGCGGTGGCGATCATTCCGAGGGTGAGAAAGAGCAGGAATGCCGCACGTGGCCCGAACAGCAGGGTGATCGGCGTCATTGGCAGCGAAATGGATAATACGGACGTATTTGCCATGAGGTTGACACCGTCGGGCACGTTCATCTGATCGGAATGGAACGGGTATGCGAAATGCGTGACCACTCGCGCACCGTGCGCCATCATCCATTCGAACTGTTGCTGGTCGGAGCGGTTGTCCCGCACTCCACTGCCCGGGTCCAACCAGAGGCGGCCGGTGACCCAGAAGGCGAGCACCACGAAGCTCAGCACGGCGGCCAGATCGGTCCACTTCCCGTTGCGGCGCAAGCGATCGCCGCCGCCGGCCTCCTCCACCGGCGACGCGGTGGCCGGGCCGTCGCCGGGCGCGTCCGGTTCGGGAGTAGTCATGACAATTCATAGGGTAGTCAGCGTATGGCGGCACCGTGACATGTTTCGGGGTACTGCCGTACTATGTGCCGGGTTCGCCGACCGCCGATCACGTGCCCACCCCCCGACCGCAATTCGGCCAACCGCTCCCCCGATTCTTCTGCCATCCAAGCGGATGATTCACTCTGTCGGTCCAGGCACGGGTCGAGTTCATATCGTGAGGAATCGACGCATGGCAGAAATCACTGGGGATCAGCGCGTCCAGTCCGAGGTGCTGGAGGGCCTGGCAACGGCCGTCAACCACCGCCGCTGGTTCGTCGAGCTGGCGGTGCCGTACCTCGGTGACGACCCGATCGAGATCGGCAGCGGCCTCGGTGACTACGCGCTGGAATGGTCGCAGCGGCTGCCCCGGTTCACCGCCACCGAGGCCGATCCCGACCGGCTGGTGCAGCTCAAGGAGCGCCTCGCCGAACAGCCCGGCATCGACGTCCGGCAGATGCTGCTCCCGCACAGCGACCGGGGGGACTACAGCGCCGCGGTTTCGTACAACGTCCTGGAGCACATCGAGGACCACGTGGGCGCGCTGCGCAGCATGCGCGACCTGGTCCGTCCCGGCGGCGCGGTGATCATCATCGTGCCGGCGTTCCAGTTCGCCATGAGCCCGGCGGACATCGCCACTGGCCACGTCCGCCGGTACACCAAGAAGACGCTCGGCACGGCCATGGCCGAGGCCGGTCTGACGGTGGAGAAGATCCACTACGCCAACGCGCTCGGGTTGATCGGCTACTTCATGGCCACCAAGGTCTTCCGGCTGATGCCGAAGGAGGGGCCGATGGTCAAGGTGTACGACACCCTCGTCCTCCCCGCCACCAAGGCCGCCGAGCAGGTCGTCCGACCCCCGTTCGGCCAGTCCGTCTTCGCGGTGGCCCGCGTCCCCGCCTGACCCACCCCGCCCCGCGATCTTGCACTCGACCGGGCACGGACAGTGCAAGATCGCGGGGTACGGCTCACTCCTTGATCTGGTACGTCGGGCGGATGACCGCCCTCGCCAGGGTGTGGAAGGTCAGGTTGAAGCCGACGTAGGCCGGGCTCGCGTCGGGGGTGAGGTCCAGACGGTCGACGTCCAGGGCGTGCACCGCGAAGACGTACCGGTGCGGGCGGTCACCGGGCGGCGGCGCCGCCCCGCCGTAGCCCTGCTCCCCGTAGTCGTTGCGGACCGAGAAGGCCCCGCCGAGGTCGGTGCCCGCCGCGCCGCCCGCGCCGCTGGGCAGCTGCGTGACGTTGACCGGCACGTTCACCAGCACCCAGTGCCAGAAGCCGCTGCCGGTCGGGGCGTCGGGGTCGTAGCAGGTCACGGTGAAGCTCTTGGTCTCGGCGGGGAAGTCCGACCAGGTCAGCTGCGGGGAGACGTTCTCACCACCGGTGCTGCCGTGGGCGTGCCGGGCGTCCATCGGCTCGCCGTTCTGCACGTCGTCGCTCGTCAGCGTGAACGAGGGCACGGTCGGCAGCAGCTCGTACGGGTCCGGGGCGATCGGTCGTTCGAGGGTCATCGGGACGGCGTCCTTCCGGTCTGGGCAGATACCTGCCCTTCATACCCCGTTCCGGGCCGACCAACGACCAGATGCGTCGGTTGTCCGGCGGCACCAGCCGGAGGCTATGGTTGGCAGCCCGCAACTTTCCACGGGGGGAATACTTGCTAGGGATCTGGCGCGACTTCCTGGTCGCCGTCGTCAGCGCGCTGCGTAAGCCGGACGAGCAGGCGCTCGCCGAGGAGCGCCGACGCGCGGTCGAGCGGCTCGCCGACGAGACGATCCGCCAGAACCGACGGACGGTCGACCCACCGGAGTAGCGGTGGCGGAGGGTGTGGGATTCGAACCCACGAAGACATCGCTGCCTTACCGGTTTTCAAGACCAGCGCCATCGGCCACTAGGCGAACCCTCCCGGACCGCCACCCGCGGGTGTACGGCCGTGGACAGTCTGCCACGACACCCGCCGGCCGGCTCGGCGTCCCTCCCCGAAGCGCCGGTCAGGCGGCGGCCGTAGCGTCCACTGTGGCGGGGATCGCCGCCACCCGACGGAAGTCGGGACACGCGTCGCAGCGTGCAGCGGCGTGATCGACTCGGATTCCATGAAACCGGGGCATCGGACCGTCACAGACACCCCGGTTTCATGGAACCCGGGGCCGAGCGCCGAGCGCCAGGGCCGAGCACCGACGACCGGAGCGCGCCGCGGGGTGCGTCTGCGGCCCACGGGCGCATCGGGTAAGACTGAGGCCATGCGAGCCATCACCGTTCCGCAGCCCGGTGGACCCGACGCGCTGGTGTGGGCCGAGGTCCCCGACCCGGAACCCGGCCCGGGCGAGGTGATCGTCGCGGTGCGGGCCAGCGGAGTGAACCGCGCCGACCTGCTGCAACGGCAGGGGCACTATCCGCCGCCGCCGGGTGCGCCCGCGTACCTCGGGTTGGAGTGCTCCGGGGTGATCGACGCGATCGGGCCGGAGGTGACCGGTTGGGCCGTCGGCCAGGAGGTCTGTGCGCTGCTGGCCGGCGGCGGGTACGCCGAGCGCGTCGCAGTGCCCGCCGGGCAGCTGCTGCCGGTGCCGGCCGGCGTCGACCTGGTCGACGCCGCGGCGCTGCCGGAGGTGGCCTGCACGGTCTGGTCGAACGTGGTGGGGGCGGGCCGACTCGGCTCGGGTGACACGCTGCTGGTGCACGGCGGGGGCAGCGGGATCGGCACGTTCGCGATCCAGTTCGGGGCGGCCCTGGGCGCCACAGTCCTGGCGACCGCCCGCGCGGCCAAGCACCCCCGCCTGCGCGAGCTGGGCGCGGCGCACACGATCGACTACCGGGAGCAGGACTTCGTCGAGGAGGTCCGCAAGGTCACCGACGGTCACGGCGCGGACGTCATCCTCGACATCGTCGGCGCGTCCTACCTGGGCCGGAACGTCGCCGCACTGGCGACCGGCGGCCGGCTCGTGGTGATCGGGATGCAGGGTGGTCGCAAGGCCGAGCTGGATCTCGGGGCATTGCTGGCCAAGCGGGCGAGCGTCGCGGCGACCGCGCTGCGCTCCCGACCGCTGGCCGAGAAGGCGGAGATCGTCCGGGGCGTACGCGATGAGGTGTGGCCGTTGGTCGAGGCCGGCGCGGTCCGCCCGGTGGTGGACCGGCGGCTGCCGATGGCCGAGGCTGCCGAGGCGCACCGGCTGGTCGAGTCGAGCGACCACGTCGGCAAGGTGCTACTCACCGTCGGGTGAGGCGCGGGGCAGCATGAGGCGGGCGCCGGGACCTTCGCCGGCCAGCGTGTCCTCCGGGTTGTAGAGGGTGCAGCGTTGCAGGGACAGGCAGCCGCAGCCGATGCAGCCGTCCAGGTCGTCGCGGAGCTTGGTGAGCAGCCGGATCCTCTCGTCCAGGCGGCCGCGCCAGCTCGCGGAGAGCCGCTCCCAGTCCTGCGGGCTGGGCGTACGGCCGCCGGGCAGCGATTCCAACGCCTCGCGGATCTCGTCCAGCGAGACGCCAACCTGCTGGGAGATCCGGATGAAGGCGACCCGCCGCAGTTCGGCGCGGGCGTAGCGGCGCTGGTTTCCGCCGGTGCGATCGGCGCGGATCAGACCGAGCCGCTCGTAGTAGCGCAGCGCCGACGGCGCCACGCCGGAGCGGACGGAGAGTTCGCCGATGGTCAATGAGTCCTGCATCACGGTCCTTGAAATGAAGTGCACTTCAACTCACACGCTAGTGGCATGGCAACCACACTCACCACCGACAGCAGTGCCAGGCTCCCCGGCCTGATCCGGCGGTTGACCGGCGACGAGAAACACGCGCCGAGCGCCCACTCGACAATCGACGTGATCCAGGTCCTCTACGACCGGGTGCTGCGGGTCACCCCTGACACCGTCGACGACCCGGACCGGGACCGGTTCCTGCTCTCCAAGGGGCACGGGCCGGCCGCGTACTACGCGGCGCTCGCCGCACACGGGTTCATCCCGGAAGCCTGGCTCGACGACCTGGGCGGGCCGGACAGCCGGCTCGGCCACCACCCGGACCGGGTGCTGGTGCCAGGCGTGGAGATCAGCTCCGGCTCGCTCGGCCACGGGCTGGGGTTGGGCGTCGGCACCGCCCTCGGCCTGCGCGCGCAGGGCCTGCTCACCCCCCGGGTGTATGTGCTGCTCGGCGACGCCGAACTCGACGAGGGGTCCAACCACGAGGCGATCGCCTACGCGGGTGCGACCGGTCTGGACAGCCTCACCGCGATCGTGGTGGACAACTCGTCGGCCAGTCACGGCTGGGCGGGTGGCATCGCCGGTCGGTTCACCGTCAACGGGTGGACCGCCGACACGGTCGACGGCCGGGACCACACCGCCCTGTACGCGGCCCTGACCGGGCACCGGCCGGGACAGCCGCACCTGGTGGTCGCCCGCGTCGAGAGCAAGGGATGACAGTCATGCGTACCGCCTTCATCGACACCACCACTGCCCTGCTCGACGAGGACCCTCGCACCGCCCTCGTGCTGGCCGACATCTCGGTCAGCCAGTTCGCCCCGGCGGGCCGGCGGCACCCGGACCGGGTGCTCAACGTCGGCATCCGGGAGCAACTGATGATCGGCGTGGCCGGCGGCCTCGCTCTGACCGGGCTGCGCCCGATCGTGCACTCGTACGCGACGTTCCTGGTCGACCGGGCGTACGAGCAGATCAAGTTGGATCTGGGCCACCAGGGCGTGAGCGCGGTGCTGGTCAGCATCGGCGCCTCGTACGACGCCGCGGAGGAGGGCCGCACGCACCAGTCACCAGGTGACGTGGCGCTGTTCGACTCGCTCGGCGACGGCTGGACCGTGCGGGTGCCCGGTCACCCGGACGAGGTCGCGCCGCTGCTCCGGGACGCCGCGGCGGGCGACGATCCGGTCTACCTGCGGCTCACCGAGCAGCGCAACGCCGAGGCGTATCCGGACGCCGACCGACTACGGGTGCTGCGGCGGGGCGGGCCGGACGCACCTCTCGTGGTTGCCGTCGGGCCGATGCTCGACACCACGCTCGACGCGACCGAGGGAATGGACGTGACGGTCGCGTACACCCACACCCCCCGGCCCTTCGACACGGCCGGGCTGCGGGCGCTGGCCGGGACGGACGTGGTGCTGGTCGAGCCGTACCTGGCGGGGACGTCGAGCGCGGTCGTCGGGCACGCCCTGGCGGACGTGCCGCACCGGCTGCTCACGCTCGGGGTGGGCCGGACCGATCTGCGGCGCTACGGCGATGCCGCCGACCACGCCCGCTGGCACGGCCTGGACGCCGCAGGTCTGCGGCGGACGATCGGCGCGTTCCTGGGATCAGCGCGCGGATGACACGGCGGGACGGCGGCGAGCGCGCTCGCGACCGAGGATCCAGATCGCCTCGACGCCGTCCTTCCAGGTGATCTTCTTGCCCTCTTCGCGGCCCCGCGCCCGGTAGCTGATCGGCACCTCGTACGGGCGGATCTTGCGGCGCAGCAGCTTGCCGGTCACCTCGGCCTCCATGCCGAAGCCCCGCGAGCGCACCTCCAGCGACCGGTAGAGCTCCACAGGCATCAGCTTGAAGCAGGTCTCCAGGTCGCCGATGTACGAGTTGAAGAGGACGTTGGCCGCCATCGTGACGCCCTTGTTGCCCATCACGTACCAGAAGCTGTAGGCGCTGTGGCTGCCGAAGGTGCGGTTGCCGTAGACCACCGTGGCCCGCCCGTCGAGCACCGGGTCGAGCAGCTTCGGGATGTCCTGCGGGTCGTACTCAAGGTCGGCGTCGAGGATGACCATGAAGTCGCCCTCCGCGCTGTCCACCGCCGTCTTGATGGCCGCGCCCTTGCCCGCGTTGCGCGGGTGGGTGATGACCCGCAGGCGGGCGTCGTCGACGCGACCGAGGACCTCGCCGGTGCCGTCCCGGCTGCCGTCGTCGACAACGACCAACTCGATCTCGCAGGGGTAGTCAACCGCCAACGCCTGCTTGAGGGCGTCTGCGATGCGTTCTTCCTCGTTGTAGACAGGCATGAGGATCGAGAGCTTCACGGGAATCTCCACGGGGGCGACGACACGTCGGGCATAGCCTAGCCCGACTGGTCAGGCCGACGGTTGCCGCCACCGTCGGACAACCGGCGCGACGATTCAGCCAGATGGTGTTTACTTCCGGCCATGTCGGCTGCCGGCTCCCTGCTCGCGGTGCTCCCCGCCGCCTCGTTGCTCCTGCTCACGGTCGCGACGAAGCCCCGCGGGGCCGACGCGGTGGGGCCGTCACGACTCGCCGCGGTGCGCGCGGCAGTGGTCGCCGGGGCGTACGGGGTGCTCGTCGTCGAGGTGCTCGGCG
The DNA here is from genome assembly GCF_021442385.1 of Micromonospora sp. MH99. Taxonomy (GTDB): domain Bacteria; phylum Actinomycetota; class Actinomycetes; order Mycobacteriales; family Micromonosporaceae; genus Micromonospora. The sequence goes on from NZ_MUZA01000010.1 coordinate 27,913, forward strand.
CGCTGCACGCGCTGACCCGGCCGGCGTTCGTCGCCGCCTGGCTGCTCTTCCTGCTCGCCACCGCGACGGCGGTGGGCCTGCGCTGGCACCGGGACACTCCGCCCGCCGAGATGCCGGCCGCGACGGCCCGGCGAGTCGGGGCGAGCGACTGCTCGGCGGTGGCATCGGCGGACTGGTGCTGCTGGAGTTGCTTGTCGCGCTGCTGGCCGAGCCGAACAACTTCGACTCGCAGACCTACCACCTGCCCAAGGTCGAGCACTGGGTGGCCCAGGGTGACCTGGACTTCTGGCCCACCGCCATCCACCGGCAGGTGACCATCCCACCCGGCGCGGAGTACCTGCTCCTGCACCTGCGCCTGCTCACCGGCTCCGACGCGCTGCACAACCTGGTGCAGTGGGCCGCCGGGGTGCTCTGCCTGCTGGTGGTAGCGCGGATCACCGCGCAGCTCGGCGGCGGCCGGCGGGCTCAGTTGATCACCGCATTCGTGCTGGCCACCACGCCGATGGTGGTGCTACAGGCGACCAGCACGCAGACCGACCTGGTCTGCGCGGCGTGGGTGGCGTGCGCGGCGACCCTCGCCCTGGACGGGCTGCGTCGGCGGACCGGTTGGGGGACGCTGCTCGGCCTGGGCGCGGCCACCGGGTTGACGGCGGTGACCAAGACCAGTGGCCTGCTCGCGGTGGGCCCGCTGCTGGTGCTGTGGGGCCTGGCCCAGCTCCGGCTGGCCCTGGCCGACCGGGCACCGGCCGCCGGTCGCGCACCGGCCGCCGGTCGCGCGCCGGCCGCCGGTCGCGTTCGGTCAGTCGGTTCGGTGGTTCGCGTCGTCGGTGGCTCAGCGCTGATCCTGGTGGTGGCGGCGCTGGTGGTCGGCCCGTTCCTGACCCGGGTGACCGCCGAGTTCGGGAATCCGCTGGGCCCCCCGCGGCTGCGGGAGTCGATCCCGATGGAACGGCACGATCCGGCGTCGATCCTGGTCAACGCCCTGCGGATCGGGCACACGGCGTTCGACACGCCGTTGGCGCCGCTGCGCAGCGCCAGCGCGGACGCGATCATCGAGGGCGCGGACGTGCTGGGTGTCGACCCCCAGGACCGGGCGATCACCTTCGGTCGGGAGGTCTTTCCGGTGCCCGCCTGGTACCCGGACGAGGACCGGGTGGCGTTCCCGATCGCCGGGGCGCTCGCGGTGCTCGGCACACTTGTCGCGCTCGTCCGCCCGCGTCGGCTCGACCTCGGGCCGGTGGGGCCGCTGCGCTCGTACGCCGTGGTGGTGCTGACCACCGTGCTGCTGCACACGTCGATGCTCAAGTGGCAGCCGTGGGGCAACCGACTGCTGCTCTACGCCCTGGTCCTCGCCGTGCCGCTCGCCGGCCTGTGGCTGGACGCGCTCCTGCGCCGCCACACGAACCCGGAGCCCTCAGTGCCGGCACGGCGGCAGGCCGTGGCCACCGTGGCGACCGTCGCCGTGTTGGCCACCTCGGCGCTGGCCGGGGTGCTGGCGCTGTCGTACGGCTTCCCGCGCCGGCTCGTCGGCTCCGGCTCGGTCTTCACCACCTCGGACTGGGACACCCGGTTCCTGCGCCGGCCACAGTGGGCCGACGAGTTCCAATGGGCCGCGACAGCGGTCCGCGACAGCGGCGCGCGGCGGATCGGGCTGGTGGAGCAGAACGACAACTGGGAGTACCCGTGGTGGCTGCTGCTGCGCCAGCCGGACGGTGGCTCGCCGGACCTGGTGTCGTTGCAGTCGGTTCTGCCCGAGCGGCCGCCGGCCGACCCGGCCTCGATGGACGCGATCGTCTGCACCGGCAGTCAGCCGGCCTGCGCCAAGCTGGTCCCGGCCGGCTGGCGGTTGGAGTTCCGCGGCTACGTGGGCTACGCCCTGCCGCCCGGCCGCTGATCGCCTGCCGCTCGGGCGCAGCCGCGCAGGGACGGGCCCCCGGGCGTACACCCGGGGGCCCGTCGCTCACTTGTCGCGCGGGATGAGGATGAGCCGGGCGACGCCCTTGTCGCCGTCCTTGGCACCGGCGACGCCGAGCTTCGCGCCGACCTTGACCTCGCTCGGCTGCACCGTCGCGCGTCGCTCGACGACCCGCAGGTCGTCGCCGAAGGTCCAGGTCATCGTGAACCCGTCGGTGGACTTGACGGTCATCGAGTCGCCGGCGATGGCGGTCACCTCGCCGCGCTGCACGGCCACGGTCTGCGTACCGTTGTCCTTGGTCTGCACCACCGCCTCGCCGTGCAGGGTGTTCTTGCGCAACTGCACGCGGGCCTGGTGACGCTTGCGCCACTCCTCGCCGCGCTTCTGCCGGTCCTTGTCGCGAGCCGTCGGGGAGGCACCCGGCGTCGGAGTGGCCGGGGCGGCGACGGTCTGCACGTCCAGGTCGGTGGCGTCGAAGCCCATCGCGGTCAGCGCCTGGCCCTCCACACCCATCGCGGCGGCGACCTCGACCGCGGCGTCCCGCGCGGGCTGGCTGGCCACCTCGGCCGCGCCGCAGCCGCTGACCCCGAGCGCGACCGCCGCGAGCAGTGCCGTGGTGCCGGTGACGAATCCCCAACGTGGCATGACTCTCCCTCTCGTCCGTGGAGCCCTCAGCCTTCCCCGCGCGGACGAGCGGACCGTCAGGCCGATGTTCGGGTCAGGTAAGGATCACCGGGCAGCCGGACCGTGAAGGCGGCGCCACCCTCGGGCGCGTGGCCCGCGACGATCTCGCCGCCCAGCCGCCGGACCAGCCCGGCGGCGAGTGCCAGGCCCAGCCCGCTGCCCACCTTGCGCACCCCCCGGTAGCGCTCGTGCAACGCCCCCCGCTCGAACGCCACCGCCAGGTCGTCGTCGGTGAAGCCGGGCCCGCCGTCGCGGACCTCCAGCACACCGCCGGCCGCCGGGTCCGGACCGACCGGCCGGACCGCGAGCACCACCGGCGCCCCCGGGGGTACGACCCGCAGCGCGTTCTCCAGCAGCCCGTCCAGCACCTGTCGGATGCGACCCGGATCGGTGTACGCGGACACCGGCTGACCGGGCGTCTCCACGCGGAACGACACACCCACCGCGGCGCACCGACCCGACCAGGTCGGCTCGGCGTCGGCGGCCAGCCGGGTCAGGTCGACAGGCACCGGCTCCAGCGGAAAGTCGGCGGCCTCCAGCCGGGCCAACGCCAGCAGGTCGCCGATCAGGCGGTCCAGGTGCTGGGCCTCGGCCAGCATGGTCCGGCCGGTGTCGGCGGTGCCGTCCGCGTCGATGACACCGTCGGCCAGCGCCTCGGCGTACCCCCGGATCGCGGTCAGCGGGGTCCGCAGCTCGTGCGAGACGGAGAGCAGGAACTCACGCTGCCGGCCCTCGCTGGTGGTCAGGGCCGCCGCCAACCCGTTCAGCGCCTCGGCCAGGTCGGCGACCTCGTCCGGCGGTTCGACAGGCACCCGGACGGCGCGGTCTCCGGCCCGCAGTCGGGCGGCGGCGGTGGCCGCGACGCGGATCGGTCGGGCCAGTCGGCGGGCCAGCAGGAGGCCGGCCACCACGCCGGCGGCCAGCCCGGCCAGCAGCGGCAACCAGAGGCTGAGCAGCACCTGCGCCCACAACCCGTTCGAGGAGGCGCGGGACAGCACCACCCCGTTGCCGCCGGGCAGCGCCCGGCCCTCCACCAGGGCGCGGTGGCCGTTGACCGGGCGGCGGGCCGACACGTTGCGGCCCTGCCCGATCCGCTGCACCACGCGCGGCGGCAGACCCGACCGGTCGACGGTCCCGCGCCGGATCAGGTACGCGTCGATGCCCTGGTCGCGCAGTTGCTGGATGAGCCGCTCCTCGTCGACGGTGCGACCCCGGTCCAGCCGGGTGCGCAGCACCTCGGCGGCGAGTCGGGCCTGCGCGGCGAGCGCCTGCTGGTCGCGTCGCTCCGCGCCGCGGATCGCCAGTGGCACCGCGACGATTGCCGTGACGAGCACCGACACCAGTGCCACCGCGCAGGTGACCAGCACCGCGCGGGCGGTGAGTGTGCGGCCGAGACGGCTGCGCCGGGGTGCGGCCGGCGGGCGGGCACCGACCACCGGCAGTGCCATGGTCGGCGACTCGGCGCGCACGGGCTGCTCAGGCATCGACCGCGTACCCCACGCCCCGGTGGGTACGGATGACGCTGGCCGGGCCGAGCTTCGCCCGCACCTGCGCGACGTGCACGTCCACCGTGCGGGTCCCGGCGTGCGCGGCGTAACCCCAGACGCCGGCCAGCAACTCCTCCCGGGTGAAGACCCGGCCCGGCCGGGCCATGAGATGCGCCAGCAGGTCGAACTCGGTGGAGGTGAGCTGCACCGGTACGCCGCCGGCGGTGACCGTCCGCCGGGCCGGGTCGAGGGTCACCGGGCCGACGATGCGCTGTCGTTCCGCGCCCTCGGGGCCACCGGCGGTGCGGCGCAGCACCGCGCGGACCCGGGCGACCAGCTCGCGCGGACTGAACGGCTTCGTCACGTAGTCGTCGGCGCCCAGCTCCAGGCCGACGATCCGGTCCACCTCGTCGTCGCGGGCGGTGAGGAAGATGACGGGCGTCCAGTCACCGGCCTCGCGCAACCGGCGGCAGATCTCGGTGCCGGGGAGACCGGGCAGGGCGATGTCCAGGACGCAGGCGACCGGCCGCAGCTGGCGGGCGGCGCTCAGGCCGGCCTCACCGTCGCGTTCGAGGTGGACGCCGAACCCGTCGCGGGTGAGGTAGAGCCGGACCAGGTCGGCGATGGCCGGCTCGTCCTCGACCACGAGGACGAGCCCGCGGTGCGGCGGTTCGACTGTCACCGGCCCATGATTGCCGACCCGGTCGGTTCGGCGCGATCGGTGCGTGTTCGAGTTCGGTAAAGGAGACGTGAACGGCGACCGGCCCGCCGGGCGTCAGCGCGCCACGGCGGGGCGGAACGCGCTGGGTCGGACGGCGGCCGGCGCGTCACCGATGGTGGCGACGATCCGTTCGCGGGGTGCCCGCAGGCGGGTCCGGAACGCGTGGTTGAGCAGCGCGTCGAGCTGCCACACCTGCTTCGGGTGGCTGGTGCGGATGAGGAACCGCTCGCGGATCCCGTCGATCGCGGTGGCGGCCAGCTCGACCGACCCCAGCCGGGGGTCCGGGCTCCAGGTGACGTTGCTCAGCTCGCGCAGCTCGGTGTTGAGGTGCAGGCGCAGCCGGTGCAGGAGCCTCGTCTGCTGGGTCACCACCAGTCGGCGGTGGGTGAGCAGCAACAGGTAGTCGCCGGTGACCGGACGGTCGGGGCGGCTGCACCGGGTGACCAGGATGGTGGCGTCACCCGAGCCCACGCAGCGGCGGAAGACCGGCATGTGCCGGCTCACCGTCTGTACGGCCAGGCCGGCCTCGGTGGCGGCCGGGAGGAACGTTCGAGAGAAGACGTCCATGACCTGCCCAACGACGTCCCCGCACCGGTGACGTGGGTCACGTCGGAATTTTGGAAGTTCCACGCGGCGCGTCGCACCGCCTGTCCGACTTCCGACCGGGACGGATGTCGGTCAGCCTTCGGGCGCAAGAGGGGAGGCGGCGAACAGTTCGGCGAGCCATCCGGGCACCGCCTCGGCGTACTCCGCCCGGGCCGGGTCGGCCGTGTCCAGGGCCCGCTGCCAGGAGAGCGACCGGCTCACCGCGCCCAGGTTCATGGCCAGGTCGGCGGCCTCGACGAGGGTACGGCGGTCGTAGCGGTCGGTCCACGACTCCAGGTACACGTCGCGCAGCCGGGCGAGGCTGGCGTCGTCCGCCGACAACGCGCTGGCGTACCGGATGGAGCGCAGGGTCACCAGCAGCGTGCCGAACGGGTGCGCCACCGAGGCGTCGCCCCAGTCGAAGTAGCGGTACCCGGCCGGCCCGGCGAAGACGTTCCCGTCGTGCAGGTCGTCGTGCTGAACGGTCGCCGGGATGCCGATGTCCGCGAGCCGGCGACACCGCTGCGCGTACGCCGGAACCTCCGCCCGCAACCGCTCGTACGTTTCGACGGCGAGCCCGCCCTCCGCGCCGACGCGCAGCGAATCGCGATCGTCGAGCAGTCCGGCGAGCAGTCCGGGCAGCACCTCCGGGCGGTGGTCCGGTACGCCGAGGGCGACCAGCTCGTCGGCGTGCGGCGTGGTGGCGAGTTGGAGGGCCGCGTACCCGGGCAACGCCCGTTCCCAGTGCGCCAGGTCGGGGTCGCGGCCCAGCACGTCCCGCAGTGACTCGCCGCCGTCGGGAAGCAGCGACCAGCCCCGCTCCCGGTCCACGGCGATCGGGGTCAGCACCCGCTCGGGCGTCAACCCGGCCAGCATCGCGATGAGGACCGCCTCGTGGACCGTGCCCCGGTTGTTGGCCTTGAACCAGACCGGCCCACCGTCGGTCGGCACCCGCCAGACCAGCGACCACGGCCGGACGCGGGGCTCGACAGGCCCGGTGGCCCGGCGACCGGCGTTGCCGAGTTGCTCGTCGACCCAGGATCGGGCCTCCTGCTGCCACTGCACGCTGGACCAGTCGGGGGCGCGCTCGTCGGCGATCGTCGTCACGATGGGCACCCTAGGCGGCGTGCCTGACCGGGGCGAGACCATTTCCGCGGTGCTCCTCGGGCTGGCGGCCGAGCCGGCGGGTCAGACCGGCCCGACGGTTCCGGCCGACGGCGGGTCGCCGGGTCAGAGCAGCTCGACGATGGTGGCGTTGGCCATGCCGCCGCCCTCGCACATGGTCTGCAGGCCGTAGCGGAGCCCGTTGTCCCGCATGTGCTGGAGCATCGTGGTCATGATCCGGGCGCCGGAGCCACCGAGCGGGTGCCCGAGGGCGATCGCGCCACCGCGCGGGTTGAGCCGCTCCCGGTCCGCCTCGGTCTCCGCCAGCCAGGCCAGCGGCACCGGGGCGAACGCCTCGTTCACCTCGTACACCCCGATCTCCTCGATGCCCAGCCCCGCGCGGCGCAGCGCCTTCGCGGTGGCCGGGATGGGCGCGGTGAGCATGGTGACCGGGTCGTCGGCCGCGACCACCGCGGTGTGGATGCGGGCCAGCGGGCGCAGACCGTGCCGGCTGGCCCAGTCGGACGTGGTCACCGCGAGCGCGGCGGCGCCGTCGGAGATCTGGGACGCGGACCCGGCGGTGACCACGCCGTCGGCGCGGAACGGGGTGGCCAGTTCACCGAGCTTGTCCAGCGAGGTGTCCCGACGGATGCCCTCGTCGGCGCTGAACTTGCCACCATCGGCGAGCGGCACCGCTGTCAGCTCGGGGTCGAACGCCCCGGCGTCCTGCGCGGCGGCGGCCTTCTCGTGGCTGGCGAGCGCGAACTCGTCGAGCTGCGTACGCGAGAGGCGCCACCGGCGGGCGATCAGCTCGGCCCCGACGCCCTGGTTGAACGGCAGCGGCGCGTCGTCGGCGAAGCCCTCGACACCCCGGTAGCGGGCGCGGAGCTGGTCGCTGAACGGCATGCCGCCCGCCACGCTGGAGCCCATCGGCACCCGGGTCATCGACTCCACACCGCCGGCGACCACCAGGTCGGCCTGGCCGGAGAGGACTGTCGCGGCGGCGAAGTGCAGGGCCTGCTGGCTGGAGCCGCACTGCCGGTCCAGCGTGGTGCCGGGCACCGTCTCGGGCCAGCCGGCGGCGAGCACCGCGTTGCGGGCGATGTTCCAGGACTGCTCGCCGACCTGGGACACGCAGCCCCAGAAGACGTCATCGACCTGCGCCGGGTCCAGGCCGGTGCGCTCGGCGAGGGCGCGCAGCACGTGCGCCGACAGGTCGACCGGGTGGACACCGGCGAGGCTGCCCTTGCGCCGCCCGACCGGGGTGCGTACCGCGCCGACGATGACCGCGTCACTCATGTTTACTCCCCGGTAACTTGGGCTGCCCCGATCCTACGTCGTCCGTGGAACCCTCGTCCGCCCACGGGCCGAGGTGCCGCTACTCCCGGCATCCGCCGACCGCTGGCATGCTGGGCGGGTGGACGAGATCTCCCCGGTGCGGCAGTGGCGGGTGCCGACGAACCTGCCGGTGGCCAAGCTGGCCGGCGCGGTCCTGCTGGTCGCCCTCGGTCTGCTCTTCGCCGACGGCGACCCGATCCGGCTGGTCGTGGCCGGTGTGGCCGCCGCCGCGCTGGCCGCCTGGGCGGTACGGGACCTGGTCGCGCCGGTCCGCCTGACCGTCGATCCGGCGGGGCTCACCGTCATCCACGGCTTCGCCGGCCGGCGGCTGCTGCCGTGGCCGACGGTCGAGGCGATCACCGTGGACCGCCGGCAGCGGTGGGGACTGACCGGCGAGGTCCTGGAGATCGACGCGGGCGAGTCGCTGCACCTGTTCGGCAGGTACGACCTCGGTGCCACCCCCGAGGAGGTGGCCGCCGAGCTGCGCGCCGCCCGCCGACACCCCTGAGCGTCAGCTCAACAGTTGCGCGGTGCGGAACAGGACCAGGCCGAGCAGGATCAACAGGATGACCGCGCCGCCCACGGCCTGCACCAGCGTGCGCCGACCACGCGGCGCGTACGCGAGCACCGCCGCCATCGCGCCGCCGACCACCAGGCCGCCGAGGTGCCCGGGGATGGAGATGCCCGGCACTGTCAACGTGAACACCAGGTTGATCACCAGGATCGGGATCACCTGGGAGATGTCCCGGCCGAGCTTGCGCTCGATGATGATCAGCGCGGCGAAGAGGCCGAAGACGGCAGTGGACGCGCCGGCCGTCGCCGAGTTCTGGGCGCTGAACAGATAGGCGGCCACGTTGCCGCCGAGGCCCGCGACCAGATAGAGCGCGCCGAAGCGCAGCGGCCCGAGGTTGGCCTCCAGCGACCGGCCGAGCACCCACAACGCCCACATGTTGAGGAGCAGGTGGATCACGCCGTAGTGCAGGAACATCGCGGTGATCAGCCGATACCACTGGCCCTCGGCGATGCCGCCGAGCGTGCCGTCGGGGAGGACCGCCAGCCCGAGCACCGAACCCCAGTTGGTGAGCGGGGTCCCGCCGCCCATCAGCCCGCCGAAGCCGGAGCCGCCGAGCGCGGCGTCCCCGCCCCGGTCGGAGGCGATGGACAGCAGCATGACCAGCACGTTCAGGGCGATGATGCCCTTGGTGACGTAGCCGTGCCGGCCGGCCGTACCACCACCGAAGGCGGTACGTGCCGGCCGGACGGTGCGACGGCCCTCGTTGACGCACTCCGGGCACTGGTGCCCGACGGACGCCTCCCGCATGCAGTCCGGACAGATCGGCCGGTCGCAGCGGGTGCACCGGACGTAGGTCTCCCGGCCAGGGTGCCGGTAGCAGACCGGGGTGGTCGGCGGGGACTCGCTCACCGGGCCGGTCCTCCGTCCGCCACCGCGCGGCTCACCGACGCTGGCCGGCGCGGTGCTCCGGAGCGCTCAATCATGCGAGCAAAGGTACCTCGCGGGTTCGTCAGGCGGCAGACCGCTCGATCTCGACCCGCTCGATGACGACGTCCTGCAGCGGACGGTCGCTCGGGCCGGTCGGGGTGTTGGCGATCGAGTCGACGACCTTCACCGACTCCTCGTCGGCGACCTGACCGAAGATGGTGTGCCGGTTGTTGAGGTGCGGGGTCGGGGACACCGTGATGAAGAACTGCGAACCGTTGGTGCCCGGTCCGGCGTTCGCCATCGCCAGCAGGTACGGCCGGTCGAAGCGCAGCTCCGGGTGGAACTCGTCGGCGAACTTGTAGCCCGGCCCGCCCCGACCGGTGCCGGTCGGGTCGCCCATCTGAACCATGAAACCGCTGATCACGCGGTGCGAGATGGTGCCGTCGTAGTACGGCCCACTGCCCGGCTGACCGGTGCGCGGGTCGGTGTATTCCCGGTTGCCCTCGGCCAGGTCGATGAAGTTGCGGACCGTCTTCGGAGCGTGGTTTTCGAAGAGCTCCAGCCGGATCGGGCCAGCGTTGGTGTGCAGGGTGGCGTAGACAGCCTCGGCCACGGGTACTCCTCACTCGTTGGTCAGTTCCATGCGGATCCTCCCATGTGCCCGATCTGGCATCGCGGAGGCATCCGAAGGTGGAGGATGACGAAGGAACAACTCCCAGGAGGTAGGACCGTGTTTGGAATCGGGCGGCGTCAGTCCCAGGGCCAGCTCGCCAAGGCAGAGCTGAACCAGAGCATCAGCCACCTGATGCAGGCAGCCAACCACGCCGCCAAGGGCGCGGGCGCGACTGTCGGTCCGCGGGTCCAGGTGGCCCGGGGCTATGTCGGGCCGGCCGCGGTGAAGGTGCGCGACCGCGCGTCGACCGGCTGGGGAACCACACTCACCACGCTGGCACCGCTGGCGGCGGCGGCCCGGGACGGCGCCACGCAGGCAGGGCCGCTGACCAGGAAGGCCAAGTCGAAGACCATGCGGATCACCGGTAAGAAGAAGCAGCCGCGCCGTCGCGGCTCGATGATGACCGGCCTGCTGGCCGCGGGCGCCATCGCGGGCCTGGCCGGCGCTGTCGCCCTGCGTCGCCGCCGGGAGCAGCAGGAGTGGGCCGAGTACGACCCGACCCGCACCCTGGAGCCGATGCGCGACGAGGTCGACTCGATCGAGGTGCGTACGCCTGCCGCCCCGGGCGCGACCAAGGGGACCGACGGTTCCGCCATGACCGGGATGACCGGCGCCGGCAGCTCGGCGGTGGCCGGCGGCGACAGCGCCAGCACCACCGGCACGGCCAAGCCGAGCAGTGTCCGCCCGACCGACAAGGTCCCGTCGGTCGCCGAGGGAGCCACTGACGTCTCCGGGCGCCCGACCGACGACCTCACCAAGGCCCTGGGCAAGGACACCGCCCGCACCAACGGCCGCCGCTGACCCCCGGCACAGCAACGCAGCGAGCGCCGGCGACGCGGGTTCACCCCGCTCGCCGGCGCTTTCGCGGGTCAGAGCCAGCCGTTGCGGCGGAACCAGCGGTAGAGGGCCAGGGAGACACCGAGCATCAGGGCCAGGGCCACCGGATAGCCGTACGTCATCTTCAGCTCGGGCATGTTGTCGAAGTTCATGCCCTCGACGCCGGCGATGGAGGTCCAGACCGCGGCGATGGCCGCCCACGCGGCGATCTTGCGCATGTCGTTGTTCTGGTCGACGGTGACCTGGGCGAGCCGCGCCTGGAGGATCGAGTTCAGCAGGTCGTCGTACGAGTTCACCTGCTCGACGGTGCGGCTCAGGTGGTCCTGCACGTCCCGGAAGTACTTGCGGATCTCCTTGGGCACGTCGCGGTTGACCTGGGAGGTCAGGTTCATCAGCGGCCGCTGCAACGGGACCACCGCACGCTTGAACTCCACCAGCTCCCGCTTCATCTGGTAGATCCGCTGGATCCGGCCGTGGCTGTTGCGGTCGAATACCTCGGCCTCCAGCTGATCCAGGTCGTCCTCGAGCTGCTCGGCCACCTCCAGATAGAGGTCGACCACCCGGTCGGTCACGCCGTACGCCACCGCCCATGGGCCCTGGAGCAGCAACTCCTGCTTGGTCTCCAGGTCGGCGCGGACCGGGGAGAGCCGGCAGGCGTCCCCGTGCCGGACACTGATCAGGAAGTTCGGGCCGATGAAGAGCATCACCTGGCCGGTCTCGACGACCTCGGAGGTCTCGGTCAGCTCGGTGTGCTCGCAGTAGCGGGCGGTGCGCAGGACCAGGAAGCTGACGTCGTTGAACCGCTCCAGCTTGGGTCGCTGCTCGGCCTTCACCGCGTCCTCGACGGCCAGCTCGTGCAGGCCGTACGTCTCGGCGATGGCGGTCATCTCGGCCAGCTCCGGCTGGTGCAGCCCGATCCAGACGAAGCCGTGCTCCTCGCGGCGTGCCGCCTCCAGCGCCTCCGCGTAGGTCCAGTCGCCGGGCTGCCGCTTGCCGTCGATGTAGAGCGCGCAGTCGACCACCCCGCTGCGGCCGGTGCCGGTGGGGGCCGGAGTGGGCGGCGATCCGTCGGCGTTGAGCATCCTGGTCACCGCCCGGACCGGGGACGGCCAGGCCCGGGGTCGCAGCACCCGGGACGTGTTCAGCGGGGCCGTCCGGCCCTGCTCTGCCCGATCCGTCATCGCGACACCTCCCCGCGCTCGCCTGCGGCTTGCAGGCTACGCCGATGGTCGCCACCGGCAGGTGTGACGGCGGTCGCGGGTGCGGCGCCGGGCGGGCCGGGCCGCATCGGGGGGTGAAGGACGACACGGCCCACCCGGCGCCCGTGGGGGCGGGGGTTGTGCTGCACGCGTGGCCCGCGGTGGCGGCGGGGTGACCCTCGCTGCACCTGACGGGTGACGCTCGCAGCATTGTGAGCCGCCGGCCGCCCGCTGGGGAGTCCCGGGACGGCCGGCATCGTCGTTCTGTCGGGAACCCGACAGAAAATCAGCTCCGAATGGCTTCGACAGCCGACGCCAGCCGGCGGACACCCTCGTCGATCTTGTCGGCCGTCACGGCCGAGAAGGCCAGCCGCAGGGCGTGCCGCCCACCGTCGAGAACGAAGTCGCTGCCCTTGACCACTGCGACACCGCGCTCGGCCGCAGCCGGGGCGAGCTGATCGACAAACACGTCCTCGGGGAACTCCACCCACAGGAAGTAGCCGCCGTCGGGCTCCACGAACCGGGCCTGCGGCAGGTGCTGGCGCAGCGACTCGGCCAGCACCCGGGCGCGTTCGCCCAGCGCCGACCGGACGGTCTCGATCGAGCGGTCGATGTCCCCGGAGACGCAGAACTGGTGCACGATCGCCTGCGACACCATGCCGGGCGAGATGTAGAGGCTCGTCGCGTTCTTGGCGATGTCGGCGATCAGATCCGCCGGACCGACCAGATAGCCGACCCGCACGCCCGGGCAGACGGTCTTGGTGAAGCTCGACGCGTGCACGACCACGTTGCGGGTGTCCAGCGAGAGCATCGACGGCAGCGCCTCGCCGCGGAAGCGGATGTCCGCGTACGGGTCGTCCTCGAAGATCGTGAACTCGTACTCGGCCGCCAGGTCGAGCAGTTCGCGGCGCTTCTCCAGCGACAGGGTCATGCCGGCCGGGTTCTGGTAGTTCGGGATGACGTGGGCCAGCCGGGGGCGGACCCCGGACTCCAGCAGCTTGCGCAGCTCGGCGGTGTCCAGGCCGTCGGGCTGGACTGAGATGCCGTGCAGCTCGCTGCCCATCCGCTGGAGGTTGAGCAGCGTGCGGTCGTACGTCGGACGCTCCACCACCACCGCGTCGCCGGGACGGACCAGGTGGTCGAAGAGGAAGGCGTCGGCCTGGAGCGAGCCGTTGGTGACCAGCACCTGGTTGGCTTCGACCCCGTGCTTCTCGGCGATCCACTTTCGCAGCGGAAGGTAACCGACGGAGGTGCCGTACGCCGTGACCCCCGCGGGGTCGGCGTCGAAGGCGCGTACGGCGGCGGCCTTGAGCCCCTCGACATCGACGATGTCCAGCGAGGGCGCCCCACGGGCAAAGGAGATCAGCTGCTCGGCGGTCATGGATATTGAGCGTACGGGCGGCGGCGGGCGACGCGCGGACGGCACGGCGATGTCCGCATCCTGAGCCACCGGGACGGGTGACCCGGGTCGGCCGGTCGCCGTCAGATCAGACCGGAAGTGCGAGCGAGTCGTGCTGCGGCGCGCGGGAAAGGCCCTCCAACTGCACGCCGAGCGCGTCGAGGAGCTGGCTCCAGTCGAAGTAGGAGCGCCACGCGACGATCCGGCCCCGGCGTGCCCGGACGATGTCGGCAACCTCCCAGCTCACCGACCGGCCGGTCGGAGCGACGGTGCCGTACGGCGAGTGCAGCGTGCCGGTGTGGGTGCCGCTGAGGCGCAGCTCCACTGCCGCGCCGCCGGACGTGCGCACCGAGCCCAGCGGATCGACCCGCAGATCCCCGAAGGCACCCGTCCAGGTGCGCAGCAGCGCGGGCAGCTCGATCGGGCGGACCGTGACACCCGGCATGGCGTAGAACGCCTCCGGGGCGTACAGGTCCGGCAGTCGGGCCACGTCCCGCCGTAGAAGCATCGCGTACTGCTGCTCGACCAGGCGCTCCGCGTCACGCATCGGGCCCTCCCCCACGGGCCACGGAATCTCCGCGCCCGCGAGGGATCCTTACCCGTCGATCCGGCCTGGCACACCTCGCGCGGGTCAGGTCGTGGCGGCCACCTGGCTCTCGGCCCAGACCCGCATGATGTCGCGGACCGAGATCACCCCGGCCACCTCCCGGCCGTCGAGCACCACCAGGTGCCGGAAGCCGCCGCGGGCCATCGCGGCGGCGGCCTCGGCGACCGTCCACTCCGGCCCCGCGTAGACCACGTCCCAGGTCAGGTGGGCGCCGGTGCGTTCGGTGTCGCAGTCGAGGCCCGCGCCGATGGCCTTCAACACATCGCGTTCGGTCATGATTCCGATTCCCTCGGACTCGGGGTCGATCACGACCGCCGACCCGACACCGCGGGCCGACATCATCCGGGCCGCCTGACGCAGCGTGTGCTCCGGACCGACGACGAGGACCTGGCTGGACATCGCTTCCCGTACCTGCATCACACATCACCCCTTTGGGACGGTGGCATTCGGTACGCACATGGTCGTCGGTGGATGTTTCCGGGACAAGACCGGGCATCGTCGCGATGCCGGGCCGCTCGCTACTGTCGAAGCGTGTCCACCGAGCCCCTGCGCTGCGCCGGCGCGCTGATCGTCGACCACGACGGCCGAATCTTCTTCCAGCGCCGCTCACCCCACCGGCGCCTGTTTCCCAACTGCTGGGACGTCGTCGGCGGCCACCTGGAACCGGGCGAGGAAATCGACGAGGCGCTGCGCCGGGAGGTCACCGAGGAGACCGGGTGGCACGTCTCGCACGTCCTCGGTCAGGTGGGCGAATACCACTACGTCGGCGACGACGGCCTGGCCCGCATCGAGTACGACTTCCTGGTCCGGGCGGACGGCGACCTCGACCACCCGACGCTGGAGGCGGGCAAGCACACCGAGTACCGCTGGCTGGCCGAGCACGAGGTGACAGTGCTGGACGAGAACCGCGACGTCAACGACGGTCTGATCCGGCGGATCGCGGAGGAGGGCTTCGCCACCCTGCGGTCGATCGATCGGTGAACACCGTCGAGCTGGCGCCGTACCGGATCGCCGGGCTGCTCGCCCCGGCCGTGGACCGGACGTTCCGCGCCGGCATGCTGGCCGGCCGCGACGGTGGCGGCGCCGAGTTGAGCCAGCGGTACGGAGGGCCGACGGCGAACGGCTTCCTGGTGGACCTGCGCACCCGGCTCGCCGCGCCGGGCGGCACCGTCGACGGGCCGGGTTTCGCGGCGATCACCCGCTACGCCGACCCGGTAGCGGTCCGCCGGGCGGTCGACAAGCAGGTGGCGTACGGCATGCTCCACCGCCGTCCGGACGGGTCCCTCTCCGCCACCGAGCGGGGGGCCGCGTTCCTCACCGAGCTGTACCAGGTGCACGCCGAGGTCACCGAGGAACTGTGGGCCGGGCACGACGAACGGGTCACGCGGCTGGTGGCGGCGCTCGGCCGGCTGCTGACGTACGCCCTGGTGCTGGCCGACGCCGACGGCGACCGCAACGGGTCGGCGTTCGCGGCGCTGGCGCCCCCGCACGAGCCGGACGGCACCCCGCCCGGCGTCCTGCTGCTCAACCGGCTCGGCACGCTGCGTTACCACCGGGCCGACGCGCACGCCGCCGCCTGGACGGCCGCCGGGCACACCGCGTCCAGCGTCGCCGCCCTGCCTCCCGGCCCCGAGCGGCTGGCCATCGAGCTGGAGACCGACCGCCGGGCGGCCGGCCCGTACGACGCGCTCGACGCCCAGGAGCGGCTGACCATGCTCGCCGACCTGGCCGCGCTGCCCGGCTGACCCGGTTGGCCGGAGCGGCACGGCCGGCCGGCGCTATCCTCCAGCGGTGACGGGGAGCAGGACGAGGGAGGATGTCGCGATGATCGGAATGGTGCTCGCGGCCGGCGCGGGACGACGGCTGCGCCCGTACACCGACACCCTGCCCAAGGCGTTGGTGCCGGTGGACGGCGAGACGACGATCCTGGACATCGCGCTGGGCAACCTGGCCGAGGTCGGGCTCACCGACATCGTGATCGTGGTCGGCTACGCGGCGGACGCGGTCCGCGAGCGGCAGGCCGACCTGGAGAAGAAGTACGGGGTCACGCTCACCCTGGTGCACAACGACAAGGCCGAGGAGTGGAACAACGCCTACTCCCTCTGGCTGGCCCGGGAGTACTTCGCGCGCGGGGTGCTGCTGGTCAACGGGGACACCGTGCACCCGGTGAGCATCGAGAAGACGCTGCTGGCCGAGCGCGGCCCGGGCATCCTGCTCGCGGTGGACACCCTCAAGCCGCTGGCCGAGGAGGAGATGAAGACCACCTTCGACGCCGCCGGCCAGCTCACCCGGATCACCAAGATCATGGACCCGGGCGAGGCGTACGGGGAGTACATCGGCGCGACGCTTATCGAGCCGCAGGTCGCCGACGCCCTGGCCGACGCCCTGGAGGCGACCTGGCGGCGGGACCCGAACCTCTACTACGAGGACGGCTACCAGGAGTTCGCCGACCGGGGCGGCGAGGTGCGGGCGGCGCCCATCGGCGACGTCCCCTGGGTCGAGGTCGACAACCACGCCGACCTGGCCCGCGCACGGGAGATCGCGTGCCGCTACTAGCTCGGAGCGTCCTCACCCCGCTGCACATCGACGTGCGGCGCGGGGCGGTCGCCGACCTGGCCGCGATCCTCGCCGACGGGCGGATCTCCGCCGGCGGCGACGTCGCGGTGGTCGTCGGCCCGGGTCAGGGCGCGCAGATCGCGGAGCTGATCCGACCGTCGCTGCGCTCGGCCGACGTGTTCACCGTCGCCGGGGCGACCCTCGACGCCGCCGACGACCTGGGCGGCAAACTCCGCGCCCGGTCGTACGACGCGGTGGTCGGCATCGGCGGTGGCAAGACCATCGACGTGGCCAAGTACGCGGCCACCCGCCGCGGGCTGCCGATGGTGTCGGTGGCGACCAGCCTCGCCAACGACGGGATCGGCTCCCCGGTGGCCAGCCTGATCACCGACGGGATCAAGGGCTCCTACGGGGTGCACATCCCCATCGCGGTGATCGTCGACCTGGACTTCGTGGAGAGCGGCCCGGACCGGCACAACCGGGCCGGCATCGGCGACGTGATCAGCAACATCAGCGCGCTGGCTGACTGGGAGCTGTCCCGGCGGGTACGCGGCGAACCGGTCGACGGGCTGGCCGCCTCGCTGGCCCGGGCGGGTGCCGAAGCGGTGCTCAACCACCCCGGCGACATGACCGACGACGCCTTCGTCACCGTGCTGGCCGAGGCGTTGATCTCCAGCGGTCTGGCCATGGCGGTCTGCGGCACCAGCCGTCCGTCCAGCGGCGGCTGTCACGAGATCATGCACGCCGTCGACTCGCTCTTCCCCGGCACCGCCTCGCACGGTGAGCTGGCCGGGCTGGGCGCGCTGTTCTGCACCTGGCTGCGCGGAGACCTGCGCCGCTTCGGGGAGATGTCGGCCTGCCTCGCCCGGCACGGTCTGCCCCGACTGCCCGCCGAGGTGGGGCTCACCGACGACCAGTTCATCGAGGCGGTGCAGTTCGCGCCGCGTACCCGACCGGACCGGTACACGATCCTCGAGCACCTGGCCCTGTCGCCTACCGAGACGCGGGAGCGGCTGGCAGACTACGCCGGTGCAATCCGCGACCAGCTTGGCTGACCCCCGTCCCACCGTCGCCGACTTCCACCGGGTGAACCGGGGCGGCGGCCTGTTCAGCGAGTCGATCAGCCAGTGGCTCGGGGCCGTCTTCGCGTTGGTCGCGCAACGCCTCGGGCTGCGCCCGACCGCGCTCACCCTCACCAACCTGGTGCTCGGGCTGGCCACCTCGGTCACCGTCGTGGCGCTCGCCGGGCCGGTCGCCGACGGGGACGTACCGGCCTGGGTGGTCGGCCTGCTCGCCCTGATCGGCTGGCAGGTCGCGTACTCCCTGGACTGCGCCGACGGGCAGCTCGCCCGGGTGACCGGCCAGGGCAGCCCGGCCGGCGGACGGATCGACATTCTCTGCGACGTGGCCGCACAGATCGCCCTGGTGGCCGCGCTGGCCGCCACCGCCGTGGCGCAGGAGCCGTCGACGCCTACCTGGCTCGTGGCGACCTTCGCGGGCACCTGGATGGTCAACCTGGTCACGTCGGTGATGCAGTCCGGCCCGAACGCGGCCAGCATGGTCACCTCGACCTCGCTGCCGGTACGCCTGGCCAAGCTGGTCCGCGACTACGGCGCGGTGGTCTTCGTGGCCGCAGTGGTGCTGGCCGTGGCCCCCGCGCTGGTCCTCTGGGTGCTGGTGGCGTTCACGATCGTCAACGGCGGCTTCCTGCTGGCCAGCATCGCCTTCTCCGCCCGCGCCTCGCTGCGCTGATCCCCCGCCCGCGCCGCTCCCAGACCGGCGCCAAGGGTGTTCGAGTCGTCCTTTGCTCTGCTTCAGCCCAGGAAACACGTGGCGTCCGATATCCGGACACCGGGTGTTTCCTCCGCTGAAGCAGAGCAAAGGGAGCGAACAGTAGGTGCTCTCCTCCCGGATTTCGGCGCTCCCGCGCTCCGGAGTTACGGAGTTACGGCGTGGGCCATCCCCGCGTAGATGTCGATGAGCTGCTTGGTGACCACGTCGGGGTGGAAGGTCCGCTCGTAGCGGGCGCGGGCGGCCAGCGCCAACCCGGACGCGCCGGCACGGGCCACCGGCAGGGCTGCCGCCAGCGCGGCCGGCTCCGGAGCCACCACCCAGCCGGCCTCGCCGAGGCCGATCCCGGCCGGCATGACCGGCCCGCCGCCGCCGGCGACCGCCGAGGCGGTCTCGGCCGGGCCGGTGCCGGCGGGCTCGTGCGGGGCGTCCGCTCCGACGAGGTACGGGATGCCGCCCAACGCGGTGCCGAGCACCGGCCGGCCACTGGCCAGCGCCTCGATGATCACGGTCGGCAGCACGTCGTGCCACATCGAGGCCGCGATCACCACGGCGCTCGCCTCGACCGCGGCGCGTACCCCGGCCCGGTCGAGCTGACCGAGGTAGACCACATCGGGTCGCTCGGCGGCGGCGGCCTCCACCAGCGGGCGCAGCTCGCCGTCACCTGCCACACGCAGCGTGCCCAGGGCGCCCACCGGATGCCGACGCCAGGCGTCCAGCAGCAGGTCGACACCCTTCTCGGGCGAGAGCCGGGCCATGTAGAGGAAGCCGTCACCCAGTGGGGCCGGCCGGCCCGGATCGGGTACGGCATTCGGCTTCACGACGATCCGATCGTCCGGAATGCCGTAATCGTGGAGGTGGTCGGCGATGGCGGTGGTGAGCGCGATGAACCGGTCCACCGAGCGCCAGGTGCCCCGGTGCACGGCCAGGGTGGTCGCCATCAGCGCGCTCTGCGCCGTCGAGTCGCGGTAGCACCGGTGCCTGATCGCCGGCACGCCCAGCGCCCGACCCTTGCAGTCCTGGCAGATCACCCCGTCGCGGAAGTAGATCCCCGACGAGCAGACCTGCCGGTAGTTGTGCACCGTCTGCACCACCGGCACACCGTGCCGGTGCGCGGTCCGCACCACCCACGGCGAGATCAGGGGGTACGGATTGTGCAGGTGCAGCACGTCCGGGCGGTGCCCGGTGAGCAGCCGGCTGAGATCCTGCTGGGCACGCGGCGCCCAGATCGGCGAGATCGGCAGCAGCGCCTTGGCGGCCTTCGACATCGACGGGATCTCGTCCGAGCTGCGGATGAAGGGCAGCACCTCGACGCCGGCAGCGGTGAGCTGAGCGATCTCCGAGTCGACCATCGTGTTCTCGCCGGAGGGCTGAGCTTCCCGGTACCGGTTGTGCGCCACCACGATTCTCACGGGAAAGAAGGCTACCGTTGGTTGGTGCCCGAACTACCGGAGGTTGAGGCGCTCGCAGGCTACCTGCGGCAGCGCGCGGTGGGGCGGCGTGTCGACCGGCTGGAGATCGCCGCGATCAGCGCCCTGAAGACGTACGACCCGGCACCCGCCGCGGTCGCCGGTCGGGCGGTGGTCGACGCCCGACGGCACGGCAAGTTCCTCGACGTGGTCGTCGAGGGTGATCTGCACCTCGTGGTCCACCTGGCCCGGGCGGGCTGGCTGCACTACCGGGAGGCGTTTGGATCGACGACGCCGCTGCGACCCGGCAAGGGCCCGATCGCGGTACGCGTCCGCCTCGACGACGGCTCCGGCTTCGACCTCACCGAGGCCGGCACCCAGAAGAAGCTGGCCGCGTACCTGGTCACCGACCCGGCGACGGTGCCCGGGGTGGCCAAGCTGGGCCCCGACGCGCTCGCCGCCGACCTGCCCACCTTCGCCGAGCGGCTACGCAGTCGGCGTGGGCAGCTCAAGGGGGTGCTGACCGACCAGTCGGTGCTGTCCGGGGTGGGCAACGCGTACTCGGACGAGATCCTGCACGCCGCGAAGCTGTCCCCGTTCGCGATCACCGACCGGCTCACGGACGCCCAGCTCGCCACCCTGCACGCGGCGACCCGCCAGGTGCTCGGTGACGCGGTCGAGCGGTCCCTCGGCCAGCGTGCCGCCGAGCTGAAGGGTGAGAAGCGGTCCGGGTTGAAGGTGCACGCCCGCACCGGGCTGCCCTGCCCGGTCTGCGGGGACACCGTGCGGGAGGTGTCGTTCGCCGACTCGAGCCTCCAGTACTGCGCGACGTGCCAGACGGGCGGCAAACCGCTGGCTGACCGACGGTTGTCCCGCCTTGTACGGTGAGTAATTCCACTCGGCGACTACGGAGCGGAATCGGCCAGACTGCGCCGAAGCTCCCGTCCGCCATTCTCGCCACACGCACATCCATCGGTATAGTGGCCCGGTCCCCGGCTTCTGAAATGGTGCGGAGCCGGCCAGATCTCGCCGGCACCATCGGTCGCCAATCTCCTTCGGGGCGACGACCGGTCGGAGCCCGCGTGGGAGACTGGGACGGTGGGCGACCCGGGCCCTCACGCCGAGTGAGCGGCCCGTGTCATGCGGGAGGACATGGGTGAGGTGACGGCAAGCCTCCAGCGCCCGGTATCCAACGAAGGCCGGAGCAGACTCGTGCGGCACGTCGACAGCTTCGAGATCCAGCCGCCGACGCCGCCGTCCCACAACGGCGTCCCCCGGTCGGCTTGGGCCAGGGCGCGACGCCGTGTCTCCCGCTGGCACCGTCCCTACACCGCCATCCTGCTGCTGCTCGACTTCGGCGCGGCGGCGTTCGCCAGCTGGATCGCGATCCAGCTCTTCGACCAGGCCGCCTCCGGTTTCTCCGGCACCAACCAGGATCCGACCTGGTTCCACACCGTCTCCTACCTGCTGCTGCCGCTGGGCTGGGTGGTCATCCTCTGGAGCAACCGGGCGTACGACCGGCGCTACCTGGGGCTCGGGCCGGACGAGTTCAAGCGGGTCATCCGGGCCGCCGTCACGGTCGCGGCCAGCGTCTCCTTCCTCGCGTTCGCCACCAAGACCGCGCTGTCCCGGTGGACGGTAGGCACGGCACTGCTCGGGGCGCTCCTGCTGATCCTGTGGGGCCGCTTCGTGGCCCGCTGGGCGCTGCACTACATCCGCCGGCGGGCCGGTCAGGCCGCGCACCGGATGGTGCTGGTCGGCACCCTGCCGGAGTGCCTGGAGGTGTACGCGGCGGTCACCCGCAGCCCGAACGCCGGGCTGGTCCCGGTCGCCATCCACATCACCGACGGGTACGCGGCGGCGCGGGGGATGCCGACGCCGGTGCCGGTGCACGCCGGGCGCGACGTGCTGGCCCTGGTCCGCGAGGTCGGCGGGGACACCATCGCCGTCTGCGGGTCGGCCAGCGCCGAGCCGGGCGAGCTGCGCCGGCTGGCCTGGCAGTTGGAGGGCTCCGGCGTCGACCTGGTGGTCGCACCGCAGTTGACCGACATCGCCGGCCCTCGGGTGCACATCCGGCCGATCGAGGGTCTGCCGCTGCTGCACGTCGAGGAGCCGACCCTCTCCGGGCCGGCGCTGCTGGCCAAGAACCTGATGGACCGGGTCGCCGCAGGCCTGGGCCTGCTGCTGCTGATCCCCCTCTTCGTCGCCGTCGCCGTCGCGATCCGCATCTCCGACCCCGGGCCGGTGTTCTTCCGCCAGCCCCGGGTGGGGCACGAGGGGCGCACCTTCCGGGTGTGGAAGTTCCGGACCATGTACGTCGACGCCGAGGACCGACTGGCCAGCCTGACCGACCAGAACGAGACCGACGGCATGCTGTTCAAGATGAAGCAGGATCCCCGGGTCTTCCCGGTGGGTCGCTTCCTGCGGGCCTCGTCGCTGGACGAGCTGCCGCAGTTGATCAACGTGCTCTGGGGTGAGATGTCGCTGGTCGGGCCCCGCCCACTGCCGGCCGACGATGGTGACTTCCTGGGCGACGTGCGCCGCCGCCTGCTGGTCCGCCCCGGCATGACCGGTCTCTGGCAGGTCTCCGGCCGCTCCGACCTCTCCTGGGACGAGGCCGTCCGGCTGGACCTCTACTACGTCGACAACTGGTCGCTGGCGTACGACCTGAGCATCCTCTGGCGCACCGTCGGAGTGGTGCTCGCCCGCAAGGGCGCGTACTAGCGCTGAGGGCGGCGAGCCGTCAGGATCGCTGCGTGGGTGGCAACCTCTCCGCCGTCGTCGGCGTCGTCTCGCTGGTCACCGCGTTGACCGCGGCTCTGCTGGCGGTGCTGCGGTTGCGCGCCCGGCGCGGCATCGCCACCGCCACACAACGGGCCACCTACGAGGTGCTGCACACCGCCGGCCTGGCCGCCGAGCCACTGCGGGCGGGACTGAGCGCGGCCGGCGCGACGAAAGCCGTACGCCATCTGCGGGCCCTGGTGGGCGCGGTCGGGCTGGCGCTCACGGACGCCGACGAGGTGCTCGCCCTCGACGGGCGCGGCACGCACCACGGTGAGCAACTGCTCGCGGCGGCCCAGCGGTCGGTGGCCACCGGGCGCTCGACGGTGCTCGGGGAGTCCGACCTGCGGTGCGACCGGGTCGACTGCCCGATCCGCGGTGCGGTGGTCGCGCCCCTGCACGGCGCGGACGCGCGGGTGGTCGGTGCGTTGGTGGCGATCGCCGACAGCGCGCCGGCGCCGGGACTGGTCCAGGCCACCCTGGAGACGGCGCACTGGGCGGGCAACCAGCTCGCCCTGGCCGAGCTGGACTCGTCACGGGAGCGGCTGGCGAGGGCGGAGGTCCGGGCGTTGCGGGCGCAGATCAGCCCGCACTTCATCTACAACGCGTTGACCGCGATCGGCTCGTTCGTCCGCACCGATCCGGAGCGGGCCCGGGAGTTGATCCTGGAGTTCGCGGAGTTCACCAGGTACTCGTTCCGGGCGCACGGGGAGTTCACCACCCTCGCCGAGGAGCTGCGCTCGATCGACAGGTACCTGACGATCGAGCGGGCCCGGTTCGGCGACCGGCTGCAGGTGCGGTTGCAGATCGCCCCGGAGGTGCTGCCGGTGACGCTCCCGTTCCTCTGCCTTCAGCCGCTGGTGGAGAACGCCGTCCGGCACGGGTTGTCCCGCAAGCCGGGCACGGGCATGGTGAGCATCGAGGCCCGGGACGCGGGCGCCGAATGCCACATCACGGTGGAGGACGACGGGGTGGGAATGGACCCGACCACGCTGACCGCCGGCATCGCCGAGCTGGCCCGCAGCACCGGCGATCCGGGAGACGACCCGGGCCAGCACGTCGGCCTCTCCAACGTCGACGAGCGACTGCGGTCGGTCTTCGGGGACCGGTTCGGTCTGGTCGTCGAGACCGGGCTGGGCTCGGGCACCCGGGTCAGCATGCGGGTGCCGAAGTTCCACCCGGGCGTACGGGCCGGCTCGTGACCACCGGTTTCCTGCGGGTGCTGGCGGTGGACGACGAGCCGCCCGCGCTCGACGAGTTGGCGTACCACCTGCGGGCCGACCCCCGGGTGGCCCGCCTGCACACCGCCGGGGACGCCACCGAGGCGCTGCGGCTGCTGCGCGACGGTGACGTGGACGTGGTCTTCCTGGACATCCGGATGCCCGGCCTGGACGGCATGGAGCTGGCCCGGGTGCTGCGCCGGTTCGCCCGGCCGCCGGCGATCGTGTTCGTCACCGCGTACGACGACGGGGCGGTGGACGCGTTCGACCTGGGCGCGACGGACTACGTGCGCAAACCGGTACGCGCCGAACGGCTGGCCGAGTCGCTGCGGCGGGTGATCGGCTCACGGGTGGTGCCGTCGCATCCGGCGGCGCTGGCCCGGGCCGAGGAGGACCCGACCATCCCGATCGAGTTGGCCGGCACCACCCGGATGCTGCCCCGCTCGGCGGTGCGCTGGGTGGAGGCGCAGGGCGACTACGCCCGGCTGCACACCGCCGAGGGGTCGCACCTGGTGCGGGTCTCACTGGCCACGCTCGCCGAGCGGTGGGCCGATGCCGGTTTCGTCCGGGTGCACCGGTCGTACCTGGTGCAGTTGAAGTTGATCGCGGAGCTGCGCCTGGTGAACTCCGGTTACGTGGTGGTGGTCGACTCCACCGAGCTGCCGGTGAGCCGGCGGCACACCCGGGAGTTGAAGGACAAGCTGGTCAGGGCGGCGAAGCAGGACTGGAGTCGCTGAGGCGGGAATGCTCCCGACCCTCCCGTACGTTGTACGATAGCGGATACGACAACCCGGGAGGCCGCCGTGCACGAAACTCCGTTCGACGCCGAGACCGAGTTCGACACCCAACTCGACCAGCTGGTGCGACTGGGCTATCCGGCCCTGGCCGGGATGCCCGAGAGCGCCTTCCGCGACCTGGTCGCGCCGCTGCGCGCCCGCGCGGTCGACGGCGCCGCCGGCCTGAGCGCACCCACCGACGCCCGGGTGCCGTTCCTGCTGGTCGTCACGCGGGACCTGATCGGGGTGGAGCCCCGGCTCGCACTCACCACCCTGGCCGGCAAGCGCAAGCCCGGCTTCCTCGACCGGCACTACGCCGAGGACGACCTGCCGCGCTTCGACCCGATCAAGGAACTGGAGGTGCCCGTCGGGCCGGCGTACCTGCTCTTCGACGTCGACCGGGGCGAGGAGTTCCGCAACCTCGCGCCGGCCGCGGCGATGGAGGGCATGACCGCCCAGGACCGGCTGCCGCTCACCATCGACGAGGGGCTCGCCTTCATCACGCTCCACCCGGAGGCGCTGGCCAGCAACAGGTGCTTCTCGCTGGTCGGCTCGCGGTGCGGCGACAAGCGGGTGCCGGCGCTGTGGATCAGCCAGGGTGCGCCGAAGCTGGGCTGGTGCTGGTACGGCAACCCGCACACCTGGCTCGGCTCCGCCTCGGCCCGCCCCGTACGCGTCGGTCTGGAGTAACCGCGCACGGGCCGCCGCCACGGCTCGCTCGGTTCGTCCACACGGAGGCTCGGGGGTTCGTCGAGGCCAGCCCTCGTGACCCCCGGGTTATCCACAGGGGTGAACCGTTCTCCACAGGTTATTCACAATGCCACCCACTGATCTCCACGGTGGCTCCCTACAGTCAGACCCCATGAAGGAACGCCGCGTCCTGGTCGTCGAGGACGAACGCACCATCGCCGAGTCGGTCGCCGCCCGACTGCGCGCCGAGGGTTTCGCCGTGGAGATCGCCACGGACGGCCCCAGCGCGGTCGAGCGGTTCCGGGCCGGGCAGCCCGACCTCGTCGTCCTCGACGTGATGCTGCCCGGCTTCGACGGCCTGGAGGTGTGCCGCCGGATCCAGGCCGTCCGGCCGGTGCCGGTGCTGATGCTCACGGCCCGCGACGACGAGACCGATCTCCTGGTCGGGCTCGCCGTCGGCGCGGACGACTACCTCACCAAGCCGTTCTCGATGCGCGAGCTGGCCGCCCGCGTACACGTGCTGCTGCGCCGGATGGAACGTGCCGCGACGCCCGCGCCACCCGCCATCCGGCTCGGCGACATCGAAATCAACGAGGCCGAGCGGCGGGTTCGGCGCTCCGGCGCGGACGTGCACCTCACACCTACCGAGTTCGACCTCCTGATCCACCTCGCCGGACGGCCCCGCACGGTGCTGCCCCGGGAACGGCTGCTCGCCGACGTGTGGGGCTGGGCCGAAGGCACCGGCACCCGCACCGTGGACAGCCACGTCAAGGCCCTGCGGCGCAAGCTCGGCGCCGATCTCATCCGGACCGTGCACGGCGTCGGGTACGCCCTGGAGGTGCCCGCGTGACCAACCACCGAGTGGTGGACTGGCTGGACCGTGCGCTGCCTCGCCCGCTGGACCCGGTCCGCTCGATCAAGATGAAGCTCGGCGTTCTGCTGGTCGCCTCCTGGGCGGTGGCCATCGGCTACTTCTGGTACGGCATCGGATGGCTCCCGCCGGGCACCTCCATCACCGTCATCTGCATCGCGCTGGTCACCTCGCAGGTGCTCGCCCACGGGATGACCTCGCCGCTGCGCGAGATGACGGCGGCCGCCGGGGCGATGGCCCGCGGCGACTACACCCGTCGGGTGCGCGCCACCTCCCGCGACGAGGTGGGTGAGCTGGCCCAGGCGTTCAACAAGATGGCCGAGGACCTGCACGCGGCGGACCAGCGCCGGCGCGAGCTGATCGCCAACGTCTCCCACGAGCTGCGTACGCCGATCACCGCGTTGCAGGGCGTACTGGAGAACATGGTGGACGGGGTCGCCGAGCCGGAGCCCGCGGCCCTGCGCGCGGCGCTGTCCCAGACCGAACGGCTCGGCCACCTCGTCGCCGACCTGCTCGACCTGTCCCGTCTCGACGCCGGGGTGGTGCCGCTGCGCCGGGTCCGCATCGACGTGGGGGACTTCCTGGACGAGGCGGTGGAACACGCCACCGCCAGCGCCGCCGGAGCGGGACTCGACGTGAACTTCCAGCTCCGCGAGCTGGCGGTGCCGCTGACCGTGCGCGCGGACCCGTGGCGGCTGCACCAGGTGTTCGCGAACCTTCTGGACAACGCGGCACGGCACAGCCCACCCGGCGGCACCGTGCGGGTGAGCGCCGAGGAACACGCCGGCCAACTCCACTTCGAGGTGAGCGACGAGGGGCAGGGCATACCGACGGCCGAGCGTTCCCGCGTGTTCGAGCGGTTCACCCGCGGCGACCGGGCGGCCGGCGGTGGGACCGGCCTGGGCCTGGCCATCGCCCGCTGGGTCGTCGAACTGCACGGCGGTCAGATCGGGGTCCTCGACCCGGCCGGAGCCGCCAGGTACTCCCAGCCCGGTTGTCGCATCCGGGTCACCATCCCGAGCAACGGGCCACACCGAGAAGAGGCCGCATGACCAGCCCCGGCAGCACGTCCGCACCGGCCGACAGACCGACCGGACCGCAGCCCACCCCGCCCGGCCCGGCCACCCAGGCCGCTCAGCCCGCCCAGCCCGCTCAGCCCTGGTTCGGCCCCGGCCCGACGCCTCCGCCGACGACCGGCCGGCCCCAACCGTGGCCACCGCAACCCTGGCCGTCCCAGTCCGTTCCGCCACGGCCACCGTCGCTGCTCGCGCAGCGGTGGCCGGGTCCGACCGGTGCCGCCCATCCGCTGCTCCTGGGCGTGTTGACGGCAGCGGCGGTCGTCGGCGCCTCGGCACTGACTGTGGTCCGGCCCGGACTGGGCTGGCTGGTCGCCGCGTTGGCGGCCACCGCCGCGCTCGCCACCGCCGGTGTCGTCCGGTCCGGCACGTCGTCCTCTGCAACCGACCCGACCGGACGCACCGCGTCCACCGCACCGGATGCCCGACCGGGACCGCCGCCCGGCGCATCGGCCCCGCAGCCCGGCGCGCCGGGCTCACCGCCAGCACCGCCGCTGACCACCGCGTCCACTGTGTCGACCCCCGGGTCGACCTCCGCCGGTCCGCCGCCGGCCACGGCGGAGGCCACCGACCTCGCGTCGACCGCGGATGCCAGCACGACTGCCGTCACCAGCGCCGCGCGGCCACCGGCGGCCACGCCGGCCCAGTCAGCCGCAGCGGCTGCGCCGACTCCCGTCGCCGCCGCGCCAACCGCTCCGGCGGGTCCAACCGCTACACCGGCTTCACCCGAAGCGCCGACTCCAACCGCTCCGGCGGCGCCAACCGCTGTGCCGGGTTCGACCCCGGCACCGGTTCCGCCGGGGGCCGCGACCACCGTCCGTCCCGGTGCCACGGGGGCACCGGGGCGGGCGGCGCAGGTCGCCTGGGCCGCCGCGACTGTCGCGCTGGTAGCCGTCGGCACGGTCCGGGCCGCCGGCTGGCTCTTCGTGCTCTGCCTGCTCGCCGCCGCGGTGACCGCGACGCTCGCGGTGACCGGCGGCCGCACTCCGTTCGGGATGCTGCTGGCCGCGACGTTGCCGCCGGCCGCGACGGTCCGAGCGCTCCCCTGGGCGGTACGAGGGCTGCACCGCACCCGCTCGTCCGGGCCCGGGATCGGGCGGATCGTGGCCAGCCTGGCGGTCTCGGTAGGTCTGCTGACGCTGTTCGGCCTGCTGTTCTCCTCCGCCGACGCGGTCTTCGCCGACCTGCTGGCGGGCCTCTTGCCGGACATCTCGCCGGGCAGCGTGGTCGGCTGGTTGGTACGCCTCGGGCTGATCGGCCTGGGCCTGCTCGGCGGCGCGTACCTGGTCAGCCGGCCGCCCGACCTGGACAGCCTGCGGGCGAAGCCGGGCCGGCCGGTGCACCGGCTGGAATGGGCCCTGCCGTTGGTGCTGCTCGACGTCCTGTTCGCCGCCTTCGTACTGGTGCAGTTGACAGTGTTCTTCGGCGGCGCGGGGCACGTGCTGCGCACGGCCGGCCTCACCTACGCCGAGTACGCCCGGAGCGGGTTCTGGCAACTGCTCGCCGTCACCGCGCTCACCCTGCTGGTGATCGCCGTAGCGGCCCGCCGGGCACCGAAGGCCACCCGTGCCGACCGGCTGCTCGTCCGGACGCTGCTCGGTGTGCTCACGGCACTCAGCCTGGTCGTCGTCGCCTCGTCGCTCTACCGCATGCAGGTCTACGCCGACGCGTACGGCGCCACCCGGCTGCGGCTCTTCGTGGCGACCGTGGAGCTGTCGCTCGGGGTGCTCTTCGTCCTGGTCGGCGTGGCCGTGGCGCGGCTACGGGCCGACTGGCTGCCTCGCCTGGTGATCGGCACCGCGGTGCTGGCGCTGCTGGGGTTGGCCCTGGTCAACCCGGATCGGCTGATCGCGGACCGGAACGTCGACAGGTACCTCGAAACCGGCCGCGTCGACCTCACCTACCTCTCCGGGCTGTCGGCCGACGCCGTACCGGCCCTGGCCCGGCTGCCCGAGCCGATGCGGACGTGCGCGCTTCGGGAGATCGCCTTCGAGCTGCCCGACGACGGCTTCTGGGCGACGAACCTCGGCCGGGAACGGGCCCGGTCGGTCCTGGACGCGACACAGGTGACCAGCAGCACGACGAACTGTGTCGCCGAGGTGCGCTGGTGAGCGCGAACGCTTGACAATCGCGCTGGGCGGGCAAGACTGCCGGGGTGGCCGAGCAACTGTCTGACGTCGGGTCGGGCGGTGCGGTACCGCCGCCCCGGCGGGCCCGGATCGTGTTGGCCGACATCACCCGGCGGGACACCCGCTCCGAGCGGACCCGCGCCGAGTTGGCCCAGCAGACCCAGGTCGGCGAGGCGCTGGTTCGCGGCCTGGTCCGCGCCCAGCTCGCGCTGGCGTTGCGGCTGTCACTGGTGGTCGTCATCGGGCTGGGCGGGCTGCCCTGGCTGTTCGCCATCGCACCGTCGCTCGGCCGGACCACAGTGGTCGGCGTCAACCTGCCCTGGCTGCTGCTCGGGTTGGTCTCGTTCCCGTTCCTGATCGCGGTGGGTTGGGCGTACGTGCGGCTGGCCGAGCGCAACGAGCAGGACTTCACCGACCTGGTGCAGCGGCCGGAGCGCTGACGTGAGCAACGACTACGTGGTTCCGGCCATCGTCGCGGTCACCCTGGTCACCGTCGGGATCGGCTTCTACGGGCTGCGGCTGGCGCGGACCACTTCCGACTTCCTGGTCGCGTCGCGGGCGATCAGTCCGACCTGGAACGCCGCAGCCATCGGCGGGGAGTACCTGTCGGCAGCGAGTTTCCTCGGCGTCGCCGGCCTGGTCCTCAAGTACGGCGTGGACGTCCTCTGGTATCCGGTCGGGTTCGCCGCCGGCTACCTGGCCCTGCTGATGTTCGTGGCCGCACCGCTGCGCCGCTCCGGCGCGTTCACGCTGCCCGACTTCTGCGAGCTGCGGCTGGGGTCCCGTCGCCTGCGCATCCTCGCCACGGCTTTCGTGATCTTCATCGGTTGGCTCTACCTGGTGCCGCAGTTGCAGGGCGCCGGGCTCACCCTGGCCACGGTGGCCGGCTCCCCGTACCCCGTCGGCGCCCTTCTGGTGGCCGCCGTGGTCACCGCGAACGTGGCGCTCGGCGGCATGCGGGCGATCACCTTCGTGCAGGCGTTCCAGTACTGGCTCAAGTTGACAGCTCTCGCCGTACCGGTGATCTTCCTGGCGTTGCAGTGGCAGGCCGACGGCCGCCCTGCGGTGACCCCGCCCGACGGGCCGACGTTCCGGGCCGCGACCACCGTCGTGGTCGAGCACCGCGCGACCCTCACCCTGGCCGACGGCGACATCCGAGAGGTACGCCCCGGCGACGAGTTGTCCTTCGCCGCCGGTGACCCGGTGCCGGAGGTGTCCGGGGTGGCCACAGACGCGGGGGACTGGTTGCTGCCCAGCGCGGCCGGCGACGACGACCGGGGCCTGTTCGCGACGTACTCCCTGATCCTGGCCACGTTCCTCGGCACGATGGGCCTGCCGCACGTGCTGGTCCGCTTCTACACCAATCCCGACGGCGCGGCGGCGCGGCGGACGACGCTTGTGGTCCTGGCGCTGGTCGGTGCCTTCTATCTGCTGCCCACCCTGTACGGGGTGCTGGGCCGGATCTACACACCACAGCTGCTCATCAGTGGGCAGACCGACGCGGTGGTGGTGTTGCTGCCCGGCGCCGCCCTCGGGAACGGGCTGGTCGGGCGGCTGCTCGCCGCGCTGGTCGCGGCGGGAGCGTTCGCGGCTTTCCTCTCCACCTCGTCGGGGCTGCTGACCAGCGTCGCCGGGGTGATCTCGACGGACGTGCTCGGCCGGGGCTCGGTGCGCGGCTTCCGCCTGGCGACCATCATCGCCGGGGGTGTGCCAACGGCGCTGGCCCTGCACGTCTCCGGGTTGGACGTGTCCCAGGTGGTCGGGTTGGCCTTCGCGGTCGCCGCGTCGAGCTTCTGCCCGCTGCTGGTGCTCGGCATCTGGTGGCGGGGGCTTACCGACCTGGGCGCCGCCGCCGGTGTGCTGGCCGGCGGCGGGGCGGCGATCGGGGCGGTGCTGGTCACGGTGCTCGGCCCGCCGCTGTCGGGCTGGCCCGCCACGCTCACCGAGCAGCCGGCCGCCTGGACGGTGCCGCTGGCGTTCACCGTGATGGTCGCGGTGTCCATGGCGACCCGCCGACGCGCACCGGCCGACGTCGCCGCCACCATGCTGCGCCTGCACACCCCCGAAGCGTTGCGCCTGTGAGCGCAGCCCCAGGCTCAGTCGGTTGCCCTGGGGTGACCCGTGCCAGCGTGTTTGACCCAGCAGGTGCGGGTGTCGTGGTCGGGGAGATACCAGATGCGGCCGCCAGCGGTGACCTCGTACTGCCACTGCGGCAGTGTCTTCCCGTTGTGCGCCGCGGTGGAGAGAGAGCCCTTCAGGGGGTGCTGCCTGCTGGTCGGCGGGGAGGGGCAGGGGTCGGATTCGATGGCGTCGAAGGCGGCGCGGGTGTTGGCCGCGGCCTGGCGACACAGTTCCTCCCAGCCCTTGGCCGCGTCGTTCGTGGCGAATCGCAGGACGTAGCCACCGGGGCGGGGTGGCGGCGCTGCCCGATCGCCTCGCTTGGCGCTCACTCTGCGTCCGGGCGGGGCACCGCCCCGAAGTCGCCGGAACTGGGGGCGGCCAGGACCCGGTGCAGGTCGGGGTCCGCGTGAATCTCGGCTGTGTGCCGCCACTCGGCGAGCAACTGGGACACGGCGGCGGTGTTTCCCATCGCCGCGGCGGCCTCCGCCGTCTCGACGAATTCGTTGGCCATCTGCTCACGGTCGTCGGGGGGCAGCAACCGCACCCACGGCAACACGGTCGGCAGTGCCTCACGCACCAGGGTGGGGTCCCGGCGCACGACGCTGGCCAGCAGCCGGGCGGTCAGGTCCACCACCTCACCCTCAGCCGCCGCCCGATCGGCGGACATCAACACGAGGTCAGCGGCATCGCGGCGGCGCAGCCGCACCGCGCGGGCGCGGGACAGCCGCTCGGCTGTCTCGGCTGGCTGCCGCAGCAGCTCCGAGAACGGCACGGACTCCAAGGGCATGGACACGACTTCAACACTACTTCAGAAGTCGAGGGAAGGCTACGAACTCCGCCTCGCGGATGACCCCGGGTCCATCCGCGGCCGGACGGCGGAACTGGCGGTCGGCGGATAACGTCGGGCCCATGACTGGTGAGCACCCCGCGCTCGCGCTGCGTGGCCTGGCGAAGCGGTTTGACGGCACGATCGCGGTGGCGGGCGTCGACCTGGACGTACCGGCCGGCTCCTTCTACGGCCTGCTCGGCCCGAACGGCGCCGGCAAGACCACCACGCTGTCGATGGCGGTCGGGCTGTTGCGGCCGGACGCCGGTTCGGCGTGGGTACTCGGCCAGGACGTGTGGCGCGATCCGGTCGCGGCCAAGCGGCTGCTCGGCGTGATGCCCGACGGGGTACGCCTGTTCGACCGGCTGACCGGTGCGGAGCTGCTGGCGTACCACGGGCTGTTGCGGGGGATGGACCCGGCGGTGGTCGACCAGCGGGCCGCGGAGCTGCTCGACGTGCTGGCGCTCGGCGACGCCGGCCGGACGCTGGTGGTCGACTACTCGGCGGGTATGAAGAAGAAGATCGGCCTGGCCTGCGCGCTGCTGCACGGCCCCCGGGTGCTGGTGCTGGACGAGCCGTTCGAGGCGGTGGACCCGGTGTCGGCGGCGCTGATCCGCGACATCCTCACCCGCTACGCGGCCGGCGGAGGCACGGTGATCTTCTCCAGTCACGTCATGGAGGTCGTCGAGCGGCTGTGCTCGCACGTGGCGATCCTCGCCCAGGGCACCATCAAGCGGGTCGGCACGATCGCGGACGTCCGCGGCGGCCGCTCGCTGGAGCAGGTCTTCGTCGAGGTGGTCGGCGGGCGCACCGCGACCGGTGACGAGCTGTCATGGCTCTCCCGGTGAACGTCGCCGCCGCGCCCGCCGGTCCGGCGCGGACGGTCTCCGCCCGCCACTTCGTGCGCCTCAAGCTGCGGGTGATGGGCAACAACTTCCGGGGTCAGGGCTGGCGGGTCGCGCTGTTCATCGGTGGCGCGCTGGTCGGGCTGTGGTTCGCGGCCAGCGGCTTCTTCCTCTTCGCCGCGCCGGGCCTGGCCGACAACGGCCGGTACGCGGTGCTGATCGCTGCCGCCGGCGGTGGCCTGCTGGTGCTCGGTTGGCTGCTGCTGCCCCTGGTCTTCTTCGGCGTGGACGAGACGCTGGACCCGGCCCGGTTCGCGCTGCTGCCGCTGCCGCGCCGCACGCTGGTCATCGGCCTGTTCGCCGCCGCGCTGGTCAGCGTGCCGGTGCTGGCGATGTCGGTCGCCGTGCTGGGGCTGGTGCTGACCGCCTGGGCGCTGGGCGGCTGGTCCGCCGGCCTGGTGGCAGTGGTCGGCGTACTCGCCGGGTTGCTGCTCTGCGTGGCCGCCAGCCGGGCGGTGACCAGCGCTTTCGCCAGTATGTTGCGGTCCCGCCGGGTGCGGGACCTGGCGGCCGTGCTGCTGGCGGTGGCCGCCGCGCTGCTCGGGCCGTTGCAGATCGTCGGCCTGGCGGCGCTGCGCGAGACGGACTGGACCCGGCTGACCGGTGCCGCGACGGTGCTCGGGTGGACGCCGTTCGGGGCCCCGTGGACCGTCGGCATCGACGTGGCGCAGGGGCGGGTGTGGGCCGCCCCGCTCAAGCTGCTGATCACGGTGGCGGCGATCGTCGCCCTGCTGGCCTGGTGGTCCCGCTCGCTGGAGTCGGCGATGGTGGGCACGGCGAGCACCGGCAAGGCGCCCGCGCAGCGCGGTGCCACAGGTGGGGCGGTCGCCCAACTGTTTCCCCGGGCCGCAGGCTGGGTCCGGCGGGACCGGTTCGGCGCGCTGGTCGCCCGGGAGGCCCGTTACTGGTGGCGGGACGCCCGTCGCCGGGCCAACCTGATCACGATCGCGGTGGTCGGCATCTTCGTGCCCGTGTTGATCAACGTCACGGGCGGGGACTTCGCGGCCGAGGACGGCGCGGGGTTCACGGCGGCTGTCGGCGACAGCTCCCCCGTCGTGGTCACCGTCTCGATGCTCTTCGTCGGCGTACTCGCCTCGGTCACCCTGGCCAACCAGTTCGGCTTCGACGGCAACGCGTACGCGGCGAACGTCGTGGCCGGCGTGCCCGGTCGGGTCGAGCTGCGCGCGCGGATGACCGCATTCTCGTTGTACGTCCTGCCGATGCTGGCTGTCGTCGCGGTGGTGCTGTCGGCACTCCTTGGTCGACCGGGATGGATCGGGCTGATGCTGGGCAGCCTGGCCGCCACCTACGGCGCGGGGCTGGCGGTGAACAGTTTCGTCTCGGTGCTCGCGGCATATTCGCTGCCGGAGACGAGCAACCCGTTCGCGATGAACAGCGGCGCGGGCGTGGCGAAGGGCCTGCTCACCCTGCTGTCCATGATCATCACGACGGTCATCGGGGTGCCGATGGTGGTGGCTGCCGCGCTGCTCGGC
Source organism: Micromonospora sp. MH99 (assembly GCF_021442385.1). Classification (GTDB taxonomy): domain Bacteria; phylum Actinomycetota; class Actinomycetes; order Mycobacteriales; family Micromonosporaceae; genus Micromonospora. The sequence continues at coordinate 62,547 of NZ_MUZA01000010.1, forward strand.
AACGCCTGGCTCTGGCTGGCCCTGCCGGTCGGTGCGGCGTACGGGCTGGGCGCGGCGTTGCTCGGCGCGTACCTGGCCGGCGACGTGCTGGACCGCCGTCAGCCGGAACTGCTTGCCACTGTCACCCCGCGTCGTTAACCGTCGTTCCGGCCGGCGCCCTGGGCGGTCAGAGCGGCCTGGGCGACGAAGTCACGCCACGCGGCCGGAGCGAAGGTGAGCGTCGGACCGGAGCGATCCTTGCTGTCCCGCACCAGCACGACACCGGGCAGATTGTCCGCCACCTCGACACAGGCGCCACCGGTGTCGCCGGATCTGGTCGATGTCCGCCACAGCGGTTGAGCAACGGTCACGGCGTCACCTTCAGCTTCCGGATCAGATCCAGCGAAGCGCCAGCGGACAGCGCCTCGCCGAGCAGGCTATCCCATTTCCGACCAATCAGACGGACGACGTCGGGGTCGTCAATCACGTGTCCACGAGCGACGTCTTCCACGTAGGTGACCCGTTCACCGTCGGGCAGTTCCGCGAGCAGAAATCCGCCGGTCAGGCCGACGTGCGCCCCGATATCGAGCGGCACCACGTGCAACCTGACGCTGGGCAGGACGGCGAGTTCCAGCAGCCGACCGAGCTGAGCGTCCAGTGCCGCCGGTCCACCCACCGGGCGTCGTAGGGCGATCTCGTCCAGGACGAACACGCACTGCGGCGGCTCTGCGCGCTGCCACAACTGCTGCCGATCCAACCGGACCGCAACCAGGTCGTTCACCACGTTGACCGGGTTCAGACCACCGGCCGAGATCACTGCTCGGGCATACTCCTCGGTCTGGAGCAGGCCAGGAATCAGGCATGGCTCGAATTCACACAGCCGGATCGCTTCCTCTTCGTGGTGACGCCACGGGACGAACCAGCTCGGCAACCTCTGTCGGTCGGCGGCCCTGAGGAGTTCGGCGAGGAGGCCGCCGGTGGCGAGAGCCTCGTCCGCGGCGACCGCGAACTCCATTGTCGGCCGGCGGCGGCCGGTCTCGATGGCGGCCACCGTGGACGGACTCCACCTGATGACGGTCGCCAGCGCTTCCTGGGAGACCTCGGCACCAGCCCGGGCGGCCTTCAACGCCCGTACCCACATCTCGATGTTCATCCTTACCTTCCCGGTAAGTACGTGACCGCTCTGCGTAGTAAGCCCTGGAATACTCCCCTGCCCACAGCCGGGAGTCCAGGGTGGAGAACGCGCGGCCCGGCCGGTGGAGGCGACGTCCCGGCGGTCGGTCCTGCGTCGGGCCGCCCCGGTCATCCCCCGATCGGGGCGGCCCTCGTCGACCGGGAGGGATTCCTCATGCTCGGGTCAGTCCTCGCTGGGAACGGGGCGCGGTGGTCGTATCCGCTGAGGATCGTGGCGTCGGCGGCCGTGCCGGGCGCGATCCAGCCGGCACGCGGCGGCGCGGCGAGTCGGGCCGGGGAGCGTGCCATGCCAACGAGCGTGATGCCTGTGAGTCATTTTGATGACTCACAGGCATCACGCTTATTCCGGCGTTACCCCCCGGCAGCCGAGCGACCGCGCGGCCCGGGGCGCCCGACGCCTGCCGCCGGCGGTGCGCGGTGAGCCGGCCGCACGTGCCGATGCGGCCGCTGTGGCGGTGTCGGGGCTGCGGCGCGCTGTGGCCGTGCCAGCCGGCGCGGCTGGCGCTGCTCGCGGACTACCGGCACGACCGCACCGCGCTGCTGGTCCACCTGGGCACCCTGATGGTGGAGGCGGGCGATCAACTCGCCCGGCTCAACGGACGACCCGCCGACCTGCACGAGCGCTTCCTGGGTTGGGCGAGGGGCCGGGGCGGCACAATGTTTCACGTGAATCATGAGCCGGGTGCCGAGATCCACCACACCGACCCGTTCGCGGTGCCGACGGGGCAGCGGTCGCCGGTCCGCCGGCTGCGGGGTCGGCTCGCCGCACCGGTGACCCTCTGGACGGCGCCCGGGCCGGCGGGCCTGACCGTCTCGTCCACCCTGATCGCCGAGGGGGAGCCGGATCGGCTGCTCGGGTTGATCGACGCGGAGTCCGACCTCTGGGCCGCGGTCGAGGAGGCGGGCCGGTTCGCGGTAGCGCCGCTCGGGCCGGCGCACCGCCAGCTCGCCGACCGGTTCGCCGGCCTCTTTCCCGCGCCGGGAGGGCTGTTCGCCACCGGCACGTGGACCGAGACGCCGTACGGGTCGGTGCCGAGCGACGCCGGCGGCTGGGTGGGCTGCCGCCTGGACACCGCCCGGGAGTACGGCTGGGGCCTGCTGGTGGAGGCCACCATCGAGACGGTCGACCTGGCCGAGGAGGCCACGCCGCTGCTGCACTACCGGGGGCGCTACCACGAGCTGCCGGGCTGACCTGGGCGGCCCGCGAACCGACCGGTCACCGGAGTGACCTGGGTCACTCGGCGCAGCCAGCCAACCGCTCGGCGCACTCGACGACCGGCGTCGATCTCGGCCTTCCCCGTCGGGGAGCGTGCTCTCTACGGTGCGCGGAAACTACCCCCGACGCCTGTGAAGGTGGTGATCCACAGATGTCCACGGACACACCCGCGCCTACCGCTTCCCAGCCGGACAAGTACCTGGCCGTGCAACGGTCGGACGAGTTCGCCGGGCTGCGGCGCGCGCTGCGCGGCTTCGTCTTCCCGATGACCGTCGCGTTCTTCCTGTGGTACGCGCTCTACGTCATTCTCTCCGCGTACGCCCGGGACTTCATGGGCACGAAGCTGTTCGGCAGCAACATCAACGTCGCACTGGTCTTCGGCCTGCTCCAGTTCGTCTCCACGTTCGTGATCGCCTGGCTCTACTCCCGGTACGCGGACCGGAAGATCGACCCGGTCGCCGACCGGATCCGTGCCGAGATCGGGGAGGTGACCCATGAAGACGGTCCTCGCGGCTAATCCGCTCCTCGCGGCCGAGGCTGGCAACCACACGGCCCGCAACCTGACGATCACGCTGTTCCTGGTCTTCGTGGCGGTGACCCTGGGCATCACGATCTGGGCCAGCCGGCAGACCAAGACGGCAACCGACTTCTACGCGGGCGGCCGCTCCTTCTCCGGTTTCCAGAACGGCATGGCGATCGGCGGCGACTACATGTCGGCCGCGTCGTTCCTCGGCATCGCCGGCATCATCGCGCTCTACGGTTACGACGGCTTCCTCTACTCGATCGGCTTCCTGGTCGCCTGGCTGGTGGCCCTGCTGCTGGTCGCGGAGCTGCTGCGTAACTCGGGCCGGTACACGATGGCCGACGTGCTGGCGTTCCGAATGCGCCAGCGCCCGGTGCGGACGGCGGCGGCGGTCTCCACCATCACGGTGTCGATCTTCTATCTGCTCGCGCAGATGGTGGGCGCCGGCGCGCTGGTGGCGCTGCTGCTCGGCATCAAGCCGGGAACGACATTCCTCGGGATGGACGCGGCCACCGCCAAGGTGGCGACCATCATCATGGTCGGCGCTCTGATGATCATCTACGTGACCGTGGGTGGCATGAAGGGCACCACGTACGTGCAGATCGTCAAGGCGTTCCTGCTGATGACCGGCGCGCTGCTGATGACCGTGCTGGTGCTGGCCAAGTTCCACTTCAACCTGTCGGAGCTGCTGGGCGCCGCCGCCTCCGCCTCCGGCAAGGGGGACAAGCTCCTGGAACCGGGTCTGCGGTACGGCGTCGAGGTCGCCGGCAACTCGACGCAGACCTTCTACAACAAGATGGACCTGCTCTCGCTCGGTATCGCCCTGGTGCTCGGCACCGCCGGCCTGCCGCACATCCTGATCCGCTTCTACACGGTGCCGACCGCCAAGGCGGCCCGCAAGAGCGTGCTCTGGGCCATCGGCATCATCGGCACCTTCTACCTGCTCACCCTGGCCCTCGGCTTCGGCGCCGCGGCACTGGTGGGCAGTGAGGCCATCACTGCGCAGGACAAGGCCGGCAACACTGCCGCACCACAGTTGGCCGAGGCGCTCGGCCTGGAGTTCTTCGGCGGCGACCTGGGCGGCGCGGCCCTGCTGGCGATCATCGCGGCGGTAGCCTTCGCCACCATCCTGGCCGTGGTCGCCGGGTTGACCCTGGCCTCCTCGTCCAGCCTGGCGCACGACTTCTACGCGAACGTCCTGAAGAAGGGCGAGACGTCGGAGCGCCAGGAGGTACGGGTCGCCCGGATCTCCGCCCTGGTGATCGGCGCGATCTCCATCCTCCTGTCGATCTTCGCGCAGAACCTCAACGTGGCGTTCCTCGTGGCGCTGGCCTTCGCGGTCGCCGCCTCGGGCAACCTGCCGGCGATCCTCTACAGCCTGTTCTGGCGGCGGTTCAACACCTCCGGAGCGGTCTGGGCGATCTACGGCGGTCTGCTCTCGGCAGTGGTGCTGGTGTTCTTCTCACCCGTGGTCTCGGGCGCGGCGACGTCGATGTTCCCGGACCACGACTGGCAGTGGTTCCCGCTGTCCAACCCGGGCATCCTGTCCATCCCGTTCGGCTTCCTGTGCGGGTGGATCGGCACCCTCATCTCCAAGGAGCACGACGAGGAGAAGTACGCGGAGCTGGAGGTGCGCGCCCTCACCGGTTCGGGCGCCCACTGACACCGCGACAGGGGCCCCCTGTCGACGCCACGCGTCGACAGGGGGCCTCTCGCGGTAAACGGGGGTCGGTAGGCTGACCGGCATGAAGGTTGCTGAGCGCTTCGGTCCCGGTCACCGCGTTCTCGTCACCGGCGGCGCCGGTTTCGTCCCGTCGCACCTGGTCGACTCCCTGATCGCCCGGGGCTGCACGGTGGTGGCGCTGGACAACTTCGTCACCGGCTCCAAGGAGAACGTCGCCCACCTGCTCGACCGGCCAACCTTCACCCTGGTCGAGGCGGACCTCTCCGACGGCCTGCCGACGCACCACCCGGCCCTCGCCGAGCGGTTCGACGCGATCCTGCACATGGCCTCGCCGGCCAGCCCCACCGACTTCGCGCAACTGCCGGTGGAGATCCTCCGGGTCGGCTCGGTGGGCACCCTGCACCTGCTGGAGCGCGCGGTCGCCGACGGCGCCCGGTTCCTGATGGCCTCCACCTCCGAGGCGTACGGGGACCCGAAGGAGCACCCGCAGCGCGAGACCTACTGGGGCAACGTCAACCCGATCGGCGTTCGCAGCGTCTACGACGAGGCGAAGCGCTTCTCCGAGGCCGCGACGATGGCGTACCACCGCTACCGCGGGCTGGACGCGGCGATCGTGCGGATCTTCAACACGTACGGCCCGCGGATGCGCCCGGACGACGGCCGGGCCATCCCCACCTTCATCTCCCAGGCGCTGCGCGGCGAGCCGATCACCGTGCACGGCACCGGCAACCAGACCCGGTCGATCTGCTTCGTCGAGGACCTGGTGCGGGGCATCCTGCTGCTGCTCGACTCGACCGAGACCGGCCCGGTCAACTGCGGCACCGAGCACGAGCTGACCATGCGGCAACTCGCCGAGTTGATCGTGTCGCTCTCCGACAGCACCTCGCAGGTGACGTACATCACCCGCAGCTCGGACGACCCGGAGATGCGGCGCCCCGATCTGACCCTCGCCCGTGAACTGCTCGGATACGAGCCGACCGTGGCGCCCGAAGACGGCCTGCGACGCACGATCGAGTACTTCCGGGCGCGGCTAGGGTAACCAGGTCACGGCGGAACACCGGTCGCTGAGTGTCGCCTGAGGGCGGTAGTGGCTCTCGCTACGTACCCTGAGTTACATGTCAGCGACCTCTGCCGGCGTTCCTCACCCGCACCTGCACCGCAGCACCGGGCGCGCTTCGGTGCCCGGCCCCGACCGGGGCGCCTCCGGACGCGCGCGTCCCGCCGAGGCGCGCTGGTATCCGTCGTACGACGAGCAGCAGCCCGGCCCGGGCGGCCCGGGAGGGCCGACGGGACCGGGCCGGCCCGGTGGCGCCGGCGGGCCGGGACGGCGTGGCCCCCGGCCGCGCTGGGGGCGGATCGGCCTGGTGGCCGGGGTCGCGGTGCTGGTGTTGGCGCTGCTCGGCGGCCTGGGCGCCTGGCTGTACGCGCGCAACCTCAACAACGATCTGGCCCGCACCGACCCGTTCGCGGAGATCACCGGAGGTCGGCCGGCGAAGCCCGTCGACGGCGCGTTGAACATCCTGCTGGTCGGCAGCGACTCCCGGGACCCGGACGCGCCTGTCGACACCAAGAGCCAGTGGCGGGCCGACACGGTCATCGTCATGCACATCCCGGCCGACCACCAGTCGGCGTACCTGGTCTCCATCCCGCGTGACCTGTACGTGCCGATCCCGCAGAGCGCCGGAGCGGACTGCGGCTCCGGCCAGCGCGCGAAGATCAACGCGGCGTTCGCGTTCGGCGGCCTGCCGCTGGCGGTCCGCACGGTGGAGTGCTTCACCGACGTCCGGATCGACCACGTGATGGCTATCGACTTCGGCGGGTTCAAGGAGGTCACCGACGCCCTCGGCGGGGTGGACCTGAAGGTGGAGCGGACGATCACCTCGATCCACAAGCCGTACCGGACGTTCACCAAGGGCACCAACCACATGGACGGCGCGGAGGCGCTGGACTGGATCCGGCAGCGCAAGCAGTTCCCGGACGGCGACTTCGCCCGGATGCGGCACCAGCAGGAGTTCCTGCGGGCGCTGATGGACAAGGCGGCGAGCACCGGCACCCTGGCGAACCCGAAGAAGCTCAACGACTTCCTCAAGTCGGTGACCGCCGCGGTGACCGTCGACCAGGGCTTCTCGGTGACGGACATGGCGGTGCAGTTCCGCAACCTGCGCGGGCAGAACCTCACGTTCCTGACCAGCCCGAACTCGGGCAGCGACACCATCAACGGCGAGTCGGTGGTGGTGTCGGACCGGGAGAAGGCGCTGGCGATGTACCAGGCCATGTCGGCCGACACCATGGGGGACTGGGTCAAGGCCAACCCGCCGAAGAACACCGACGGGGGCTGAGCGCAGGGGTGGGCCGCGTCGCCGGCGACGCGGTCCACCCGGAGCCGAGAGGGCCTCGCCTTTACGGTCATCACGTGGCGACGATCGCCCGGTTGACAACGCCCGGCGACCGAGTCGAGCCCAGATGAACTCGCAAACTCGAATTGATGTACGTACAGTAGGGCCGCCCCCTCCTGATCACGAGCTGGAGCACGCATGCCGGTTCAGGCCAGCCGTCGCCCTTCGTCCCCCGGAGCCGCAGCCCCGAGCGGCCGGATCGCCGCGTCCATTCCCGCGCAGCCGGGCCCTTCAGGTGGAGGGCCAGGCGGTCGCCCGCCGGGCGGCGGCGGCAAGGGCCGGACGGGCGGCAAGGGGCCGGCGAAGAAGCGGCCCAAGCGCAAGGATCCGCTCTGGGCCCGACTGACCGTGATCTTCGGTGCGGTGCTGATGCTCAGCAGCGGAGTGGCGATCGTCGGCAGCAAGGTGCTGATCGGCCAGGCGACCGGGGACATCGCCCAACGCAACCTGCTCGGTGATGCCGGCAAGACCGACGCGGAGGGCGGCGCGAGCCTCGACGGCCCGATCGACATGCTGCTGCTCGGCGTGGACGCGCGCGAGCGGTGGGCCGCCGACGACGTCCGCTCGGACAGCATCATCATCCTGCACATCCCGGCCTCGCACGACCAGGCGTACCTGATCTCGATCCCCCGGGACACCGAGGCGCAGATCCCGCCCTTCAAGAAGAGCGGCTTCGCCGGTGGCACCGACAAGATCAATGCCGCGTTCCAGGCCGGCGCCCGCAACGGCGGCGGCTGGGAGGGCGGCGCCCAGTTGATGGCGCAGACGATCAAGCGCCTCACCGGGGTCAGCTTCGACGGCGCGGCGATCATCAACTTCGGTGGCTTCAAGAACGTCATCGACACCCTGGGCACCGTGAAGATCTGCGTGAGTCACGAGGTCAAGTCGAAGCACATGTCGTTCGTCGACGGCAAGCCGATGTGGAACGCCGACGCCAAGAAGACCGGCAAGCAGATGACCCCGGTGGTGCACAAGAAGGGCTGCCAGGAGATGGAGGGCTGGGCCGCCCTCGACTACGCGCGGCAGCGCTACGGGCTCCCCGGCGGCGACTACGACCGTCAGCAGAACCAGCAGCAACTGATCAAGGCGATGGCGCGCAAGGCCACCGACGGCGGCATGCTGACCAACCCGGCCAAGCTGAACCAGTTGATCAAGGCGGCCGGCAAGGCGTTCGTCCTGGACACCGGCGGCGTGCCGATCGAGAACTTCATCTTCACCATGCGTGGGGTCACCGCGAACGAGCTGACGATGTTGAAGACCAACAACGGCAGCTTCAACGGCAACAGCAACAACCGCGAGGCGTTGAACGAGGAAACAATGCAGATGTTCGAGGCGGTCAAGCAGGACAAGCTCGCCGAGTTCGTCTTCTCCCACCCCGAGGTGATCTCCGGCCGCAAGTGACGGCCGCCGCGGCGCCTGAGGCGGCCGCCGCCTCAGGCCGCGCCGTCGCCCGAGGCCGTGTCGCGTGAAGTCGCGGAAAGCCCGGCGACCGGTCCGCTACCGACCGTAGCCTGACGTGAGCAGGTTTCACGTATCGGCTGCGGGGAGGCGGTCACGTCCAGGTGGGGGCGGAACGCAGCGGACCGGGCACGCCCGGCCGCGCCCCGCCGCACCCGCTGGTCACGCGTCCTGCTCGGCGTCGGTCTGGCCCTCGTCCTGCTGGCCGGGCTCGCCCTCATCGGGCTCAAGACGCTGACCCGCCGGTACGACCGGACGGTGACCAAGGAACAGCTGCTCGACGCCGACGCCCGCACCGACCGGACCGACCTGGACGGGCCGCTCAACTACCTGCTCATCGGCACCGACCGACGCGCCGGCAGCAGCGAACCGGACCAGCGCTCGGACACCATCCTCATCGTGCACGTGCCCGCCGGACGGCGGGAGGCGTACCTGGTCTCCATCCCGCGTGACCTGCTGGTCTCCATCCCACCCGCGAACGGCTTCGGCGGCGGTCCAGACAAGATCAATGCGGCGTACGAGCACGGCGGCGGCGGGCAGGCCGGCACCCGACTGCTCTCCGTCACCCTCAACCGGCTCACCGGCATCCGCTTCGACGGCGCCGCGCTGATCGACTTCTCCGGCTTCCGGAAGGTGATCGACCTCCTCGGCGGGGTGCAGATGTGCGTGGACACCGAGGTCCGCTCGATCCACACCAACCGCGTCTTCCCCACCGGCTGCCAGCGGATGGACGGGGCGCAGGCGTTGGACTACGTGCGGCAGCGCTACGACCTGCCCAACGGCGACTTCGACAGGCAGCACCACCAGCAGCAGCTCTTGAAGGCGATGCTGGACAGCGCCGGCAACGCCGACCTGCGCAACAACCCCGTCAAACTGGACCAGGTGCTGCGCGCGGTCGGCGGCTCGTTGACCGTCGACACCAACGGCGTACCCCTGGAGGACCTGCTCCTCGCGCTCCGCGCGCTGCCGCCCGACGGGATGCACGGCGTCCAGGTGCCGTCGTCGCCGCAGACCATCGACCAGGTCTCGTACGTGGTGCTCGACAACGGCGGCAACGGGCTCTTCGAGGCCGTCCGGGGGACCCGCGTACCGGCCTGGGCGCAGGCCAACCCGCGCTGGGTGACCCGGTTGTGACCGTACCGACGGCCGGGTCGGTGCCGATCCGGCCCGCGAGGATCTAGTGTTGCTTCCTGTGTTCGGACCCCAGGTTCCCACCGTGCCCGTGACCGAGATCGCCGACGACACCTACCTGCTCGACGTGCGGGAGGCCGACGAATGGGCGGCCGGCCACGCGCCCACCGCCCACCACCTGCCGATGATGGAGCTGCCGGCGCGGCTGGCCGAGGTGCCCACCGACCGGGACGTGGCAGTCATCTGCCGCTCCGGCGGACGGTCCGCCCAGGTCGTCGCCTACCTGGTCAACAACGGCTGGGAGCAGGTGCGGAACGCCGACGGCGGGATGCGCCAGTGGGCAGCGGTCGGCCGTCCGGTGGTCGACGCGAACGGGCAGCCCGGCCAGGTCATCTGAGGCGGCCGGAATGGGCGGGCCTCTGGTCTTCGCGCACCGCGGCGCCTCGTACGACCTTCCGGAGCACACCCTCGCCGCGTATCTGCGCGCCCTCGACGAGGGTGCCGACGGGCTGGAGTGCGACGTCCGGCTGACCCGGGACGGGCACCTGGTCTGCGTGCACGACCGGCGACTGGACCGCACCAGCAACGGCCGCGGTCTGGTCAGCGCGCGTACGCTCGCCGAGCTGGACGCGCTGGACTTCGGGTCCTGGCATCCGGGCAGCGCGCCGAGCGGCGACCTGCCACCGGACGAGTCGCACACCCGGCTGTTGACGCTGGCCCGGCTGCTCGACGCGGTGCTCGCCGCCGGGCGGCCGGTCCGGCTGCTGGTCGAGACGAAACACCCGTCCCGCTACGGCTCGAACGTGGAGCGGCGGCTGGTCGACCTGCTGCGGCGGTACGGGCTGGCCGACCCGGCGCCGGACGACCCGGTCCAGGTCACCGTCATGTCGTTCTCCCCGCTGGCGGTGCGACGGGTCCGGGAGCTGGCCCCCGCGCTGCCCACGGTGCTGTTGCTGGAGGTGCTGCCGCCCTGGCTGCGGCTGGGCCGGCTGCCGTTCGGCACCCGCATCGCCGGGCCGGGCATCGGCCTGGTCCGGGCCCGACCGCGCCTGCTGCCCGCGCTGCGCGCCGCCGGCAACCAGGTGTACGTCTGGACGGTCAACGAGCCGGCCGACCTGGAGCTGGTGCTGGCCGAGGAGGTGGACGGGATCATCACCGACCGACCAGCGCACGTCCTGGCCCGCCGGGACCGCTGAAAGGCCCTCGACGCCGAGCTGGCCGTGCAGCGTGCCGACCGCCGGCAGCGCCGGCACCTTACGCCAGCGCGACAACGCCGAGCTCGCCGTGCAGCGTGCCGACCGCCTGCGCGACAACCGGGGGTGCCGAAAGCCGGACCGGCGGGGCAGACTCGGCACATGCCGGAGCGTATCGATTTTCCCGCTCTCCTCGCCGGCCAGGCCGCCGTGATCGAGATGATCAATTCTGGGGACGCGGGCCTACCGGTCCTCACCCAGCTCCTTCTGGTGACCCAACCGGCGCTCGGCGCGACCGGAATGGCGTTCGTCGAGTTCGGCCCGACCGGCGGCCGGGTGATCGCGGCCACCGGCGCCGCAGAGTGGGCGCTCGGTCGACCGCTCGCGGTGGACGACCCGGACACCGTCTGCCTGCTCTCCGGGCCACGGGTGAGCCAGGTCCGGGTGACCGAGCTCAACGGCAAGCTCGCCGCCGAGCTGGCCGGCAGCGGGTTGCGCCGGATGGTGGTGTCCCGGGCCGAGATCGGCGGTCACACCGTCGGCAGCCTGCACGCCCTCTACCCGGGCGACGACGACCCGGGCGCCGAGCAGCAGGGGGTGCTCGCCTACCTCGCCTCGTGCATCGCGCACATGTACGGCGACCAGAGCGGGCTGCCGGTGCACGGCGACGGGCCGGTGGTGGCGGCGCTCGCCGACGGGTTGGCGGTGGTCGACCGCGACGGCCACGTCCGGCTCTGGAACCCGGCCGCCGCCCAGGTCACCGGCCGGACAGCAGAGCAGGCGTTGAGCGGCCTTCTACCGTTCCCGTTGCCGCCTTCCGGCCAGGTCCGTGACCACCGGCTGCCGGACGGACGCTGGCTGCGCATCACCTCCGGCGACCTGCCCGGCCCGGGCGCGCTACGGGTGGTCACCTTCCGCGACATCACCGACCAGCAGCGCCGCGATCACGACCGGGAGCTGTTCGTCGCGGTCACCAGCCACGAGCTGCGTACGCCGGTCACCGTCATCAAGGGGTACGCGGACACCCTCACCGACCACTGGGAGTCGCTGACCGAGGGCGACCGGCGACAGGCCGCCCGGGTGATCGGGCAGCGCGCCAACGAGCTGGCCCGGCTGGTCGACCGACTGCTCTCCTCGGCGGCCGAGGCGGGGCCGGGGGACGACCCACCGACCCCGTTCGACCTCGGTGAGGCGTTGCGCGCCGCCACCGTGGACCTGCCGGCGGATCTGCGGCACCGGCTGACGCTGCGCCTCCCGGCCGACCTGCCCAAGGCGCTCGGCCACCGGCCCAGCCTGGCCACAGTGCTGACCGAGCTGGCGACCAACGCCGGCAAGTACTCGCCGCCGGGCTCCCCCATCGAGATCACCGCCGGGGTGGACGGCCAGTTGGTCGCGTTCCGGGTCAAAGACCGGGGCATCGGCATCCGGCCGGAGCACGTGGAGCGGGCGTTCGACAGGTTCTGGCAGGGCGAGTCAGGCGACCGGCGCGGCTACCCGGGAGCGGGGCTCGGCCTCTATCTCGTCCGCCGGATCGTTGAACAACAGAATGGATGGGTATCCCTACGTCCGAGGACCGACGGCGGTACGGTCGCAGAGGTGCGGCTACCGCGCGGTTGACCGACGGTGGCGCGACGTGGAGGCGACGGTGGCAGCGGCAGTGAGGGATCGGGCGTGGTGCGTGGTGGTTCCCCACCACCCCGCCGGCGCACGGCTGGCACGACACCGGCTCGCCGGCGACCTGGCCGACGTCGTGGCCCCGGCGCTTCTCGCGGATCTGATCGCGGTGCTCGCCGAGCTGGTGGGCAACTCGGTCCGGCATGCCCGACCGCTGCCCGGCGGCGTGGTCCGGGTGGCGTGGCGGCTGCGGCCCTCGGCCGAGGGCCCCCGGATCCAGTTGCGGGTGACCGACGGCGGCGCGGGCACCAGCCCGCGGATCCGCACGGCCAACCCGGACGCCGCGGACGGGCGGGGACTGCACATCGTGGCCGGCCTGGCGACCCGCTGGGGCGTCGAGCGGGACGGCATGGGCCAGCGCGTGTGGGCGGAGTTCGACCCACCCCGCACTTCGCGGCCCACCGCGCCCCCGCGTTCCGGCCTGGTGACGGCCGGCTGACATTGCCGGGCCGGGTGGGTCCGGCCCACGGTGGGACCGGCGGGGCCTTAGGCTGTGACGCCGTGAGCAAGCGTCGAAAGAGCCAGCGAACCGCCGCCGACACCGCGCCCCGGAAGGACAAGGTGCGCGACGTCTTCGTGCCGCGACCGTTCGAGGGGCTGGCCGACGAGGTCGAGTGGATCGCGCTGCGCGAGTTGGTGCCCGCCGCGTCCGCGCCGCTGCGACTGGCGCCGGCCCTCGTCGAGGAGTTCGGGGAGCGGTCGGTCACGCTCGCCACGGTGCTGCCGATGGCCGCGCCCGCGGTGAGCAAGCCGGACGGCCGGGTGCTCATCGGTCTGCAACGCCACCAGCAGTCCGGCGACGTCTCCCGGGACCTGGCCGAGGCGCTGCTCTGCGCGCTGCGGGCCGAGCCGGGCGGCCAGGTGTCCGTACCACCGCTGCCCGGTCCCGGGCCGCGTCTGCAGGACATCCTGGTGGACGGCCCGCTGGAGATCACCATGCACGACGGGTTCGAGTTCTGGCTCGACCCCGGGGCGGCCGACGACCCGAGCGTCCAGGCGTCGCTGGAGCGGGCGAACGCCGCCATCTACCCGACCGTGCGGATGACCGCCGCGAAGGCCGCGTACTGGTGCCGGGTCCCGGAGAAGTCGCACGTGCGCTGGGTGCTGCCGGACGACGAGGACGCCGCCCTGGACGCGCTGGCCCGCCTCGGCGCGGCCGGCACGCTGACGCTCGGCGAGCAGACCAAGTTCGCCGGGATGTTCCGCGCGCACGGCCGGCTGGTGCCGGTGTGGGACCTGCCCGAGGAGACTCCGGCCGCCGAGTGGGAGGACCCGGTCGCGCAGTTCGCCAAGCGGTACGCCGAGGCGCTCGCCACCACCGAACCGCTGGACGCCGCCGGCCGGCGGGCCCGCCAGGGGCTGCTCGGCCGCCAACTCACCCTGCGCTGACCCCGGCTCGCTGCCCGTTCACCCGTTGACGGGCAGCGGGTCGCGGACGATCGGGCAGGACATGCAGCGCGGGCCTCCCCGGCCGGAGCCCAGCTCCGAGCCGGCAATCGGGATGACCTCGATGCCGGCCCGCTCCAACTGCGCGTTGGTCTCCGTGTTGCGCTCGTAGCCGACGCAGAGCCGGGGTGCCAGGGCGAGGGTGTTGTTGCCGTCGTCCCACTGCTCGCGTTCCGCGGTGACCGGGTCCAGGCCGGTGTCGATGACCCGGAGCTGGTCCAGGTCCATCGCGTCGGCGGCGGCCCGCAGGAAGGGCGCCGGGCCGTCCACGCGCGGGTCCTCGCCGTCCGCGCCGGCGATCACGGTGTACGCCGAGAGCGTGCTGGCGATGTTCGGGTACATCAGCACCGCGTCTGCGTCGACCATCGTGCACACGGTGTCCAGGTGCATGGTGGCGCGCTTCTGCGCGATCGGCACCACCAGGATGGTGTGGGCCAGCCCGGCGGCGAAGACCTGCCGGCCGAGGCGTTCGGCGCCGGCCGGGGTGGTCCGCTCGCCCACCCCGACCGCCAGGACGCCGGGTGCGAGCAGCAGGACGTCCCCGCCCTCCAGGTGCTCCAGGTTGGGGCGGTAGACGAACTGGGTGCCGGCGAAGCGTGGATGGTGGCGGTAGATGGCGTCGGTCAGGGTGGTCTCCCGGCGTCGGGCCGGCATGGCCAGGCTGGTGACGCCGACCCGGTCGCCGATCCACAGCGACGAGTCCCGGGTGAACAGCAGGTTCGGCAGCGGGTCGATGACGAAGTCGTGCCGGTCCATCAGGGTGTAGACCAGGCCGCCCGGCCGCTCCGAGCTGATCCGCAGTTCCTCGTGGGCGAGCCCGGCGGTGAGCACGTCGGCCAACGCGACCGGGTCCAGATAGGCGAGGTGGTCGGCGACCCGGGCGCGGAGCGTGTCGCCGAGGCGACGGGAGCGCAGCACCTCCTCGGTCAACTCGGCGCGGGCGTCCTCGACGGCCAGCGTCTCGGCCAGCAGGGTGGCCAGGTAGAGCACTTCGACCCCGCGCTCGCGCAGCGCGGCGGCGAACGCGTCGTGCTCCTCCTGGGCGCGGCCGACCCAGGGGATCGCGTCGAACAGGAGCGAGTCGTTGTTGCGGGGGGTGAGCCGGGCCAGTTCCGGGCCGGGCCGGTGCAGCAGCACGGTGCCGAGCCGGCCGACTTCACTGTCGACGTAGTGGGTCACCCCCGCAGCGTAGGGCAGGGTTTGGCGGCATCCGAGAAAAGAACTGTGGATGAATATGGCATTCATCCACAGTCACTCCGGCGCTCCGGCTTGCCGAACACCCACAGTGGCAACGTAGGGTAGTGAGGACATAACTTCGAGGGACCTTTTGCCGGAGGTCGACGACGATGACTGTCTTTCCCGCACGACGAGCCGTACCGACCGCCAGGGCACTGCCGCCCATCGCGGTGCCCCACCCCCGCGTCGAGTCGCCCGGGGCTCTGGAGCCGGTCCGTCCCACACCGCTCGAATGGGCCCGCCGCCGCCGTGCCGAGCGGGGCGCCCGTCGACTGGAGGCGGCCGGAGCACGAGCGCTCGGCCAGCTCGACCATCTCGGGCCGGCCTGGCACGTCATCGAGTGGCCCCGCACCGACGTGGCGGACGTCCTGCTCGACCGCACCCAGGACGACCGCGCCGGGTTCCTCGCCATCGGACCGAGCGGCCTGTTCGCGGTGACCATCGCCGACCACGGCCGGGCCCGGGTGCTCGTCGCCGGGGACGTCGTGCAGATCAACGGCAAGCGGCCTCCGTACGTCACCGAGGCCCGGCGGGACGCCAGGCGGGCCAGCAAGGCCCTCTCCGACGCGGTGGGGCTGACCATCCCGGTGACGCCGGTGCTGACCTTCGTGGGCTCCGGCGTGATCAGCGTCTACGGCCTTCCGAAGGACTGTCTGATGGCCACCCACCGGGAGCTGGATCGGCTCCTCGTGGCCGGTGGCAGCCGGATCAGCCCGGCCACGGCCGAAAAGCTGTCCCGGGTGGCACAGCACCCGAGCACCTGGCTGAACGGCACGTACCGTCCATCCGCCGACTACCGGTGGTACGACGAGGGCCGAACGGCCGCTGACAAGCCGGCCCACCGCCGGTAACGTCACCGGCGACGCCACGCGGCCCGGTCCCCCACCTACCCCACCGGCTCCCGCGCCGTCGCCGGCCGCCCCGGTTCGAGCTGTGCGGTTCGGTGACCTGGTGCGCTCGGTGATTCCGTCGGCGACCGGCTAGCGTGGACAGTCCGTCGGTGGACATAGGAGGCGCGGTGGCCCACGTCGAACTCTCGCTCTCGGAAGTGTTCGTGCCGTCGGCGCGGGCCTCGACAGAGCTGGGGTCCGACAATGTCGGCCAGTGGTCCTCGACGGTCGGCCGGGCCGATGAGCCCTGCCTGCTGATCGACGCCGACACCCGGGTCGTGGCCATCTCCACCGCCGGCTGTGAGCTGCTCTGTCTGGGTGACCCGGCCGGCCTGATCGGGCGACCGCTGCTCGACGGCGGGCTGCGCCTGCTGGATTTCACCGCCAACCGGGGCGAGCTGACCGAGGCCGAGATCGACAAGATCCCGCCCCTGCTGGCGCTCTCCTCCGGCCGCCTCGCCCGTGGGCTGCTGCGGGTGCAGGCCGCCTCGGCGGACAGCTCCGACGCGACGGTCGACGCGATCTCCACCCCGGTCCTCACCGACGGCGCCGTGGCCGGCTCGCTCACCTTCTTCTCAGAGGTCTGACCTGCGGCGCAATGTGTCGTTCGCCGCACGCGCCGATGGCGGGACGGTCCCACACCCACGCCGTAAGGTGCCTTCATGCTCAATATCGATCTGCTGCCGGGGGAGTACGCCGTGTGCCGGTTGAGTGCCGGCACCGCCCTGCCGGCCGCACTGTCGAGTGAGCTGGGCCGCGCCGACGTGGTCACGGTGAGCTGGACCGCCGACGGGATCTCGGTGATCTGCCCTACCGACCGGGTGCCCGCCAAGGCCGTGGTGGAGACCACCTGGCGTTGCCTGCGCGTCGTCGGCCCGTCGGGCGTGGACGGCACCGGCACACTGGCGGCGCTGGTCGACCCGCTCGCCGCGGCCCGGGTCAGCGTGGTCACGTTCTCCACCTTCGACACGGACTACGTGCTGGTGCCGACCGTCCGGTTGACCGAGGGCAGGGCCGCCCTGGAGCGTGCCGGGCACCGCGTCCTCGGCTGAGCTTCACCCGGCCGACCACTCGCCCTACGATGGGCTCGGCCACCCCGGCCGCAACGACGTTTCCCGATGTCCGAGGATCGGCCCGTGCCGTTCACCCCGCCCCGCCACCCGGCTCCCCCGACCCGGGCGACAACCGCTGTCACATCCGTGGCGGTTCGCGCGCTGCCCGTGGCCGGGGCCCTGCTGGCGCTCCTGGCCATCGGGGCGCTGGCCGGCTGCGGCGCCCCTCCCGAGCTGCGCGACCCGGCCGGGCTGCCCACCGGCGCCGGCACCCCGACGGCACCCTCCTCGACCGGCGTCCCGACAGGCACGCCGTCCACCGCGCCGAGCGCCCCACCGGCCGTGACCCCGTCGGCCAGCCGGGAACCGGGCCTGGTCGCGACGGCCTGCCGGAACGGTCCGACCGGGGAGCGGGTGGTGCAACTGCTGAAAGGCCGGGCCTCGGTGCTCCCGGACAACGTGCGGGTCCGGGTCCGCACCGGGCCGCTGTGCGCCGCCGACTGGCAGTACACGGTGCTGGAGGTGACCGGGCACGAGGAACTCCAGGTCGTCACCCGGGGTCGGGCCGCCGCCCCAGAGCTGGTCACCGCCGGCACCGACGTGTGCACCATCGAGGTCCGCGCCACCGGGCCGGCCGGGATCCGTACGCTCGCCTGCGATGACGATCCGGCGATCCAGCCGGGTGCGTAGTCTGGTCGACATGCCCGGAACACCGCCCACGCGTTTCGTCTACCTCGGCCCGGAGGGCACCTTCGCCGAGCAGGCCCTGCGCACCGTTCCCGCCGCCGAGCGTGGCACCCGGACTCCGGCCCGCAGCGTCGGTGAGGCACTGGACAGCGTCCGGGCCTCGGATGCCGACGCGGCGCTGGTGCCGCTGGAAAACTCGATCGGCGGGGCGGTCGGCGTCACCCTGGACGAGATGGCCGAGGGCGATCCGCTGGTGATCACCCGGGAGGTGATCCTGCCGGTCGAGTTCGTGCTCGCCGCGCGAACCGGCACCGCGCTGTCGGCGGTCCGCACGGTCGCGGCGCACCCGCAGGCGTCCACCCAGTGCCGGGGCTGGCTGCGTGACCACGTCCCCGACGCCGTGGTCGTCGACGTGCTCTCCAACGGCGCGGCCGCCGCCGGCGCGGGTTCCGGCCAGTACGACGCGGCGATCTGCGCGCCGATCGGGGCGGCCCGACACCGACTCGCCCTGCTCGCCGACAAGATCGCCGACCACCCCGACGCCGTGACCCGTTTCGTCCTGGTCTCCCGCCCCGGGCCGCCCCCACCGCCGACCGGCGACGACCTCACCTCGCTGGCCGTCTACATCGCCCACGACCGGGTCGGCGCGCTGCTGTCGGTGCTGATGGAGCTGGCCGTCCGCGGCGTCAACCTGACCCGGATCGAGTCCCGCCCGACCGGCGAGGCCCTGGGCCGGTACGTCTTCTTCCTCGACTGCACGGGCCACGTGGCCGACGTACGCCTGGGCGAGGCGTTGCAGGGGCTGCGCCGGGTGTGCGCCGACGTCCGCTTCCTGGGGTCGTACCCCCGGCATCGCTGGGTCGACGCGGCGGGCGAGCGGCAGGTGCCCGCGCCGGCCGGCCTCTCCGACGTCGACTACGCCGACGCGGCGGCCTGGCTGGCCCGGCTGCGCACCGGCGAGTTGAGCTGACCGGCCGAGCAGGCGCGCAACACGCGTACGGGCGCCCCGGTGCGACCGGGAGCGCCCGTACCCGCGTCGGTGGTCAGCTCAGCAGACCGCCGAGCAGACCGCCCTCCTGCTGCTGCTGACCGCTGCCCATGACCGGGGGCTCCTCGGACGGCTGCACCACCACGAAGCCCTGACCGGCGAAGCTCATCGTGAACGACTCGCCGGTGCGCCGGCCCAGCAGCGTGCCGAGACCCAGCTGCTCAGCCCGGTGGTAGCCGGTCTGGAGGTTGGCCGACCAGCAGACGGCGGCCTGCGGGTCGACGTACGTCGGGGCGTCCACGTTGAGCACCACCGGGGTGCCCTTGGTCGTGATGGCGATCCGGCCGTAACCGCTGAACACGCAGTTGAACAGGCCGGACGAGGAGGCCATGCCGGCGCCGCCGACCATCCTGATGTCGTACTGGAGGGTCGAGTCGAACGCCAGCACGCTGGAACCGTTGATGGAGAGCGCGTCGCCCGGCTCCAGGTCGATGATGTGCACGTCCTTGGCCAGCTCGGCGAGGAAGACGTCACCCTGGCCGGTGACCTTCATCAGCGGGACGCCCTCGCCGGTGAGCTTCTGCTTGAGGAACTTGCCGAGCCCACCCGAGCCCAGCGCCTGGAACTGCACGTTGCCCTGGTAGGCGACCATCGACCCGACCCGGGCCATCGCCTCGCCGTTGAGCTCGATCTTCAACATCTTGGAGTTCTGTAGCCGCATGCCGGCCTGCGCGGACTCCTTCTCCAGATTCTCCGCCGAGAACAGCTCGCTGCGCATGAAAGGTGCCTCCTGAAACGGTCGCGGTAGCTGCACCGACGGTAGGCGACCAGGGCAACCAGGGGCCATCGCCCGAGCGGCGTGCCGCGCTCGGGCGTGGCGGTGAGCAGCGAACGGTCGCCGTGTGCGGCCAGGGAATCGCCGTCTGCGCCGGGGGTCGCCGTGTGCGGCCGGCGTCGCGGTTAACGCCGGGGTCAGCCCCAGCCCAGCGCGTGCAGTCGCGCGTCGTCGATGCCGAAGTGGTGGGCGATCTCGTGCACCACTGTCACCGCGACCTCGTCGACGACGTCCTCGTCACTGTCGCAGATCCGCAGGATCGGACGGCGGTAGATGAAGATCCGGTCCGGCAGCACGCCGGAGTAGTCCCAGCCCCGATCGGTCAGCGCGTGCCCCTCGTAGAGGCCGAGCAGGTCGGGGTCGGTGTGCGGCGGGTCGTCCTCGACCAGGATCACCACGTTGCTCATCAGGCCGAGCAGTTCCTCGGGAACTTCGTCGAGGGCGTCAGCCACCAGCTCCTCGAAGCGCTCGCGAGTCATGTCCACCGGCACGGCGTCCATTCTGCCCGACGTCGCACCGGTCGGCCGGCTCACGCTCGGCCACGGCCAGGGCCGCGCTCGGCCATCCAGGCCAGGGCCGCGCTCGGCTGCCCAGGCCGGGGCCGCGCGTTCACGAAAGAGAGCGGCCGCCCGGGACCCGGGCGAGGCCCCTTCCGTGAACGTGCGGCGTACGTCGCTGGGTCAGGAAGCCAGGCGAGCGGTGAGGGTGATCTCGGCGCCCGGCGAGAGCAGCCGGGAGATCGGGCAGTTGGCCTTGGCGGCCTCGGCGAGCTTCTGGAACTCCGCCTCGTCGACCCCGGGCACCTGGCCGACGGTCTCCAGGTCGATCCGGGTCACGCTCATCCCGGCGTCGGTCTTGTCCAGGTGGACCTTGGCGGTGGTCTCGACCGAGGTGGGCGTCGAGCCGGCGTCGGCGAGGGCCTTCGAGAACGCCATCGAGAAGCAGCCCGCGTGCGCGGCGGCGATCAGCTCCTCGGGGTTGGTGCCCTCACCCTCCTCGAAGCGCGACTTGAAGGAGTAGTTGCCGGACAGGCCGCCCTTACCGGTGCGGACGGTGCCGGAACCCTCGGTGAGATTGCCCTGCCATTGTGCGGAAGCGGTACGGATAGGCATGAGGAGAACGCTAGCCGAAACGTGCCTTCCGAGCGACCGACCGGCACCGACGCCTGCCGTGCGATCCCCGTCACCCTGGCGGGAGGCGCGACGCGGGCGGCTTCGGCAACGGCACCAGCACGGCCCTCTGTGCCATGATTCGACGCAGGCCCGCGACCGGCGGAAGGATGGCCGATGTCCGAGGAGCTGCCCATCCCACGGCAGGGCGACCCGTCCGACGGGTCGGCCGTGATCGAGTTCGGTGCCGACGAGGCCGCCACTGGAAGCCGCCGCCTCGGCTGGTCCCTGGCGGGTATCACCCGGGACCCCCGTCTGCCCCTGCTGCTCGCGGGGCTCGGCGCGGTGGCGGGGGTGGCCTCGCTGCTCGGCGAGTGGCTGGTGATGACCCTGCCGAACGGCGGCCCGGTCGGTTCCACCTCGATCGACGTGCCCGCCGGCGTGTCCGACATCGGCGGCTTCGGCATCGGCTACCTGGTCGGTCTGCTCGGGCTGGTCTGCACCGTGGCGCTGGCGCTGCGGGGCACGGCGGCCGTCCGGCCGAACGCCCGACTGGTCGGGTTCACCCTGAGCGGGGCGCTGCTGGCACTGCTGGTCGCGGCGACGGCGACGCTCGACGACCCCGGTCAGCGCAACTTCTTCTACGAGTCGGAGGACAACTTCCGGGTCGAGTACGGTCGCGGCCTGGTGATGGCGTTCGTGGCCTGCGTGCTGCTCGCTGCGGCCCTGCGGCTGGCCCCGAACACGCCGACGGAGGACGACGGTTCCGCGTCCACGAGGGGGCAGGGCTGGCACCGTCGGCACCTCGACCCGGTCGAGCGGGAGGACGGCCCACCCGCCCCAGCCGACCTGACAGTAACCGCAGCTCCCCCCTTCGCCCGCCCCCAACACCCCACCCCCTAACCCCTGACCCTGCGCGAACCCCTCCCAACCGCGCCGATCTTGCACTTTCTGCCGGGAGAGAAGGTGCATTGCACCGCAGATCGGCGACCGAAAGTGCAAGATCGCGGGGGTTGGGGGCGGGCCTGGTGTTGGTGCCCGATTCGCCTGGAAGACATGGTTCGGGCCCGTTTCCCGAGGTACGGTTGCTGCCCGCCGTCACGCCGGGCCTCGCTTTCCTGGCCAGGGCAGGTGCGACGGCGGCGGGCGAAGGAGGAACGATGACCCGCCCAGGACTGCCCAAGCTGATCGCGACCGACCTCGACGGAACGCTGGTCCGCAGCGATGACACAGTCTCCGCGTACACCCATGGGGTGCTCGACCGGGTGCGGGCCGCCGGCATTCCGGTGGTCGGCGCGACCGGCCGCGGCCCCCGACTGACCGAGCTGACCCGCAACGACATCCGGGCCGCCGACTTCCTGGTGATGGCCGGCGGCGGACGGGTGGTCGACCAGAGCGACCCGACCGGTCCGGTGGTGCTGCGCGACGAGCGGCTGCCCGCCGAGGTGCTGGCCCGGCTGCTCGCCGATCTGGAGGCCGAGGTCGGTCCGCTGACCGTGATGGTCGAGGCGTCCGACGAGCACGACGCCCCCCTCTGGGGCGACTACCACGAGAGCTGGCCCTACCAGGACCGGTTCGAGGCGCGCAGCCGCGCCGAGTGCCTCTCCTGCGACGTGATCAAGGCGTTCGCCCGCACGGCCGACCACCACGTCGACGAACTGCTCGCGGTGGCCCGCCGGATCGTCCCGCCGCAGGTCGCCACGCTCACCCAGGCCGGGCTCGGGTTCATCGAGATCTGCCCGCCCGGCGTGGACAAGGCGACCGGGCTGACCGTGGTGGCGCAGAGCCTGGGGGTCGACCCCGCGGACGTCCTGGTCTTCGGCGACATGCCCAACGACCTGCCGATGTTCGAGTGGGCCGGCTGGTCCCGGGTCGCGGTGGCCAACGCGCACCCGACGCTGCGGGCCGCCGCCGACGAGGTGACCCTGCGCAACGACGACGACGGGGTGGCGGTGTACCTGGACCGGCTACTGTCCCGGTGATGCGAGACACCCCTGCGCTTGTCGCCACCGACATCGACGGCACGCTGATCCGCGACGACCGCACGCTCAGCCCGCGCACCGCCGACGTGCTCGCGCGGATCACCGCGCGAGGCACGCCTGTCGTCCTGGTCACCGGCCGTCCGGTCCGCTGGCTGAAGATGGTGTACGACCAGCTGGCCGCTCCGCTGCCGGCGGTGTGCGCCAACGGCGCCGTGGTCTACGACCCGGTACGCGACGAGGTGCTGCGCGCCGATCCGCTCGCGCCGCAGCACCTGGCCGAGGTGGCCGAGCGGCTACGCGCCGAGGTGCCCGACATCAGCTTCGCGGTGGAGATCCTGGACAGCCGGGAGATGCGGCACGAGGCGCACTATCCGCTGCGCTGGGACGCCGACCACGACCGGATCCGTCCGGTCGAGACGCCGGAGGAACTGCTCTCGCTTCCTGCCGTGAAGCTGCTCGCCCGAGCCGGGGAGCAGGACCCGGACACGTTCGTCGAGCTGATCGGTGCGGCGGTGGCGGGGCTGGCCGAGGCCACGCACTCGTCGTACTCGGGTCTGGTGGAGATCTCCGCGACCGGGGTGACCAAGGCGGCCGGGCTCGACTGGTACTGCGACCGGCTCGGTGTGGCCGCGGCGGACGTGCTGGCCTTCGGCGACATGCCGAACGACGTGCCGATGCTGAGCTGGGCGGGGCGCGGTGTGGCGGTGGCCAACGCGCACCCCGCCGTCCTCGCGGTCGCCGACGAGGTGACCGGGGCGAACTCCGAGGACGGCGTGGCGGCGTACCTGGAGAAGGTCTTCGGGGTGGACTGACCGGCCAGGTCAGAGGTACTGGCCGGTGTTGTGGCCCTCACCGCCGCCCGGCTGGCCGATGCCCGGCATCCCGGGCACCACGCCGCCGGGGCCGCTGGGCAGCGCCTGCCGCCCGCCGCGCATCTGCTCCAGCTGGACCCGCGCGGCCATCTGCTGGGCGACCAGGGCCGCCTGGATGCCGTGGAACAGGCCCTCCAGCCAGCCGACGAGCTGGGCGTGCGCGATGCGCAGCTCGCTCTCGCTCGGGGCCTTGTCCTCGGTGAAGGGCAGCGAGATCCGCTCCAGCTCGTCGCGCAGCTCGGGGGCCAGACCCTCCTTGAGCTCGACGATGGACCGCTCGTGGATCTCGCGCATGCGGTGCCGGCTGGCGTCGTCCAGCGGGGCCGCCTTGACCTCCTCCAGCAACTGCTTGATCATGCTGCCGATCCGCATCACCTTGGCCGGCTGCTCTACCAGGCGGGTCGGGTCCTCGCCCTGGCCCTCGTCGGTCTGCATGGTGCCGATCGGCCGGCCGTCCGGACCGACCACCACCACGGTGCCGGAGTGGCCGGAGTCGTCGGGGCCGGGCTGGTCGTTCTGCTCAGCGGAGCGCGCTTCGGTCATGGGGTCCATCTTTACCCAGTGGGCGCGGCCCATGCCGCCCGGGACCGACTCCCAGGGCCGAACCACCCGGGCGGGGCGCGCTACCGTCGCGCCATGCCTGCCGACCCACGCGCCGTGCTGACCCGGCCCGCGCCCGAGCCGGACCTGACGGTGGCGTACGGCGACCACCCGGACCAGGTGGCCGACCTGCGCCGCCCGGCCGGGATCGGCCCGGCCCGGCCCCTGGTCGTCGTGGTGCACGGCGGTTTCTGGCGGGCCGAGTACGACCGCCGGCACACCGGCCCGCTGGCCGCCGCGCTCGCCGCCGAGGGCTACCCGTTGGCGCAGATCGAATACCGGCGTACGGGGCAGCCGGGCGGCGGCTGGCCGGGCACGTTCACCGACGCGCTGGCCGGCATCGCGGCCCTGCCGGGGCTGGCCACCGAGGCGCTGCCCGGTCGGGTCAGTGGGGCCGCGCCGATCCTCATCGGTCACTCCGCCGGTGGCCACCTGGCGCTGTACGCGGCGGCCACCGCGCCGTCGACGGTGAGCGGGGTGCTCGCCCTGGCCCCGGTGGCCGATCTCGCGGCGGCGCACCGGCTGGATCTGGACTCGGGTGCGGTGGCGGCGCTGCTCGGCGGCGGCCCACTCGACTTCCCGGACCGGTACGCGGCGGTCGATCCACGATCATTGGTACCGATACAAACACGCACGGTAGTCGTACACGGCTCTGCGGACCTGCAGGTGCCGGTGGCGATGAGCCGGGACTTCGTCGCGGCGGCTCGTGCCGCAGGATCCGATATTTCCCTTGTCGAGCTGCCCGGATGTGAGCATTTCGGGCTGATCGACCCGGAGTCTGCGGCGTGGCCCCGGGTGCTCGCTGTGTTGCGGTCCCTGCACGATGATCACTAGCCATTGACGCAGCGTCGCGGAGCAGGTAGAACGCCGGAGGGGCGATGTTCTGCCCTGCAACGCTCCTGGAAGGAACTCGGTGTCGCAGATGAATCGCAGGCGGGCGCTCCAACTGTTGGGCGCGCTCGGAACGGCCGGGTTCGCCGCCGCGTGCGGCTCCGACACCGACGGCAAGCCGGCCGCCGCCAAGAGCCCGATCAGGATCGGTCTGATCGCACCGAAGGCCGGCGGCTTCAAGTCCATCGGTGACGACATCACCAACGGCTTCCAGCTCTTCCTCGACCTGCACGGCCAGCAACTGGGCGGGCATCCGGTCGAGCTGCTGACCGCCGACGAGGGTGACAACGCCAAGACCGGCAAGGCCGCCGTCGACCAACTGCTCAAGCAGAACGTGCTGGCGCTCACCGGCGTGGTCAACTCGGCGGTGATGGTCGGCATCCGCGACACCGTGGAGGAGGCCCGGGTCCCGCTCATCGGCTCGAACGCCTCGCCGAGCAGCCTGCAGAGCGTCGTCTACATCTGGCGTACCTCGTACGTGCTGGACGAGGCCGGCCGGGCGCTGGGCCGTTACCTGCGCGACCAGCTACCGCCGAACGGCCGGATCGCGATCATCGTGCCGGAGAACGTGGGCAGCCCGGACGTGGTGCGGGGCTTCCGGCAGGAGTTCGGCACCTCCGACCCGCGCATCGCCGACCCGGTGACCAACACCAGCCCGACCACGACGCCGGGCAAGGCCACCTACGTGGCCGACATCGAGAAGGCGCTACGCAAGAAGCCGACCGCCGTCTTCTGCTTCTTCGCCGGCTCGGCCGCCGTGGAGTTCATCAAGCAACTGCGCGACCAGTTCACCGGGCCCGTCTACGCGCCCGGCTTCCTCACCGAGGGCACCGTGCTGGAGAGCCTGGACCGGGACGCGCTGGGCATCCAGACCGCGCTGAACTACTCGGCCGACCTGAACAACACGTCGAACCGGGTCTTCGCCTCCGCCTACCGCAAGAAGCACCAGACCACGCCGACCACCTACGCGATGGCGTCGTACGACGCGGCGCAGGTGCTCGACCAGGCGATCCAGCTGACCGGCGGGTCGCCCACCCCGCAGCAGGTCAACCTGGCGCTCGGCAAGATCGGCCAGATCGACAGCCCGCGCGGCATCTGGCAGTTCAACCAGCCGCGTACCCCGCAGCAGAAGTGGTACCTGCGCGAGGTCCAGCGCGACGGTCAGGTCATGTCGAACGTGCTGATCAACGAGCTGGCCACGCTCGGCTGAACGCCCACCAGAAGCAACAGCAGGGGCCGACCTCCGACGGGAGGCCGGCCCCTGCCGTACGCGGCAGTGTTCGGGTCAGTGCCGCAGTTCGGCGATGCAGCACTTCACGCTGCCGCCGCCCTTCTTCAGCTCGGCCAAATCGACCGGCACCGGGTTGTAGCCGGCGGCCTTGAGCTTCCCGGCCAGCCGGGTGGCCTCGCTGTTGAGCACCACGTTCGCGCCGTCGCTGACCAGGTTCAGTCCGAAGGCCATCGCGTCCTCGTCGTCGGCGATCACCGCGTCCGGGAAGAGCTGGGTGAGCACCCGCTGACTGGCCGCGGAGAACGCGCCCGGGAAGTAGACGACGTTCGTGTCGTCGAGAGCGGCGAGCGCCACGTCCAGGTGGTAGAAGCGGGGGTCGATCAGGCGCAGCGACACGACCGGCCGGCCCAGCGCCTCCTGCGCCTCGGCGTGCGCCGGGATCTCGGTGCGGAAACCGTGCCCGGCCAGGATGAGCCCGCCGTGCGCCTCCGGCACGTACGCGAAGTCACCCTCACCCTCGTTGGTCTCGCTCGGCGCGACGAACCGCCAGCCCTGCTCCTCGTAGAACGCGTGGTGCGCGGCGGCCTCGCCGGCCCGCTGCTCGTGCTTGAACCGTGCCCCGTAGACGCTGCCGTCGACCACGAAGGCGCCGTTGGCGGCGTACACCATGTCGGGCAGGCCGGGCTCCGGCGTGAGCAGGTGCACCTCGTGGCCGAGGCCGACCAGCGTCTCGCGCAGGCGGTCCCACTGTTTGACGGCCAGTTCCCGGTCCACGGGGGTGGTCACGTCCATCCACGGATTGATCGCGTACTCGACCGCGAAGTGCTCGGGCGAGCACAAGAGATATGTCCGCTTTCGCGAGACTCGCTGCTGGTTCACGGTCACCAAGAGTAGGTACCGTTGAACTTTGGTAACAGCCACAACCATTGCTTCCCAGAGGCGGAACGTTGCAGATAGACGCCGTTGACCAGCGGATCATTGCGTTGCTCGTCGCTGACGCTCGCGCGTCGTACGCCGACATCGGCACCCGGGTGTCACTCTCCGCCCCCGCGGTCAAGCGCCGGGTGGACCGACTGCGCGCCACGGGGGTGATCAGGGGATTCACCGCCGTCGTGGACCCGGCGGCCGTCGGCTGGACCACCGAGGCGTTCGTCGAGCTGTTCTGCGCCGGCCGGACCACCCCGGCGCAGATCGGCGTGGCCGTCCGCCGGCACCCGGAGGTGGTCGGCGCGTACACCGTCTCCGGCGAGGCGGACGCGCTGGTGCACCTGCGGGCCGCCGACATCGCCCACCTGGAGACGGCGCTGGAACGGCTGCGCGCCGAATCGTTCGTGACGTCCACCCGCAGCACCATCGTGCTGTCCCGGCTGGTCGAGTCCCCCGGCGTCGGGCCGTCCACCGGGGCTTGACCTCAAGCGCGGTTCAGGTGTTGGACTCGTGGCGGCCTGGCACGACACGAGGGGGACTCCATGCGGGCGATCTGGTTACGTGAATTCGGCGGTCCCGAGGTGCTGACGCCCGGGCCGGCGCCCGACCCGACACCCGGCCCCGGCCAGGTGCTGATCGACGTCGCGCACGCGAACATCACCTTCATCGAGACGCAGCTACGCTCCGGTCGACCCGGGCCGTACCAGGTCACCCCACCGCTGATCCCCGGCAACGGCGTCGGTGGGGTGATCGCCGCCGTCGGGCCGGACGTCGACCCGGCGCCGACCGGGCGCCGGGTCGTCAGCGCCACCGGTGGCTCCGGCGGGCACGCCGAACGGGCGGTGGTGGACGCGTCCGCGCCCTTCGAGGTGCCGGCCGGGCTGGCGCTCGACGACGCGGTGGCCCTGCTGGCCGACGGACGGACCGCCACCCTGCTGGTCGAGGCGGCCGGCGTCCAACCCGGCGACCGGGTGCTGGTGGAGGCGGCGGCGGGCGGCGTGGGCAGCCTGCTCGTGCAGCTCGCGGCGCGCGCCGGCGCACGGGTGATCGGTGTGGCCGGCGGCGCACGCAAGGTGGACCTGCTGCCCGGCCTCGGCGCCGACCTGGCGGTCGACTACCGCCTGCCGGGCTGGGCCGACCAGGTCCGGCAGGCGGTGGGTGGAGTCGACGTGGTGTTCGACGGCGTCGGCGGGCCGACCGCCCGGACGGCGTTCGAACTGCTGAACCCGGGTGGCCGGATGGTCAGCTTCGGGTTGGCCAGCGGTGCGTGGTCGCCGGTCTCGGCCAAGGACGCCGCAGCCCGCCAGATCACGCTGGTCCGCACCGACGTGCCGCCCGCACGCATGCGGGCGTACACCGATCAGGCGCTCGCGGACGCGGCGGCCGGCCAGCTCCGGCCGCTGATCGGCCAGCGCTTTCCGCTGGAACGCGCCGCCGACGCGCACGCCGCCATCGAGGCGCGCGCGACGGTCGGCAAGACCCTGCTGGACGTGCTCTAGAGGTACATGCCGGTGCGGTGCTCCGACTCGTCGCGCCGGACCGGCTTGTCGCCCTCACCGAAGAACCGCTTGCCACCGAACTCGCCGTGCAGGCGGTCGTCCAGCTCGTCGGCGAGGCCGGTCATCACCTGCACCGCCAGCATGAGGTGGGTGGCCTGGAAGTTGCGGCCGAAGACCGGGATGGACGCCCAGACCGTGTCGTCGGCGCAGTAGAGGCGACCGATCGGCATCCGGTTGGTCAGCTCCGACAGCTTGACGTAGAGCCGTTCGGTCGGCTCGACCTCCGTGAGCACCGGCGAGAAGACGTCCACCAGGGATGGATCGTCCCGCACCCGCACGAAGACCATCGCCGAGCCGGCCCGGATGGTGATGTCGCCGTCCGAGTCGATCTGCAACCGCTCGGCGTCGGACTTCAGCATCGTCGACACGACGGTACGGACGCGGTCCGCCAGATCGAGCACGTCGTCCCGCTCGACCTGCGCGGCGGCCGCCTCGGCCAACGCCTCCTGGAGGTCACCCTCGACGTCGGCGTCCGGCCCGAACTCGCTGCGCGCGGTGCCCAGCGGCCCCACAGTCAACGGCTCACCCTCGGCGTCGTGCACCAGGTAGACGAGGAAGGCCGGGTGCGGGGCGCCGTACACGTCGCGCAGCGTGCGGGACAGCAGCGGGGCGATCCGACCGGCCTCCGCCGTCGTACCGTCCAGCCCGAACGAGCCGCCGGAGCCGGCCACCACCCCGGGCGGGGACCAGCCCAGCGCCACCATGTCCGCCACCGCGGCACGGTCCAGCCGGAAGCCCTGCGGCAGGGCGGCGTTGCCGACGGCCCGAGCGGAGAGCCCGCCGTCGCCGGTCACGTCGACGCTGATCGAGTAGACGGCGTCCCCCGTACCGGAGGCGGTGGGGTCGAGGGTCAGTTCGAGGTGCGCGCCGGCGGGCAACTCCCGCAGCCGCACGGCGAGCATCCGGGCGAACTCCCGCCACGCCTCCGTCACCTTGGCGCGCAGGTCGGTGGTGCTGGGCTCGTCGAGCAGGATCGACTCCGCCGGCTCGGATGTGCCGTCGGGCTCACCGTCCGGCGCCGAGGGGTGGTCAGCCGTCATGATCGCCTCCGTCCGTCCCGATCACCCTACCCACGCCGTCCGGGCGTCGAATCAGCCCGGACCGGGATCGGACACCACAGTCCTCGCGTCGTGGAGACGGCCTGGTCGCGGGGGCGCGGCGACGGGCGGGTCAGGAGGTGGGGTCGTCGGGATCGGCGCCCAACCGGACCGGCCAGTCGGCCGCGAGAGCGCTGAGCCGGGCCGCGGCGTCCGCCGGGTCGGCACCCCTGCCGACAGCCAGTCCGAGCAGGTACGCGGTGACCGGCGCCCCCGGCCGCAACACCTGGTGGGCGACATCGCGGGCCAGGTCCAGCACCGCCGACACGGGCACCTCGGTCGGGTCCAGACCCACCTCGGCACAGGCTGCCGTGACCCAGTCGTCCAGCACCGTCATCGCACCCACTCCTCCGCCCGGCGTACGTCCTCGTCAGTGTCGCAGTCGAACCAGGGCGGCGGACCGTCACCGGCCCACGGCACCTCCCCGACGGCGAGACCGGCCAGCAGCGCCCGTACCGGAGCACCCGCCAGGTTGCCGCCCCGCTCGGCGGCCAGCCGGGCCAGCCCAGCCCGCAGCGCGGCGACACGCCACACCCCGCAGAGCGACTGCCGCCGGCCGTCCGCATCGACGAAGCACACCCCCTCGACCGATCGCTCCCGGTCGAGGTGGGTCAGCAGGTCGCCGATCGCGGTACGGGTGAGCAGTGGGAGGTCGGCGGCGAGCAGCGCGACAAGCGTCGTGTCGGGATCGAGCAGTGCCAGCCCCGCCGCCGTCGCGGCGACCGGCCCGCCGCCGGGCGGGTCCTCCCGGGTGACCCGCACCCCGTCCGCGACACCGTTACCCGGACCGACCAGCACGCGCGGCGCGGCATCGTCGACGGCGGCCAGCACCCGGTCACGCATCGACAGGCCACCGACCGGAAGGGCGGGCTTGTCCACCCCGCCCATCCGCCGGGCGGCCCCACCCGCGAGCACCACTGCGGCGTACGTCCCCACCCGGTCACGGTAGCCGGGCCGGATGCCCGGTGGCGGCGTGCGCTGCCGGGTGCCTGGTGACCGGCGGCCGTGCGGGTGTGCCGGGCCGGGGTGCAGGATGGCGGGATGGGACGGGCGACTGACCGACGGGGCGTACTGCGGATCGACCTGAACGCGGGGGCCGACGGGCGCTCGGCCGTCCGACGGCCGGACACCCTGGCCGTGGAGGAGCCGCTGGAGATCCGGGTCGGTGCGGCGGGCCCGGGCCGGCGAAAGCCGCTCGCCGTCACCATGCGCACCCCCGGCGACGACCTGGACCTGGCGATCGGGTTCCTGCTGACCGAGGGGCTGATCCGGTCCACCGACGATGTGCTGACCGCCCAGCTCTGCGCCGGCGCGGAGACGCCGAACACGTACAACGTGGTGGACGTGGTGCTCGCCCCCGGCGTGCCGGAACCCACCACCGATCCGTCCCGGAACTTCTACACGACCAGTTCCTGCGGTGTGTGCGGCAAGGCGAGCATCGACGCGATCCGGACGCGGTCGCTGTTCGACGTCACGGCGGACCCGCTCACCGTGCCGGCGGCGCTCCTCGCCGAACTGCCCGACCGGTTGCGTGCCGCCCAGCGCGGGTTCGACCGCACCGGCGGGTTGCACGCGGCGGGCCTGTTCAGCCCGGCCGGGGAGCTGGTGGTGCTCCGCGAGGACGTGGGCCGGCACAACGCCGTGGACAAGGTGATCGGCTGGGCCGTGCGGGAACGCCGGCTGCCGTTGACCGGGCACCTGCTGCTGGTGTCCGGCCGGGCCAGCTTCGAGCTGACCCAGAAGGCGTGGATGGCGGGCCTGCCGCTGCTGGCCGCGGTGTCCGCGCCGAGCACCCTCGCCGTCGAGCTGGCCGAGGAGGCGGGCATGACGCTTGTCGGCTTCCTGCGCGGCCCGACCATGAACGTCTACGCCGGCCCGCAGAGGATCACGGTCGATCAGCCGGCCTGAACCTCAGCGGCCGGTTCGACCAGGTCCAGCCCTGGTCGCCGGGCCGACCCCCGAGGTGGCCATGGATCCCGCGTCGAGGTGCGGGCTACCGGGCCTGGGCCCAGCCGATGAAACGTTCAGTCAGGCCAGCCGGTGGCGTGCCACCGTGCAGCTCGGTGAGGTGTTCGGTCGCCTCGGCCTGTAGCGCCGTCAGGTGCTCGATCAACTCGTCACGGCGACCGCGGTACTGACCGAGCAGGCGCAGTTTCGCGGCCGAGCAGGGCCAAGCGATCCCGCAGGTGCGGCAGCGCCACGTCGGCTTGAGCAACTGGTGTTCGGTCATCTGACAGCCCGCACCGGGTCACGCCGAGTCGCCTGGCGGCTGGTCGGCCCGAACCTCAGCAGGCCGACCCCTTCGCGGAGCACGAACAGCTCCCGCTTGGCCCGTGCCTCGCCGTTGGGTCCCAGCTCGTACGCCTCGATCCAGGTCCAGCCGTGGTAGGTGTGGCGGTCGGTGAGTTCGCGGATGACCCGGACCCTGATCGGCCGGACGAACTGCGGGCTCGCGGCGCGGGTCAGGCGAACAAGGTCGCCGGCCTTGAGCGGTGGCGGGTTCGTGGGTTTGGGCGGCATGGTCCCCCTCCTCGTTGGGAGGGGCCGCCCCGGAGTGCTCGCCTGCGGGCCGGCCCCGACACGAACGCGACCGCCGGGTCTTGGGGGGTCCCTGCCGGCCGCGCCGTTCGAAAGGAACACTTCCAAGGGTTGTCAGCCGAATACACTGCGTAGCAATATCTCCTGTGGACGTCTGGGACGTACGGGAGGGGTCGCGGATGAACCGCGCAGTCGCCGAGGCGATGTCAGCATCCGGCCTGACGGCGGACAGTCTCGCCGCTGAGATCGGGGTGGATCCGAAGACGGCGGCCAAGTGGGCGAACCCGGGACGGATTCCTCAGACACGCCACCGGTCGAAGGTCGCAGCGGTCCTCGGCCGCGACGAGATGGACCTGTGGCCCGACCTGTTCAAGCGGCGCGAGCCTGCATGGCTCCGGCCCTGGACTGACATCGAGCGCGAGGCCGTCGGGTTGCGGTGGTATGAGTCCACCGTGTTGCCCGGCCTCCTGCAGACCGAGGCGTACGCGCGCGCCGTGCTGACCAGCGGACTCTGGGCAGATGACGACCTCGCGGCGCACGTGGAGACCCGGCTGCGCCGGCAGGCCGCCGTCTTCGATCGACCCCGTCCACCGCTGACCGTCTTCGTCATCGACGAGGCGGCGCTGCGCCGGGGAAGAACAGACATCATGGCGGAGCAGCTCAATCATCTGATGGTGCTCGCCGAACGGCCGGCCGTGATGATCCATGTGCTTCCCCTGACTGCTGGGTTCCACCCCGGCCAGGCCGGGCCGTTCGTCATCGCCAGCACGCCGGACGGCGGCGACGTCGGCTACCTCGACGACCAGGCGGCCGGACGCCTCAGCAATGACGTTGCTCCGCTCTGGGCGGTCTGGGATAGCGTGAGGTCGTTAGCGCTACCGCGAGACCTGACCATCGACCTGATGAGAGCGCGAGCATGGATGACGTGAGCGGCGCCCGTTGGCGCAAGAGCACCCGCAGCAGCTCGAACGGTGGAGCGTGCGTGGAGGTGGCCGACAATCTGCCCAGCGTCGTGCTCGTCCGCGACACGAAGGACCGGGCCGGCGGCACGCTGGCGTTCCGGCCGGTCGCCTGGGCGAGCTTCGTCGATCTGGTGAAGGAGAGTGACCAGGTCGGCTGAGCCGGTCCGCTGCTGCCGTTGGACAGCCCTGCCGTCACGCCCATGGTTGATCCGCTCCAGCTCGGCGATATGGGGGCATCCCGACCGCCGGACACCCCAATATCGGCGACCTGGAGCGGACCAATCGGTCGCCGTCTCTGGCGCACCACGCGCTGCCGACGGCGACGAGGTCCACCGCCGAGCGTCAAGCGATCACCTTGTCACCCGTCAAGCCAGGTCGAGGATGCTCCAGTTGGTTGGCAGCACCTTCGCCGCGACCTTGGGCTGCGCGGTCGCGTAGTGCGCCTCGTGTCTGACCGCCGCACGGGCGGCCTGACCGGATGCGATGTCGCCGTCGACGGCGCGGGCCAGCGTGCCCACGACTCGGGCGTCGTCGGGATCGAGCGGCAGCAGGCGTATCACCGGGGCAGTCATCATCAGGCCCAGCAGCGCCGCCTCGATCTCGTCGCCCGCGCCCGCGAATGCGACCGCCAGGCAGGCGGCGGGCACGGCCACCTGCCGCCCCTCATCGGCGACCTCCAGCATCAACTCCCCCACCGAGACATTGCCCTTGAGGTAGGCCGTCAACGCCGACGCGTCGAACACGGCAGCAATCTGATCGCTCATCCGGCGTCTCGCAACATCCGGCGCCCCTCCGCGAGAGCGTCCGGCGGAATGGGTGCCGCCAACCGCTCACGCCACCGCGCCCTGCCCTCCTCGGTCACCTCGATGCCGGCTCGGCGCAGCACCTCATGGAGGTGCCCTGCGGCCATCTGGGCCCGCACCGCAGCGGTGATCGCGGCCGAGACGTTGGGCTGCCGATCGAGCCACTCCGCGACGTCGTCGGGGAGGCTCACCGAGCGCTTCGAGGTCATGGCCGCCAGCCTACCAACGCCGGTAGCACCAGCGGTACTACCGAAGTTCCGGGCGGCCCCGTCAGCGGCGGCCACGTCGGCTCCGCTTTCGGGGGCGCACCACGCCGGGCATCCCTACCGACGGCCAGCCGTCCAGCTCGGAGGGCGGCACACCGCGCCGGAGCAGGTCGTCCAGGAGCAGGGCCAGCGAGTAGTCGGGGTGCAGGCTCAGCGTGCGCTCCAGCGCGACCGCCGCCAGCGCCCCCTGCCCCGCCCGCCAGGCCGCGAAGGCCAGCAACGCGCCCGGCGCGGCGGTCAGCTCCGGCTCGGCCCGACGGAGCACGTCGGTCCAGAGGGCGATGTCCCGGTCACGACCGTCGGTGCGCTCCCAGGCGTGATCGCGCACCGGCAGGTGACTCAGCAGCATGCTCAACCAGGCCACCTCGTCGTCGTCGAGGCGCTCACCGCGCCGCTGCCGGCGTTGCGCCTCGCGGACCGCCGCCACCCCGGCGGTACGCAGCGCCCGCCCGCCGAGCAGGTCACTGGCGGGCGCCTGCTCGACCAGCTCGACCAGTCGCCGTTCCGCCCGCACGGTGGCCGCGTGCAGCGCGTCGCGGGCCGGGCCGTCCACCGGCGACACCTGCGCCACGAGGGCCGCCCGGTCGGGGAGGGCGACCTGACCGGCGAACACGGCCGACGCGGTCACCGGGTTGGCCGTCGGGTCGTAGCGCCGACCCTCGGGTGGGCAACAGTCGGCCTCGGTGCACAGGTACGACCACCACCGGCCGTCGGTCACCCGCAGCGCGTCGAGCACGTCCAGGCCGGCGCCGGTCAGGGCGGCGCGTACGGCGTCCACGCTCGGGGTCACCCGGTCGGGTGGCCCGTAGCCCACCACGGTGGCGGCGTCCGCGCCCTGTCGAGAGATCACCCCGGCCAGGTGTCGGGCACGGTCGACCGGGTCCGTGGACGGTTCGGGCAGGTCGGCGCGGGCGGCGAAGATGATCTGCCGGCCGCGCAGCGCGACCGCGACCACGCTGTCGGCGGGATGGAAGCCGAGCAGGTACGGCACGGCGGCGATCAGGTCGGCGGGCGAGCGGACGGAGAGCTTCGCGCGTTCGGTCGAGGTCATGCAGGAAGGCTGCGTCCGGCCTGCTGAGGCTTCCAGACCCTGTGGATGACACGCGGCTTGTCCACAGTTACCGAAAGTATTGCCGCAGGTGGACGCGTTTCGATGTGCGCACACGACACCGCCGTGTCATGGGCGGCGGCTACCGTGCGCTGATGGACCTGGCGTACCTGCGCGCTCATCCGGCACACCTGCCGACGTTCCGGACCCATCAGCGACTCCGCGAGACGCCGGTCGCCGGGGGAGACATCTGCGCCGCCGCCCGCCTCACCCTGGACGACGGTCACTCGGTCTTCGCCAAGTCCTGGCCGGAGCGGGCCGACCGGCCGGTGCCCGAGGGCTTCTTCGCCGCCGAGGCCGCCGGGCTGCGCTGGCTGCGGGAGGCCGACGCGATAGGCGTACCCGAGGTGATCGTGGCGTTGCCCGACCTGCTGGCGCTCGACTGGGTGGAGCCCGGCGAGCCGACGCCGGCGGCTGCCGAACGCCTCGGTCGGGAGCTGGCGGCCCTGCACCGGGCCGGAGCACCGACCTTCGGTGCGGAGTGGGCCGGCTTCATCGGGGCGCTCGGGCAGGACAACACGCCCGACGACGGTCCCTGGTCGACGTGGTTCGCGCGACGCCGGCTCGCCCCCTACCTGCGGCTGTCGGTCGACGGCGGTGCGCTCAGCAGCGCCGACGCCGCGCTGGTCGAGCAGGTGATCGGCCGGGTCGACGAGTTCGGCGGGGACGAGCCGCCCTCCCGGATCCACGGCGACCTGTGGCCGGGCAACGTGCTGTGGGGCGCCGACGAGCGGGCCTGGCTGATCGACCCGGCGGCGCACGGCGGGCACCGCGAGACCGACCTCGCCCAACTGGCGCTGTTCGGCGGCGTCGCGCACACCGATCGGGTGCTTGCCGCCTACCGGGAGAGCTGGCCGCTGGCCGACGGTTGGCGCGACCGGGTGCCGCTGCACCAGCTGCATCTGCTGCTCGTGCACACCGCGCTGTTCGGCGCGGGTTACCGCGATGCGGTCATCGAACTCGCCCGAGCCGCCCTGGGCAGCGTCGAGCGCGCTACGGTCGACCGGTGAGTGTCGCCCCACGAACCGACGGCGTCCTCGTCGACCGGTACGGCCGGGTCGCACGGGATCTGCGCGTGTCCCTCACCGACAAGTGCAACCTGCGGTGCACGTACTGCATGCCGGCCGAGGGGCTGCCCTGGTTGGCCGGGCCGGAGCTACTCACCGACGAGGAGATCGTCCGGCTGGTCCGGGTGGCCGTCGAGCGGCTCGGTGTGACCGAGGTGCGGTTCACCGGTGGGGAGCCGCTGATCCGGCCCGGGCTGCTCGGCATCGTGGCAGCGGTCGCCGCGCTCGACCCCCGCCCACGGGTCTCGCTCACCACGAACGGCATCGGCCTGGACCGGTTGGCGCCCGCGCTGCGTACGGCCGGCCTGGACCGGGTGAACGTCTCGCTGGACACGCTGGACCCGGCCCGGTTCACCCAGCTCACCCGCCGTCCCCGCCTCGACG
This sequence comes from Micromonospora sp. MH99, assembly GCF_021442385.1. Classification (GTDB taxonomy): domain Bacteria; phylum Actinomycetota; class Actinomycetes; order Mycobacteriales; family Micromonosporaceae; genus Micromonospora. Next base: position 99,525 of record NZ_MUZA01000010.1, read on the forward strand.
CGGTGCTGGCGGGGCTCGCCGGGGCGGCTGCCGCCGGGCTCAACCCCGTAAAGATCAACTCTGTGTTGATGCGCGGTGTCAACGAGGACGAGGCGCCGGCCCTGCTCCGCTTCGCGCTCGACCACGGCTACCAGCTGCGGATCATCGAGCAGATGCCGCTGGACGCGCAACACGGCTGGGACCGCAGCACGATGGTCACCGCCGAGGAGATCCTGGCCTCCCTGCGTACCCGTTTCGCTCTCAGCCCTGACCCGGCCGAGCGCGGCGCGGCACCGGCGGAGACCTGGCTGGTCGACGGCGGCCCGGCCCGGGTCGGCGTAATCGCCAGCGTGACCCGGCCCTTCTGCGGCGACTGCGACCGCACCCGGCTGACAGCTGACGGTCAGATCCGCGCCTGCCTGTTCGCCACCGAGGAGTCCGACCTGCGGGCGGCGCTGCGCGGCGGCGCGACCGACGACGAGGTGGCACAGCGGTGGCGCACCGCGATGTGGGGCAAGCGCGCCGGGCACGGCATCGACGACCCCACCTTCCTCCAGCCGACCCGGCCGATGTCCGCGATCGGGGGCTGACCCGTGCAACCGAGACCGCTGACCGTCCGCTACTTCGCCGGCGCGCGCGCCGCAGCCGGCCGCGCCGAGGAGGTCACCGCCGCCGGCCGGTCACTCGACGACCTCACCACCGAGCTGGCCCAGCGGCACGGTGACCGGCTCGCCGCCGTGCTGCGGGTGGCCAGTTTCCTCGTGGACGGCGTCGCCTGTCATGATCGTCGGGCACCCCTGCCGGGCGGGGCCACGATCGATGTCCTGCCCCCGTTCGCGGGCGGCTGAGGGGGCGCACACATGTTGGCGGTTCTGGGGTTCATGGGCGTCCTGGCGCTGGTCACCGGCCTGATCCATCTCTATCTGTGGAAGCGTCTCATCCGGGACACCACCACGCCGGGTCGCTGGCGGCGGGTCGGCGGGATCGTCGCCCTGGTGCTGGCGGTGCTCGTGCCGGCCACCCTCGTCGGCACGCAGGCCGGCCTGTACTGGCTCGCCTGGCCCGGCTACCTGTGGCTCGCGGTGATGTTCTACCTGCTGGTCACGCTCGTCGTGCTGGAAGTGCCGATGCTTGTCGTCCGGCTGGTGCTGCGCCGCCGGGTGACCGCCGCCGAGCCGACCACCGCCGCGCCCGAGCCGGTGCTGGTCGGGGCCGCCGGGCCCGCCGATCCGCCGGCCACCGGCGCCGTCGCGGCACCGGACCACGACCCGGCCCGCCGTCTGCTGCTGGCCCGCGGAGCCGCCATCTTCGCCGGCCTCACCGCCACCGGCATCACGGGGTACGGCGTCCGCACGGCACTCGGCCCGCCCCAACTCGACCGGGTGCAGATCCCCCTGCGCAAACTCCCGCGCAGCATGGACGGCCTGCGCATCGCCACCGTCTCGGACATCCACCTCGGCCCCCTGCGCGGGCGGGCGCACACCGAGCGGATCGTCGCCGCGATCAACCGTCTCGACGCGGACCTGGTCGCGGTCGTCGGTGACCTGGTCGACGGCTCGGTCGCCGAACTGGGGCCGGCCGCCGCGCCGCTTCGCGACCTGCGCTCCCGGTACGGCAACTTCTTCGTCACCGGCAACCATGAGTACTACTCCGGCGTCCAGGAGTGGGTCCAGGAGGTGGACCGTCTCGGCCTGCGGGTGCTGCAGAACCGTCGACAGGAGATCCAGGCCCGGGGCGGTGTGCTCGACCTGGCCGGCGTGAACGACCTGAACGCGGACCCGGCGGGCACCGGCCTCGCCGCCGGTCCGGACTTCGCCGCCGCCCTCGGTGACCGCGATCCGAGCCGCCCGGTCGTCCTGCTCGCCCACCAGCCCCTCGCCGCGAAGCAGGCGGCCAGCTACGGCGTCGACCTGCAGCTCTCCGGGCACACGCACGGCGGGCAGGTGGTGCCGTTCAACCTGGTCGTCAAGCTTCAGCAGCCGGTGGTCAGCGGTCTCGGCGAGGTCGACGGCACGAAGGTCTACGTGACCAACGGCGCCGGTTTCTGGGGCCCGCCGGTGCGGGTGGGCGCCAAGCCGCAGATCAGCCTCGTGGAGCTGCGCTCGGCATAGCGGACGTCACGTCCGCGCGTGGCGGAAGGCGGGCCGCGCGGCGGGCGTGACAGGATGCGGCGTGCCCCCGTTCAGCGCCGTACCCCCCGGTGGCCGTTCGCCCTTCGTCGCGGACCTGCACATCCACTCGAAGTATTCACGCGCGTGCAGCCGTGACCTGACGTTGCCGACCCTCGGCTGGTGGGCGCGGCGCAAGGGCATCGCCCTGCTCGGCACCGGCGACTTCACCCACCCCGCCTGGTACGACCACCTGACCGAGACGCTGCGCCCGGCCGAGCCCGGGCTCTACCGGCTCGCCCCGGAGGCGGAGCGCGACGTCGCCCGCCGGCTGCCGCCGCGACTCGCCGGCACCACCGACGCCGACGCGGTCCGGTTCATGCTGAGCGTGGAGATCTCCACTATCTACAAGCGGGACGACCGGACCCGCAAGGTGCACCACCTCATCTACCTCCCCGATCTGGAAGCGGTGGCCCGGTTCAACACCGCGCTCGGCCGGATCGGCAACCTCGGCTCCGACGGCCGACCGATCCTCGGCCTGGACTCGCGGGACCTGCTGGAGATCACCCTGGAGGCGAGCCCGGACGGTTATCTCGTCCCGGCGCACATCTGGACGCCGTGGTTCTCCGCGCTCGGCTCGAAGTCCGGCTTCGACGCGATCGCCGACTGTTACGCCGACCTGGCCGAGCACATCTTCGCCGTGGAGACCGGCCTCTCGTCCGACCCAGCGATGAACTGGCGCGTCGGCAGCCTGGACGGCTACCAACTGGTCTCCAACTCGGACGCGCACTCGCCGCCGGCCCTGGGCCGGGAGGCCACCGTGCTGACCGCCGAGCGGGACTACTTCGCCGTCCGGGAGGCGCTGCGCACCGGTGACGGCCTGGCCGGCACCATCGAGTTCTTCCCGGAGGAGGGCAAGTACCACGCGGACGGGCACCGGCTCTGCGGGGTCAACTGGTCCCCCGAGCGGACCCGGGCCGCCGGGGGGCTCTGCCCCGAGTGCGGCAAGCCGCTCACCGTGGGCGTGCTCAGCCGCATCGAGGAGCTGGCCGACCGACCCGACGGGCACCGCCCGGCGCACGCCCGGGACGTCACCCATCTGGTGCCGCTCGCCGAGATCCTTGGTGAGATCAACAAGGTGGGCGCCCGGTCGAAGAAGGTCGAGGGGAAACTCAACGACCTGCTCGCCGCGCTCGGCCCCGAGTTGGAGATCCTGACCACGACGCCGTTGTCCGACATCGCGCAGGCCGGCGGTGACGTGCTCGCGGAGGGCATCGGGCGGCTGCGGCGTGGCGACGTACGCCGGGTGCCGGGTTACGACGGCGAGTACGGCGTGATCACCCTGTTCGACCCGGCGGAGCTGGGCACGGGTGCGGGCACGGCACAGGAGACGCTGTTCGACGTACCCGTGCCGGCGCAGCGGCGACCCGCGGAGCCGGCGGCCAAGGCCACGGCCAAACGCCCGGCGGCGGCCAAGGCGGAACCCAAGCGCAAGCCGGTCCCGGCGCCCGCGCCGCCGATCGCGTCGCCACCGTCACCGCACGAGCCGTTCGAGCCGATGCTCTCCGGCATGGAGGAGGTCGGCACCGGCCTGCTGGACCGGCTGGACGCCATGCAGCGGGTGGCGGCATCCGCGCCCGGCGGGCCACTGCTCATCGTGGCCGGTCCGGGCACCGGCAAGACCCGGACGCTGACCCACCGGATCGCGTACCTGTGCGCGGAGCTGAACGTCTTTCCCGAGCACTGCCTCGCGATCACGTTCACCCGGCGGGCGGCCGAGGAGCTGCGGCACCGCCTCGACGGTCTGCTCGGCCCGGTCGCCGAGGACGTCACAGTCGGCACGTTCCACGCGCTGGGGTTGACCATCCTGCGGGAGAACGCCGACGCGGCGGGCCTGCCGGCCGGGTTCCGGATCGCCGACGACGGCGAGCGGGCGGCGGCGCGGTCCGAGGCCGGCGACGATGCCGCCAGCTACACGGCGCTGCTGCGCAAGCAGGACCTGGTCGACCTGGACGAGCTGGTGAGCCTCCCGGTCGAGCTGCTGCGGGCCGACCGGAAGCTGGTCGAGCGGTACCGGGACCGCTGGCGGTGGATCTTCGTCGACGAGTACCAGGACGTCGACGAGGTGCAGTACGAGCTGCTGCGACTGCTCAGCCCGGCCGACGGCAACCTCTGCGCGATCGGTGACCCGGATCAGGCTATCTACTCGTTCCGGGGTGCCGACGTCGGCTACTTCCTGCGCTTCTCCGAGGACTTCACAGACGCCCGGCTGGTCCGGCTCAACCGCAACTACCGCTCGTCCGCGCCCATCCTGGCCGCCGCCGTGCAGGCCATCGCGCCGTCCTCGCTGGTGCGGGGCCGGCGGCTGGACCCGGCCCGACTCGACCCGGAAGCCCCACTCGTCGGGCGGTACCCGGCGGCGTCGGTTGCCGAGGAGGCCGACTTCGTGGTGCGTACCGTCGACGAGCTGGTCGGCGGCCTGTCCCACCGTTCCCTGGACTCGGGCCGGATCGACGGCCGGACCACCTCGCTCTCGTTCTCCGACATCGCCGTGCTGTACCGCACCGACGCGCAGGCCGCCCCGATCGTGGACGCCCTGACCCGGGCCAACATTCCGGTGCAGAAGCGCTCGCACGACCGGCTGCGGGACCGGCCCGGCGTGGCGGCCATCGCCCGCGAGCTGCGGCACGCCGACGGGTTGGCCGGCTCGCTGGCCGCCCGGGTGCGCCTGGCCGGCCAGGTGGTCGCCGAGCGTTTCGCGGTGCCCACCCTGGACGGCGCCGGCAGCACGGTCCGCCCCGACGACGTCCGCTCGGCGGTGGACCTGCTGACCCCGCTGGCCCGCCGCTGCGGCGACGACCTGGAGGCGTTCCTGTCGCAGTTGGCCACCGGCGCGGAGGTGGACGCGCTCGACCCGCGTGCCGAGGCGGTCACCCTGCTCACCCTGCACGCCGCGAAGGGCCTGGAGTTCCCGGTGGTCTTCCTGGTCGGCGTCGAGGACGGGCTGCTGCCGCTGCGCTGGCCGGGCTCGACGCCCGACGAGGACGCGGTAGCCGAGGAACGCCGGCTCTTCTTCGTCGGCCTGACCCGGGCGCAGGACCGGCTGTACGTCAGCCACGCCGCCCGAAGGACCCGACACGGCACCGAACGTGACTGCGCACCCTCGCCGTTCCTGGGCACGATCGACCCGGGCCTGTTCGAGCGGTTCGGCGAAACCGAACCGCGCCGCCCGAAGGACCGCCAGCTCCGGTTGATCTGAGCGAGCCACCGCACGCGCGACACTGACCTGGGGTCAGCTCACGAGCGCGGCCAGCCACGTGCCCGCCAGCAGGGCCGGGCCCAGGGGCAGCAGGGTTTCGCGGCGGACCTTGCGCGCCGCCAGCAGGCCGAGGACCAGGATCCCGTGCAGCAGATGTGGCAGGAGCAGCCCGGTGAGCAGGGCGTCGCGGCCCAGCCAGCCCAGTGGCAACCCGAGGACGGCGGCGAGTTTCACGTCCCCGAAGCCGAGCCGGGATCCCGGCAGCAGGGCCAGCAGCACGTGCGCCGCGCCGGAAACCGCCGCACCGACAAGCGCGCCGACCAACCGCCCGGGAGTGCCGGCCAGCAGGGCCGCGCCGGTCAGGCCACCGAGGGCCAGCAGGAAGGCCGCCGCGACCAGCGGGTCGGGTAACCGCAGACAGGCAAGGTCGACCACGGCCAGCACCAACCCCACCGCCGCCACCGCGAGGAGGACCGGCAGCGCCGGATCGTCACCCTGGGCGACGGCGAGCCCCAGGAACAGCGCGGCCGCCAACGGCGGACAGAGCCAGGCCCGCGCGTCGCGTCGAGGCCGCGCCGGCAGGGTCGTGAAGCGCCGGGCCACCGGGGGTACGACGAATCCGACCATCCCACCGAGCAACGCCACCCCCACCAGCGCCGCTGCCGACATGGGCCGGACGCTACCGGCGGTCGCCCGTCCGCGCCGTCCCCGATCGCGATCCCGCGCCCGTTCGGCGCGAGCGTTCCGCGCCTGTCCGACCCGGGCGTTCCGTGCCCTTGCGGCGCGGGCGTTCCGTGCTCACCACCAGGGCCACCCCGGCGACGATGACCGCCCCGCCGAGCAGCACCCGCGGGGTGATCGGCTCGGCCACCAGCAGCGCCCCGAGCGCCACCGCGACCGCCGGGTTCACGTAGGCGTACGTCGAGACCAGCGAGATCGGCGCGTTCTGCAGCAGCCAGACGTACGCGGTGAAGGCCACCAGCGAGCCGGCCACCATGAGGTAGCCCAACGCCAGCCAGGACCGGGTGCTGACCGCCGCCGGGTGGAACTCGCTCAGCTCGCCCCGGCCGGCGGCGACAACTGCCAGCGCCACCGCGCCGGCCACCATCTGGTACACCGTGCCGACGAACGGGTCGGCGGGCACCCCGATCCGTCCCGACAGGAACGACCCGACCGACCACGCGACGGCCCCCGCCACCACCGTCAGCGCGCCGACCAGCGGCACCGCGTCCGCGCTGCCGGCGGGCAGCACCAGCAGGACCAGACCGACGAAGCCGAACGTGACCCCCGCGAACGTCCAGACTCCGGGCCGGTCACCGGTGGAGGAGCGCAGCAGCACCACGAGCAGCGGCACTGTCGCCACCAGCAGCGCCGCGATCCCGGACGGCACCGCCACCCCGGGCGGCCCGGACTCGGCGAGCACCACCAGGCCGTTGCCACCGGCGAGCAGGAGCACACCGACCAGCGCGGCGGAGCCGAGCTGCCGACGCTGCACGCGAAGCGCGCCCGGCCCTCGGCGCAACCGCAGCACCACCGCCAGCACGACGCCGGCGACGGCGAACCGCAGGGCGGCCGACAGCAGCGGCGGCATCGTCTCCACCGCGACCCGGATGGCCAGATAGGTCGAACCCCACAGCAGGTAGACCACGATCAACGCGGTCCAGACCAGGGTGGGCGCGGCGGCGGCGCGGCGGCCGGGCAGGGCGGCGGCGCTCGGTGAAGATGAGCTCATCGGTGGACCACGCTACGGTGACCTCGGAGTCGGCGTCGCGCATTGGTGGCCGGCCTCTCACCACTCGTGCAGGAGGGCGGCATGACGAACTACGGACCACCGGGTGAGGGCTATCGAGGCCCGTGGCGTGGGCAACGGCCCGACGAGACGCCCGGCCGGCCGCCGCAGCAGCCCTACCCGCCCGGCCCGGAGCCCTACCCGCCGACGGTTCAGTCCTACCCGCCCGCCCCTGCGGAGCGCCCCGGGTCCTACGGCGACGGTCCGTACGGCGGCGAACCGGCGAGGCCCTACGGTGGCGGCCCCTCGTACGGCGGCGAGCGCGGGGCACCGTACGGGGCTGAGCCGTCCGGTGCGCCCTACGGCGGCGGACGGTACGGCGGGGAGACCGAGGCGCCGTACGGTGGCGCGTACCGGCCGGCCGAGGCGCATCCCCCGTACGGCGGGGAGCCGTACCGGCCCGACGACGGCCCGTACGGCGGTGACCCCGCACCCGTCCCGCCCCGACGCGGCAGAGGGCCGCTGATCGCTGTGGTGGCCGTCGTGGTGGTGCTGGCGCTGGCCGGTGGCGGCGCGTACTGGTTCCTCGGCCGGTCCGATGACCCTGCCGCTCCGGTGGCCGCGCCGACCGGTTCGGCAGGTGTCGGGGCGCCGAGCGCGGCCGGGACCGAGCCGGCCGAGCCGGCGCCGAGCGCCGCCGCGCCGGAGTCGTCGGCCGACCCGCGGTTCGTCAAGGTCGGCCAGTGCGTGCGCAACGACGGGACGGCCGGCGGCAAGCCCAAGCTGCTGATCAGCGGCTGCACGGCGAAGTCGTACGAGGTGCTGCGCCGGATCGACGGCGCGACCAGTGGCGAACGCGACGCCGAGGCGAAGTGCGCCAAGGTCGAGGGCTACACCAACTGGTACTTCTTCGACAGCGAGCTGGACACCCTCGACTTCGTCCTCTGCCTGAAGCAGCGCTGACCACCCACCCCTGGGGATGAGATGACGACCAACGGACCATCGGGTTCCGGGCAGCCGGACGACCCGTACCAACGCCCGCCGATCGGGCCCGACGGCCCGTCCCCGGTCGACCCGACCGTCCCCCAGTGGGGCCCGCCGCCACCGCAGCCACCGCAGTGGGACGCGCCGCCACCGCAGCCACCGCAGTGGGGTCCGCCACCGCAGCCGGCGCAGTGGGGCCCGCCGCCGCAGCCCTCGGAGTGGGACGCGCCGCCGGGGCCGTTCCCACCCGCCGGGCCCGGCCCCGGCCAGCCGGCGGCGCCGTGGCCTGCGCAGGTGCCCGGCGGGTACCCGATGCCGCCTGCCCCGCCGGCGAAGAGGAACGGCGGCAAGATCGCCCTCATCGTCGCGCTGGTGGTCCTGCTCCTGGTCTGCCCGTGCCTCGGTCTCTTCGGCTGGGCGGCGTTGAAGGCCGCCGACAGCGACAGCGACTCTGCCGCGCCAGCTCCGTCGCTGAGCGTCCCCGTCGTCCCGCCGGGCCTGCCCAGCGACGCCCCGAGCCCCGTCCTGCCGTCCCCGGACGAGGAGGAGTTCGCCAAGGGGGACTGCGTGGTCAACGACGGCAGCGAGGACGACGCGGACCTGCGCAAGGTGCCGTGTGGCCCGAACACCTACCAGGTGCTGCTGCGCATCCCGGCGACCACTGACGGGGACCGGTGCGCGACGCTCGCACCGCAGGCGACCGCGAACTACGTGCACGACAACGCGATCGACGTGTTCGACTACGTGCTCTGCCTGAAGAAGCGGTAACCCTCACGGAAACTAGGGCTGTCTAGCGTGGACGCTAGACAGCCCTAGTTTTGTCTCGACGGTCGCAACACGCCGGTAGCCTCATCTATCCATATCTAGCTTCGCAGCTAGAGGGCCCGATACTCTGCGATGCGTGGATCCGGTCCGCAATCCGTACGCCCCCGGCGCCGGGCAGCGCCCGCCCGAACTCGCCGGGCGGGGGCGGGAGCTGGACGTCTTCGACATCGTGCTGGAACGCATCGCCCGCGGTCGCCCCGAACGCAGCCTCATGCTCACCGGCCTGCGCGGCGTCGGTAAGACGGTCCTGCTCAACACCCTGCGTTCCCAGGCGATCAACCGACTCTGGGGCAGCGGCAAGATCGAGGCCCGGCCAGACCAGTCACTGCGCCGGCCGGTCGCCGCCGCGTTGCACATGGCGATCCGCGAACTCGCCCCCCGGCACCGCGCTCCGGACCGGATCGACGCCTTCCTCGGGGTGCTCAAGGCGTTCGCCCAGCGGTCCACAACGACCGGCCGCGCCGGGGCACCGTCGAAGCTGCGCGACCGGTGGCAACCCGGCATCGACGTGCCCGCCGCCAGTGGCCGGGCCGACTCCGGCGACATCGAGATCGACCTGGTCGAGCTGTTCACCGACGCCGCCGCCGTGGCCAGTGACGTGGGCACCGGCGTCGCGCTCTTCATCGACGAGATGCAGGACCTCGGCCCGGAGGACGTCTCCGCGCTCTGCGCCGCCTGCCACGAACTGTCCCAGATCGGCGCCCCGCTGATCGTCGTCGGCGCCGGGCTGCCACACCTGCCGGCCGTGCTGAGCGCCGCGAAGTCGTACTCGGAACGGCTCTTCCGCTACCAGCGCATCGACCGGCTCGATCGGATCGCCGCCGACCAGGCGCTCTGCGCGCCGGCCGAGCGCGAGGAGGTGGAGTACGAGCAGAAGGCACTCGACCTGCTCTACGAGAAGTCCGGTGGCTACCCGTACTTCGTCCAGGCGTACGGGAAGGCGACCTGGGATCATGCGCCACGGTCGCCGATCACCGCCGCCGACGTCCGGGTCGCCGCCCCCGAGGCCGAGGCCGAGCTGGCGGTCGGCTTCTTCGGCTCCCGGTTCGAGCGGGCCACTCCGGCCGAGCGCGAGTACATGCGGGCGATGGCCACGCTGTCCCTGGTGGAGGGCGAGTCCGGTGCCGCGGTCCGCGACGACATGGACGCCGCGGTGCCCACCTCCGAGATCGCCCGCGCTCTCGGCCGGAAACCGGCCAGCCTGTCCCCGGCCCGCGACGCGCTGATCAAGAAGGGGCTCATCTACTCCGGTGAACGGGGCACGGTGGCCTTCACCGTTCCGCACTTCGGCCGGTACCTGCGCACCCAGCCAACCTGACCGCCGCGCCCGCAGTCGCCTTCAGACCCTCGACCAGGGCGCCGGGAAGACCACCTCGCCGCGCGGCGGCGGACCCTCCTCACTGGTCGACGGTGGCAGCACCAGCGCCTGCCAGGGCTCCCCGAGCCCGGCCCACGGGCTGGTGAGGCCCAGCTCCGCGGCCGGCCCGAAGCCGAAGCGGCGATAGAAGGCCGGGGCACCGAGGACCACGACCAGCCGCTCGCTCAGCTCGGTGGCGGCGTCCAGAGCGGCCTGCACCACGGCGCTGCCGTGCCCGACCCGCTGCCGGTGCGGCGCGACCGCCACCGGCCCGAGCGCCAGGGCGGGCGCGACGGCACCGCGATCGGGTCGCACCCGCACCCGGGTGAGCAGCGAGTATCCGACCACCTCGCCGCCGTACTCGGCGACCATTGCCAGCTCGGGCAGCCAGGCGTCGGTGCCGCGCAGGTCATCGACCAGCCCCACCTCCGGCGGCGTCTGCACCTCCGGGCGGGCGAACGCCGAGGCCAGCACCCGACGCACCGGGCCGGCGTCGGCCGGGCCTTCGGGGCGGAGCCGCAGCGTCGTCACCCGCGCGACGTTACCCGTGACAGCCTGTCCATCAGCGATGGTCGCTCGAATCGGCGTGGCGTACGTGCACACCGACCGATCCGGATCCGGCGGTTGCCGGGGTAGCAAACGCCCCGACGGGGTATGACTGATCCATGACGCCCGTACGCTCCCTCGCCCGCGCCATGCTGAGCGGCATCTTCGTGGTCAGCGGGTACCGCAACTTCCGCAACCCCCACCGGCTCGCGGAGACCGCCAAGCCGGTCACCGACCGGGTCGCGCCGCTCCTGCAGAAGGCGCACCCGAACTTCCCCACCGAGACCGAGACGTTGATCCGCCTCAACGCGGCGGTGCAGGTCGGTGCCGGGCTGATGCTGGCCACCGGGCGGTTCAGCCGGCCCGCCGCGCTGGTCCTCGCCGGGACGCTGGTGCCGGTGACCCTCGCCGGGCACCCGTTCTGGAACAACGACGACCCGATCGCCAAGAACAACAACGAGATACACACCCTGAAGAATCTCGGGCTCTTCGGCGGCCTCCTGCTCGCCGCCGCCGACACCGGTGGCAAGCCGGGAATCCGCTGGCGTACGGGTCACCGCATCGGCCACTCTCGACGTTCCATGCAGCGCGCCGTCCGCACCGCCCGCCGCGAGGCCCGGATCGCCGTCCGGTCAGCGGCCACCGCGCGTCGACTCCCCGGCTGACCTGCCTCGATCTGCGTCGGTGTCACCCCCACCCCCGCTAAGGCCACGAATTACCTGAACCACCCGGTAGGCGTTAACGCGGTGGAAATGTCAAAAACATGTGTGGGATCGGACACGGTCGCATAACGCGGGAGGCACTGACGTGAGGCGCCGTTCTAGGCTCCGTGCAGGACCTGGACGGGTAGGACGACCTTGGTACGGGGGTGGCCACGCCATGCCGACGACTGTCGGTAGACGGGCGGACCGCCTCGCCCCAGTTCAACGCATGACGCGGGGGATCGATCGCAGGAACGTCGTACGGGGCGCCATCGTGGCCGCCGTCGCCTATGCCGCATGGCTCGCCATCGGTGAGTTTGGGCGACCGTACAACTTCTTCGACATGAAGATCTACCACGGTGCGGTGGTGTGGTGGGCGAGCGGTCATGAGCTCTACGAGTTCATCGCGCCCGGCACCACGCTCGGCTTCACCTACCCACCGTTCGCCGGGCTCGTCATGCTGCCCATGGCGCAGCTGCCGATCGACGCGGCGGGGATGGTCAACGCCCTCGCCAGCATCGCGGCGCTGACGCTGGTGCTGGCCGGCCTGCTACGCCCCATCGTGGACCGGCTGGCCTGGCCACTGTGGTTCACCGTGGCGCTGGCGGTGCCGCTGGCGCTCGCCATCGAGCCCAGCCGGGAGACGCTCGGCTACGGCCAGGTCAACCTCCTGCTGTTCGCACTGATCATGGCGGATCTGATCGGGCTGCGGTGGCGCTCGCGCCGAGGCACCCACTACGCCGCGACCGACGGCCCGCTGCTGCGCTTCCTCTACGGTGGCGCCTGGGCGGGCGCCGGTATCGGCCTGGCCACGGCGGTGAAGCTCACTCCCGCGCTGTTCATCGCCTACCTGCTGATCACCCGCCAGTGGCGGGTGGCGGCCACCGCGATCGGCACCACTATCGGCGTGACGATCGGGACCTTCGCGATCGTCGGCGACGAGTCGCGGACGTACTTCGGCAGCGTGCTCTGGCAGACCGAGCGTGTCGGCGCCGCCGACATGACGCCGAACCAGTCGCTCGCCGGCCTGTTGGCCCGGCTGTACGACTCGATCGAGACCCCCGGGCTGCTCTGGCTCGCCTTCTCGGTGCTGATCCTGGCGGTGGGTCTGTCCCGGGCCGCCAGCTCACGCGCCGACGGTGACGAGCTGACCGCGTTCACGCTGGTCGGCCTGACCGCCAACGTGATCAGCCCGATCTCCTGGACGCACCACCTCGTCTGGGTGATCCCGGCGATCATCGTGCTGGCCGACGCCGCCGTCCGTCGACGGGAGGCGAGCAGGGGTCTGGGGCAGCGCACCGGTCAGGGCGCGGCGTTCGGTGGCCTGAGCGGGCTCAACGGTCTTCGCCCGCCGATCTGGTATCCGACGCTTACCGGGTTCCGGCACGGTGTCGCCGCCCTCGGCCTCTACCTGCTGTTCCTGATCTCCCCCATCTGGCCGTACGAGCACCAACTGCCGGAGGTGTCGCACTACCAGGACGGTCTGTTCGGGGCGCTGATGGAGAACTCGCTGGCCCTCGCGCTGATCGTGCTGGTCGCGGCGCTGCCCTGGCGGCCCGGCGCCGAGCCGGCGTTCTACGGCGAACGGCTCGCCCGTGCCGTGGCGGTCAACGGCCGCCGCTGAGCGGTCAGGGACAGTTGACCCATTCCTCGGTGCCGTCGACGAAGACCTGCCGTTTCCAGATCGGCAACCGGGCCTTGGCCTCGTCGACGAGCCGGGCGCAGGCCGCGAAGGCCGCGCCGCGGTGCGCGGTGCTCACCGCGGCGACCAGCGCCACGTCACCGATGGCCAGCGGCCCCACGCGGTGCGAGACGGCCACCGCGTAGACGTCGGGATCGGCGGCGATCTCGGCGGCCACCTCGCGCAGCACCTGCGCGGCGCTCGGGTGCCCCTCGTACTCCAGGCTCACCACCGGACGCCCATGGTCGTGGTCGCGGACGACGCCCTGGAAGGAGACGACCGCGCCGGCCCGGCGCTCGGCGACCGCCGCCTCGTGCGCGGCGAGGTCGAGGGGCTGGTCGGTGACCTCGACGACGGTGATCGCCGGCGCGGTCATGACGCCCGCTCCCCGGGCAGCAGTGGCAACGGCACGATCGGCACCCGATCACCCTGCGCACCGTTGGTGCCCGGTCGGATGACGGCGAACCCGTCGGCGCCCGCGAGACCGCGCAGCATCGCTGACCCGACGTGCCGCACCGGATGCGCGGTGCCGGCCGCCCAATCCAGACGGACCAGCGCCAGATGGGTGTGGTCGCCGCGCCCGGGCACCGCCTCGGCCAGTGTGGCGTGGGGCAATACCGGCATCGAACGACCCTGGAGCCCGGCGAGCAGCGGCGCGACCAGGGACACCAGCGCGACGATTGCGGACTGCGGGTTGCCCGGCAGGCCGGCGACGAACCGGACCCGCCCGTCGTGATCGGCCAGCCGGGCCAGCAGCATCGGGAAACCGGGCCGGACCGCCACCGTGTTGACCACGTAGTCGGCGCCCAGCGCCTCCAGGGTCGGATGCAGGTGGTCGACCGGGCCGTGCATCGTGCCACCTGTGGTGCAGACCAGGTCGGCGTTGGTCAGCGCCGCGCGCACCGCCGCCACGTGCGCGGGCAGCGTGTCAGCCACCGGGCCCACCACGTCCGAGGGGCGGACGTGACAGCCGTAGCGACGTAGCCACGCCGGCACCGCCGGGCCCAGCGCGTCGCGCACCCGGCCCGCACCGGGCGGGCCGGCCGTGAGCAACTCGTCACCGAAGACCAGCAGCGCGGCACGCGGCGCCCGCCGGACCCGCAGCGTGTCGTGCCCGCAGGAGGCGGCCAGGCCGATCACCGCCGGGTCGACAGGCGTGCCGACCGGCAGAAGCTCCTCATCGGCGTACGCCTCCTCACCCGGCTGCCGCCACTCCGGCGTCGGCCGGGGCGTGCCGCTGACCAGGCCGTCCGTGACGGTGGACTCCTCGATGCGCAGCACGGCGGAGGCGCCCTCGGGGACCATGGCCCCGGTCGCGATCTCGACTGTCGTGCCGTCCTCGGTGAGTGGCGCGGGGGTGTTGCCGGCCAGCACACGCCCGACGACGCGCCACGGCCCGCCGCCGCGCACCGCCCAGCCGTCCACGCTGGAGGTGGGGAACGCGGGCAGGTCGGTGCGGGTGGTCAACGGCTCGGCCAGGGTCAGCCCGTCGGTGTCGACCAGCGGCCGGGCGACGGCGGGCAGCGCGGCGGCCAGACCCACCGCGTACACCCGGGACCGCGCCTCCTCCCACCCTGCCGGTGGCGGCGCGACGACCCGGTCCGCGGTTGGTGCGGCTTTCGTGCTCACCGACCGAGCCTATCGGGGCGGACCGACGTCCGTCGGGCCTGGGCGCGGACGGGCGGTGGGCGCCGGCGGACCGATCAGTGGTCGCCGCCGCGAAGTTGGTCGACGGCGTGGCCGAGGATCGGCCCGAGCACTGCCAACCCGTCCCGGGCGCCGCCGGTCGAACCGGGCAGGTTGACCACCAGCATCCGGCCGGCCACCCCGGCCAGGCCCCGGGACAGGACCGAGGTGGGCACTCGCTCGCGACTGTGCGACCGGATCGCCTCGGCGATGCCGGGGATCTCGTAGTCCAGCAGAGCGCGGGTCACGTCCGGCGTCCGGTCGGACGGGGTGATCCCGGTGCCGCCGCTGGTCAGCACCACGTCGACGCCGTCGTTGCGGGCGGCCCGCAGGGCGGCGCCGACCGGTTCGCCGTCGGGCACCACCACCGGCTCGTCGACCTGACAGCCCAACTCGCGCAGGCCGGCGACAAGCAGCGGGCCGCTGGTGTCGGCGTAGACACCGGCCGCGGCCCGGTTGGACGCGACGATCACCCGGGCCCGGATCACGGCCGGTCCTCCGGCCGGATCCACTCGCCGGTCTTGCCGCCCTCCTTGCGCAGCACCCGGACCGCCTCGACCGACGCCGCCGGATCAACTGCCTTGACCATGTCGATCAGGGCCAGGCCGGCGACCGCGACAGCGGTGAGCGCCTCCATCTCGACGCCCGTCCGGTCCGCCGTGCGGGCGGTGGCGGTGATCTCCACCGTGTCCGCGGTCAACCGCAGGTCGACTGTGACACCGTGCAGGGCGATCGGGTGGCAGAGCGGGATCAGATCCGGAGTGCGCTTGGCCCCCATGATGCCGGCGAGCCGACCGACCGCCAGCGCGTCACCCTTGGGCAACCCGTCGCGGTGCAGCAGGTCGACAACCTCGGGCGTGGTGCGCAGACGGCCCGCCGCGACGGCCACCCGGCCGGTCACCGGCTTGGCGGAGACATCGACCATGCGGGCCGCGCCGGCACGGTCGACGTGGCTGAGCTGCGCGGGTTCGGTCACGGCCGTGAGCCTATCGGTGCGGTACGACGCATCGGCGCTCGGAAGGGGCGGCGGCCCGGCACCCGCCGGGTGCGACAGCGCTCAACCGGACCGCGCCCCTGCCTCGCTGGACCCGCCGCCGAGGTCGCTGGGGGGACCTGACGGCGGGCGCGTGTCGACGACCCGGTTCTGCCCACGGGCAGAACCTCCCCCGTTCGTCGATACGCTCGAAAAGCTACCGGGCCCGGCGATAAGAAATCGATAAGCGACGTTCGCCCAGGTCAACGCCCCACGTCGGCGAGGGCTGAACCCAGTTCGGCGAGGCGGCGCTCGACATCGAGGCGCTCCGGTACGCCCATCCGGCGGAAGATCGCCAACGCCCGCTCCCAGTGCCGCCGAGCCTCGGCCGGGTCGACGGCACTGAAATGCTCCGCCAGGCCCGCCAACGCACGCCCCTGCTCGTGCGGGTGGGCGATCCGCGTCGCCAGCCGCAGGGCCTCACGGTGCATCTCGGCCGCCTCGCGGTCAAGCCCGCGTGCCCGCAGCGTCCGGCCCAGCTCGTTCAACGCCGCGGCCTCGATGTGCCGCTCGCCCGAACCGACCGCGAGGGCCCGCCCCATCTCATGCTCCTGCTGGGCCTCCGCCAAACGACCAAGACCGCGGTAGGCGATGCCGAGATCGAGGCGTACCTCTGCCTCGCCGTATCGGTGGCCGGTGCGGTCGCGAAGCGCCAGCGAGGCCCTGAGGATCCTGATCGCCTGATGGAGGTCTCCCATCCGGGTGCGTACCGCTCCGATATGGCTGAGAGCGTTGAGGACGTGGAACTCGCTCGAGTTGGTTCGGGCCCAGGCCAGGTGACGCCGGTGTATCCATAACGCCTCTTCGTAACGACCCAGTGACGTGAGGGCTATGCCGACATTCGGTAACGCCATCGGCACTCCTACGTTGCCGTAGCCCTTGTAATCACGCAGACGTTCCATGCCGAGCGCCACGGCCTCGGTCAGATTTCCGCTCCAGTAGTGGACCGGGGCGAGATTGGCCTGGTAGCGAGCCGTGTTCAGCACGTCCCGGGATTCCTTGGAAAGCTCGACCGCGCGGGTCAGGTGTTTCAGGGCTTCCCGGTTGTCGCCGGTCCGGACGTGAGCGGAGGCCAGATAGTTGTGCATCAGCGCCGTCGACTCGGCGTTGCCCGTCGCCTCTGCCGCTGCCAGCCCCTGCTGGTGGGTCGTGATGATGTCCTCGAAGTATCCGCGGATGTAGCAGAACCGCCACAGGGCGCGGGCCAGCCGCCAGGCGTGCTCGTAAAAGCCCGACTCATGCGCCGACGCCACCATCGTCACCAGGTCCGCCCGCTCGGCCTCCAACCACTCGGCGCTCGGCTCGCCGAGAGCCTCCAGCAGTTCGGGCCGACCGAACGGGAGATGACTGACCTGGCTTCCGATGACGACGGGCTCGATGGTCTCAGCAATCCGCAGTGCCGCTGCCAGGGTGAAGTCGAGCAGTTGGGCCAGGGCCGACCGGCGGTCCTGCGCCGAATCGACGTACCGGCAAAGCTCGACGGAGTACTGGCGCATGAGGTCGTGCAATCCGTACTGCCGCGAGTTCAGATCCTCCACCAGGTGCCTGTCGGTGAGGTCGTCGAGAGCCGCGCGGGCTTCCGCCACCGTCAGCCCGGTCAGTGCCGCGACCGCCGTTGGGCTGAACCGGCTACCGGGGTACAGACCCAGAAAGCGGAAGACCCGCTTGGTCGACTCGGGGAGAGGTTCGTAGGAGGCGGCGAACGCGCCGGTGACTGTGCTGTTCTCCCCGGCCAGATGGATGAGAACCGACGCCGCGCCGGCCATCTGTGCCGCGAGATCCGCCAACCGCCAACCACGTCGGTGCGCCAGCCGGGCGCCGGCCAGCCGAATCGCCAGAGGAAGATGCCCGCACCGTCGGACCACCTCGACCGCTGCTTCCGGCTCGGCGTCGACCCGTTCCCGCCCCACACTCAAGGCCAACAGGTCGACGCCCTCCTCGGACGACATGACCGGTAGGGACTGCGACGCGCCGAGGTCCGGGTGGGTGAGTCGGCGTCGAGACGTCACCAGCACGACGGCGGTGGGCTCGATCGGCAGAAGGGGCAGGATCTGGTCGCTGCTGGCGGCGTTGTCCAGAATGATCACCGACCTTCGGCGGGCCAGCTCACGTCGCCAGAGTTCCGTCCTGTCGTCGAGGTCGACCGGCACCCGCTCGGGCGGCACCCCAAGCTGGCGAAGGAGGACGACAAGAGCCGACGCCGGTCCAATCAGGTCCTTCTCGCCATGCCCCCGCAGGTCGACGTACAGACGGGCATCCGGGTACCGGTCGCTCAGCCGGCGGGCCAGGTGCACGGCAAGTGTTGTCTTGCCGCTGCCGGCCATCCCGTCGATGACGTGCACGGCCGGGACGCGATCCTCGACACGCCGCGTTTCCGCCAGCAGCCGCGCCAGCACGTCTTCCCGCCCGACGAAGTCGGCGACCGCCCGGGGGAGATGGTCCACCGGTTGGACCCGGACCGGCTCAGCGGTCGTCCCGCCATCCGCCACACCGGCCGCAGCCCACGCGGAGTGTCCCGGCCGGATTCCGGATCGCGGGGCGACCGGCACGGGGCTCGAACTCGCGGTGGCGATCCTGCCCCGCATCTCTTCGATGTTGACCCCGGGCCGCACCCCCAACTCCGTGAGCAACCGGGTCCGGATCTCGTCGTACGCGACGAGCGCCTCCGCGTTGTCCCCGCGCTCGTGCAGGCCCCGCATGAGAAGGACGTACGCCGACTCACGGAGCGGGTGACGAGCGACCACCTCCCGTAACAGCGGAATCGCCAGGTGGTCCAGGCCCGAGCGCAGTTGGGCGTCGGCGAGGAGTTCCGTGGCCAGCACGCGTTCCTCTTCGGCGGCCACCGCTCGGGCGGTCAGAACGGGCCCCAGCGGGATGCCGGCGAGCATCGGGCCACGCCACCGGGCCACCGCGCGACCCAACAGATCCCGGGCCTGATCCAGACAGCCGGCCGTCAGCGCCTCCCGACCGGCGCTCCGGTCCGACTCGAAGCGGAAGAGGTCGATCAGCTCAGGCGGCACGTCGAGCCGATAGCCGTTCCGCTGTCGCACGATGACGCCTTGGCCGGACGGGAAAGACTCGAAGGTCCGACGCAGATTGGCGGCATAGCTCAGCACATTCGCTACCGCTGATCGCGGTGGGCAATCAATCCACAACTCGTCGACGAGATCGTCCACCGGCACCAGTTGACCCGGCCGAAGTAGAAGCATGGCGAAGACCGCCCGCTGCTTTGGCGTCCCCAGGTGCAAAGTGCGCGCGGGCAGTTGCACCGAGAGGCCGCCGAGAACTCGAATGTCCACGTGCCCCCCAACGTCAACCGCGACGGCGTATCCGGTCGATCACGCAACGAAGCTAGCTTACGGGGCCGAATCCGACGTCCGCCTACATCGCGAACCTCGGCATCAGCTGAAATGATGCGTGCGGCACCTGCCCACAAACGACCCGGTTCGCCTTCGCCAGTAGCCCGAAGTGCGGATGAGGCAGCAGTCGAACCTCGCCACACTGAATGCAGCCTGCAACTCGCGAGGCAATGTCCATGCCGTCTCGACCAGCCACGGCGGGTTTGAGCGCTCCGCTCAGGAGCGTGGACAGAAAGTGACATATCCACGCCAGCTTGGCTAATGTTGCGCATACCGACATTAATTGTTCCCTTCTGCGCGTCGATGCTCCTAGTCTCGGCCCTACGAAAGAGGGGCGCCCGCGAAGGCCCCGCGTAGTGGCAAAGGGGGTCGAAAGATGCGTAAGAGCACCGAGTGGACCTGATCCACCTTCAGCCCAAATCAGATCCTCATAGCTGAAGGGGTGTCAAATGCGTAGCACCGAGTGGACCTGACTTCTTATCACCTCGCCAGCAGCGAGGTACGCTGCCCGTCAGCGGATACCAACTGTGGGTTACGGGTGAGGTTGAGTGAGCCGGACGACACGTCGTCGCAGGGACCTCAATCTCCGGCTGCTGACGCTCGTCGCAGTGTTGGTGGCGCTGGCAAGTGTCGTCGCCGCGATCGCGGCGATCGCGACGAGCCGCAACCCACCAGACAGCGCACGGGACATCTCGACAATCGCGGCCCTCATCCTGATGATCGCCTCCGGAGCAGTGGTCCGGGCGGACCTTCGGATCAGGTCGACGACCTTCTCGTTCGCCTGGGTGGAGACCGCGATCGTTCTCGGGCTCGCGCTGGCACCGCAGCCCTGGGTGATCCTGTCCACCGGCGTGGGTATCGCCTGCGCCTCGATCCTCACCCGGCTGACCGCCATCAAGACGGCGTTCGGCATCGCAAAGCACACCCTCGTGGCCGGCGGCACCACGCTGATGGTCGTTCTCCTCGGCGACCGCTGGCCACCCGACGGCTTCTGGGACCTCTTCCTCCTCCTCGCGGCGGTCTACCTCACCGCCGCGGTCCTCGACGACCTGTTGGCCATTCCGGTCATCGCCCTGGCATCGGGCACCCGTGTCTTCCGGCAGTTCCGTAACCACTTCGACCTCCGGCTGGCCGGTTTCGCCGTCCGGTTCGTGGTGGCCGCCTTCACCCTGCTCATCCTCCGGGAGGATCCGCGGCTGCTCCTGGCCGTCCCGCCCCTGGTCCTGAGCCTGCACCTGGCCTACTCCGCGCGCATCCGAGGCCGCACCGAGCAGCAGGCGTGGCAGCGGCTCGCCCGCACCACCGACGCGCTCAACGTGGTCGACCTGGACGACGTGCTCACCACCGCCGTCACCCAGGCCGCCGAGTTGTTCTCCGCCGACGAGGTCGAGATCGAGCTGCGCGACGGCGGTCGCACCGTTCGCGGCGGCACCGGCGGCATCACCTTCGACGGGCCGACCGGCACGCCCACCGACGTGGACGGCACAGTCGTGCCCACCCCGCTGGAGGGCCACGACCGCTCCGTCGACGTCGGCATCCTGCGCCTGCGCTTCCGTGGGCCGGTGCAGCTGTCCGAGCGGGAGCAGTACACGCTGCGCACCTTCGCCTCGGCGCTGTGCACGGCGGTCCGCAACGCCCAGGCGTACGCCGAGCTGGCCCGTGTCGCCGACGAGCACGCGTACGCCGCCACCCACGACGCGCTCACCGACCTCGCGAACCGACGACACCTGCTCGACCAGGGCACCGAGCATCTGAGTGCCCGCCACGCGGACGGGGTGACCGCACTGGTATTGATCGACCTCAACCACTTCAAGGAGGTCAACGACACCCTCGGCCACGCCGCCGGCGACCAGGTGCTGGTCCAGGTCGCCGACCGGCTGCGACGCGCCGCCGCCTCCAGCGATCTGGTGGCCCGCCTCGGCGGGGACGAGTTCGCCGTACTCCTGCGTGGGCTACCGGCCCCCGCGGTGGCCGCGCACCGGGCCGAGACGCTGCTCGCCGCCCTGCACGAGCCGTTCGAGCTGGACGGCATGCGCATCAGCGTCGAGGCCAGCGGCGGGATCTCCGTCGCCCCGGCCAGTGGCGGCATGGCCGAGCTGCTGCGCCGCGCGGACGTCGCGATGTACCAGGCGAAACGGGCCGGCCAGCGGATCTCCACGTACGCCCCGACCCGGGACACCGCAGACCTGAACCGCCTCACCCTCGGCGGCGACCTGCCCCGGGCCGTCGCCGACCACGAGTTCATCGTCAACTTCCAGCCGATCGTGGACCTCGGCACCGGCGAGGTGACCAGCGCGGAGGCCCTGGCCCGCTGGCACCACCCCACCCACGGGCTGATCGATCCGCTGCGTTTCCTGGAGGCGGTGGAGCGTTCGGGAATGCTGCCGGCCTTCGCCGAGGCGATCCTCGACCAGGCACTGATCGCCGCGGCCAACTGGCGCGACGCCGGCTTCGACGTACCGGTCGCGGTCAACGTGTCGCCGCGCAGCCTGCTCGACGCACGCTTCCCCGGCTCGGTGCTGGCCCGACTGCGTGCCCACGACCTTCCGCCGGACCGGCTGGTGCTGGAACTGACCGAGACGTTGACACTCAGCCAGCTCGACGTGGTCGACCGGGTGCTCAGCCGGCTACGCGACGAGGGCGTGCGGTTGGCGCTTGACGACTTCGGCACCGGCTACTCCTCACTCTCCCTGCTCTCCCGGATCCCGGTGCACGAGCTGAAGATCGACCGCAGCTTCGTGACGACCATGGAGAGCTCGGCCGAGGCCGCGGCAGTCATCCGCTCCACCCTCGACCTGGGCCGCAGCCTCGACCTGGCGGTGGTGGCCGAGGGCGTGGAGAGCGAGCCGCAGCGACGCGCCCTCTGGGAGTTGGGCTGCGTGGCCGGCCAGGGCCACCTGTTCGCCCGGCCGATGCCCGCCGGCACCCTGCTCGCCGCGTTGCAGCGCGGGTCGGGCGGCCAACCCGGCACTCTGGCACCACCGCTGCACGACACCGGCGCGGTGATCCGGCTGAGCCAGACCCGCCGCCAGGGCGGGCGTTCCCGCCCCGACCGCCTTCCGCACCTGCCCGCCTGAGCGGGGCACGAGCACGACATGCCGCCGCCGGTGTGACCGGCGCCGGCCGGAACCCCGCGGACAACCGGGTGAGCAGCGCGGTCTGCCAGACTGGCGCTCGTGATCGCCGACGCCCCGACCGCCAGCCGCAACCGCTGGCGGACGTTCGACACCGCCGCCGGCGGGCTCGCCCTCGACCTGGGCCTCTACGCCGTGTCGGCCGTCTTCGCGGCGATCACCGCGCTCACGTCGACCCTGCTGCCACACCGCGCCTGGGGTGCGGTCGCCGCCGTCGGCTACCTGGTCGCGACGCTCGCGGTGATCGTTCAACTCCTCCTGCGTCGACGCGACCCGGCGACCCGACTGGCCGGCCTGCCGATCCGCTGGGCGGTGACCGGTCTCGTGTGGGCGAGCACCGCGCTGCTACCCGCGCTCTGGCAGAGCGTCGAGCGGGCCACCGGACGCGCCGACCGCGCGCAGGAGGAGGTGCTGGTCGTCGAGCAGGCCGGCATCCGCCTGCTGGAGCACGGCACGCCGTACCTCGGCCGAGACGCGATCGCCGCCCTGCCGGCCGGTGAACAACTGCTCGGATACACGCCGTATCAACCGGGCATGGCGCTGTTCGGCCTGCCCCGGGCACTCGCCGACACCTGGTGGACCGACGCCCGAGTGTGGTTCGCGGTGGGCACGGCGCTGGCGCTCGCCCTGGCCGTGGCCGCCCTGCGCGCCGCACGCGACACCGCCGGCGGTCCTCTCGTCGGGGCGCACCCATCCGACGCCGCGCTGCTGCGGGGCGTGCAGGCCGCCACCGTCCTGCCGATCTGCGCGCTCACCCTCGCCACCGGCGGCGACGACATGCCCGTACTCGCGCTCTGCCTGCTCGCCCTCGCCCTCGCCGCCGCCGGTCGGCCCGGCCGTGCCGGCCTCGCGGTCGGACTGGCGGGCGCGCTGAAGCTGTTCGCCTGGCCGATCGCCCTGGTCCTGATCGTCTGGGGTCTGACCAGGCGAGCCGGCGCCCGCGTCGCGGCCGGCGCAATCGGGTTGCCCGTCGCCGCCCTGCTCCCCGCCCTGCTGGTCGACCGCGAGGCGCTGACCGAGAACGTGCTGCGCTTCCCGCTCGGGCACGGCCTGGTCACCAGCCCGGCGCAGTCTCCGTTCCCCGGTCAGCTGATCGCCGCCACGCTCCCCGGTGGCCGGCTGATCGCCGCCGCCCTGCTGATCGCGGCCGGCGTGGCGATCGCCGTCCGACTCGCGCGCCGCCCGCCGGACACGGCCGCCGCCACCGCGCTGATCTGCGGGTACGGACTCCTCGCCGCGATCGCTCTGATGCCGTCCACCCGATTCGGGTACCTGCTGTACCCGCTGGCCCTGCTCACCTGGGCTCCCGCCCTGCGCAACCCGGCCACCGCACCGACCACCCCGACGCCCGATCCCGTGCCCGGTCGGGCCACATCGGTCTAACCGGCGGGCGAAACGCCGCCACACGGCGTACACCTGAAGACATGACCACCTACCGCGACCGCGCCGAGGCGGGCCGGGTGCTCGCCGAGCGGCTCACCGCCCTCGTCGGCGAACCGGACACGGTAGTCCTCGGCCTCGTCCGCGGCGGCGTACCGGTGGCCCGCGTCGTCGCCGAACGGCTCGGCGCCCCCCTCGACGTGCTGGTCGTCCGCAAGCTCGGCATGCCCTGGGCCCGGGAGGTCGCCTTCGGGGCGCTCGGCCCGGGCGGGGTGCAGGTGCTCAACGACGCGATGGCCGGCCGTCTCAGCAGCGACGACATCGCCGAGGTCAGCGGCCGCGAACAGGTCGAGTTGGAGCGCCGCGAGCGGCTCTACCGGGGCGGTCGTCCACCGCTGGACCTCACCGGCCGCGTCGCCGTGATCGTCGACGACGGTCTGGCCACCGGCGCGACCGCCCGCGCGGCAGTCGAGGTCGTCCGCCGGCTCGGCGCCCGCCGGGTGGTGGTGGCCGTGCCGGTCGGCGCGCAGGAGGCGTACGAGCTTCTGGCCGCCGAGGCCGACCAGGTCGTCTGCGCGCAGCGCCCTTCGGATTTCGGCGCGGTGAGCGTCTACTACGACGACTTCCACGAGGTCTCCGACGACGAGGTCACCGACGCGCTCACAGCAACCGCTTAGCTCGACCAGGTACCGTCGGGTGATGAATAGCCTCACCTGTCCCAAGTGTCACGGCGAAATGCGTCAATACGAGCGCAGCGGTGTCGTCATCGACCAGTGCGGGGAGTGCCGGGGCATCTTCCTCGACCGCGGCGAGTTGGAGAAGCTGTTCGAGGCAGAGGCCAACTGGAGCCGCCAGCAGGCCGGCGGCCCGCCGCCGCAGCCCGTTCAGCAGCCGGGCGGCTACCCGCCGCCGCACGCCCCGGCGCAGCACCAGCCCGGCTACGGCGCGGTCCCCCCGCCGCCGCCCCCGCCGCCCGTCCACGGCTACCCGCCGGCGCCTGCCTACGGTCAGCAGCACCAGGGCTACCACGGGCACTACCGGCACAAGAAGCGCAAGGGCTTCCTCGACGAGATGTTCGGCTGAGCCCGACCGTCATCCCAGGTGACGGGCCTCTGGGTCACGGCCGTGACTCAGAGGCACGTCACCCGTGGCCCGTAGGTTGGCGGCCGGGGTGCGTTCTGCGAGGCTGCATCGCATGACCGAGATCCGGCCGGACGAGGCTCTCGCCCAGGCGTACGACGGCATCACGGCGGTGGTCGACGGCCTGGACGACGCGCACCTGCAACGAGCGACCCGCTGCCAGGGCTGGCTCGTCGCGGACCTGCTGCTGCACGTGCTCGGCGACGCCCAGCGGGCCCTCGTGGCCCTGGCCAGCCCTGTCGACGGTCCCGCCGACGTGGACGACGTGTCCTACTGGCGCGGCTTCCCGGGCGGCGATGACCAGGCCGCCCGGCACGCCTGGTGGGTGCGCCGGTCGGCGTCCGCCTTCGACCTGCCGATCGGCATCGTCCGCCTCTGGAAGGAGACCGCGCCAGCGGCGGTCCGCGCCGCCGCGTCGGCGGACCCCGAGGGGTACGTCACCACGCAGGGGCACGTGCTCCGCGTACCGGATCTCCTGGCCACCCTGACCACCGAGGCCGTGGTGCACCACCTGGATCTGACGCCGGAGCTGCCGGAAGCGCCGCCACCCGGCCCACTGGCGGTACGGGTCGCCGTCTCCACGATGGATGGTCTGTTGAGCGACGACGCGGTCCGCCCCGCCGGATGGGACGACAACGAGTTTCTCCTGAAGGCCACCGGCAGGATCCCGCTCACCGACCGGGACCGACTGGAGTTGGGTGAGGCGGCGGGCTGGTTCCCCCTGCTCGGGTGACCGATGCGGGTGTCGCTCAGCCGATGGCCATGTCGACGAAGCGGGACAGGTGCAATTGAGCCGCGACCGTCACCGTGTCGGTCGGCCCATTCCGATGCTTGGCAACAATAAAATCCGCCTCTCCCGCCCGTGGCGACTCCTTGTCGTAGTAGTCGTCGCGGTGCAGCAGGATGACAACATCGGCATCCTGCTCGATCGAGTTGTGGGTGGCGATGCCGTTGGCGATGAAGTTGTGCTTCTCAAGCACGGTCGCGTCGAACACCTCCTGCTCGCCGATCGACTCGATGGACGCGATCGAGTCCCAGAAGATGTCGTTGGTGGCGTGCAGGTCCAGGTCTGCAGCGTCTAGGACGCCGGCAATCGCCGCCAGTCGGGAGCGGCTGGGTGCATGCTTCCAGAGGGTGCTGCCGCAGAACTGGGTGCCGATCGCCTTCGCAAACTCGCGGTGGGTCATCCCCTGCTCGACCAGGATCTCCTTGACCTTGGCCCACACCTCGCGCGGTACCGTGTCGACGTTTGTGTTGCTCTCGATCGCCTCCAACGAGGCAAGGAGAGCGGTACAGCCCTCCGACCGTTGCCCGTGGACGCCAATCTCGCGCAGGAACCTCAACTGGTCGTCGCGGCCGGAGATGTCGAGTGTGTACTGCGGACGATGACCTGCCACTGGAACGTCCTTCAGCCGGGCTGTGATGCCGTACCTCAGGAGCAGTCGAGAGATGTCCTCAAGCATTCGTCGGCTCGTGGACGCGAAGTAGATGCGTCCGCCACGACCTGACTTGTTGACAGTCACCGACCCGTCCGTTGACCACAGGTGGCGCAGGAATGTGGTCACCTGCTCCTTCGGCAGGCTGAAGAGAGGCGGGGGGAGGAATTTCTCGTGTGATCTGAGGCCGAAGAGCCCCAAGCTGTCCAGCCACTCCGCGATCGGGTTACGCCGACCACGCGCCAGTCGGTAAGGAGCGGGCAGGCGGAGCGTGGTCACTCTCGCCGCCGGATAGTCGTCACGCACGGCGCTGATCCCAAAATGCTTCGCCGCGTCCGTCACCGCCTGGAGGTTCAGCTCATCGCAACTCGCGTACCGGATCGGCTGCCGCCGCACGAAGGAACCATCGCCGAGGAGATGCGCCAACATGACGACCTCGGCGTCGTCCCAC
This sequence comes from Micromonospora sp. MH99, assembly GCF_021442385.1. GTDB lineage: Bacteria > Actinomycetota > Actinomycetes > Mycobacteriales > Micromonosporaceae > Micromonospora. Next base: position 126,313 of record NZ_MUZA01000010.1, read on the forward strand.
GGCCGGACGGCCATGGGAGGCGGCAGGTGTCGGGGCGTAGCGATGCGGTCTCCCGGCGAGAGTTCACCCAGGGGCACCCATCCGCTGAATGCTAGGAACGGGTGGTTGGCTGTGGCGTCAATTCGCTTGCCCGAGGCGAGAGTCAAACGGAAGACCTCGCGGGTGCCACTAGGAAAGACGTGGGTCATGGTGCGCGGGGTGTAGCGGAGGCCCTCATCCAGTGCCCAGACCGGGATGTCCTTCGCGCTGTCGGCGAGCAGCTCACCGAGCGTGATCTCGCTATTGTCATCCGCACGGATCAGGCGGCTATCTGCCGTGAGGCACCCAGATTCCCGCAGATCGGACAGCTGGGGGCGCTTGTCGGTGCGCTGCTCGGGACCACGGTTCAGCTGACTCACCGCGATGACCGGGCACTCCACCTCCTTGGCGAGCAGCTTCAGGCCACGGGAAAGGTCCGCGACCTCCTGCTGCCGGCTCTCGGTCCGCTTCGGCGAGGTCATCAGCTGGAGATAGTCGACGACGATCATCTTGAGGTCGTGTCGCTGCTTGAGCCGGCGAGCCTTCGCCCGGATCTCCATGAGGTTCATGCTCGGCGTGTCGTCGACGAACAGCGGCGCCTCGCTGATCTCACCCATGCACCTGGCCAGCTTGGTCCAGTCGTCGTCGGAGAGCTGCCCACTGCGCAGCACGTGCAGCGGCACCCGCGCCTCGGCCGAGAGCAGTCGCATGACGATCTCGACCTTGCTCATTTCGAGCGAGAAGATGGCGGCGGCCTGGTTAGCACGGATAGCAGCATTTCGGGCAAAGTCCATACTTGCCGTGCTGTTGTGGGTGGGAATCATCGCCCGGCTGGCCAGGTAGAGATGCTCGGGGTTGTCGACCGTGACGCACCGGACCGGCACACTCGGCACCTGACGTACGTCGACGATGTACCGCGAGGTCGTCCGGACGTCGGAGGTGCTCCGGCGACGTTCGACGTGCGCGTCCTGCTTGCGCTTGAGCCGGAAGACGACGTCGGGGGTGGAGAAGTTCAACGTGTACGCGATCGACGACTCGTTTGTGCGGCCGCGCACCTGCTTGGCGTTGACCGTGCAGCGGTAGCCGAGGCTGACGATGAGTTCGCGTACGTCCTCCGCCAGTCGCTTCGAGGTCGACGTGTACTGCAGGTTACCGGTGGGGGCGACGGTGCCGTCGGTGTCCATCAGGCCAGCCAGCAGCGCCCGGCGCTGCGCCTCGGAAGCGCGTAGGTAGGCATCAGGGATGTGTTTGTCCGCCGCTACCCCGATCTGACGCAGCAGCCCGAGGAAGGAACCGTTGCGGTGCCGGCAGTCCGCACACTTCCTGGTCGCCGGATTTTCACGCAACGCCCTGGTGGATACGCCGCAGTCCACGCAGACGCCGTGCGCCTGAACAACCGGCGTGGGCCTCAGCAGGATGCTGTAGACCATCGGCCCGCTGGGCCGCACGGCGAAGCCATCCGACTCGACGTGCGTGATCATGTCCGGATCTGCGGTGGTGAAGCGGCTGGCGCCGGTGTGCCCGTCCCCGAGCCATGCCCCCAACGTGTAGGGCGGAACCAGCAGATCGCGTTCCGGGAGTTGGAGGGGGGCGCAGTTCTGTACGGCATGGTTGAGCCGTCGGTCGGCGGTGTCAGTACGCAGCGTGGCCGCGATCTCGGCAGTGGTGACGACGCCATCATGGTCGACCCGGCTGCCTGCGTTGACCTCCCGCTCAGCCCGTTCGAGAAGCGCTGTCACCAGCGGACCGGCTGGGTAGGCGGGCGCAGTCCAGTTCCTCGTCTTGCCGTTGCGGACGATCGGGCGGCTGATCCGGCCGGTCGACCCGACCTGACGCGCGACGGTGTGCAGGACGTGCCGGAACTCCGGCCCGACCTGCTCGAGCGTGTCGAAGAGGGTGATCGGCTGGTTTCCCGCGGCGCCGAGCGTCTCGCGGGCCGCACGCAGGTTGGTCAGCGACGATTCGGGCCAGTGCCGCGTCCGCCGTGCCGGGCTCTGGCGACGGCTCGCTCGGGTGGTCGTCTTCCACAGGTGCTCCGCGTCCGCCACGATGACGGTGCCGTCGGAGAACTCCACCTCATAGCAGGGACGGTCGTGCATCACGTCGAAGGCGCGTGTGACAGTGGTCGGGGAGCCGTCCGCCGCCAGTAGTTGATCGCCCGCCTTGACCTCACCCATCGTGGTCCAGCCGTCAGGGGTCGGCAGAGGGGTGTCGAGCGCGAGCGCCTTGCCCAAACCCGGCCTGCCGGCCACGATGATCAATTGGCCGGCGTGCAGGCCGTTGAGCAGCCGGTCCAGGTCGGTGAAGCCGGTCGGCACACCGGTCATCATTCCGCCCTGCGCACCCACCGCCTCGATCTCGTCGAGCGTCGGCTGGAGCATGTCGGCCAGGATCGCGAAGTCCTCGCTGACCCGCCGTTCGGTGACGTCGTAGACCGCCTGCTGCGCGAGGTCCACGACATCGTCGACGTCGCGGCTGCCGCCGCTGGCGGTGCCGTAGCCCAGTTGCACGATCTTGGTGCCGGCCTCGACGAGCCGGCGCAGCACCGCCCGCTCGCTGACGATCCGCGCGTAGTAGGCGGCGTTCGCGGCGGTGGGCACGCTGGCGATGAGGGTGTGCAGGTAGGGCGCCCCGCCGACACGGACGAGGTCGCCGGAGTCGGCGAGTGCCGCCGCAACGGTGATCGAGTCGGCCGGCTCACCCCGGCCGTAGATGTCCAGGATGATGTCGAAGATGGTGGCGTGCACCGGCCGGTAGAAGTCGTTGGTCTTGAGGATCTCGACGACGTCGGCGATGGCGTCCTTGGAGAGCAGCATGCCGCCGAGGACGCACTGCTCGGCGGCGACGTCCTGGGGCGGGGTCTTGTCGAACTGGCCGTCCCGCTGCACGGGCGGCTGGCCGCCGCCGGGCCGTGACTCCGCCCGCCTGTCGTCGGTGACCGACACGGGTCCCCCCTCCACTGCGTCGGATCCGGTCCCAGCTCTACCGCCGGGGTACGACAGTTCCCTCCGACCAGGCCGGTCGATCGGGGGCCATCGCGCCGGCGGTCGAGGGCCAACCATACGGACCCCGAGGTCAGCGACTCAACAAGCCCGGTGGACGAGCCTCGGGACAACCTGTGGACACCGGTGGACGAGCATGTGCGCAGGGTGTGCACAGGCTGTGGACAACGGTTGGGGAATTCTCGGCCACAAGGCTCTGAGCTGCTGAAACGTGGTCCCCAGCCTGTGGAGGAGAATATTTCGGTCGGTTCTGTGACACGATCTTCCCGTACTATCTCCAGCGAACGGCTACACCTGGACAGCGGATTACGCTTTCGGTTCAGAAGGGTCACACTCCGGCCGTGAGTTACCGGGACTGGGGACGCGGGGAGGGCAGCCCGCGCGAGCGCCCGCCGACCGCCTCGTGGGGTGAGCCCATGCTGCCCGCTCCGGTCGCCCCGTACGACGAGGACGCGCGCTATCGCACCTCCAGTCGGCGGCGCGCGCTGGACCGTGGGCAGGATGAGCCGGTCGACGCCTACCTGCCGCGGTGGGCGCTGGAGTCGGGGGTTCGGCACGCCGACGGCGGTGGCCGACACGCCGCGCCCGACGAGGACGAGCCCGACGTCGAGGTCGAGGTCGAGCGTCCGAGTTCCGGGGGTGGCTGGCGAAGCCCCGAGACGGGCGCCCCACGGCGTGCCATCGAGACGGGTTGGCGTGCGCAGCCGGCGATCGGCGCGGGCCCCGATTCGGACCACACCCGGGAGTGGACGCTCGACCGACCGCAGGACGGCGGGTACGCCGGCCGCCGGCGTGCCGACGCGGCGGGCGAGGAGCCGGTCTCCGGCGCGGTCCCGGACCGTCGTCCCCGCCGTGCGCCCGCCGGCCGTCCCCAGGTGATCTGGTCCGGTGGGGATCTGGAGTCCGATCCGGCCGACGGGACGTCCCGTCCGGAGCCGAGCCGGCCGACACGGCGCAGCCGACGGGCGGCGGAGGAGTCCTGGACACGTCCGGCGGTGGATCCGTGGGAACGCGGGTCGGAGCGGCCGGCGGAGCCGGACCCGCCGTACGCGCCAGCCGTGGACCCGTGGGACGCGTCGGGTGTGCACGCGTGGCCGCCGGCCGGGCCGGACGGCACCGACCTGAGCGAGCAGTGGTCGCAGGCGGAGAGCATCGGTGGCTGGGAGCGGTCGGACCGCACCGGCCAGTGGGAACGATCGGCGGTCGAGGACGACCAGTGGGACCGGACGCTCCCACCCCGTTCCGACCGCTTCACGGCCGCCGGGGGGTGGCCGAGCCGGGACAACGGTTTCTGGTCCGGCACGCGGTTGTCCGGGGACGATCCGCGCTGGATGGACACGACGACGTCGGCGCCCCGGTCGCCTGTGGTCGGTTACACAGCTCCACGACCGCGCACTGCTCCCGTACCCCCTGAGGACGCCCGGCGTCGGCCGCCGGTCGGCGCGGCGTCGGTCCGACGGCGGGTGGAGTCCGTGGCGACCGGCGGTTGGGCGCGTCGTCTGGAGGACGACCTGCTCGACCCGGATCCCGGCGGGTCCGTCCGGCCTCTGCTCTACACCGCCGCCTGTTACCTGGTGCCGGCGGTGCTGATCTTCCTGTGGTTGCTGACGTTGGACGGGCAGGCGCCAGCGGGGTGTGTCACCGACATCAGCGGGGGTGGCTGCGACTCCGCCCGGTCACGGGCGTTGGAGTCGCTGCTGGCCGGCTCGCCGCGCTTCGGGTTGGCGCTGGTGAGCAGTCTGGTGGTGGCGGCCCTGCTGCGGCGGGTGGGCACGACGTGGCGGTCGGCCACCATCGCGCTGGCAGCCGCGGTTGTCGGCGGTGGCCTCTCCACGGTGCTGATCAGCGCGGTGACCGGTCAACCGATCGGCTGACGGCGAGCCGTCACACGAGGGCATGCGCGAGGGCCCGCACCGATCGCTCGGTGCGGGCCCTCGTCGTGGTGCAGCTGGTCGTCAGCCCTGAACGACGTTCAGGTTGAACGACGCGGTGACCTCGGGGTGCAGCTTGATCTTCACCGGGTAGGTGCCGGTCGACTTGATGTGACCGGGCACCTCCAGCCGGCGACGGTCGAGGACCGGGCCGCCGGCGCCCTTGACGGCGTCGACGATCTCGGCCGAGGTGACCGAGCCGAAGAGCCGACCGCCGTCGCCGGCGCGGGCCTTCAGGTTGACCTTGAGACCCTCAAGCTGGCCCTTGACCTCGTTCGCGTGGTCGAGGTCGCGGATCTCGCGGGCCGAACGGGCCCGCTTGATGACCGTGACCTGCTTTTCCGCGCCCTTGGTCCAGGCGATCGCGAAGCCCTGCGGCAGCAGGTAGTTACGGCCGAAGCCGTCCTTGACCTCGACGATGTCGCCCGGGGCACCGAGGCCGGACACTTCCTGAGTCAGGATGATCTTCATATCGGTGCCTCCTCTCAGCGGGCCGTTGCGGTGTACGGCAGGAGCGCCATCTCGCGGGCGTTCTTGACCGCGCGGGCGATCTGCCGCTGCTGCTGCGAGGTCACGCCGGTGACCCGCCGAGCGCGGATCTTGCCGCGGTCGGAGATGAACTTGCGCAGCAGCGCCGTGTCCTTGTAATCGATATAGGTGATCCCGTCCTTGTCGAGCGGGTTCACCTTCTTCTTCGGCTTGCGAAGTGCCGCAGCCTTGGCCATTGACCTTGCTCCTGGTTTGCGATCGCGGGCGCTCGGCGCCATTAGAACGGAGGCTCCTCGTCGAAGTTGCCGCCCGAACCGGCACGCGCGGGAGAAGGTGCGGCCGAAGCCCAGGGGTCGTCGAAGTTGCCTCCGCCGCCACCCTGGCCACCACCGCCGCCACCACCGAAGCCGCCGCCACCGCCACCGGAGCGGGACATCTTCTGCACCTTCGCCGTGGCGTAGCGCAGCGACGGGCCGATCTCGTCGACCTCAAGCTCGATGACGGTGCGCTTCTCGCCCTCGCGGGTCTCGTACGACCGCTGACGCAGCCGACCCGAGACGATCACGCGGGCGCCCCGCTGCAGCGACTCGGCGACGTGCTCCGCCGCCTGACGCCACACGGTGCAAGCCAGGAAGAGCGGCTCGCCGTCCTTCCACTCATTGGTGGTCTTGTCCATGAAACGGGGCGTCGAAGCGACCCGGAACTTGGCGACCGCCGCACCGGACGGGGTGAACCGCAACTCGGGGTCATCGGTCAGGTTGCCGATGACCGTGATGGTGGTGTCTCCTGCCATGACCATCTCCTCGCGCACTCAGCGTCTCGTCGTACAGGCTCGCAGAGCCGTACGACAGAGTCGCGGAGGCTGATCCGGACGAACCGGGTTGAATGCCGGACTGAATGCTTAGCGCATCTCCGGCCGGATGACCTTGGTGCGCAGCACGGACTCGTTCAGCCGGAGCTGACGGTCCAGCTCGGCCACGGCAGCAGGCGTGGCCTGCAGGTCGACGACGGCGTAGATGCCCTCGGCCTTTTTGTTGATCTCGAACGCGAGGCGCCTGCGGCCCCACACGTCCGTCTTCTCAACCGAGCCACCCGCGGTCCGAATCACGTTCAGGTACGTGTCGAGCGACGGGGCGACGGTGCGTTCCTCGAGGCTGGGGTCGAGGATCACCATGATCTCGTAATGACGCAAGACGTGCTCACCTCCTGTGGGCTAAGCGGCCACGGTCCTTCCGTGGCAGGAGGTCGTGCGTCGCTGCCCGCACGTGCCGGGGGAACCCGGCCGGACGCGGACAACCTGACCAGGATACCCGGTCTGGACGATCATGCCCGGGGTGGTCGGGCCAGTGCCCCGGACATGCCGACGGGGGCCCGCCACCCGACCGTCACTGGTCGGTGGCGAGCCCCCGTCAACGAGGCCGCGGAGCGTCCCGTCCGCATTCCTTGGGTGGGACCTGGGGAGGAACGACCACACCGATGAGGTTGGACCGAAGACGCCCCGCGGAGCTTTATCGTGTTGTTATCTGACGATACAACGGCTCTTGTCCCTTGTCGGGGCAAAAGGCAGAATTTTCCGAGATTCTGCGTCGGCGGAGATCTGGTACGTCGAGGGGTCGCCCCCACGGCGCCGGGCCGCGCCGCGGGGATGACCTCGCTCCCGGGCCGACGAGCGCCGACTGCCATGCACGGCGAACCCGCCACGCGCAGCCCCGGGCCCTGCTCGCCGGGTTCCAACCCATCAACGATCGTCGACCGGCCGGGGTGACGCGACGAGCGACGACACCGCACCGGCCGTCGCCGCAGCCGTCGGGGTCGCGACGTAGGCTCGCTGCCATGCGTATCGGAGCCCACGTCGATTCGACCGACCCGCTGGCGGAGGCGACCGCCCGGTCCGCCGACACCGTGCAGTTCTTCCTCTCCGACCCGCAGGGATGGAAGGCACCCAAGCCGCGGGAGGACGCCGAGCAGCTGCGCGCGGCCGAGGTCGACCTCTACGTGCACGCCCCCTACGTCATCAACGTGGCGACCCTCAACAACCGCATCCGGATCCCCAGCCGCAAGCTGCTGCTCGGGCACGCGACCGCGGCGGCCGAGATCGGCGCCAAGGGCCTGATCGTCCACGGCGGGCACGTCAACGCCGGGGACGACCTGGCGGTCGGCTTCGACAACTGGCGCAAGACCTTCGCGTACGCGGCCGACTCCGGCGGCTTCGGCATCCCGGTCCTCATCGAGAACACCGCCGGCGGTGACAACGCCTGCGCCCGCCGGCTGGACGCGCTGGCCCGGCTCTGGGACGCCATCGGCGACCACGAGGTCGGCTTCTGCCTCGACACGTGCCACGCGTACGCCGGTGGTGAGGAGTTGCTCGGTCTGGTCGACCGGGTGAAGGCGATCACCGGCCGGATCGATCTGGTGCACGCCAACAACTCCAAGGGCGCGTTCAACTCCGGCCAGGACCGGCACGACAACCTGGGCGGCGGGACGATCGACCCGGAGCTGGTGGTGGCCGTGATCCGGGCCGCCGGTGCGCCGGTGGTCGTCGAGACCCCGGGCGGCGTCTCCGGTCAGGCGGCCGACATCGACTTCCTTCGCCAGCAGCTCGGGACGGAGCGCCCGGCCGCATGACCACCGGACAGCCCGGGAACCCCCGGCCCACTCCGACCGACGACGCGCCGAGCCCATCGGCGCCGACGCACGTCGGGGCCCCGCCCGCCCCGCCGTCTCCCGCGAGCGCCACGTCCCGGTCCGACGCGACCGCCGGCACCGACGCGGCCAGCCCGCCCCGCGCCGATGACACGCCTGTCGCCACTGCCGGGGCCGAGGGTGACGCCGCCCCGAACGGCCGGGCAGAACGCGACGCCACGAAGGACGGCATCGTCAAGGTCGGCGGCAGGAGGTCCGCCGCGAAGGGCCGCCGCGCGAAGAACGGCGCGGCCAAGGACACCACGGCCAAGGACACCACGGCCAAGGACGCCGCGGTCAAGGACGTCGCCGTCAAGGACGCCGCGGTCAAGGACGTCGCCGTCAAGGACGCCGCGGTCAAGGACGCCGCGGTCAAGGACATCGCAGCCAAGGACGTCGCCGTCAAGGACGCCGCAGCCAAGGACGTCGACGAAGCCGAGGGTACGAAGGCGGACGGCGCCGACGCTCCGCGCAAGGCCGACGGTGACGCGAAGCCGGTCGAGGCCGAACGCTGGGAGGCGTTCGCCTCGGCGCCGGAGCCGCGGCCCAGCCGACTCAGCCGAGCCGCCCGCGCCGTCGGCCGGTTCCTGGTCCACGAGTGGACCCTGGCGACCCTCGCCTCGCTGACGCTGGCCGTGCTGATGACCTGGCCGACGCTGCGCTACCCGCGCTACACCCTGCCGCAGGACACCTGGGATCCGAGCCTGCAAGCCTGGCAGATGGCCTGGTCCGGGCACATCCTGCTGGCCGACCCGGCGCGACTGTGGCAGTCCAACACGTTCTTCCCGGAGCTGTGGAGCTTCGCGTTCTCCGACACGCTGCTCGGTTATGCCCCGGCCGGGATGCTCGGCAGTGGCCCCCAGGACGCGGTGCTGCGCTACAACATCATGTTCGTGCTGGCGCATGCGCTCGCCACGCTCGGCGCGTACGCGCTGGCCCGGCAGCTCGGCGCCGGTCGGATCGGCGCCGCCGTCGCCGGGGTCGCCTACACCTACGCGCCGTGGCTTCTGGCCCAGGCCGGGCACCTGCACGTGCTCTCCAACGGTGGCATTCCGCTGGCGCTCGCGATGCTCGCGCGGGGGCACGGTTGGTCGCTGCGGCACGGCTACCGGCCGGAGCGGCGGCATGACGGCTGGGTGTACGCCGGCTGGCTGGTGGCGGCCTGGCAGGTCAGCCTCGGCTTCGGCATCGGCCTGCCGTTCGCGTACTTCCTGGCCGCCGCGGTGCTCGTCGTCGCGGTGCTGTTCGGAGTTCGCCGGCTGAGGTCCGGTCGGGCGCTGCCGTTCGGCCGCCGACTCCTCGTGGCCGACATGGTGGGTGGGTTGTTCTTCGCCGGGGTGGGCGTGCTGATGGCGTCCCCGTACTTCATGGTGACCGAACTGCACCCGTACGCCGAGCGGACGATCCGCGACATCAGCATCTTCTCGCCGCCGGCGTCCGGCTTCGTGACCGCACCTGCCGAATCACGGATCTGGGGTGGGTTGCACGAGGGCGCCCGTGCGGCGCTGCCGTGGCATCCCGAGATGACGCTGCTGCCGGGCTTCGTGCTCTACGCGCTGGCCGCCGGTGGGCTGTTCTTCTCGGTCTGGCGGCTACGGCACCGGTTGCTGTTGCTCGTCGGGGTGCTGGTGACGATGGCCTTCGCGATGGGCACCCGCTTCTTCGACGGCACGTTCACCTACGTGCCGCTCTTCGAGCACGCACCGGGCTGGAACGCGCTGCGTACCCCGGGCCGGTTGATGCTGTGGACCACGTTGCTGCTCGCGTTGCTCGCGGCGGGCGCGGTGACCGCTCTCACCGACCGGGTCCGTGAGCTGGCCGCGCAGCGGATCCCGTCCTGGCCGGGGCCGTGGCTGCGGATGGCCACCCTGCTGCCGCTGCTGCTGGTCACACTCGAGGGCCTGAACGCCACCCCGCATCCGGTGGTGCCGACCGAGCCGGCGGCGATGCGCTCGGCTGAGGGACCGATGCTGGTGCTGCCCAGCAACCAGAGCATCGACCAGCACGTGATGCTCTGGTCGACCGACGGGTTTCCGGACGTGGTGAACGGCGGCAGCGGTTTCACGCCTCGGCAGCTCGACGACGTCCGGCGGATCAGCCAGTCGTTCCCCGACCAGAAGAGCGTCGACTACCTGCGGACGTTCGGCGTGCGCACGGTGGTGCTGCTCCGCAGCCAGGTGCCCGGCACCCCGTGGGAGATCACCATCGACGCACCTGTCGAGTCGCTCGACATCACGCGTCAGGACGTCGGCGACGCCGTCGTCTATCGACTCTGACGCTCTCTCACGTGGTGATGGCCGGCTCCGGTTCGGGTTCGGTGGGCGTTGCTCGGCGGCGCCAGCGGTCCAGCCAGGGTGCGTCCGGTGCGCCGTCGAGCACGCCGCCGTCGGGGTCGTCGGCATAGGTGGCCCGTACGGCGTCCTGCTCGGGGTGCATGATCTCCCGGATGACCAGCACGCACAGGGTCACCACTGTCGCCAGCCGCAGCGTCGAGGCCAGCACGAACACGCCCTCCGGGAAGACCGGGCGGCTGGTCGCCGCGCCGAGCAGCTCACCGTAGAAGGCGACGAAGTAGCAGACCTCGGCGAGCTGCCAGGCCAGGAAGGCCCCCCACTTCGGGCGGGCCAGCACCACCAACGGCAGCATCCAGAGCACGAACTGCTGGGACCAGACCTTGCTGAAGATGAGGAACGCGGCGACCACCAGGAAGGCGAGTTGGGCGAGCCGGGGCCGGCGCGGCGCCCGCAGCGCCAGCACGGCCACGCCGAGGCAGGCCAGCGCGAAGAGGGCGTACGAGATGGTGTTGAGGGCGGGGATGTTGGCGTTCAACCATTCGAACGGGCCCTGCTGGCCGGGGTCGTTGCCGACCTTGCCGTCGAGATAACGCCCGATGTACCAGAGTGTGCCCCAGTCGATCGGCCGGGTGGTGTTCAGCTCGAAGAACCGACCCCAGTTGTCGGGGTTGGCCCGGAAGGCGGGCAGGTTCACGAGCACCACGGCCACCGCAGCCGTACCGAGCGCGGTGAGCGCGGCGCGGAGCCGGTTGGCTCGCAGCGCCAGGACGAGGATCGGCCCCAGCAGGAACAGCGGCCAGAGTTTCGCCGCGCCGGCCAGGCCGAGCAGGATGCCGGCCACCGCTGGTCGTCGTCGGGCCCAGGCCAGCAGACCGAACGCCGCCAACCCGATGGCGAGCAGGTCCCAGTTGATGGTGGCGGTGAGCACCAGGGCCGGGGCGAGTGCGAACAACGCGGCGTCCCAGGGTCGTCGGCGCCGCAATGCCAGAATCACCGCCACTGTGGCAATGGCGAGCGCACCGAGCACCAGCGCGTTGAGGTTGTAGAACCACTGGCCCTGGTTGATGCTCGGGTCGCCGTCGCCGATGGCGTGCACCGGAAGGCCCAGCGCCCCCATGAAGTAGCCGGTCAGCACCGGGTATTCCACCGGGTGGTCCCGGTAGGGCACCTTGCCCTCGTTGAGACCCTCGGCGTAGTAGAGGGCGAGGACGTCGGTGTAGCAGAACCGCGTGTACTGGACGTTCTTCTGCCAGGCGCCGTCCTGGCACGGGGATTTCTGCACCCAGTGCAACGCGAGCGTGAGGCAGGCCAGCGCCAGGACGATCCGGACGACGGTCCAGAACCGACGCTCGTGGCCGGCTGGCCGGTCCAGTGCCGTCGCGTGGTCGCCGAGCGGCCCACCGATGGCGCCGGAGAGGCCGCGGACGAACCCGTCGGAGCGGGACGGGTGGTCGGTGGTGCCGGCGTCGTCGATGCCGGGCGTCGACTGGGTGCTCATAAAAAGGCATCCTGCCGTACGACGGGGGGTGCGTGGAACACGCACGTCACAGTCTGGTTCGACTTGACCCATCGACGTCGGAAGCTGTGAGCGTCCGGACGCCGCACCCGACGGACCGGATCTGGGTGACCTTCGGACGTGCCGTCGCGGGCAGCTTCGCGTACGGAAAACGCCGCCGCCGACCGGACGGGTTCGTCCAGCCGGCGGCGGCGTCGTGCGTGGTGCGGGTCAGTCCCGCGTGGTGGGTGTCAGCCCGGGCAGCAGCCCCCCACCGTTTCCGCCATTCCCGGGACCGCCCGGACCGCCGGGGCCGTTGCCGCCGGTGTTGCCGTCGGTACGCGGGCAGAACGGGTTGGTCAGCGGGTCACAGGGCGTTCCGCCCGGCCCGCCCGGTTGACCCGGCCCACCCGGCTGCCCCGGGGGCGGCGTCGGCGGAGGTGCTGCCTCACCGTTGCCGGACTCCGGGTCGCCGATGTTCGCCGCGGCCGGGAAGTCGAGCTTGTCCTTGCCCTTCAGCGCCTCGTTCATGTACCGCTCCCAGATGTCACCCGGGAGGTTTCCACCACTGACCTTGCGCTTGTCCTTGAGGATGAGTGGCTTGCGGTCCTTCACGTTGCCCACCCACACCGCAGTGGCCAGCTGCGGCGTGTAGCCGATCATCCAGGCGTCGCCGTTGTCGGAGCTGTCGCCCTTGAGTTCCCAGGTACCGGTCTTGGAGGCAGCCTTGCGGCCGTCATCGAGCCGGTGGTTGACCGCAGCCGGGTAGTCCTTCAACACCGACGTGACGTCGGCTACCACGTCCTTGTCGATCCGCCGCTTCGAATCGAGCTTCTCGCTGGACACCTTGTCCCACTTGCCGGTGTTCGGGTTCTGCTTCTCCACCGAGTAGAGGAAGTGCGCCTTGTTGTAGACGCCACCGTTGGCGAAGGTGGCGACGCCGTTGGCGTGGTCCAGCACCGTGATCGGGTACTGGCCGTAGCCGACCACGTTGAAGAACGGCTCCGGCGTGATGTCCTTCGCGTCCGTCTTGGTCAGGTCGTACGCCTTGGCCGGGTTGGTGTCCGTACGCCACATGGTGGTGATGCCGGCCTGCTTGGCCATGTCGACGACCTTGTCGGCACCGATCTCCTGGGTGACGTAGTAGAACGGCACGTTCAGCGACTTGAGCGTCGACACCCTGAGCGTGCAGGAGTTGTGGCAGCTCGGGTCATCCGTACCAGCGTTGCTGACCTTGAACTTGGTGCCCTCCGGGGTGAACGCCTTGCCCTTCCACCGGGACTCGAGCGCCTTTCCGGCCTTGAGCGCGGCCGCGAGGGTATAGATCTTGAAGCTCGAGCCGGGTGAGTGGCCGCCGCTGATCGCCCCGTTGGAGTCGGTGTTCTTGCCGGCGTAGTCGGTGCCGGTGCCGTTGTCGCCGCCGTAGTAGGCGACCACCCGCCCGTTCGCCGGATCAACCGAGACCACCGCGGCCATGAGGTTGGACGGCTGATCGTTCAGTTCGGAGCCCTTGGTCTTGCGCTGGGCCGTCTCGACCGCCGCCGCCTGCATCTTGGTGTCGATGGTGGTGCGAATCCGGTAACCACCGGCCATCAACGCCTGCGTGCACAGTGGCTTGGCCTCCGTCACCTGCTCGTCCTTGTCGACGCAGATGCCCTTGTCCCGCATCTCGTCCCGGACGTAGTTGATGACGTTGCCGTACGGCGTGTCGACGCCGTAGTCGAGCCCGACGCCGCCCTTCTTCGGGCTCTTGATGCTCTTCAACGGATATTCGGTGGGCCGCTCGGCCGCGCTCAGCCAGCCCTCCTTGACCATGCCGTCGATCACGTAGTTCCAGCGATCCTGGGCGTCCGTCGGGTTGATCGCCGGGTCGTAGCCCTGGTGCGTCGCGCTGGGCTCCGGTTGCTTGATCAGAGCGGCGAGCACCGCGCCCTCGGCCGGAGTCAGCTTCGACACCGACTTGCCGAAGTAGGTCTGCGCCGCCGCCTCGATGCCGTAGGCGCCGCGGCCGAAGTAGATGACGTTCAGGTAGTGCTGCATGATCTGCGGCTTGGTGTACTCGTCGTTGAGCTTGGAGGCGAAGATCGCCTCCTTGACCTTCCGACCGTAGGTGTCGTCCTTGAGGTTCTCGATCGCGTTGCGGGCGTACTGCTGCGTGATCGTCGAGGCGCCCTGCTTGTCACCGCCGGAGACGTTGTTCCATGCGGCCCGGACGATGCCCTTGTAGTCCACACCGGAGTGCCGGTAGAAGTTGCGGTCCTCGGCGGCCGCGACCGCGTGCTGGACGTACTCCGGGATCTGCTCGATCGTGACCAGCGTGCGGTTCTGGGTGCCGACCTTGGCGATGATCGTCTTGTTGTCGAACGCGTAGAGGGTGGTCGCCTGCGGCGGAGTGATCTCGTCTGGCATGACCACGTTCGTCGAGTAGTAGGTGAACCCGACCACGCCGACACCGGCGAGCATGATGAAGACGGCGAACCCGGCGATCAGCAGATTCATCCGCTTGCGCTTCTTGGCCTTGGCCGCTGCGGCGGGGTCGCCCGCACCACGGCCGCCTCGCCCACCTCGGCCCGGCCCGTTCGGCCCACCAGGACCACCGGGGCCGCCCGGTCCACCGGATACCGGCGAGACGCTCGCCCGAGCGACCGCGGCGCGGCCACCCACCGACGCGGAACCGACGCTGGCCCGGCCCGCCGAGGCAGAAGAAGCGCAAGCGGATGAATCTGCTGATCGCCGG
>NZ_MUZA01000100.1 GCF_021442385.1 Micromonospora sp. MH99
CGCGGGGCGCCGGGACGGCGGCGGTGGGCTCGCCACCGGGGCCCGGGGCACCGTGCCAGGGGGCGCCGACCTCCGGGTGCGGTTCGATGCGCGGCGGCAGGGGGCCCGGCCGTTCGGCCGCCCGCCCGCTCACGTCGTCAGGCTCGGCGCCCGTTGGCCGTGCGTCCCCCGCACCGAAGCCAGCCGTCATGATCGTCTTGCCCTTCCCCGTGGTCGTGCGCTTGCGGCCACGGCCCAGGATCACCCGAACGGGGGCCGGCGGCTCGATGGACCGTACCTGCGCGAAAGGGCTTTGTCTCCCCCGATGTCCGGCATCCGAAAGGACACCTTGCGGACACCTGACCGACACACGCCGGACCGGCTGCACACGCCGGATCACGGCGCGCACTAGGGTTGGCAGGTGACCGACGAACCACCCCTGCGCCGTCGGCCCACCGAAGAACTCCCGGGACACGCACCCCAGCACCCGCCGTCGGCCCAGCCGCAGCCGGCGGGCGAGGGGCCCGACCCGACCGACGGTGGGCCCGTTCCGCTGACCGCCCCCCGCGACGGCACCCCTGATCCGGTGACCACACAGGCCGAGCTCGCCGAGGTCGTGGCCCGGTTCGCGGCGGGCACCGGCCCGGTTGCCCTGGACGCCGAGCGCGCTTCGGGCTACCGCTACAGCCAACGCGCGTACCTGGTGCAGCTGCGCCGCGAGGGCGCCGGCACCGTGCTGATCGACCCGCTGCCGCTGCCCGACCTCAGCGCGCTGGACGCGGTGATCGGCGAGGCCGAGTGGGTGCTCCACGCGGCCAGTCAGGATCTGCCGTGCCTGGCCGAGGTGGGGCTGCGTCCACGCCGGTTGTTCGACACGGAACTGGCCGCTCGGCTGGCCGGGTTCGAGCGGGTCGGCCTGGCCGCGCTGACCGAGCAGCTACTCGGATTCACCCTGGAGAAGCATCACTCGGCGGCCGACTGGTCGAGTCGGCCGTTGCCCGAGTCGTGGCTGACCTACGCGGCGCTCGACGTGGAGATGCTCACCGACCTCCGGGACGCGCTCGACGCCGAGCTGGCCCGGCAGGGCAAGTCGGCCTGGGCCGCCGAGGAGTTCGCCGCCCTGGTCCGGACGGGCGCGCGGCCGCCCCGGGTCCGCGCGGAACCCTGGCGGCGCACGTCGGGCATCCATCGGGTGCGCGGGGCGCGGGCCCAGGCCCGGGTCCGCTCGTTGTGGTACGCCCGGGACCAGATCGCGGCCCGGCGGGACGCCGCGCCCGGCCGGGTGCTGCCCGACTCGGCCATCGTCGCCGCCGCCGAGCTGGACCCGAAGGACGAGAAGACGCTGCTGACGCTGCCCGGCTTCGGCGGCCGGTCGGTCCGTCGGCTGGCCCGCACCTGGCTGGCCGCGCTGGACGTCGCCCGGGAACTGCCGGACGACGCGCTTCCGGTCACCCCGGCGGTGGAGGGCCCACCACCGCCGCACCGGTGGGCCGAGCGGGACCCGGTGGCGGCGGGTCGGCTGGCCCGCTGCCGGGAGGTGGTGGTCCGCATCGCGGGCGAGCACAACCTGCCCCCGGAAAATCTGATCACCCCGGATTCGGTACGCCGTCTGGCGTGGAGCCCGCCGGAGGAGGTCACCGAGGACGCGGTGGCGGAGACCCTGCGCGGCTTCAACGCCCGCGAGTGGCAGATCGCCCTGCTGACCGCCGAGCTGACCCGGGCCCTGTCCCCCAACCCCATCCCCTGACCCGTCCCCGCCTCCCGGTGTGGGGTGTGCCACAGCGGGGGGCGGGCGGCAGGTTGGTTACTGGCGAGTAGCATCCGGGGTAACGTGCCCGTTCGGCTAGGAGGCTCAAGTGCCCCGTGAAGTTCGGGATGTCGTCTTCGTCGACGGCGTCCGTACCCCGTTCGGCAAGGCGGGTGGCATGTACGCCAACACCCGCGCCGACGACCTGGTGATCCGCTGCATCCGTGAACTGCTGCGCCGCAACCCGCAGCTGCCGCCGGAGCGGGTCGAGGAGGTCGCCATCGCGGCCACCACCCAGATCGGTGACCAGGGCCTCACCATCGGCCGCACCGCCGCGCTGCTGGCCGGTCTGCCCAAGACCGTTCCCGGCTTCGCCATCGACCGGATGTGCGCCGGCGCGATGACCGCCGTGACCACTGTCGCGAGCGGCATCGCCATGGGCGCGTACGACGTCGCCATCGCCGGTGGCGTCGAGCACATGGGCCGCCACCCGATGGGTGAGGGCGTCGACCCCAACCCGCGCATCATCGCGGAGAAGCTGGTGGACCCGTCGGCGCTGGTCATGGGCGCCACCGCGGAGAACCTGCACGACCTCGTCCCGCACATCACCAAGGAGCGCACCGACGCGTTCGCGCTTGCCTCGCAGCAGAAGACGGCGAAGGCGTACGCCAACGGCAAGCTCCAGGACGACCTGGTGTCGGTGGCCATCCGCGACGCCGAGGGCGGCTGGGGTCTGGCCGGCGTGGACGAGGCTCCCCGCGACACGTCGCTGGAGAAGCTGGCCACCCTGAAGACCCCGTTCCGCCCGCACGGGAAGGTCACCGCGGGCAACGCGGCGGGCCTGAACGACGGCGCCACCGCGAGCCTGCTCGCCGACGAGGCCACCGCCCGCGAGCTGGGCCTGCCGATCGCCATGCGGCTGGTGTCGTTCGGCTTCGTCGGCGTGGAGCCCGAGGTGATGGGCGTCGGCCCGATCCCGTCGACGGAGAAGGCCCTGCGCCTCGCCGGCCTGACGATCGACGACATCGGCCTGTTCGAGCTGAACGAGGCGTTCGCCGTGCAGGTGCTCGCGTTCCTCGACCACTTCGGCATCGCCGACGACGACCCGCGGGTCAACCCGTGGGGTGGCGCCATCGCCATCGGCCACCCCCTCGCCTCGTCCGGCGTACGGCTGATGACGCAGCTGGCCCGCCAGTTCGCCGAGCACCCCGAGGTCCGCTACGGCGTCACCGCGATGTGCATCGGCATCGGCATGGGCGGCACGGTCATCTGGGAGAACCCGCACTGGACGGAGGGCGACAAGTGAAGGCGCCGAACGAGGTCGTCACCAGGGCGCTGCTGCGCTCGGTGACCGTGCCGGGGCTGGACCGTCCCGCCGCCCTGATCACCCTGGACAACGGCTTCGACCACACCAAGCCGAACACCTTCGGCCCGGCCGGTCTGACCAGCCTGGACGAGGCCATCACGGCCGCGCTCGCCGCCGACCCGGCGTTCATCGCGGTCACCGGCAAGCCGTACATCTTCTGTGTGGGCGCGGACATCGTCGGCCTGCCGCAGCTCGCCGACCGCGCGCAGGCGCTGGAGATCGGCCGGCTCGGCCACCGGGTCTTCGCCCGGCTCAAGGACAGCAGCGTCCCCACGTTCGCGTTCGTCAACGGCGCGGCAATGGGCGGCGGCCTGGAGTTGGCGCTGCACTGCCACTACCGGGCGCTGTCCGGCGGTGCGGCGGCGCTCGCCCTGCCCGAGGTCTCCCTCGGTCTGGTGCCCGGCTGGGGCGGCACGCAACTGCTGCCGAACCTGATCGGCATCCCCGCCGCCACCCAGGTGATCATCCAGAACCCGCTCATGCAGAACAAGATGCTCAAGCCGAAGCAGGCTGCCGAGATGGGCATCGCGGACGTGCTGCTGGAGCCGGCCGACTTCCTGGAGCGGTCCCTGGAATGGGCCGCCGGTGTGGTGCGGGGTCAGGTCACCGTGACCCGGCCCGAGGTCGACAAGGACATGTGGGCGGGCGTGCTCTACTTCGCCCGGGAGACGCTGAACCAGCGGCTGCACGGCGCGGTTCCGGCCGCGTACAAGGCCCTGGACCTGCTGGAGACGGCGAAGGACGGCGACTTCGCCGCCGGCACCGCCGCCGAGGACGAGGCCCTCGCTGACCTGGTCTTCTCCGAGGAGCTGCGCAGCGGCCTGTACGCGTTCGACCTGGTGCAGCGGCGGGCCAAGCGGCCGGCCGGCGCACCGGACAAGGGCCTGGCCCGCCCGGTCACCAAGGTCGGCATCGTCGGCGCCGGCCTGATGGCCAGCCAGCTGGCGCTGCTGTTCGCCCGCCGCCTCCAGGTGCCGGTCGTCATGAGCGACCTGGACCAGGCCCGGGTGGACAAGGGCGTCGGCTACGTCCACACCCAGATCGAGAAGGCCGTCACCAAGGGCCGGATGGACAAGGGCACGGCCGCCAAGCTGTACGGCCTGGTCAGCGGCACTGTCGACAAGGGCGCCTTCGCGGACGCCGACTTCGTCATCGAGGCGGTCTTCGAGGACCTGGGCGTCAAGAAGCAGGTCTGGGCCGAGCTGGAGAAGATCGTCTCCCCGGAGGCGGTGCTCGCCACCAACACCAGCTCGCTGTCCATCACCGAGATGGCCGCGGAGCTGGAGCACCCGGAGCGGGTGGTCGGCTTCCACTTCTTCAACCCGGTGGCCGTGCTGCCGCTGCTGGAGATCGTCCGGGGCGAGCGGACCGACGACGCCACCCTCGCCACCGCGTTCGCGGTCGGCAAGCAGCTCAAGAAGTCGAGCGTGCTGGTCTCCGACGCCCCGGCGTTCGTGGTGAACCGGCTGCTCACCCGCTTCCTGGGCACCGTCTTCGCCGCCGTGGACGCCGGCACGCCGCTGGACGTGGCGAACAGCGCACTGGACCCGCTGGGCCTGCCGATGCGCCCGCTCGCCCTGCTTCAGCTGGTCGGGCCGGCAGTGGCGTACCACGTGGGCGGCACCCTGCACGCCGCGTTCCCGGACCGGTTCGGGGTCAGCGAGAACCTCAAGCGGATCGCCGACTCGGGCCAGCCGATCGTGGTCGACGACCAGGTGAACGACGAGGTGGCCAAGCTGCTCGTGGTCGGTGACCAGCCGCTGACCGCCGAGCAGGTACGCCAGAACGCGCTCGACGCGCTCGCGCAGGAGATCCGGCTGATGCTGGACGAGGGCGTGGTCGCCGAGGCGCAGGACATCGACCTGTGCATGATCCTGGGCGCCGGTTGGCCGTTCCACCTGGGCGGCGTCACGCCGTACCTGGACCGGACCGGCACCAGCGAGCGGGTCACCGGCCGGCGGTTCCTGCCGCTCGGAGCGGCGAGCCTGCCCGCCTGACACGTCCCCAGCACCACCGTCGCGGTGGCCGGACCGTCCCTCGTGGACCGGGCCGGCCACCGCGCTCGTTGGTGGCCGGCCACGGCGTGTGCCGCGCCTGGGCTGAGGCAACGCCGGGGCGGTCGCCGGGTTACGATCACGCGCTTTGCACACCCATCCTGGAGCTGACTGATGTCCCAGCCGCCGGCCAACCCCTTCGGCCCGCCGCACGATTCCCCCCACCCGCCGCAGCAGCCGGGCCAGCCGGCCGTGCCGCAGCAGCCGGGCCAGCCGCAGCAGCCCGGCGGTTGGCCGCCGCCGCAGCAGGGCTTCGGGCCGGCTCAGCCGGGCCAGCCGTACGGCGACCCGAACCAGTTCGGCGGCCCGCCGCCGGCGAAGAAGTCGAACGTCGGCAAGATCATCCTGATCGTGCTGGCCGTGGTGCTCGTACTCTGCCTCGGCGGCGCGGCGATCACCTGGTTCGCGGTCAAGGACGAGGTGGGCGACGTCGTCGACGCCACCAAGACCCGGGTGGTCGCGCCGGCCACCCTCGCCGGCCGGGCGAAGAACACCGACCCGCAGTTGCAGTCGGTCGCCGACCAGATGGTCACCTCGATGAAGGCCGAGGTGCAGAACGAGACCAGCACGATCGGCGCGTTCTACGGTGACCCGGCCAAGCAGGACCTGATCATGGTCACGGCGGTGTCCGGCGTGATGGCCGACCCGAAGAAGGAACTGGACGAGGCCGTCACCGGGCTCTCCAGCGAGCTGTCGGTGACCAACATGGCGGTGGTCGAGGCGGGCCCGCTGGGCGGTGACGCGCGCTGCGGCGACGGCAAGACCGAGGGTGTGCCGCTCGGCGTCTGCGTCTGGGCCGACCGGGGCAGCGTGGGCCTGGTGGTCATGTACTTCAAGTCGGCCGAGGAGACGACTGCCGAGTTCGTCACCATCCGGGGTCAGATCGAGCAGCGCTCCTGACCCGTGCACGACCGGGGCCCCGGCCACCTCAGGGTGACCGGGGCCCCTGCCGTACGCACCGATCGCTCAGGAGACCGGTTCGGCGTCACCCGTCGCCGCGACGACAGCCGGTGACGCGGCCCGCTCGGCCGCGCTGCGTAGCACGCAGAACTCGTTGCCCTCCGGGTCGGCGAGCACCACCCAGCCCGAGCCGTCCGGGCGGATCTGGTCGGCGACGTGCACCGCGCCGATGCCGAGCAGCCGCTCGACCTCGTCGGCCCGCGACCGGTCGGCCGGCTCCAGGTCCAGGTGCAGTCGATTCTTCACCGCCTTGCCCTCGGGCACGGCGATGAACAGCACCTCCGGCCCGCCCGGCGGCAGCAGCATCGCCTCCGGGTCGCCCGGGAAGTCGTCGGGCTGCCGGGGGCAGTCGAAGACCTGCGACCAGAAGCCGGCCAGGGCGTACGTGTCGCGACAGTCGAAGCTGATGTTGTGGATCGTCGAACTCACTGTTGGTCCTCCGAAGTGGTGGTGACGACACGTTCCCTGGCGCTGCGCAGCACGCAGAACTCGTTGCCCTCCGGGTCGGCGAGCACCGCCCAGCCCGTGCCGTCGGCATGCCGACGGTCGGCGACCATCGTGGCGCCGAGGCCGAGCACCCGCTCGATCTCCTCGTCGCGGGTCCGGTCGACAGGTTCCAGGCAGATGTGCTGCCGGTTCTTGGTCACCTTGTCGTCGGGCACCGCCTGGAAGAACAGGTTCGGGGTGGCCTCGTCCGGCGGCAGCAGGACCGCCTCCGGATCACCCGGGGCGTCCTCGCCGTGCCGGGCGTAGCCGAGCACCGCCGACCAGAGGCCGGCCAGGGAGTACGTGTCGTGGCAGTCGAAACTGATGTTGCGGATCCGTGGATACACGGGTGGTCCCTCCACGCTCGGATGGGGACGCTCCGCTGCCCGGGGTCAGCCGGCGAAGACCCGGGGTGCGGAGCCCTGAATTGTAGACATCGACGCACCCCCTTTCGCTCTCGAGCTGACGTGGGTGATCGTGCCATCGGGCGAGCGCCGTCCGCAACCCTCGCGGCCGCGCCGACCGCTCAGCCGGCAGCGGGCACCGGGCCGGTCACCGCCGGGGCGTCCGCGGTCGGCAGGGTGACGGTCACCTCCAGGCCGCCGCCGGGCTGGGCGATCACCCGGACGGTGCCGCCGTGCGCCTGGCAGACCGCCCGGACGATGGACAGGCCCAGGCCGGAGCCGCGCGCCCCGGTGCGTTCCCGGCCGCCGCGCCGGAACGGCTCGAACAGCCCGGGCACGTCGGCCTGGTCGACCTCGAACCCGGTGTTGCCCACGACCAGCCACGAGCGGTCGCCGTCGGTGCCGGTACGCACCCAGAGCCGACCGTGCAGATGGTTGTAGCGGACGGCGTTCTCGATCAGGTTGCCGGCCAGCCGGTCGAGCAGACCCGGATCGCCGACCACCGGCGCGGATTCCAGCGACGTCTGCACACGCAGGCCGATCCGCTCGACCTCGCGGCGCATCGCGGAGAGCGCGTTGGCGGTGCCCGTCGCGAGGTCGCACTCGGTGCGCCGGCCGAGGCGCCGCCCGGCCTGCGCCTCGCTACGGGCCAGCACCAGCAGGGCGTCCACCAGGCTGTTCGCCCGCTCCGAGGCGTCCCGGACGACTGTCGCCATCCGGCGGTACTCGGCGGCGTCCGCGTCGTCGTCGCTGAGCGTCACGTCGATCTCGGTCCGCATGACGGCGAGCGGGGTCCGCAGCTCGTGCGAGGCGTTGGCCACGAAGCGTTTCTGCGCCTCGAACGCGGACGCGATCCGGTCCAGCATCGCGTCGAACGTCTTGGCCAGCTCGGCGACCTCGTCGTCGGCGCCCGAGTAGCCGATCCGCTGGTCCAGCGTCGCCTCACCGAGTCGCTGTGCGGTCGCGGTGACCTGGTGCAGGGGCCGCAGCGCCCGGCCGGCCACGGCGTATGCGCCGGCCACCCCGACCACGCTGATCGCCAACAGCGCGACCAGGCCCTTGGCCAGCAGCTCCCCGGAGGCGGCGTCGACCAGCTCCCGCTGCCACTGGGCGGCGTCCATCCGCCCACCGTCGGAGAGCACCACCGTCGTGCCGGGCAGCAGCTCGTCGGTGGGCCGCAGCGCGTCCCGGACCAGCAGCCAGGCCAGCAGCACCAGGATCGCGCCAGCGCCGACCAGCAGCACCCCGTTGAGCAGCGTCAGCCGCAGCCGCAGGGTGGGTCGCAACCGCCCCGGCCGGCTCACGGCAGGACCTCGGCCGTGCGGTAACCCGCCCCCACCACCGTCTCGATCAACGGCGGGTCGCCGAGCTTGCGGCGCAGCGTCATGACCGTCACCCGGACGATGGTGGTGAACGGGTCGGTGTTGGCGTCCCACACCCGCTCCAACAACTCCTCGCTGGACACCACCGCGCCCCGGGCCTTGAGCAGCTCACTGAGCACGCCGAACTCCTTGTTCGTCAGGTCCATCGGCACACCGGCGCGGGTCGCGACCCGACGGGCCGGATCGAGCACCAGGTCCGCCAGTTCGAGAACCGGCGGCGCGGCCGGGGTGGCCCGCCGACCCAGCGCCTGCACCCGGGCGACCAACTCGTCGAACGCGAACGGCTTGGGCAGGTAGTCGTCCGCCCCGAGCTGCAACCCCTCCACCCGGTCGGCCACGGTGCCGCTCGCGGTCAGCATCAGCACCCGGGTCAGCGCCCCGGAGGCGGCGAGGTCGGCGCAGATCTGGTCGCCGTGCACGCCGGGCAGGTCGCGGTCGAGCACCACCACGTCGTACCGGGTGACGAACGCCGCCTCGTGGCCGGCGTCGCCGTCGTACGCCACGTCCACCGCCATGCCCCGCTTGCGCAACCCGCGCGCGATCGCGTCGGCGAGGTTGCGTTCGTCCTCCACCACCAGTACCCGCATCCCGGCCTCCTCGCTGCTGACCACCGACAACCTAGTGCCGGCGGGCAACAATCCTCCCTCGCCGCCCGGACCGACCTAGCCGGTGGTCAGCGGGGCAACCGCCACAGCCCGTACGCGTTGTCGCGCCGCCGGCAGAGCAGCCGTCCGGTGAGGGCCTGACAGTCCCCGGTCGCGTCCCGCAACACGTCGAGCGTCCGTGCCTGGCCACCTGTGACGTCCAGCTCGGCGACGAGCAGACCCCCGTCGGGATGGCGGCGTACGCCGATCAGCGGGCCGCCGCGGGCGAACCGCGCCAGCTCCCACCGACCCAGCTCGGCCAGCACCCGGCCGGTCGGTGGGTCGAGCACGACGATCTCCTCCGCACCCGGCCCGGCGCTGCTCACCGTGGTGGCCACCAGCCGACCGGCGTAGGGCCAGACCCACCCCCAGCGGTCGCTCGCCCAGAGGTCCCGACCGGTGGCGGCGTCGAGCGCCCGCAGCCCGCCGGAGCGGGTCTGCACGCAGATGACGACGCCGCAGTCCGACGCGTACAGCGCCTCGCCGGCAGGCACGCGCCACCGCTGGCGCAGGTCGCCGAGCCCGTACGCGGTGGTCGTGGCCGTCGCGCCACCGATGGTGAGCAGCAGGTCGTCCGCCAGTTGCACCGACACGCCGGACGCACCCCCGCCGGCGTCGAGGTCAGCGCGGGCCAGCACCGCGCCGGTGGTCGGGTCGCGGACCTCGGTCGACCCGCGCAGGCGGACGACGAGCAGGCGGTCCACCCCGTGCTCGCCGTCGCGGAGGACGAACATGCCGCCGGGGCTGATCGGCAGCTGCCAGCGCACCGTCCCGCAGCACAGGTCGACCCCGCGCAGGGTGTCCCCCTGCTCGTCACCGGCGGTGGACCACATGAGGAGGTTGCCGTCGGGAAGCGCGGCGGCGTTGCCGGGCTGCTGCCAGCGGTACGTTCCGGTCCGGCGGTCCAGCGCGATCGTGAGCGTCCCCTGATTGTCCGGGCCGACCTCGTGGCCGGTGACCAGCAGCGTCTCGCCCTGCTGCGCGACCCCCCAGTACCGGCCCTCGGTCGGCAACGGCACCTGCCACGCCGGCTCGCCGTCGGGCAGCCGGGTCGCGGTGAGCCGCCGCTGCCCCGTCCCGCCGAGCGGCTCGACGAGGACGAAGAGGTCGTCGGTGACCAGCGCCTCGGCGCCGAGCTCTGCCGGCAGCGTCAGCACCTCGCGCCTGTTGAACGGCCCCGAACCGGCGAGGCCGGCGAGCACCAGCAGCAGAACCAGCGCGCAGCGCAGGGGCCGTTGCCGCGCCAGCGGCGGGCGGGGCAGCCGGATCGGGTCGGGGTCCGGCCCGTGCCGCAGCTCCCCGAGGTCGATCACCGGACCGCTCACCGGGACAACCGCCACAGGGCGCTCGAGCCGTCGAGGCGGCGGCAGAGCAGGACGGGCAGCGCCACCTGGCACCCCCCGACCACGCCCGGGAGCACGTCCAGGAGTCGCGTCCGGCCGGCGGTGAGGTCCAGCTCGGCGACGACGAGCCGGCCGTCGGGGGTCGGCCGTACGCCGATCAGCGGGTCGTCGCGGCGCAGCTGGTCCACCAGCTGCCACCGGCCCAGCTCCGCGCGTTCCCGTCCGGTCCGGGCGTCCCGCACCGCGTACCGCTGCTCGGGCGTGGTCACCAGCAGCATGTCCCGCCGGACGTCGACCAATGTGTCCGGCCCGGGGTCCGACCAGCGAACGGCGCCGGTGGCGGGGTCGATGGCCTGGATGGCGCCGGTCTGCTGGACGGTGCAGAGCAGATCTGCGCACGGCACCGCCCAGGCCACCAGCGGCAGCGAGGACGTCCACACCGGCTCCAGTCCGGGCAGCCGGAAGGCGACCAGCCCGGTGCTGCCGGGCGGAACGAGCAGCACGAGGTCGTCCACCACCTGCACCCGCTGGAACGCCGACCGGGCGCCGGGCAACGTGTCCACACTGCCCACCAGGTCGCCGCTGCCGGCGTCGTACACCTGCAGCTCGCCGGTCGGCTGGACGAACACGATCTGGTCGACCTGGTTGACCGGTCCGTGGTAAGCGGGGCTGCCGGACGCGATGGGCACCGACCAGAGCACCCGGCCGGTGTCGGGCGCCACCCGGGTCACCGTGCCCGGCCCGTCGCCCAGGTCGTTCGCGAGGAGCAGGCCCCCGTCGGCCGTTCGCTGGGCGATCCCCGGCTGGCGCCAGCGCCGCTGACCCGTCCCGGCGTCGAAGGCGGTGGTCTCCAGCACCCCGTCAGCGGTGCTGGCACCCACCGCCAGCAGCATCCCGCGGTCGGCCCAGACCGCCAGGAAGTCACCGCTGCGTTCCAGCGGTGCGCGCCACCGGCGCCGCACGGTGTCCCCGACCCTCGGCCCGGGACGGCTGTACGCGGTCAGGTACCTGTCGCCGACGGGGGTCGACGTGTCGACAACGACGACGGCGTCCTCGGTGAGGTACACCGAGGCGCCCGGCGAGGCCGGCACCGACGTCACGATCCGTTGCCGCACCGGGGTCGCGCCGGCCAGCGTGACGAGGGCCAGCAGCAGCACCGCCGAGCTGCGCAGCCGGCGGCCGGCGGCGCGCGGTCGACGGACCGTCGGCCGCGATTCGGGCTCGTCCCGGACCTCGCCCAGCTCGATGATCGACAAAGATGGTCCCTCCATCACCGGCGGGGTCGGCCGGGGGCCCGGCAAACCGGCCGGGGGCGTACCGGCCCGGCAAAAGCGACGCATCCTCGCCTGTACGATGGCGCGTCGTGGCTGTGCCGGTGGTAGACCCCTCGTTGAATCCCGTGACCGACGCCGAACTGGCCGAGGTCGAGCCGACACGGCGACCTCGACGCCGTCCGGCCCGAGCCGACCTGTTGGCCCTCGGAGCCTATGTGGTGCTGGGCGTCTTCGTCTGCCTCCACTACTGGGGGGACGTGACCGGTCGGGTGTCCTCGCACCTGCCCACCGACCACAGCTGGTTCGAGTGGCTGTTCGCGCACGGCGCGTACTCGGTGCGGCACCTGGAGAACCCGCTGTTCACGGCCCGGCAGAACGCCCCGGACGGGGTGAACATGATGGCCAACACCTCGCTGCTCGGGGTGACCCTGCCGCTGTCGCCACTGACGATGCTGGTCGGCCCCCAGGTCACGTACGCGCTCTACCTGGGTGGCGCGCTGGCGGCCACCGCCGGCACCGCCTACTGGATGCTCTCGCGGCACCTGGTGCGCTCCCGGGCGGCGGCCTTCGTCGGCGGGGCGTTCCTCGGCTTCGCGCCGGGCATCATCCACCACGCCAACGGCCAGCCCAACTTCGTGTCCAACTTCCTGCTGCCGTTGATCGTGGTGCGGGTGCTGCGGATGGGCGAGCCGGGCCGGTGGCGGCGCAACGGGCTGGTGCTCGGGGTGCTGGTGACCTACCAGATCTTCATCAACGAGGAGATGCTGCTGCTCACCGCGCTGGCCTGCCTGGTCGTCGTGCTGGCGTACGCGGTGCAGCGGCCACGGGCGACGCGCGCCGCGGCCGGGACGTTCCTGGCCGGGCTGGGCGTCGCCGGTGGGCTGGCCCTGCTGCTGGCGGCGTACCCGATCTGGTTCCAGTTCAACGGTCCGCAGTCCTACCGCGGGTTGCAGGGTGGCGTCTTCCACAACTGGGGCGAGGACCTGGTCGCCTTCGTGACCTTCGCCCGCGACACCTGGGCGGGCGACCCGGCGGTCGAGCAGACGATCGGCATGACCGAGCAGAACACCTGGTTCGGTTGGCCGCTGGTGCTGCTCTCGGTGGTGGCCCTCGTGCTGCTGGTGCGCCGTTCGCTGGCCGCCCGGATCGTCGCGGTGCTGATCGTGGTCTTCACGGTGGCCTCGATCGGGCCAAAGGTGCGCTTCGACGGGGTGGAGACCGGGGTGCGCGGCCCCTGGTCGTACGTGCCGGACGACCTGCCCCTGGTCGAGATGATGATGCCGACCCGGTTGACCCTGGTGGTCGCCGCCGCGGTGGGCGTACTGCTGGCGCTGACCTGGGACGCCGCGGCCCGCCACGGCCGTCCGGTGGCCGCGCCGGCCCGCGTGCCGGCCCCGCGCGCCGCAGAGCCGGCGACCGCCGCAGAGGCGGCGACGTCCGACGACCAGGGCGTCACCGCGCCGGTCGCGACGCGACGCCGGTGGCTGCGCCCACTGGGGTACGCGGCGGTCACCCTCGCCCTGCTGCCGCTCTTTCCCCGGCCGCTGCCCGCCCAGCAGATCGACCCGCCGCCGCACTTCATCACCGCCGGCGGCTGGCGGCCGTACGTGCCCCAGGGCCGGACCCTCGTGCCGGTGCCGATCCCGAGCAACGTGCACGGTCTGCCCACGCTGCGCTGGAGTGCCCTGACCGGGCAGGAGTTCCCCGTCCCGGGCGGCTACTTCATCGGCCCCAACGAGCTGGGCGAGGGCGTCTTCGGCGCACCGAACCGGCCCACCAGCAGCCTCATCTACTCCACGATGGACGCCGGCGCGGTCCCCGTCCTCACCGACGAGAACCGCCGCCAGGCCGTCGAGGACCTCCGGTTCTGGCGGGCGTCGGTGGTGGTGCTCGGCGCCCACCCGCGCGAGGCGGTGCTGCGCGAACTGGTCACCGCCCTGATCGGGCCGCCGCAGCGCGTCGACGACGTCTGGGTCTGGGACGTCCGCGCGCTTGTGGATCAGCGCTAGCCGACCAACGTCCGAACGTCCCACGCCCACCCGCCGTCGACCGGGCGGCCGGGGCCGAGCAGTTCCTCGACGGTCCCGCGGACCGGTTCGTCGTTTGTCGACCGGCCGAGCACCACCACGGCGGCCCGCCAGTGCCGCAGGTCGTCGACGGCCTGACGGCGGTCGGCCTCGGTGAGCACCGGCACCGTGCCGGTCTCGGCGACCCGGCGCAGCAGCGCGGCGGTCGGTAGGTCCGGGGCGCCCCAGCGGGCCGCCGGGTCGTCCGGGCCGCTCGGTCCGATGAAGTACCCGCCCGGGGCGCGGAACGCCAGGCCGGTGCGGGCCGACCAGAGCATCACCGGGCTCAGCGCGGCGCCGGTCACCGGGGGCACCGCCACCACGGTCCGTCCCGGAGGCACCAGCTGCCGCCACCCGCCGTCGGCGACGAACCCCGGCACCGGCGCGACCGGCACCGCCCGGATCGGCGTCGGCGTCAGGGGCAGCAGCGCGGCGGCCACCGCGCCCGCCCCCAGCAGTCGTACCGGCAGGCCCGGCACGGTCGGTGACCGGCGGGCCGCCCACACCCGGTCCACGAAGAGCGCCACCAGGACACCCAGCACCGGCACGCAGACCAGCGCGAACCGGGCCGGCACCGCGAGGTCGAGCAGCGGCAGCCCCGCGACCAGCCGGTACGGCCCCGCGATGCCTGTGGCGTTGCCGTCCACCCGCAGGTCGGTGCCGAGCGACAGCAGGGCGAAGACGATGCCGCAGCCGGCCAGCGCGCGGACCAGCGGCCGTCGCCACAGCCAGATCACGGTGACCACGGCGAGCACCAGCAGGCCGGGGCCGAAGAACGAGTTCTCCTCGGTGGGGTTCGGTGCGAGCAGCCCCGGTAGCCAGTCGTCACCGAGCACGGTCTGCCGGGCCGACGCGGTGAACGACGCGGCGTCGAGCTGGAAGCCGTGCGCGGCGAAGGCCATTCCGGTGTAGTGCTGCGGCCCGTGGAACTGGAACCACAGGGGGTACGCCAGCAGCGTCACCGCCACCACGGCCGCCACCGCGAGCCGGCCGAGCAGGGCCGGCGCGAGCCGGCGGGCCGCGGCCCGGTCGGCGAGGGCGTAGCCCAGCGCGAACACCCCGGCGGCGAGCGCCAGGAAGACGAGCACCTCCTCGCCGATGAACACCTGCCACACGAGCAGCAGCCCGAGGCCGACACCGGGCCGCCACACCCCGCGCGGGCCCGACCCGGGACGGAACACCAGGGCGAGGATCGCCGGTGGCAGGAACTGGGCGGCCACGTGCAGATGCGCCCCGGCCTGGGCGATCATGCCGGGGGCGAAGCCACAGACCAGGCCGCCGAGCGCCGCCGCGCAGCGGGCGGTGACCAGTCGACGGCGCAGCAGCGCGTACCAGGCTGTGGCGGTGCCGGCGAGGCAGCAGACCACCGCCACGCAGAACGCCGCCTGCGAGCCGAACAGCAGCGTGACCGGGGCCAGCGGGACACCGAGGCCGAGCACCGAGGTGTTCGCCATCAGGTTGACGCCGTCGGGCGCGTTCAGGGCGCTGCTGTAGAGCGGGTTCTCCCCCGCGACGACGGCGTGCGCCGCGTGGGCCAGCATCCACTCGAAGAGCACCTGGTCGCCGGCCTGGTGGAACAGCCGGCCGGGGCGGCCCCACTGGGTGCTGGTCAGCAGCACCGCGAGCCCCAGGTAGCCGGCGATGACCACCGCGTCCGGGAGCCACGCCGGCCGGGGTCGGCGCGCGGTCGGCGGACCGAGCGTCGCTGCCGCCGTCTCCGCCGGCGACGACGTCGTTCCCGTGGACATCAGACCGAGCGGTCGGTAAGCGTCCGAACGTCCCACACCCAGACGTCCAGCTCCTGCCGGCCCGGGCCGACCAGCTCCTCGACGGTACGCCGCAACGGTTCGACGTGCTGCTGACGGACCGGCAGCACCAGGATCGCCGCGTGCCAGTGCCGCAGCTCGTCGGTGAAGCGCCGACGCTGCCGGTCGTCCAGCTTGGGGGTCCGGCCGGTGGTCGCGACCTCCTCCAGCAGCTGGCCCACCCCGCTGGGGCGGCCGCCGAACCGACCGGGGTCACCGGTGTTGCCGTTGCGGGGGGCGAGGAAGTAGCCACCCGGGATCTTGAAGTCGAGGTTGGTGGCCGCCGCCCAGCGCATGCCGTGCGTGTTGCCCATGCTGGGCACCGGGATCGGCACGAGCGTCTGGTCCGGGCCGACGTACGCCCGCCAGCGGTCGGCGGTGATGAACTCCGGCACCGGCGGCCGGGAGACCATCCGCAGCGGCATCGGGGCGATCGGCAGCAGCGCGAACGCCAGGCCGGCGGCGGTGAGCGTCCGGACGGTACGCCGGTCGGCCGGGCGCAGCGCCCAGGCCCGCTCGACGGCGAGCGCGAGCAGCAGACCGATGACCACCGTGGTGATCAGGCCGAACCGGGTCGGCACTACCGCGTCCAGCAGGGGCAGGTGCACCAGCAGTTCCCACGGCCCGGTGATCAGCTCCCGGTCCCACCAGGAGATCCGCTCGCCGAGGGAGAGCAGGGCGAAGAAGCCACCGGTCGCGGCGAGCGCCCGCACGACCATCTCCCGACGCAGCCACACCACGACGGCGACGGCGAGCAGCGACAGGCTCCACCCGAAGAAGGCGTTCTCCTCGGAGTAGTTCGGGGCAAGGTTGACGTTGGCCCGCTGGTTGCCGCCGAGGGTGGCCGAGCCGGGGGCGAAGAAGGCGGCGATGTCGTTGCCGTAGTCCTGCACGGCGTCGCTGAGCCCGTGGTACGCCATCGGCCCGGCGAACTGCACGTACAGCGGGTACGCCAGCAGCGCCCCGGCCAGCAGCGCGCACGCGGCCAGGCCGGCGGCCAGCGGTCGCCACGCCGCCCGCCAGCGGGCCGGTTCCTGCGCCACCACCGCGAGCAGGAAGATCCCGCAGGCCAGCGCCGTGAAGAGCAGGATCTCCTCGTTGATGAACGCCTGGGCGGTGACGAGCAGGGCCAGCAGGGCGCCGTCGAGGACCGGCCGGCGCGAGCGGGTGAGCACCAGCACCCGCCAGACGATGAACGGCAGCAGGAACTGACTGATGATGTTGGGGTGCCAACTGGCGTGCGAGAGCATCGCCGGGGAGAACCCGCAGAACCAGCCGCCCGCCGCGGCGGCGAGCGGCGTACGCACGACGTGGCGGCGGAGCATGAGATACCACGCCATCGCGGTGCCGGCGAGGCCGAGCGTCACCAGCACCACGAAGGACACCGCCGGCCCGAACAGCAGGGTCACCGGCACCATCGGGATGCCCAGCGCCAGCACCGCCGTGTTGGCCATCAGGTTGACGCCGTCGGGATAGTTGAACTGCTCGGTGTAGAACGGATATTCGCCGTGCAGCACCACCCGCACCGAGTGGGCGAGGAAGAACTGCACCTGAGCCGGGTCTCCGGTGTAGAGCGACGCCACCCGCCCGGCCGGGTCCAGCCAGATCCGGCTGGTCACCCAGAGCGCGGCGAGCAGGAACAGCACGCCGACCGCCAGGTGCTGCC
Organism: Micromonospora sp. MH99; assembly: GCF_021442385.1. Classification (GTDB taxonomy): domain Bacteria; phylum Actinomycetota; class Actinomycetes; order Mycobacteriales; family Micromonosporaceae; genus Micromonospora. The sequence continues at coordinate 17,177 of NZ_MUZA01000100.1, forward strand.
GTCGCCGGGTCCAGCGGGCCCACCGACGTCGGCGCGGCCCGGCGGTCCCCTCGTCGCCGTCGCCCTCGGCAGGTACGCCGGCCGGGGCGACCTCGACGGGTACGCCGGCCGGGGTGGCAGTGGCGGGCGGCGCTGGCGGGGTCTCGACCGGCGCCGCCGGTGGGGCCTCGGCC
>NZ_MUZA01000101.1 GCF_021442385.1 Micromonospora sp. MH99
GCCGGGCAGCACCGCGCGGCCGAACCGGCGCGCGGTGGTCCGCGCCGACGGCCAGCTGCCGGTACGCGTCCAGTCGTGCACGGCCGCGCTGGCCGTGCCGACGGCTGCGGCGGCGGTGAGCACCGGCGCCGCCGCCAGGGTCAGCAGGATGCCGAGCAGCGCGAGGTCGGCGGCGTCGCGGGCGACGTCGCGCCAGTCCCGCCGCCCGACGGCGTCGGCCGGTTCAGCCCTTGATGCCACTGGTGTTGATCCCCTCGACGAGCATCCGCTGGAAGGCGACGAAGAACAGGAAGACCGGCAGCAGCGACAGCACCGACATGGCGAACATCGGCCCGACCGCGCTCTGGCTGGTCGAGTCGATGAACAGGGTCAGCGCGACCGGCACTGTGTAGTCCTGCAGCTGGGACAGGAAGACCAGCTGGCGGAAGAAGTCGTTCCAGGTCCAGATGAACGAGAAGATCGCGGTCGTGACCAGCGCGGGACGGCTCAGCGGCAGGATGATGTGCCGGAAGATGCCGTACGGGCCGGCGCCGTCGATCCGGGCCGCCTCGTCCAGCTCGCGCGGGACGCCACGCATGAACTGCACCATGAGGAAGACGAAGAACGCCTCGGTGGCCAGGAACTGCGGAATGAGCAGCGGCAGGTACGGCCAGTCGCCGCCGACCAGCCCGAGCGTCCGGAACAGGATGTACTGCGGCACGATCAGCACGTGCTGGGGCAGCAGCAGCGTGCCGATCATGACGGCGAACCACATGCCGCGCAGCCGGAACCGCAGTCGGGCGAAGGCGTACGCGGCGAGCAGGCAGGACAGCCCGTTGCCGATGACGGTGAGCAGGCTGACCATCGCGCTGTTGAGGAAGAACCGGCCGAAGCTGACGTCGAAGTTGGACCACCCGGCGGTGTAGTTGCCCGGGGTGAAGCGCTCGGGCAGCAGCCCGATGTTGTTGACGATCTCCTCCTGGGACTTCACCGACGTGCCGACCATCCAGATCAGCGGGTAGAGCACCACGGCGACGATCACCACCAGGATCAGCAGCCGCAGCAGGGACCGGCCGCCGGGCCGCCGGCGCACGGTAGGCGTCGGTACGTCGGCCGCCGGATTCACCGCCACCATCACCGGTCCTCCCCGTCGGAGTAGTGCACCCAGAACCGTCCGGTGCTGAAGAAGATCGCGGTGATGACCGCGATGGCGAGCAGGAACACCCAGGCCATCGCCGAGGCGTAGCCCATGTTGAGGTCGGTGAAGCCGGTGATGTAGAGGTTCAGCGTGTACATGAGGGTGGAGTCGACCGGGCCGCCGGTGCCGTTGCTGAGCACGAACGCGGCGGTGAAACCCTGAAAGCCGTTGATCGTCTCCAGCACCAGGTTGAAGAAGATGACCGGGGAGAGCATCGGCAGCGTGACGTTGCGGAACTGGCGGAACCTGCCGGCGCCGTCGACCGAGGCGGCCTCGTACAGCTCGGTGGGCACCTGCTTGAGCCCGGCCAGGAAGATCACCATCGGTGCGCCGAACTGCCAGATGGCGAGCACCATCAGCGTCTGAAGGGCCCAGTCGGGGTCGTTGACCCACGGTTTGCCGGTGATGCCGACGAGGCTCAGCAGCGAGTTGAACGCGCCGTCGCGGTTGAACATGTTGACCCAGACGATGGCCAGCGCGACGCTGCCGCCGAGCAGCGACGGCAGGTAGAACAGCCCGCGGAACAGGCCGACGCCGCGCCAGGCACGGTTGAGCAGCAACGCCACGCCGAGCGCGGCGGCCAGCTTCAGCGGCACCGCGACCAGCGCGAACGTCAGGGTGACCCGCACCGCGTGCCAGTACGACGGGTCGGCGGTGAACATCCGCTCGTAGTTGGCGAACCCCACCCACTCCACCTCGGAGAACGGGGTGAGGATGTCGTAGTTGGTGAAGCTCAGGTAGAGCGACAGCAGCATGGGGACCGCCGTGACACCCATCAGGCCGATGAGCCACGGCGACAGGAAGACGTACCCCGCCAGACCTTCGCTGTGCCGGATGCTGCCGGGCCCACGCCTCGCGGCGTGGGCCCGGTCGGATCCGGGGCCGCGTCGGGTCGGGTCGGGCGCCGTGGTCAACGCCACGAACAGCTCCTCTCCTCGCCTCGTGCGGCGGTCAGGCGATGGCGGACTTGCACGCCTCGACGAACTGGGCGGCGGCCTGCGCGGAGGTGGCCCGGCCGTACTGCACGTTCTCGGCGGCCTTGACCAGCTCGGACTTGACCTTGCTGTGTCCCTTGATCGGCACCTGCGGGGACTGGCCGAACTTCTGCGCCAGCTCGGTCTCGACGGCGATGGACTGCTTCATCGCCGGGTCGGTGGTGTCGTCGCTGACCACCCGGCGCAGGTCCAGGTTGGACGGCAGGCCGCGGTCGGTGCCGAGCAGCTTGACCGCCTCCTGGTCGTTGTTCAAGAAGTCGATCACGTCGACCGCGACGTCCTTGTTCTTGCTGCCCTTGAACACCGACCAGTACATGGAGGCCCGGGCCCACTGCGCGCTGGGGTCACCGGGATAGGCGACGACCCCCAGCTCGTCCTTGGTGTTCTTCTTCAGGTCGGGCATCTGGTTGGCCCAGACCCAACTGGTGCCGGCCTTGCCGGTGACCACCAGCTGCTTGGTGACGTCACTGGAGTTGCCCTCGTGGATGACGTCGGCGCTCGGGGTGGCCTTGCGGTCCCGGGCGCCCTTCCACAGGTCGAACCAGGCGGTCACGTCCTCGGCCGCGAAGCCCAGCTCGTTGCCCTTGTAGAGGTCCTTGCCCTGCTGGCGCAGCCAGATCCAGTACGCCTTGTAGTCGGCGCTCGGGTCCTGCGTGCCGGGCACACCGGTCTTCTCCGACACCTGGGCGGCCCAGGCGATGTGCTGCTCCCAGGTCATCCCGGTGGTGGGCTCGGGCAGGTTGTGCTTGGTCAGCAGGGTCTTGTTGTAGACCAGGCCCTGGGTGTTCTCCCCGGCGGCCACCCCGGCCAGCTTGCCGTCGACCACGCCGTACTCCAGCAGGCTCTTGGGGAACTTGGTGACGTCGAGCTTGCCGGAGTCCTGGTAGCTCTTCAGGTCGAGTGTGGTGCTGCGGGCCGCGTACTCGGCGAGGTAGTTGTCGTCGATCTGGAACAGGTCCGGCGGGTTGCCGCCGGCGGTGAGCGTGGCGAGCTTGTCGAAGTAGCCCTGGTTGGCCTGCCAGGTCTTCTCGAAGGTCACGTTTGGGTGCTTCTTGGTGTAGAGGGCCAGGGCGTCCTCGGTCAGCTTGGCGCGGGCGTCGCCGCCCCACCAGAAGATCGAGAGCTTGACCGGGGCGTTGGGATCGGCGGCGCCGTCGTCGTCGCCGCAGGCCGCGGCGCCGAACATCAGCGGCGCGGCGACGGTCGCGGCGAGCAGGCCGCGCAGGAGTCGCCGCCGGGGCACCGGGGTACCGTGATGGCGCCCGACGGACGTGTCGGTGGTGGGGGGCGTTGCGGGGTGCATGTGCGCTCACTCCTCGGCATTAGGAGGCGACGGCGTCACCGGTGGCCGCGGTCGGGACGCCCGGGCCCGCAGGGCAATGCGGGTCCGGGCCAGGCGGCGCGGCCAGGGGACGTGCCGGTCGGGCGTGCGGGCCCGGGCCGGTCGAGTCGCGGATGACCAGGTCGGTCTGGAGCATTACCTGTGCGGTGGTACGACGGACGCCGAGCGCCGTGCCGGCACCGGGCCCCCGCGCGCCGCGCGGTGACTCGATGTCCTGTTGCAGCAGCATGTCGACGGCCGTCCGGCCAGCGGCCCCGGTGGGTGTGGCCACCGTCGTCAGTTTGGGGCGGGTGAGCCGACTCAGGGCGATGTCGTCGACCCCGACGACACTCACCTCCTGCGGCACCCGGACCCCGAGCGCGTCCAGCCCCTCGATGAGGCCGATCGCCATCAGGTCGTTGTAGGCGAGCACTGCCGTCACGCCGCTGCGCCGCACCTGGTCGGCGACGGCGAGGCCGCCGGTCTCGGTGGGCGCGTTGGGGCCGAGCACGGTCAGCTCCACGCCGCCGCTGCGGGCGGCGGTGGTTGCGGCGCGGCGCATCTCCCGGTTGGTCCAGGAACTGCGGGGGCCGCCGAGCAACGCGATGCTCCGGTGACCGAGACCGATCAGGTGCTCGATCGCCGCCCGGGCGCCCTGCCCGACGTCCATCAGGACGCAGGGCAGGCCGGTCACCTGGCGGTTCACCACCACCAGCGGCACCTCCCGGCTGAGCTGCTCGATCAGGCTGTTGCTCATCCGCGGACTGCACAGCAGCACCCCGTCGACCTGCTTGGCGAGCGCGTGGACCAGCTCCTCCTCGGCGGTCGGGTCCTCGTTGGTGTCGGCCACGAAGACGTGGTAGTCGCGATGGCGGGCCTGGCTCTCCGCCGCCTTGATCAGCGGCGGGAAGAACGGGTTCGCGATGTCCGCGATGATCAGGCCGATGTTGTGCGTCCGCCCGGTGATCAGGGCCCGGGCGGCGCGGTTCGGCCGGTAGCCCAGGTCCTCGGCGCAGGCCAGCACCCGGACCCGGGTCTCGGGGTTGACCAGGTGCGGGGCCGAGAAGGTGCGGGACACGGTGGAGATGTGCACCCCGGAGGCGCGGGCGACGTCCCGGATGGTGACTGGCACGGCGGGCCCTTCGTCCGATGTGGCGACGGTCACGTGGGTGCCGCCAATTAATGCAAACGGTTGCGCCAGTGTCAACGGTCAATGGTTGCGGTTCTGTTGCGTCGACGCTCCCCGTGGTGACTTACAACGCCGCATACACGGACATTTATCGCCGATTGCGGCGTCGCCGTTGACGCCATCGCATTGATCGTGGTTACTTCACTGCAAACCTTTGCAGGGATCACCTGGGGGCGATCGCATGTCACCGAGATCCGACGGCCACGTCCGCTACGCCGTCGTGGGCACCGGCGCACGGGCCGAGATGTTCGTCCGTGCCCTGGTGCTCGACCACGCCGACACCACCGAGCTGGTCGCCTTTGCCGACGTCAACCAGGCCCGGATGGACGCGCACAACCGCTGGCTCGCCGAGCTGGGTCACCGTCCCGTGCCGACGTACCCGGCCGGTGAGTTCCGGGCCATGCTCGACAAGGAGCGGGTCGACGTCGTGCTGGTGACCAGTGTGGACGTCACCCACGACGAGTACGTGGTGACCTCGCTGCGCGCCGGCCGGGACGTCGTCACCGAGAAGCCGATGACCGTCGACGCCGCGCGCTGCCGGCGCATCCTGGACGCGGTTTCCGAGACCGGCGGCCGGGTGACTGTCGCCTTCAACTACCGCTACAACCCGCTGCACGAGCAGGTCCGGCGTCTGCTCGCCGACGGCGCCGTCGGTGAGATCGGCTCGGTGCACTTCGAGTGGCTGCTCGACGTGCGGCACGGCGCCGACTACTTCCGCCGCTGGCACCGCGACAAGGCCACCTCCGGCGGGTTGATGGTGCACAAGGCCAGCCATCACTTCGACCTGGTCAACTGGTGGCTGGGGGCCACCCCGGTCGAGGTGTACGCCGCCGGCCGCCTGTTCTTCTACGGCGAGGACGGCCGCCGGCACGGCTACGCCCGCGACTACGAGCGGGCGTACGGCTCCCCCGCCGCCGTCGACGACCCGTTCGCGTTGCGGCTGGACGCCCACCCCCGACTGCGGGAGCTGTACCTCGACGCCGAGGCCGAGGACGGCTACCGGCGCGACCGCAACGTGTTCGCCCCGGGCGTGAGCATCGAGGACGACATGGCCGTGCTCGCCCGCTACTCCACCGGCGCCACGATGACCTACCACCTCACGGCGTACGCCCCCTGGGAGGGTTACCGGGTGATGGTCAACGGCAGCCGGGGGCGCCTCGAACTGGAGGTGACCGAGAACGACTTCGTCGACCGGGGCACGGCGGGCGCGGTCAAGGGCGCCGCGCTGCACGGCGTCGAAGCGCCGGCCGAAGGGGGCGGCGCGACGCTCACCCTGCGCCCCTTCTGGGAACCGCCCCGGCAGATCCCCGTCGAGGGACGTACCCGCCACGGGCACGGCGGCGCGGACGCCCGGATGACAGCGGTGCTCCTGGGCGGTCAGCCCGATCCGCTGGGCCGCGCCGCGACGGCCGACGACGGCGCGCTGGCCCTGCTCACCGGCCTGGCCGCCAACCGGTCCTTCGAGACCGGGCAACCGGTGCGGGTCGCCGATCTGCTCACCCCCCGCTGACCATCGACGAGGAGCCCAGCCCCGTGCCGACGTCCGACCACACCGACCTGCTCCTGCCCTCCGAGCCCGGGCAGCGCGCGATCGCCCGGGAGCTGTACGCCCTCGCGGCGCAGCAGCCGATCATCTCGCCGCACGGGCACGTCGACCCGGCCCTGCTCGCGCAGGACCAGCCCTTTCCCGACCCGGCGCGGCTGCTCATCGTGCCCGACCACTACCTGACGAGGATGCTGCTCAGCCAGGGCGTCCCCCCGTCGGACCTGGGCGTGCCGACCCGCGACGGCAGCCCGACCGAGACCGACGGCCGGACGATCTGGCGGCGCTTCGCCGCGCACTGGCACCTGTTCCGGGGCACCCCGTCGCGGCTCTGGCTGGAGCAGACCTTCCGCACCGTGTTCGGGGTGCACACCCCGCTCGGCCCGGCCACCGCCGACACCGTCTACGACGAGATCGCGGCCCGCCTCGCCGAGCCGGACTTCCGGCCCCGGGCGCTGTTCGAGCGGTTCGGAATCGAGGTGCTCGCGACCACCGAGTCGCCGCTGGACGAGCTCGCGCAGCACGCCAAGCTCGCCGCCGACGGGTGGGGCGGGCCGGGCGGCCGGGTGGTCACCACGTTCCGCCCGGACGACGTGGTGGACATGGAGTACGAGGGCTGGTCGTCCAACGTGGCCCGCCTCGGCGCGATGACCGGCGAGGACACCGGCACGTACACCGGTTATCTGGCCGCGCTGCGGGCCCGGCGGGCCGCGTTCATCGCGGCCGGGGCGACCTCGTCGGACCACGGCCACCCCACCGCCCGCACCCTGGACCTGACCCCGGCCGAGGCCGCCCGCCGGTACGACCGGGGCCTGCGCGGCGAGGCCGACGCGGCCGACGCGGAGGCGTTCCGGGCGCACATGCTGATGGAGTTCGCCCGGATGTCGCTCGACGACGGCCTGGTCATGCAGCTGCACCCCGGCGCGGTGCGCAACCACAACCGCTGGCTGTACGAGCGGCACGGCCGCGACGTCGGCGGGGACGTGCCGCAGGCCACCGAGTACGTGCACGCGCTCGCGCCGCTGCTGGAACGCCACGGCAACGACCCTCGGCTGCGGGTGGTGCTCTACACGCTCGACGAGGACACCTTCACCCGCGAGCTGGCGCCCCTCGCGGGCGGCTACGCCGCGCTGCTGCTCGGTGCGCCCTGGTGGTTCCTGGACTCCCCCGAGGTGCTGCGCCGGTTCCGCGAGACGGTCACCGAGAGCGCCGGCTTCTACAACACCACCGGGTTCGTCGACGACACCCGGGCGTTCTGCTCCATCCCGGTACGCCACGACGTGGCCCGCCGGGTCGACGCCGGTTTCCTGGCCCGGCTGGTCGCCGAGCACCGGCTGCCGCTGGACGAGGCCGCCGAGACGATCGTCGACCTGGCGTACCGGCTGCCCAAGCGGGTCTTCAACTTCGAAGGGGTTGGCCAGTGAGTGTCACCATCACGTCCGTCGAGGTGCACGACGTGCGGTTCCCGACCGCCGCTCGGGGCGACGGGTCCGACGCGATCAACCGGGGTGACTACTCGGCGACGTACGTCGAGCTGGGCACCGACGCCGGGCCGGTCGGCGCGGGGTTCACCTTCACCAACGGCCGGGGCAACGAGATCACCTGCGCGGCGGTGCGGGCGCTGGCCCACCACGTGAAGGGGCGGACGGTCGAGGAGATCGCGGCCGAGCCCGTGGCGTTCTGGCGTTCGCTCAGCGCCGACGTGCAGTTGCGCTGGCTGGGGCCGGAGAAGGGCGTCATCCACATGGCGACCGGCGCGCTCGTCAACGCCGTGTGGGACCTGCGGGCCAGGATCGCCGGCAAGCCGATGTGGCGGTTCCTCGCCGAACTGCCGACCGACGAGCTGGTCGCCAGCGTCGACTTCAAGCACATCACCGACGCGCTCACCCCCGACGACGCCGCCGCCCTCCTCGACAAGGGACGTGACGGCCTGGCCGACCGGTTGGCCACCCTCGAACGCGACGGTTTTCCGTCGTACACCACCTCGGTGGGTTGGCTCGGCTACCCCGACGACAAGGTGCGGGCGTTGACGCGGCAGGCGTACGACGACGGGTGGCGGGCGATGAAGATGAAGGTGGGCGGCCCGCTGGCCGACGACATACGCCGGGCCCGGATCATCCGCTCCGAGATCGGCCCGGACGCGCTGCTGATGATGGACGCCAACCAGGTGTGGGACGTCGACGAGGCGATCACGGCGATGACCGCCCTCGCGGAGGTGGACCCGTACTGGATCGAGGAGCCGACCCACGCGGACGACATCCTCGGGCACGCCCGGATCGCGCGCGCCGTCGACGAGCTGACCGGCGGGCGGTGCCGGGTGGCCACCGGCGAGGTCGCCGCCAACCGGGTGATCTTCAAGCAGCTCCTCCAGGCCGAGGCGATCGGCGTGATGCAGATCGACGCGTGCCGGGTCGGCGGCGTCAACGAGGTCCTGGCCGAGCTGCTGCTGGCGGCGAAGTTCGGGGTGCCGGTCTGCCCGCACGCCGGCGGCGTCGGCCTCTGCGAGTACGTCCAGCACCTGGCGATCTTCGACTACCTGCGGGTCGGTACCGCCCTGGACGGTCGGATGATCGAGTACGTCGACCACCTGCACGAGCACTTCGTCGACCCGGTCCGCACCCGCGGCGGCCGCTACCTGCTGCCCGACCAGCCCGGCTACAGCGCCACCATGAAACAGTCGTCGATCGCCGAGTTCCGCTTCCCGGACGGTCCGGCATGGCGGTGACCGTCGGCGCGTCCCGCCTCGGCCTGGGGGTGCTGCGCCACCTGCCCGTCGAGTCCCGTCCCCTCATCCGACCGGGCACCGTGCCGACGGGCGTCGTACACCTGGGGTTGGGCGCGTTCCACCGGGCGCACCAGGCCGTCTACACCGAGGCGGCCGTCGGCGCGGCCGGCGGCGACTGGGGCATCGTGGCCGTCGCCCCGCGCAGCACCGCAGTGGTCGAGGCGCTCGCCGCCCAGGACAACCTGTTCAGCGTCAGCGCCCTGTCCGCCGCCGGCACCGCCACCCGGGTGGTGGGCGCGCTCAGCGGCGTACGACATGCTCCCAGCGACCCGGACGCCGTGGTGGCGTTGCTGGCCGACCCGGCGGTGCGCGTCGTGACGCTCACCGTCACCGAGAAGGCGTACCAGCTCGATCCGGTGACCGGCCGGCTGTCCCCGGACGCCGCGCTCGCCGCGGACCTCGCCGGCCAGCAGGCCCCGACTACCGTGCCGGGGCTGCTGCTGCGCGGGCTGGCCGCCCGCGCCGCCGCCGACGCCGGGCCGCTGGCGCTGGTGAGCTGCGACAACCTGCCGGCCAACGGCCGGCGGCTGCGCGGCCTGGTCGACCAGGCGGTCGAACGGGCCGAGGGGGTGCCCGCCGGGCTCGTCGACTGGGTGGTCGCCAACGTGACCTGCCCCGGCACCATGGTGGACCGCATCGTGCCGGCCAGCACCCCGGAGACCATCGACGCGGCCCGCCGGGCGCTCGGCGTGACCGACCTGGCCGCGGTGGCCGCCGAACCGTACGCGCAGTGGGTGATCGAGGACGACTTCCCCGGCGGGCGGCCGGGCTGGGAGCACGCCGGGGCGGTGCTCACGGGCGACGCCGGACCGTGGGAGCGGTTGAAGCTGCGCACCCTCAACGGCGTGCACTCGGCAGTGGCGTACCTCGGCGCGCTGGCCGGCCGGGAGACCATCGCCGACGCCCTGGAGATCCCACACCTGACCGACGTTCTGCGCCGGCTGATCGCCGAGGACGTCGCGGCCAGCTTCACGCCGCCGGACGGGGTGCGCGTGATCGACTACGGCGAGCAGGTCCTCGCCCGGTTCGCCAACCCGGCGATCCGGCACCGCACCCTCCAGGTCGCGGTGGACGGCTCGCAGAAGCTGCCGCAGCGCATCCTGCACACCATCGCCGACCTGCGCGCGGCCGGACGGTCCGCGCGCTGGGGCGCGCTGGTCGTGGCGTCCTGGTTGCGCTTCGCCCTGGGGTACGCCGACGACGGCGGACCGCTGCCGTTGCAGGACCCCCTCGCGGGGCCGATCCGGGCCGCCCTGGACGCCGGCGCGCAGAGCCCGGCCGGCGCGGTGGACGCCGTCTTCGCGCTGCGCGAGGTCATCCCGGCCGAGGTGGCCGAGGACGACGAGGTACGTGCCGACGTGACCGCCTGGCTGACCGCGCTCGGACGACACGGCGTCGAGGCGACCCTGGCCGGCGCCCGGTGAGCGGTGCCGCGCGGGCCGGAGCCCCGGTGATGTCGACGGCGGTGGTCGACGCCTCGGTGGTGTCGACGCTGTTGGCCGGTGGCTCGTGAACGGGTCGGTGCCGCCGCCGACGGTGGCGGTGATCGGGGCCAACGGGCACGGCCACTGGCACCGGCGGGTGATCGCGCCGCTGCACGCCGGCGGCCGGCTGCGGCTGGTCGCCCTGGTCGACGTCCAACCGGTGCGCGACGAACGGGAGGCGCCGGTGCCGCCCGGGGTCGGGGTGTTCACCGACCACCGGGCGATGCTCGCCGCCGCCCGACCGGAGGTGGTGGTGATCTGCACCCCGCCGCACACGCACCTGCCGATCGCCCGGGACGCCCTGGAGGCCGGCGCGGACCTGCTGCTGGAGAAGCCGCCGGTGCTGTCGCTGGCCGAGCACGACGCGCTGACCGACGCGCTGGCGGTGACCGGCCGGGTGGCCCAGGTCGGTTTCCAGGCGCTCGGTTCGGCGGCGCTGACCGCGCTGACCGACGCGCTGGCCGCCGGCCGCCTCGGCGCGGTCACCGGCATCGCGACATTCGCGGCGTGGCAACGGCCGGACGCCTACTACGCCCGCTCCCCGTGGGCCGGTCGCCGCAGCGTGGACGGCCGACCGGTGCTGGATGGCGCGCTGGCCAACCCGCTCGCGCACGCGGTGATGCAGTGCCTGGCCGTCGCCGAGGCGCTCGGCGGGGCGCCACCGTGGCCGGTCGCCATCGAGGTGGAGCGCTACCGGGTGCGGCCGATCGAGGTGGAGGACACGGCGGTGCTGCGGGTGCGGTTCCGCGCCGGCCCACCGGTGCTGGCGGCGGTCACCCTGGCATCGGAGGAGTTCGTGGCCGGCGAGGTGGTGGTGACCGGCACGTCGGGACGGGCCGTGCTGGAGTACCCCACGGACCGGTTGCGTCTGCCCGGTGACGTGGTGACCCGCCGCGTCCCCGGTCGACAGGGCCTGCTGGAGAACCTGCTCGCCCACCGCGTCGACCCGGCCGCGGTGCCGCTGATCGCCCCGCTGGCCCGTACCGCGCCGTTCACCGCACTGCTCGACGCGTTGCGGGCCGCGCCCGACCCTCGACTGCTCGACGGGGAGCTGGTCGACGTGGTGGGCGACGGTGACGAGCGGGTGGTGCGGATCCGTGGCGTGGTCGAGGTACTGCGTCGGGCGGCCGAGCAGGGCGCGCTGCCCAGCGAGCAGGGCGTGCCGTGGGCCGTGCCCGCGTACCGCGCGCACCTGGCGTAGTGGTGGCGCCCTGCGGTGGCGAGGGTGCTGCTGTTGTCCTTTGCTCTGCTTCAACCGAGGCAACACTTTTGCCCCGCAAGTGTTGCCTGGGTTGAAGCAGAGCAAAGGAGGCGACGGGTCGGTGTCCGCCCCTCCTGCTGCACCCGGGGCGGCCACGCACCCGACGTCAGGAGAGACGGCCCTCGGAGCGACTGTCCGTGCGCTAACGTGTGTCCACATGGGAGCAGTTGACCTGGCCCTGGCCGTCGCGGCCGGCGTGGCCAACCTGGTCGTCGCCGCCGTGCTGCTCGCCAGGAGCCGCGGTGGCACCGTGGCACCCCGGATTTTCGGCCGCCCGCAGCCGCTCCCCCGCCTGCGGGCCGCGATGCACGCCTGCCTGGGGCTGGGGCTGGGGGTCGGCTGGCTCGTCAAGGACATCTTCCCGCCCCACTCCACGGGCGACGCGGTGCTGTTCATCGTCGTCAGGGTCCTGCTGGTGGCTGCTCTCGTCACCGCCCTGCTGGTCGCCTTCGGGGCACGTGCGACTCGCGCGCAATGAGACCGCCCACTGGCCGCCGGCACCACTGCAACATTCCTGCAAACAATTTATATTGACCGATACAAAACAGCGAACCTACCGTTCCTGGTGAATGCCGAACCACCACCAGCGAATGGAAAAATCAATGCGCGCACCCCTCATCGGGGCGACGGTAATCGCCGTCCTGGTCAGTGCCACACCGGCCGCCGCCGCTCCCCGCCCCGACACTTCCGCAGCCGATCGGCTGTCCTGGTCGGCCCGTCACCTCGGTCGGCAGGCCCTGCCCGAGCGCGACGGCTGGGCGGCCGAGGGCACCGGCACCACCGGCGGTTCGGCCGCGACGCCCGAGCGGACAAGGGTGGTCCACGATCGGGCGGAACTGGTCGACGCCCTCGGCGGTGACAACGCCGGCAACGCCGCCGACGCCACCCCCAAACTGATCTACGTGGACGGCGCTGTCGACGGCTTCACCGGGCCCGAGGGCACGCCGCTGAGCTGTGCCGACCTGGCCGACCCGGCGTACCAACTGGACGCCTATCTGGCCGCGTACGACCCGGCGGTGTGGGGTCGGGTGGCACCGGCCGGGCCGCTGGAGGAGGCCCGGGTGCGCTCGGTGGCCAACCAGACCCGCCAGACCCAGATCAACGTCGGGCCGAACACCACGATCGTGGGGCTGCACGGCGCTCGGTTGACCGGGCTCACCCTCATGATCGACCGGGCGTCCAACGTCATCGTGCGCAACCTGACCTTCGTCGACGCCCGGGACTGCTTCCCCGCGTGGTCGCCCACCGACGGCGACACCGGCAACTGGAACAGCCAGTACGACCAGATCTCGGTACGCCGCAGCGAGCATGTCTGGGTCGACCACAACACGTTCACCGACGGCGACAACCCGGACAGCGCCCAGCCGAGCTACTTCGGCCGGCCGTACCAGGTGCACGACGGCTCGCTGGACGTCACGCACACCGCCAGCTTCGTCACCGCCTCGTGGAACCGCTTCACGGGACGGGACAAGCTGATGCTGATCGGCTCGTCCAACACCGTCGGCCCGGACGTGGGTCGGCTGAAGGTCACCCTGCACCACAACCTCTTCGACGGGGACCTGCAACGGCTGCCCCGGGTGCGGTTCGGCCAGGTCGACGTCTACAACAACCTGTACCGGCTGGGCGGCGACGGCTTCCAGTACGCGCTGGGCGTCGGCGTGCAGTCGGCGATCTACGCGCAGAACAACTTCTTCTCCCTCGACGCCGGCGTCGACCCGGCCGACCTGCTCTACGACTGGGGCGGCACGACGCTCACCGAGCGGGGCTCCTGGGTGCGCCAGGGCGCCGGCCCGGCCCGGCCGGTCGATCTGCTGGCGGCGTACAACGCGGCGCACGAGCCCGACCTGGGCGCCGACGCCGGCTGGACACCGACCCTGCGCCGCGACCCGGTCCTGCCGGCGGCGCTGCTCCCGCTGCTGGTGGGTCCGCTCGCGGGCGCCGACCGGCTGCCGCTGTGACGACTCGCCGTGGTCGGGTCGACGACGTACGGGCCCATCGATGTGGGGAAGATCGGCTATAAGTGACGCATGGACTTCCCGCCGCACCTGGGCAGCATGCCGATGCACGCGATCACCGAGATCCACGGCGAACCGGGCCTGCTGGAGCGCTTCCGGCTGGAGGTCGAACGCTTCGACGATGGCGAACGCGCCCGTCTGTCCGCCGCGCTCGACCTCGCCGCCGAGCTGCACCGCGACGACCGGCGGGTCCGCGAGCCGTACCTCAACCACCTGCTGCGGGTCGCCATCCGGCTCATGCACCACTACCAGGTCCGCGACGTGGACGTGATCGTCGCCGGCCTGCTGCACGACGCGGTCGAGGACCACCCGGCCGAGCTGGCCGAGGGCGGCGGCGACCCGAGGGCCGCGGCGCTGGCCACGCTCGCCGCGCGGTTCGGGCCGCGGGTGGCCACCCTGGTCGCCGCGGTCACCAATCCGGTGTACGACCCGCAGCGTGACCGCAACGACCAGTACCGGGAGCACCTGGCGGTCAGCCTGGACCGGGAGCCCTGGGCGCGAGTGATCAAGGTGTCGGACTTCACCGACAACGGCGTCGGAGTGATCCACACCGTCGGGCCGAAGGTCGTCTCGTCGGCGCGCAAGTACCGGCCCCTGGTGCCGCTCTTCCGGGACCTGATCGGTCGTGCGGACACCCCGCTCACGCCGGCGGTGAAGGCCCACATCTTCGGCCAGCTGGACCTTGCCGAGGAGCGGTTCAGCGCCATCCTGGACCGGCCGGCCCACACGCACTGAGCCGCTGGGCGGGCCGTCAGACGCCGGCGCCTGGGGCGGGCGCGAACCCGTCCCGGCGCAGGCCCTCGCGCACCAGGTGCTCCAGCCAGGAGGTCGGGGCGACGCCCAACTCCCGGCCCAGGTCGGCACGGAACAGCTCCAGCCGGCGTACCGCCTCGTTGATGTTGCGTTCGGCCAGGTGCACGGCGATCAGCACGCGGGTGGCGCTCTCGCGCAACGGCTCCAACTGCACGGCGGTCAACGCCACCTGCACCGCCTCGCTGAAGCGCCCCTGCGCGGTGAGCCGTTCGGCGAGCGCCTCCAGCGCGTACAGCTGGGTCTGACGCAGCCGCTCCCGCTCGGTCAGCACCCAGTCGTCGTACCAGCCGGGCAGCAGCTCACCCGTCGCCAGCGCCGGCACCCCCGCGCCGACACCCGCCGGCGCCCCGCCGGCCAGCAGCGCCGCGGACGCCGCGCCCAGCGTGGCGACGTCGCTCGTCACACCGGCGGCCAGGGCCAGCCGGTCGTCCTCCTCGACGAGGGGCTCGGGAGTGATCCGGTGCAGCCGCCAGAGCATGGTGCGCAGGTTGGCGCGGGCCCGCTCCTCGTGCGAGCCGGGCCAGAGGGTGCCGGCAGCCTCCCAGCGGGCGCAGCGCTGGCGTACGCCGAGATAGGCGAGCAGCCGGCGTGCGCCCTGCGGCACCACGACGGACCGGCCGTCGCGTTCCAGCCCGAACCCGCCGAGCAGACGCAGCGTGTACCGGGTTGGTCGCGCCACACCGGCCTCCTGCGCCCCGGAGCGGAGGTCCTGCGTCACCTCGTGAACTGCCATCCCTGCGCCCTTCGCACCCGATCACCGGTGTGGGAGTTCCACGCTCGGGGGTGGACGTTCGGCACGCCAGCGCAGTGTCGTCACACCGACCCGGCGAACGGCGGGGATCAGCCGTTCGCCGGAGCGATGGCCGACCGTTCAGCGCAGCTTGCTCAGCGTCCGGGCGTAGCCGGTCCACTCGGCGGCGTCGCCGACGTCGGCGCGTACGCCAGCCTCCTTCATGATGCCGAGCACCCGCTCGGCCGGCGCCTCGGCCAGCTTGCCGAGCGTGCTGATCCCGGCGCGGGTCAGCGCCGCGCGGGCCTTGGTGGGCACCCCGGCGAGCATGGCGATGTCGGCGTCGGCGACGTTCTCCAGTTCCGCGTCGATGCCGAGCGCGGCGGAGACCGCCGACTGGGCGCCCGCCGTGGTCCGGACGATGGCGGCCTCCCGTTCGCTGACCTCGACGACCATCGCGTCCAGGCTCGGGTAGCTGCTGTCGGCCGGCAGCACCTTGAGCACGTCGCGGATCGTCCGGCCGTCGGCCACCTGGTCCTCGCCGAAGGTACGGATGAACTCCACCACCTTCACCTCGCGCGGGAAGCGCTGCCGGACGTCGGCGTTCTCGACGGCGTACCTGTCGAGGTAGGCGGCACCCCGGACCTTCGGGCCGGCGACCACGTCCACGCCGAGGGTCTCGACGGCCGGCAGCACGATCGTGCCGGCCTTGGTCTGCCAGATGCTGACCTTCTTGTCCATGAACATCGTGGTGCCCATGTACCTGCCGAAGTCGAGCGTGCCGATGTAGTTGGGGATCTGCTCGATCTGGTACGGGCCGGGGCTGACCTTCGTCTCGTGCACCGTGGAGTGCAGCCGGTTGATCTCGGCGCGGATCTCGTCGAGCAGCCGGCGCAGGCTCACCCGCATCGCCGCCATGCAGGAGAACGCCTTGGCCAGGTCGGTGCCGAGGTGGTCCAGGTCGTGCTCGATGCGGTGGAACCGCTCGTTGAAGCCCTGCTCGCCGGGCGTCTGCCCGGCCTGCACGACGTCCTCGCCGTCGACCCAGTCGGTGTGGGCGAAGGTGCGGGCGAACGGTGGTGGCGCGCAGCCCGGCTCCACCGCCGCGAACGGCTCGGCGTAGCTGAACACCCGCTTCGCGGTGCCCACGTTCTCGTAGATCCAGGAGGAGACCAGCACGCTGGCGTCCGAGGCCGGGATGCCGTGCTTGGTGAACGCCTCGTACAGCTCGGTGACGGTCACCCCGTCGTAGTTGATCTCGCTCGCCATTGTGGTGTCCCTCTCAGAGCTGGTCGTACACGCCGCGGTGCCGGCGCTGCTGGAAGGTGCGGAAGGTGCGGGCCACCGCGGGGCGCAGCGGCTCGGCGTCGCCGTCGGCGTCGAGGTCGACGTGGTCACGCCGGATACCGAAGGTGTTGATCTCCACGCCGAGTGGGCAGACCCGCGTCAGCGTGTTCATCAGCCGCTCGTACTGGGCCAGGGTCAACGCCACCCCGTCGGGCAGCTCCACCCGGAACTCGTACGGGTCGGTCAGCCCGGTCCGCACGTAGGACAACGCCACCACCGCGACCAGACCGGCGTGGGTGGGGCGCAGCGTGGTCCGCGCGCCGACCGCCTTGATGTCCGCGGTGCCGCCGCCGAGCCCCACCGTGTACCAGCGAAAGCCGGTCGCCCGCCGCTCGGCCAGGTTGAGCCCGGCCTGGGGCAGCCCGATCACGCTGCACACAAGCAGCACCCGGTTGCCGGTGTCGACAAGCGGCAGCGCGGCGGCGAGGTGCTGCTCGCGCAGCAGGCCGACCAGCCGGGCCAGCCGGTCGGCGGCGGCCGGCTGCCCGGCGATCAGTGCGGACGCCAGCGCCGCCGGCAGCTCGATGGTCTCCACCAGCTCGTCGGGGAGCCGGTTCAGGGCGGCCACCACGGGCGCCGGGTCGCGCACGGCGGGCAGGCCGGCGGCGGCCAGGACCGCGTCGACCGGCTG
>NZ_MUZA01000102.1 GCF_021442385.1 Micromonospora sp. MH99
GTGAGGCGGGCGGTGAGCCAGGCCGGCGGCCGGGCGGCGGCGGCCAGCACCGGCAGCGCAAACATCGTCGCCAGCCGGGTCGCGTTCAACCCCACCGGGGTGTGGACCAGCGCGGCGACGAGCACCCCGGCGGCGGAGAGGAGCGCGCCGTACCGCACCGGCCGGTACGCCACCAGCGCCGCCACCACCAGGCCGGTCACCACCGCCCGCAGGGCGTCGGTGCGGCTGATGTTCATCCAGCCGCCGTCGCCGAAGAGCAGCGCGGTCGCGGCCAGCGGCACGGCCGCCGCGACACCGAGCGTCAGACCGTCGGCGTAGCGGCGGGTGAGCAGCAACGCCACGCCCGCCAGGCCGACGAACAGGCCCGCCACCGGGCTCGTCGCCGACGCCAGCAGCGCGCCGACCGCGGCGAGCGCGAGACGCCCATTCCGGGGTACGCCCCGAGTCAGCGCCAGCAGCGCGGCCAGCCCGAACGCCACACCCAGGGCGTACGTCACCCGGCCGGAGACCAGGTTACCGGCCAGCGTGACCACGCCGACCACGCTGCCCAGCAGCGGTCGGGGCACCGGGCTGCGGACCAGCAGCGCGGCCAGCGCGGCGGCCGACGCCACGAGCGCCAGCGCACCGGTGACCCGCACGCCGAGCACTGCCATCACCGGCTGGGACACGAGGCTGTAGCCGAACTGCTGCACCCCGCCGTACCAGCGCAGATCGACAGGTGTCAGGCCGTGGGCGGCGAAGAAGTCCGCCCGGGCGACCTGGGCGGCGAGGTCCGAGCCCATCAGCGGCAGGGCCAGCCAGAGCACGCCGAGCACGACTGCGGAACCGGTGGCCACCGCCACCACCCGACTGCGCCGCATGCCCACCTCCGTACCGCGACAACCGTACTGGCAGCATGTCCGGCGTGCCTCACCACCTCGCGCGCTGGACCGGACTGGTCGGCTCGGTGCTGCTCGCCGTCGCCGCGTTCCTCGGCGGCGCCCTGCCCGGCTCACCCCTGCGCTCCACCCCGGTCAGCATCTGGCAGGGCCCGGACGGGCCGCTGGTCCTCGCCGCCTGGCTGGTCGGCACCGCGCTGCTGGCGTACGCCTGGTGGTCACTGCGCGACAGCGTGCCGTCGACCCGGTGGGCGCTGGTCACCGTCGGGCTCTGGCTGCTGCCGGTGCTGATCGCGCCGCCGCTGGCCAGCCGCGACGTCTACGCGTACGCCTGCCAGGGCGCCAGCTACGCCGCCGGGATCAACCCGTACGAGCAGGGTGTCTCCGCGCTGCCCTGCCCCTGGCTGGACACCATCTCCTACATCTGGCGCGACACGCCGGCGCCGTACGGGCCGCTGTTCGTGGTGCTCGCCGGCGCGGTGGTCAAGGCCACCGGCTCGCTGACCGGCGCGATAGTGCTGTTCCGGCTGATCGCCGTGGCGGGGGTCGCGCTGACCGCGGTCAGCCTGCCGGTGCTGGCCCGGCGAGCCGGCGTACCGGCCGCCCGGGCGGTCTGGCTGACCCTCGCCTGCCCGTTGGTCGCCGTGCACCTGGTCGGCGGCGCGCACAACGACGCCCTGATGGTCGGCCTGCTGGTCGCCGGGCTGGCGGTGATCGCCTCGCGGCCCGGCCGCCCCGGCCCGCTGCTCGCCGGGGGCGCGCTGCTCGGGCTGGCCGCCGCGATCAAGGTGACGGCGCTTGTCGTGGTGCCGTTCGCGGCGCTGGCCGCGATCGTCGGCGGGTACTCGATCCGCGCGCTGATCCGCCACGGCGGCTGGGTCGTCGGCGGCGCGGTCGCCGTCGTGGTCGGGGTGACCTTCGCCGCCGGACTGGACTTCGGCTGGGTCGGCGGCCTGGCCCGAGGCGGCGACGTGATCGCCTGGACGTCGCCGTCCACGGCGGTCGGCCAGACCGTCGGCTACCTGGCGGTGCCGTTCGGCGGGCACATCGACGCCCTGCCGGTCACCCGGGGGATCGGCATGGCAGTGCTGGCGCTGCTGCTGGTGTGGCTGTGGTGGCGGGCCCGCACCCGCGAGCCGCTGTGGCACGCCGCCCTGGCGCTGGCCGCCACTGTCGCCCTCGCGCCACTGTTCCACCCCTGGTACTGGATCTGGCCCCTCGCGGTGCTCGCGGCCACCGCCCGGCGTACCGGATGGTTCATGGTGGTCGCGCTGGTCGCGTCGTTCCTGGTGCTGCCCGATGGCACCGGGCTGCCCCGGTTCACCAAGTCGGTAGGGGCGCCGCTGATGACGCTGTTGGTGATCGTGCTGGTCATCCGGTTGGTACGGTCGGCTCGGGCGGCCCGTCAGCCGGTCGCCGCCGACTGAGGGAAGGTGCGCCGGTGACCGCTCCCGGCGCGTCGCCGCCGCTTGCCGGCCCTTCGGTGGCCCGGTTCGCCAGGTACGCAGGCCTGGTCGGCGCGGTCCTGCTCACTGTTGCCGGGTATCTCGGCGGGGCGCTGCCCGACGCCCCGCTGGGCGCGACACCGGTGTCGATCTGGCGGGGCCCGCACGGGCCCGCGACGCTCACCTGTTGGCTCGTCGGCACTTCGCTGCTGGTCGGCGCCTGGTGGTCACTGCGCGCCGGTGCGCCGTCGGGCCGGTGGGCGTACGTCACCGCCGGACTGTGGGCGCTGCCGCTGCTGGTCGCGCCGCCGCTGGGCAGCCGGGACGTCTACTCGTACGCCTGCCAGGGCTGGACGTACGCGCACGGCGTCGACCCGTACGCGGTTCCGGTGGTGGCGGCCGGCTGCCCGTGGGTGGAGACGGTGGCGCCGATCTGGCGGGACACACCTGCCCCGTACGGGCCGGTCTTCGTGCTGCTCGCGGCGCTCGCGGTCACGCTGGGCGGCGGGCTCACCGGCGCGGTCGTACTGCTGCGGGTCCTCGCCGTGGCCGGCCTGCTGCTGGCGGCGTACTGCCTGCCCGCCCTGGCGCGGGCGGCCGGCGTGCCGGCCCGGCGGGCGGCCTGGTTGGCGCTGGCCGCGCCGGTGGTCGGCGTGCACCTGGTGGCCGGGGCGCACAACGACGCCGTCATGCTCGGGCTGCTGCTCTGTGCCTTCCTGCTGGTGATCCGACGGCCGGGTCGACCGGGGGCGCTGCTCGCCGCCGGGGCCCTGCTCGGCCTGGCGGTCACGGTGAAGGCCACCGCCGTGGTGGTAACACCGTTCGCCGCGCTGGCCGCGGTGCACGGCCGGCACACCGTACGGGCGCTGCTGCGCGACGGCGGCGCTCTGGCCGGCGGGCTGCTGGCCGCGCTGCTGGTCACCTCGGCGCTGTCCGGTCTCGGCTTCGGCTGGGTGGGCGGGCTGACCCGCAGCGGAGACTCCGAACAGTGGACGTCGCCGCCCACCGCCGTCGGCCTGCTGGTGGACTACGCCGGCGCGCTGGCCGGGCGCGACCCGCAGGCGGTGCCGGTGGTCCGGGCGGTGGCGCTGCTGCTGCTCGCGATCGTGGTGGTGGTCCTGTGGCTGCGGGCCTGGCGGGCCTCGGATGATCCGGCCCTGGACCGCGCCCGGGTCACGCTGCACGGCGCCGGCCTGGCCCTGGCCGCCACTGTGGTCCTGTCCCCGGTCTTCTACCCCTGGTACGCGACCTGGCCGCTGGCGCTGCTCGCGCTCACCACCACCCGGACCACCTGGTTCGTGCTGCCGGCCGGGGCGGCGACGTTCCTGGTCCTGCCCGACGGCACCAACCTGGCCCGCTTCACGAAGGCCCCCGGCGCGGTGGCGATGACCGCCCTGCTCCTGTTCCTGCTCCTTCGGGTCGGTCGGAATTGGCTGAAGCGCCCGCCACGTCGGTCCTCGCGGCCCGCTGCTTACGATCGCGCTCGAACAGGGAAGTAGTGGCATCGCCGGACCTGCGAGGCCACTACTTCCTGAATCGAGCACGATCTTGCGGCAGCGGCAGCGGGGACGTGCGGGGTGGGCGCGGTCAGCGGTGTGTGTTCCAGGTTGGGCCGGCGGATGGCCGGGCCAGCCGGGCGCGTACGGCGAGTGCCACAGGTAGCAGGGCGGGGCCGACCAGGCCGACCACCACCGCCGTCGCGGCCAGCGCCGTCCAGTTCGGGGCGAACGCGGACGGGACGCCGTCCGCAGCCCCCGCCAGCGGATGCAGGGCCAGCAGGCCCACCGGGGTGAGCAGAACCAGGACAGCCCAGCCACCCCTGTGGTCGCCGCGCAGCGCCAGTCCCACGGCGAGCAGCCCCACCACCGCGAGCACCGCCACTGCGGTGTCCCGCAGGACCGGCTCCGCTGTCAGCGCGCGGTAGGACCAGGCGAAACTGTCCAGCGACCAGCTCACCCCAAACGCCAGGCCGGCGACGGCGGCGACCAGCGGCGTCACCCGCAGCGACACCTGCCGCTCGCCGGACGCGCCGAGCGCCACCAGCCCCAACCCGACCTGGGGGAGCAGCACGAACAGCGGCGGGCGGGGCAGGTCGGTGAGCGCGGCGGCGGGGACGAGCGCGACAGTGAGGAGCACCGCGAGCGCGACCGCGTGTCGGCGCCACCTGCCGGGCGTCAGCGCCTGCGCCGCCGCGGCGAACAGCCAGCCGACCCACGCCACGATGCCGAGCGAGACGAACGGCCCGACCGACGGCTCACCGAAGCCCGGCGGTGCGGGGCGCAGTTCGAGCACCGTCCACATGCCGGCAAGCATGGTGGCGGTGAACAGGGCCACGACGGCCGCGAGGCGTACGCCCGGGACGAGGTGGATCACGCCGGCGGCGCGTACCCGCTGGCGCAGCCCGCCGCGCAGGAGGTCCGCGGCGTCCGCGGGCGCCGGCCAGCGGCGGCCCGGCGTGGCCAGGTCCAGGTAGGTGCCGACGATCTCGGCGCCCCGGGAGCGCCGGTACTCGGCGGGGTAGGCGAGCAGAAGCCACAGGTAACGTCGCTCAAGATCGCTCATGCCAGCCCACCGGCGATACGCGGGGTGGCCGGCCGGGCGGTGCGGGCCCGCTCCGCCAGCCGCCTGGTGGCGGCCTCGACGTTGCGCCGGAGCCGCTCGGTCTCGGCGCTCAGGGTGGCGTCGCCGGTGGGGGAGAGCCGGTAGTAGCGGCGCAGACGGCTGTCCACCACCTCTTCCCGGTCGACCTCGACGAGACCGGCGTCGACCAGCCGGTCGAGTGCCCCGTAGAGCGTCCCGGGGCGGAGCGACACGCGGTTGTCGGAGAGGACGGCGACCTCGCGGATCAGCCCGTAGCCGTGCATCGGCTCGGCGGCGAGCGCGGTGAGGATCAGGAACGTGGGTTCACGCAGTGGTGTATCCATCGCCGTAATATAACGGATACGAAGGTATGCCGGGGGGCGGCGCCGCTCGGCGCGCATCTGATCGGATCCAGGGCCGTGTCGACGTGGCCCACCGGCTGCGGCGGCCCCGGAGCACCCATCTGCGATCATGCTCCGCTGTGGAGGTATACGGACCGTTTCGCCGCGAGGCGATGGAGCGGGGCATTCCGGCGGATCAGGTTGACCGGTTCGCCGAGCAGCTGCGATTCGCGATCTGGGTAGGTGGCGGTGACGGCGGCGAGGACGTGGTCGGGCAGAGCGGCGGACTGCCCCGGCTACCTGTCGACGCCGAGTGGCCGTCCGAGCGCGGGATTCCGTTGCCGTTCGTCGCGTCCCTCGACTGCGCGGCCCTTCCGAAGGTCGAGAGGCTTCCCCTGCCGGTGGACGGCTCGCTGCTCTTCTTCCTGGACCCCGAGAACGCCTTCGACGCGTGTAGTCGCGGCTACGACGCGTACGCGCAGGTCCGGTACGTCCCCGCAGGCACCGAGACAGCGGTCCGGCAACTGCCGTCCGGCGGTGAACTCCCGCAGCCCTACCCCGAGTACAGGCTCTATGCCGACGTCGTACCGGAGCTGCCACCGGGGCTCGAGCCCGACGACGAGGACAGGGACGACTCCCTCATGTTCGCCTCGGACGCCGTGCAGCAGCTGGTCGGTGAGCTGACGTACACCGACGAACTCATCGCGCTGGTCCAGGATCTCTGGCCGACGGAGAACGGCCTGGCATCCCTGCGCATCGGTGGATACACGAAACGAATCGGAGGCTCGTACTCTCCGGAGGAGCAGATGGCGCGTGCCAGCCTCCGGGCCCGACTGGAGACCGAACCTGACCTTGCGCGGCCCGAGAGGATGCGCTGGCGCCGCGAAGAGGAATCCCGACTCATTCGAGAATGGGTGCCGCTCGCCCAGTTCCCCACCGAGTTCTTCTGTCACTTCGGTCGCTTCTTGATCAGATTCGACGACCTGGCCGCCGGCCGCTTCGACCAGATGCGCTCATTCCCCGCGTTCACCGAGTAGGCCGACAAGAGCTACCTCGGCGTATGAGGACCGGGGCGAGCACGGTGACGTCCTGCTCGTCGGGCAGGGCGCCGATCTGGTCGGTGAGGTGAGGTCGGTTCACGAGTCGTCCCGGATGGTGGGCGGGGCGGCCTGATCGGTGGGCGCTGCGGCAGCCGGGGTGAGCCGGTCCAGGATCGCGGTGACCGCCGCGGCGGTATCCGGGTCGAGCCCGTCGAGCAGGGTGGGGTCGCGGTCGCCGGCGAGGATGCGGTGGAGCACTGCCGCGAACGCCGCGCCCTCTGGGTCGGCGGCGAGATCGTCGAGGACCGGGGTGAGCTGCGCGGTGGCGTCGGGGTCGCCGCTGGCCGCCGCGACCGTGACGTCCCTCAGCGCATCCAGCCACTCCTCCTCCTCGTTGTTGGTGAGGGTGTGCCAGGCGTCGAGATCGACGGTGACCGCGCCGGCGAGGGCATCCAGGAGGCGGCGGACGATCGCGGTGTCGATCGGGTCGAGCCCGTCCAGTGCTGGGGTGTGGTCGCCGGCGTGGATGCGGCGCAGCACCGCCGCCAGCTGCCGCCAGTCACTCTGCTTGCTGCGGGCGGTGAGGGCCTGGTCGAGGGCGGCAGCGGCGTCCGGGTCACCGCCCTCGGCGGCGATCAGGGCGGCGATCACCGGTTCCCACCAGGTCAGGTGCCGCTGCAAGTCGGCTTCCTCCTCGGGGGGCAGGGTGCGGGCCAGGCGGAGCACCTCATCCAGCGCTGCCTGTCCGTCCGGGGCGCGGGCGGGTAGCCGGGCCACCAGGTCGGCCAGGTGCACTCCGTCGACCTGGTCGACGATGCGGCACACGTCGGCGAACGCTGCCGGGGGCGGCGCCTCGTCCCAGGCAAGCAGTCGGGCGAGGGCGCGGACACGTCCGGTCAGCTCCCCGGCACCGGTCTGGTATCCGATCACGGCGGCGGCCAGGCGGTGGGCCCACACCTGCTGCCGCTCGCCGCCGTACCGGTTCAGGTAAAAGGCGAGGTTGGTGTGGCTGACCCCGATGCCGTCCGGCTCGCCGGCCGTGTAGACCAGCCGCAGGGCATCCTTGCCCAGCTCGATCGCCGGGCCGCCGTGACCCAGCTGATCCTCCACGTCGGCCAGAGCGGACAGCACCTTGCCCAGCATGGTGATGTTGTGGTCGGCGTCGAAGACCGTCCGGCACCACTGCAGCAGGGTCCGGGCCTCACCGACCCGGCCCAGCCGCAACAGCGGCCCGTATTCGTTGAGCGCCGCGAAGGCCTGCTCGGCGTCGCTGGCCCCCCGCCCCCGCTGGGAGGCGAGTGTCTCGGCGCTGAAGTCCAGCGCCTGCTGCCACCGGCCGAGATCCTGCGCCGCCGTACGGCCGAGGTCGAAGATCACCTCCCGGACGTTGAAGGGGTTTGAGGCCTCGGGTGTATCGGAGGACTCGGGGAGGGCGGCCATCGTCGGACGGAGCTGTTGCACGGCGGCCAGCACCTGGTCGGCATGCCCCTGACGGACGAGGATCTGCAGCCGCTGTGCCTCATCGAGCAGCTGGGTCCAGGGACCCCATCCGGCCTGGCGGGTGTACTCCTTCTGATCCTCGGCCAGGCTGAGGGCGTCGTCGAACCGACCCAGCCTACGGTGGAGGTTGACGAGGTCCGTCGCGATCGCCGAGGCCAGTGGGAAGTTCTGCTGGGCGACGGCGGTGTCGAGCAGGTCACGTAGTTCTGTGGCGGCGTGGTGGGGTCGGATGGACCTCAGGGCTCCTGCGTGCAGCCGCCCGGCGCGCAGTTCCACATCGCTGCCGCGACCGCCCTCGCGGGCCCTGGCCAGCAGCGGCAGCACCGCCGCCGCAGTCCCCGGCGAGGCGCTGCGGTTGAGGACCGCCTCTATCGGATACAGCACCTGCTCCCACTGGTGTTGCCGGATCAGGTAGGGGGCGGCTGCCAGCGCCGCCCGGCGGACCAGCCAACCCAGCTCCTCCCGCTCCCGCTGCGCAGCAGCGTCCAAGAGGGCTAGCCAGTAGGCGGCGAGTTCGGTGTCCACGGCGCTGCCCAGTTCGGGGCCGATCATGGTGCGGCCGGCCTCGGCGACGCCGGGATGCAGGTGGAACCGCGCCGGCCGGCCGGTGTCCGGGTCCCGGTCCACCGCGACCAAAGCCTGCTCCAGCAGCGGTGCCAGGGCAGCGTCCAGGTCGGGGGGCGGGCCGGGTTTGTCCAGCCGCTGCCACAGGTCGGCCCAGCTGCCCTCGACCACGAGGCCGAGGCGGTCGTCTTGTTCCAGGCAGCACAGCAACCCGAACAGGGTGGCCGAGGCGGCGGGCAGGGCGCCGGTGGTGCCGCGGGTCCAGCCGTCGAGCACCCGCAGATAGTCCTCGCCAGTGGCAGACGCCTCCCCGTGCTGCAGGAAGGCATCCAGGCGGGTGCCGGTGTCCAGCCAGGTCTGGTCCGCCTCGTCCAGCCGGGACTGCAGCGCGGCCGGATCCCGAGCTTGCCCGTCGGCCAGCTCGATCAGCTTCGGGTGGCCCTGCACCACGGCGAGGGTGCGGGCGGCCAGCGCTCGGGCCTGGCGTGCGTCGAGGCCGCGGCTGGCGCCGTCGAGCAGGGCGCGCAGGTGCGGCCATTCCCGGGCCAGCAGCACCGCCTCGGTCAGCGACAGCGCGTGCACCGGCTCCACCAGCACCCCGGGCGGCAGCCCAGTGATCGGGCGGCGGGAGGTCAACACCACCCGGGACAGGCCGCCGTGGCCGGTGAGCGCGTCGATCAGCAGTTGCCACCGCTGGTCGCGCCACCCGCCGGTGTCGGTGAGCAGCGATTCCAGGTTGTCCAGAACCAGCAGCACCCGCTGACGTTCGAGGAACTCGGTCAGGGTCGGCAGAAGGGCCTGCAGCGCGGCAGTGTCGTCGACCAGGTGCGCCAGCCGAATTCCGGGCAGCTGCGCCTCCAGATCCAGGGCGAACGCGGTGAGCGCGGCGGTGATGTCGTGGCCCTCCGGCGGGGCCTGATGCCACACCAGCCGGGCGAACCCGTCCTCGTGGGTGTACGCCAACTCCAGCGCGCAGGCGGTCTTCCCGGCCCCGGCCATCCCGTGAAACAGCACCCCGCTGCGGCCGCTGCGCGGGGCCAGCGCGGCGGTGGCCCGGGTCATCGGCCCCACCCGGCCCACGAAACGCTGCGGCTGCGGGTCGAACCGGGCGAGTTTCTGTTGCTCGGCCTGGAACACCACCGGCTGCCCGGGCGGCGCGTCCAGCCTCAGCTCGCCGGCTCGGGCGCCGAACAACGCCGGGGTGGTCACCGACAACGCCGGCGCCCCCGCGGTCGGGGGATCCTGCACCACCCGCGGCAACGTCAGCCCCAGCGCCCGCGCCACCGGCTGCCCCTTACCCAACACCAGCTGGTAAAACGAGCCGGCGAGGGCGATCGCGAAATCGTCCACCACCGGATACCGCATCGCCAGCACCGCGCAGTCCAGCCGGCGCACCAACTCGGTGGCCACCGCCGGCAACGCCCCCTCCGCCTGGTCCGAGCCGCCGCCCGGGGTGGCGCCGTCAGTGCCGTACCCGTCCGGGCCGGCGGCACCGTGGGCGGGGTCTGCGGGGCGCAGACCGAGCAGGCGCAGATGTTCGGCCGCGGTCACCGCCGCCGACTCGCAGGTGGACAGGGTGACCAACTTGATCTGCCGACCGACCACATTCAACAGGTTCACCAACTCGCGGCTGGAAATCAGATCCCGTTGCCCCGTGTCCTTCTCCAGCAGCAGCCCGGCCGGCAGGCCATGCCCGGAAATGTGCAGCACGTCCCAGCCGGCCTCTTCGAGCAGGGCGTCCTCCAGCCGTTTGCGGGTGGCGCCGTACTGCAACACCCGCAACTCCACCGCCTTCTCATTGGCCGCGGCAATCTCCTGCACCAACTGCGCCAACGCGTAGCGTTCCCGGCGCAGGTTCAACGCCGACGCGTCCTCCGGCAGGCTGAAGACCGCCAGCATCCGCAGCCGATCCCCCACCGGCCTCTTGGCCCGCGGCGTCCGGCCCACCGGGTCGACGACGAAATTCACCCACTGCACCGCCAACGCTTGACCCCCGACGTGGGCCAGCTCCCACGGCCGGTACGCCAACACCTGCGCCCCGGCCGGCACCTCCAGCCGCACCGGCTCCTGCCACTCGGCAAGCGCCACCGCTACCGGGCCCAGCACCCGCTCCCCGATCCACGCCCCCACCTGCGCAACCAGTTGCGCCTCACTGGCCAACCGCCGATCCGGCGCCGCATGCCAGAACAGGTACTCGTCCAGCGCAGTGAACGCCTCGTACTGCCACTCCCCGGCATCCAACTCCACAACATGATCAGCCAGAAACCGGCCGCCGTCGGCGTCGGTCAGCCGCCACCGCCACCGCATCGGCCCCGCGAAGTCCAACACCTCAAGCCGCAACATCCACCCACCACCCCGGACTGTGACCGCACCGTTCCACCCTGGTACACCCACGCCACCGCAACAATCCCCACACCCGCTGATCACCCGGACAGTCAGATAACCGCCAA
Source organism: Micromonospora sp. MH99 (assembly GCF_021442385.1). Lineage (GTDB taxonomy): Bacteria > Actinomycetota > Actinomycetes > Mycobacteriales > Micromonosporaceae > Micromonospora. The sequence goes on from NZ_MUZA01000102.1 coordinate 10,799, forward strand.
TGACCACGTCGACCGTTCACCCCGTCAACCGGCCACCCGGTGCCGGACTGGACGGTGCGCCAAGGCCGTCCGCAATCACGCCTACAGTCCTCCCTTGTGGACTTATCGACCACCTGGTCGTCAAGACCAACACCAGCGCCCGCACCGTCGAGCTGCCTGATGTCGTGGTGGTGGCGCTGCGTCAGCACCTGACCGACAGCTGCGATGCGGTCGAAGTCGACGACGACACGGACCGTCGCCTGCCGGTCCGCCGGGCCGCACGCCTGCTGTTCAAGGGTGTTGGCGGCGAGCCCGTCAACGCGGCGGCCTTCTCCCATACCTGGGCGAGCGCCCGGGAAGCGGTCGGCCTGCCGGCGCGGTGGGCACTACTACATGCTCGACCGCACCCGGCTGCTCATCGACGGCGCGCTCGGCCAACACGAAACGGCGGCCACGCCGGCTGTGAGCCGGGCATGACCGCCGTTTCGTGAAGTTGTACCCAACCTGTACCCAAGATCAGTGGCGATCCTGTTGCTCCAGGTCAGAGCCTTGATCAGGCTCAGCAGTCGTAGTACATGGCGAACTCGTGCGGGGTCGGGCGCAGACGCACCGGGTCGACCTCGTTGGCGCGCTTCCAGTCGACCCAGGTGGAGATCAGGTCGGGGGTGAAGACGCCGCCGTCGAGCAGGTAGTCGTGGTCGGCCTCCAGCGAGTCGAGCACGGCCGGCAGCGAGCCCGGGACCTGCTTGACGTCGCCCCACTCCTCCGGCGGGAGGTCGTAGAGATCCTTGTCGATCGGCGTCGGCGGCTCGATCTTGCTCTTGATGCCGTCCAGGCCGGCCATCATCATGGCCGAGAAGGCCAGGTAGACGTTTGCCGACGGGTCCGGCACGCGGAACTCGACGCGCTTGGCCTTCGCGTTGCTGCCGGTCACCGGGATGCGGGTGCAGGCGGAGCGGTTGCGCTGCGAGTAGACCAGGTTGACCGGCGCCTCGTAGCCGGGCACCAAGCGGCGGTACGAGTTGACCGTCGGGTTGGTGAAGGCCAGCAGCGATGGCGCGTGGTGCAGCAGACCGCCGATGTACCAGCGGGCGGTGTCGGACAGGCCGGCGTAGCCGGTCTCGTCGTAGAACAGCGGCTCACCGTTGAGCCAGAGGCTCTGGTGGGTGTGCATGCCGGAGCCGTTGTCGCCGAACAGCGGCTTGGGCATGAACGTCGCGGTCTTGCCGTTGGCCCAGGCCTCGTTCTTCACGATGTACTTGAAGAGCTGGAGCTGGTCGGCGGCGTGCAGCAGCGTCGAGAACTTGTAGTTGATCTCGGACTGGCCGGCGGTGCCCACCTCGTGGTGCGAACGCTCCACGGTGAAGCCGCTGTCGACGAGCCGACGCACGATCGAGTCGCGCAGGTCGGCGTAGTGGTCGACCGGGGGCACCGGGAAGTAGCCGCCCTTGTACGCGGTCTTGTAACCGCGGTTGCCGCCCTCCTCCTCGCGACCGGTGTTCCACGCGCCCTCGACCGAGTCGATGTAGTAGAACGACTGGTGCGCCGAGGTCTCGTGGCGGATCGAGTCGAAGATGTAGAACTCCGCCTCGGCGCCGAAGTAGGCGGTGTCGGCGATGCCGCTCGCGGCGAGGTACGCCTCGGCCTTCTTCGCGACGTTGCGCGGGTCGCGGGTGTAGGCCTCGCGGGTGAACGGGTCGTGGATGAAGAAGTTGAGCGCGAGGGTCTTCTGCGCCCGGAACGGGTCGATGAACGCGGTGGCGACGTCCGGGAGCAGGAGCATGTCCGACTCGTGGATCGCCTGGAAACCGCGGATCGACGAACCGTCGAACGCGAGGCCGTCGGTGAAGAGGTCGTCGTTGACGGACTCGACCGGCAGGTTGAAGTGCTGCATCACGCCGGGCAGGTCACAGAAACGAACGTCGACGAACTTCACGTCCTCGTTCTTGAGGTATCGCAGCAGTTCCTCGGGATTGGCGAACACACATCCTCCTGGCACGTCCACGGGGTGGCTAGGCTCCTGGCGACGCTATGGCCGGGGGGTTGCCCGGCCGTGTCTTGAGTGTTTCTGCCGTGTTACGTCCCTCGCGGAGCGTCAGCGACGCCCCTGTCCACGCACTCAGCCTGCGCGAACGCCGTACCGGCTGTGCCAGTGTAATGACACTTCATGCCATTGGCCCGAATCGGCACGCAGTGGTGACCGCGATCCGAGGCCCCGATCCGGACGCGGATACCCTTGATCGCTGTGACCAATCCGTACGTCCCGGCAGCGCCGGCCACCGATCCCACCTTCACCCCGCCGAGCCTGGGTCGGCGCTTCGGAGCGTTGATCATCGACTGGGTGCTCTGCCTGCTGGTGGCCAACATCTTCGCCGACCCGGTACGCGACGGCTGGGCGCCCGTGTTGGTGCTGATCCTGGAGTACGGCATCTTCCTCGGCCTCTTCGCCCAGACGCCGGGCATGTACGTCACCAAGGTCCGCTGCGTGAACTGGCACGACGGGGGCCGGATCGGCGTGCTCCGCGCACTGGCCCGGGGCGTGCTGCTGGCGCTGGTCGTCCCCGCGCTGATCATGGACGAGCACCGTCGGGGCGTGCACGACCGCCTCGTCGACTCGGTGATCGTCGACGCCCCGCGCGGCTGACACGCCCGGCACCCGGGCACCCGGGCACCCGCGACCCCGCCCCGCCCGCCTCCGCACCGGCCGGGCCCTCGCCGGCCGGATCGGCTGTCACCTCCGCGGCGTGCCTGTCGGAGGCCCGCCTCCCGCAGGCCGACGCCGACAAGATCCCGCCCTCGAACGGGAAGACCTGGCAAGATCCGCGCAACATCGGGGATGTTGCTGCCTCCCGCGCGTCGGAGACAGCAACATCGGGGATGTTGCGCGGATCATGGGCGCGAGCTGCGAGCCGCGAGCCGCGAGCCGCGAGCCGCGAGCCGCGAGCCGCGAGGCGCGGGGCGCGGGGCGCGGGGCGCGGGGCGCGAAAGAGCCGGACCCGTCTGGGTCCGGCTCTTTCGCGGTGTACGGGTCAGCGTCGCGGCTGGCGGGCACCGCCCGGCGGACGCATGTTCTTCGGGATCGCGCCCTTGGGCATCTGCGGACGGGCGGTGAGCGCCTTGAGTCGCTTGTCCAGCGCGTTGACGTCCTTGCCGCTGAGCGCGCGGGGCAGCCGCAGCAGCGTCGTGCGCAGCTTGCGGATCGGCAGCTCGCCCTCCTGCTGGCCGATCACGTAGTCGTGCAGCGGGGCGGAGCCGATGACCTTGGCCAGCCGTCGCTTCTCCTGCCCGAGCAGGCCGCGCACCCGCTGCGGGTTGCCCTCGGCCAGCAGGATCACGCCGGGCCGGCCGATCACCAGGTGAACCATGTCCATCTGGGTGGTCGAGCTGACGGCAGGGGTGACCCGCCAGTCGCCGCGCATGTTGTCCATGATCTGCGCCGCCGCGCCGGGCTGCCCCTCGGCGGCGTTCATCATCGCCTTGTTGGACCGCAGGTTCAGCACGATCAGCACCGCGAGCAGGACGAAGAGGATGCCGATCGGCAGCCAGATCCAGCTCCAGAGGATCACCGCGACCACGGTGAGCGCGAGCGGGATGAGCACCGCTGCGGCGACCAGCGGCGCGAACCACCGGTCCTGCTTGGCGGTGAACTGGAACACCATCCCGATCTGCTTCAGCCGCTGGCCGAACGAGACCTTCTCCTGGGGCTTTGCCATGTCGCAGAGTCTAGTGGTCCCCGCCGGTCGCGTTGATCCGCGTCCGGGTGCCGGCCGGCTGAGTACCTTACGTCGCCTTACCCGCCCCGATCGGGCGGGTAAGGAGGGTGCGGCCGGGCAAGATGAGGCGGTGTGCCCATGCCGGGCCGGGGCCTTCGCGCGAAGAGTCGTCAGCAGACAACGACGACGCGACGAAGGAGCCCGACATGTTCGGCAACGACGTAGATTTCCTGCTCTCCGTGCACCGTACCCACGCCGCTGAGCTGCGGGCCGAGGCTGCGGCGGAACGACTCGCCCGGTCGGTGCCGCGCCGCTCGGGTCGTGCCTGGCTGGGCCGCCGCCAGCCGACCCGCCGCACGGGTGACGACCGCCGGTGACCCCGACCGCCGCACCCACCGCACCCACCGCGCCCGGGCCCGTCCCACCGGCCGGCCGGCACGACGACCCGGCACCCGGGTCCGAGCCGTCGACCGGCGGGCCGGGCCGGGAAGGGCGAGCCGGCCACCGTGCTGGTCGGTGGCGAGGCGGGCGTGGGCAAGACCCGGCTGCTGGAGGAGTTCGCGGCCACCGCCGGGGGCGCCCGGGTGCTGGTCGGTCAGTGCCTGGAGCTGGGTGAGGCGGGCCTGCCGTTCGCGCCGTTCGCCGCCGCGCTGCGCGCGGTGTTGCGCGCCGACGGGGCCGAGGTCTTCGCCGGCTACGAGGCGGAGTTCGCCCGCCTGCTGCCGGAGCTGGGCCGGGTGCCGGCGGGGTTGACCGCCCCGAGCACGCGACCACTTACCGACGCCCCACGCGGATACCTGTTCGACCTGGTCGCCGAACTGTTCCAGCGGCTCGCCGACGTCCGGCCACTGCTGCTGATCATCGAGGACCTGCACTGGGCGGACCGTTCCACCCGGGACCTGATCGGTTTCCTGGTCCGGGCCGCGCGGCCGGGCCGGCTGCTGCTGGTCTGCACCTACCGCACCGACGAGTTGCAGCGCGGCCATCCGCTGCGCCCGTTCCTCGCCGAGCTGGACCGGGCCCGTGGTGTCGAGCGGGTCGAGCTGGGCCGGCTGGACCGCGACGGCACCGGCGCGATCCTCGCCGACCTGCTCGGTGGCGAGCCGGCGCCGCGTGCCGTTGACGACATCCACGACCGTACGCAGGGCAACCCCTTCTTCATCGAGGAGTTGGCCGTCGCCGGCTCCCCGCTCGGCTGCGCGGCGCTGCCCGAGACACTGCGCGACCTGCTGCTGGCCCGGGTGGACCGGTTGCCCGAGCCGGCCCAGCGGGTGCTGCGGATCGCGGCGGCCGGCGGCACCCGCTTCGCCCACGGTTTGCTCGCCGAGGTCGCCGGCCTGCCCGAGGCCGAGCTGGAGGACGCGCTGCGCGCCGCGGTCGCCGCCCAACTGGTGGTGGCCGACCCGGACGGCGACTACGAGTTCCGGCACGCCCTGGTCCGCGAGGCCGTGCACGACGAGTTGCTGCCCGGCGAGCACGCCCGGCTGCACGCGCGGTTCGCCGCCGCGATCGAGGCCCAGCCGCACCTGGTGGTCGCCGGCCGCGCCCCGGCCGAGATCGCCCACCACTGGTACGCGGCGCACGACCACCCCCGCGCCCTTGTCGCCGCACGGGTCGCGGCCTGCGCCGCCGCCGACCGGTACGCCTACGCCGAGCAGCGTCGACTGCTGGAACGGGCGTTGGAGCTGTGGGAGTTGGTGCCCGACGCGGCCGACCTGCTCGGCATGGACCACCTGGCGTTGCTGGAGCAGACCCTGGACGCGGCGGTGACGGCCGGCGACTTCAGTCGCGCCATCACGTTGACCCGCGCCGGACTGGCCGAGGTGGACGCCGACGCCACGCCGCTGCGCGCCGCCCGCCTGCTGGACCAGCGGGGCCGGCTGATGGCCCTGCTCGGCAAGAGCGACGGCAGGCGGGAGCTGGACGAGGCGTACCGACTGGCGGCCGGCGGGCCCTTCGGGGTGGAGCGCGTCCGGCTGCTCGCCGACATCGCCGCCCATCTGGTCAAGATCGATCCTGAGCAGGCGGCCCTGGTCGCCGCCGAGGCGAGCACGGACGCCGAGGCGCTCGGCGAGGAGCTGGTCCTGCTGCCGACGCGGATCGCCCTGCTCTGCCACCAGCAGCTGGACAACCGGTTGGCGGAGCTGGGCAGTGCCGAGGCCGTGGCCCAGGCGGCCGGGGACCCGGCGGCCCTCGTGCTGGTCAAGGTGTTCCAGTCGGACGTGCTCTGCGAGCTGGGCCGCTACGCCGAGTCCGCGCAGGCGGCCGAGGCCGGCCTTTCCGAGGCGCGGCGGGTGGGGATCAGCCGCTCGGCCGGGGCGTACCTGCTGTCCAACCGGGCCGAGGCGCTCATCGCGCTGGGCCGGTGGGACGAGGCCGAGACGGTCTGTGCGGAGGCGGCCCGGATCGACCTGTCCGGCGTCACCGGGCTGCACTGGTTGCAGCTGGGCGCCGGTCTGCGGTTGGCGCGGGCGCACCCGGGAGCCGACGAGATGGTCGACCGCGCGTTGGCCTTCCTCGCCCGGCCCTACCTGTGGCCGAACCACCGCCTGCCCCTGCACGAGCTGGGCATCGAGGCGGCGCTGGCCGCCGACGACAAGATCGAGGCGGTCCGCGCGGCCCGCGTCGCGGTGGCCGACGACAGCCTGCCGCACCTGCCCCGCGAGGGTTGGCCGGTGCTGAGCGCCGCCGCGCGTACCGCCGCCCGGGTGGGCGACGGGGAGCTGGCTGCCGCCGTCGCCGCGCTCGCCGCCGACCTGCCGGC
>NZ_MUZA01000103.1 GCF_021442385.1 Micromonospora sp. MH99
TCCGGGGTATAAATCATAATTGGCACTGGCTTTACAAGCACCCTGTTGAGTTCTCAAAGAACAACCACACACCGATCCGAAGCTCCACATTCGTGGAACCCCGTTTCGGGGCAACCGCTCAAACCTACTTGGTCGAACTTTCATTGTCAACCTCGTATCCGAGGTGATCAATCTGGTTCGTCCGGACCCACGATGACGCACGCCGTACCCGGCGGTCGTTTCTGTCGTGGGAAGCCGCAGACCGGCCGATCGCCGCTTCGCGGCTCTCCGCCCGGCTCCTGCCGGCTTCAGAACTCTACCCGGTCGGCTTCGCGTTCGCAACCCCGTTACCGGAGTGTCCCGCACCGCCCGATCCTCAGTCTCGCTCGGCGTTCCCACCACGAGCCTGGCGCCCGTTCTCGGCCGGTTTGTCCGGCCTCCCCCGTGCAGAGAGAAAGTTACGCGGCCGGCCAGGAGAAGGCAAATCAGGGTTCATCACTGGTTTGGCCGAACGGATCGGCGCGGTCTGCTCTGCGGTCGGCGACGCCGCGCACCTTGGCGTGCCAGAGTGTCAGGCATGGATGAGTCCGGGCTGGACGCCACGGTGTTTGCCGAGGAAGCGCTGCTCGGCGTCCTCCTGCCGTTCTGGCAACTGGTCATCGGCGCGGTCGTGCTGGTGGTCCTCGTGCTCTCGGTGGGACGGCTCGCCCGCCGGGGCAGATCCCGGATGACCACGGCTCTGCTGGTCACCGCGGTCGTCATCGCCGGCCTCGCGACGATCGGCGTCCTGTTGGAGGGGTGAGCGCTCAGAGCCGGCGGTTGGCCAGGCTGGGCAGCTCGGCCCGGATCGCGGCGAGGCGGTCGAGGTCCAGGTCGGCGACGGCCACCCCGGGGCCGTCCGGCAGTTGCGTGAGGACCATCCCCCACGGGTCAACCACCATGCTGCGCCCGAAGCACGTCCGACCGGGCTCGTGGTCGCCCGTCTGACCGGCGGCCGCCACGAAACACTGGTTCTCGATGGCCCGGGCGCGCAGCAAAACCTCCCAGTGGTCCCGCCCGGTGTGCAGCATGAACGCCGCCGGCACCACCAGCAGGTGGGCGCCGCCCTCGCTGGCGAGCCGCCGGTACAGCTCCGGGAAGCGCAGGTCGTAGCAGATCGACAGCCCGACCCGGAGATCCTCCACGTCCACGACGACGGGCTGCTCGCCGGGCGCGACACTCGCCGACTCCAGGTAGGAGACCCGACCCGGGATCTCCACGTCGTACAGATGGATCTTGCGGTAGCTCGCGGCCAGGCTGCCGGCACGGTCGAAGACCAACGAGGTGTTCCAGGTGTGCTCCGGGTCCGGCCCGGCCTCGTGGAACGACCCGGCCACCACCCACATGCCCAGCCGCCGGGCAGCCGCCGCGAAGAAGGTGCCCACCTCACCGTCGACCGGCTCCGGTTCGGGCAGGTCTGCCGCGGGGCCGAGATAGTCGACGTACTCCGGAAGGATGGCCAGGTCCGCGCCGCCGTCGGCGGCGCGTTCCAGCAGCACCTCGGCGGCGGCCAGGTTTGCCTTGCGGTCATCCCGGGCGTTGAGCTGGCAGACGGCGACGCGCATGGCCCCAGAGTACGGCCGGGACGGCCGGCGCGGACAGCGTCAGATGCTGGCCAGCACCAGCGCCCCCGCGGCGAACCCGAGGCCGGCGATCTGGACCGGCCGTAGGCGTTCCCGGTCGACGGCGAGCGCGAGCAGCACCGTGCTGGCGGGATAGAGCGCGGCGATCGCCGCCACGATGCTGAGGTGACCCCGCGCGGCGGCGGCCATGAAGAGCGCGTTGGCGGCGCTGTCGAGCAGACCGGCGACGGCCGCCCAACCCAGCACCCGCCGGTCGAGCCGAAGCCGCACCCCGGTGGCGGCGGCGAGGACCAGGCCGAACGCGATCGAGCTGGCCCGGACCGCCGCCACCGGCCACATGCCGGCGCTCTCACTGGCCTGGCCTAGCAGCGTGAAGAAGACGCCGAAGAGCCCGCCGGCGGCGAGGGCCAGACCGACCAGCCGCGTCGGAATGCCCGTGCGGCTGCCCCCTTCGCCCAGGCTGACCAGGGCGATCGCCACCACGGCGAGGCCGGCGCCGGTGAGCGCCAGCCCTCCGGGGAAGCTCGACGTGAACAGGCCGGCGACGATCGGCACCACCGCGGCGGTGATCGCGGTGATCGGCGCGACCACAGCCATCATTCCGCCGGCGAGCGCCCGGTAGAGCAGCATGACGCCACCAGCGCCCGCCACCCCGGCGAGCAGCCCCCAGGCGATGTCGGCGACGGTCGGCGTCCCGGGCACCACCAGCACCAGAGCGACCAGCAGGGGGACGCTCAGCAGCTGGGAGACCACGGTCACCGCGATCGGGTCGGCCCGCCGGGACGCCTTGCCGCCGGAGAAGTCGGCGGTGCCGAAGGCGATCGCGGACACCGCTGCCAGGAGAATGGGTAGCATGCGACTGTCGTACCACAATAGTGACCGCGAAGGATAGTTTGATGACCGACACAGGTGGCCGGGTGGGCGCGGTGACCGCCGCCGTCGCCAGGCAGGTACGGGAACTGCGCGCCGCCCGGGGCTGGTCCTTCGAGGAACTCGCCGGCCGCTCCGGGGTGAGCAAGGCGATGCTCGTGCAGATCGAGAGCGCCCGCACCAACCCCAGCGTCGGCACGCTGTGCCGGGTCGCTGACGCGTTCGGCGTCAACATCGCCCGACTTGTCGAGCCGGACGAGGAGCGGACAGTGCGGATCAGCTCCACGGCCGAGGCGCCCGTGCTCTGGCAGGGCGAGCACGGCGGCACCGGCCAGCTGCTCAGCGGGCTGGGCGAGCCCGACCTGGTCGAGCTCTGGGACTGGCGGCTGGAGCCCGGGGACGGACAGCGCTCCTCCGACCACCCGCGCGGCACCCGCGAGGTGCTGCACGTCCTGGCCGGCACGGTGATCGTCCAGGTCGACGGGCAGGATCACGCCGTCCGGGCGGGCGAGACGATCGAGTTCCACGCCGACCGGGAGCACGGCTACCGCAACGACGCCGAGGAACCGGCCCGGCTGATGATGGTGACTGTCACGCCGTCGGGCGAGTGGGACCGCCGAACACGGTCACGCCGGCCGCGTCAGTAGCGAACGGCCGGCGTGACGCGGGGACGATCAGGCCGACTTCTCCTCGCGGTCCCGCCGGGCCCGACGCCCGGTGAACTCGCGCGGAACGATTGTCGGGTTGACGTTCTCCAGGACGACCTCGCGGGTGATCAGCACCCGGGCGGCGTCGGGGTTGCTCGGCACCTCGAACATCGCGGAGAGCAGAACCTCCTCGATGATGGCCCGCAGACCGCGGGCACCCGTGCCCCGCAGCATCGCCTGGTCGGCGATCGCCTCCAACGCCGGCTCGTCGAACTCCAGCTCGACCCCGTCCAGCTCGAAGAGCCGCTGGTACTGCCGGACCAGCGCGTTGCGCGGCTCGGTGAGGATGCGCACCAGAGCGCTGCGGTCCAGGCTGCGCACATTGGTGATCACCGGGAGCCGGCCGACGAACTCGGGGATCAGCCCGAACTTGAGCATGTCCTCCGGCATGACCTGGCTGAAGATGTCATCGGTCGACCGCTCGGACACCGACCGGAGCCGGGCGCCGAAACCGGTGCCGCCCTGGCCGGTGCGGGACTCGATGATCTGATCCAGACCGGCGAACGCACCACCACAGATGAACAGCACGTTCGTGGTGTCGATCTGGATGAACTCCTGGTGCGGGTGCTTACGACCACCCTGCGGCGGCACGTTGGCCACCGTGCCTTCCAGCATCTTGAGCAGAGCCTGCTGCACACCCTCGCCGGAGACGTCGCGCGTGATCGACGGATTCTCCGACTTACGGGCGATCTTGTCGACCTCGTCGATGTAGATGATGCCGGTCTCGGCGCGCTTGATGTCGTAGTCCGCGGCCTGGATGAGCTTGAGGAGGATGTTCTCCACGTCCTCGCCGACGTAGCCCGCCTCGGTCAGCGCGGTGGCGTCGGCGATCGCGAACGGGACGTTCAACATCCGGGCGAGGGTCTGCGCCAGGTGGGTCTTGCCGCACCCCGTCGGCCCGAGCAGCAGGATGTTGGACTTCGCCAGCTCGACGGCGTCACTGCCGGAGCCCGGCGCACCGGCCGCCTCGGCCTGGATGCGCTTGTAGTGGTTGTAGACCGCTACGGCGAGCGCCTTCTTGGCCTGATCCTGCCCGACGACGTAGTTGTCGAGGAACTGGCAGATCTCCATCGGCTTGGGAAGCTCTTCCCACTTCACCTCGCCGGACTCGGCCAGCTCCTCTTCGATGATCTCGTTGCAGAGATCGATGCACTCGTCGCAGATGTAGACCCCGGGGCCCGCGATGAGCTTCTTCACCTGCTTCTGCGACTTGCCGCAGAAGGAGCATTTCAGTAGGTCGCCGCCGTCACCGATCCGTGCCACCTACGTTCTCCCTGCACTCATCGGCCGGAGACCCGGCCCTGACCTGCGGGCGCTGCCTGCCGCCCGACTTCGTTCACCCCACCGGCCCAACCGGCGAAGCGGTACGGACCCGACGTTACCCGCTGGCGGAGCATTCTCCGACCCCCAAAACGGGTGTGTCAGAGGTCGGCCGGGAACGCGCGCCCCGGCCAACCTCTGACCCGGTAGTGCTCAGCTGGCGGCCTGAGCGGCCAGCAAACCCTTCTTGCGGCTGGTCAGGATCGTGTCGACCAGCCCGTACTCCTTGGACTCCTCGGCCGTCATGATCTTGTCACGGTCGATGTCCTTGCGAACCTGCTCGATCGGGCGGTTGCAGTGGCGGGACAGCATGTCCTCCAGCTGCGTCCGCATCCGCAGGATCTCCCGGGCCTGGATCTCGATGTCCGAGCCCTGCCCGTAGCCGCCCTCGGTGGCCGGCTGGTGGATGATGATCCGCGAGTTCGGAAGGGCCATCCGCTTACCCGGCGTACCCGCCGACAGCAGCACCGCCGCCGCGCTGGCGGCCTGCCCGAGGCAGACCGTCTGGATGTCCGGACGGACGTACTGCATGGTGTCGTAGATCGCCGTCATCGCGGTGAACGAGCCACCCGGCGAGTTGATGTACATGATGATGTCGCGGTCCGGGTCGGTGCCCTCCAGCGTCAGCAGCTGGGCCATCACGTCGTTGGCCGACGCGTCGTCCACCTGGACACCGAGGAAGATGATCCGGTCCTCGAAGAGCTTGTTGTACGGGTTCGACTCCTTGACCCCGTACGACGTGCGCTCGACGAACGACGGCAGCACGTACCGGTTGTGCACGGCCGCGAACTGGGGCGGCAAGCTCAGATCGGTCATCGTCAGCTCCTCAGCTCAGGGTCCCGGCGCCATCCGGAACCTGAGCGGCCCCGATGATCACCTTGTCGATGAAGCCGTAGTCCATGGCCTCCTGGGCGGTGAACCAACGGTCCCGGTCCGAGTCGGCCTCGATCTGCGACTGGCTCTGGCCGGTGTGGTGCGCGACGCGCTCCTGGAACATCCGCTTCGTGTAGAGCATCTGCTCCGCCTGGATGGCGATGTCCGACGCCGTGCCGCCCAGACCACCGGACGGCTGGTGCATCATGATCCGAGCGTGCGGCAGGGCGTAACGCTTGCCCTTGGTGCCCGCGCAGAGCAGCAGCTGACCCATCGAGGCGGCCATGCCCATCGCCACGGTCGACACGTCGTTGTCGATGAACTGCATGGTGTCGTAGATCGCCATGCCGGAGTAGACCGAGCCACCCGGCGAGTTGATCCACAGGTTGATGTCGCGGTCCGGGTCCTCCGCGGCGAGCAGCAGCAGCTGCGCGCAGATGCGGTTGGCGACCTGGTCGGTCACCTCACTGCCCAGGAAGATGATGCGTTCCTTGAGCAACCGGTTGTAGACCGAGTCGTCGAGGTTGCCAATGGAGTCGCCACCGCGCGCGTCAATCGCCCGGAGCGACTTCTTGGGGATGTGCATGTCGGTCATGGCAGCCCTTCGCTCTCCGTACCGTCTTTCCCGACACTAACCGCTGTGCGGGGCGGCAGAGTCCCGGTCGGGGCACTGTTCGCTCTCAGCGCAGTTGCGTCGGGCGCACCCGCGGCGCGGGCGTCCGGGCGTACCCGGGAAACGGATGTGGCCGCCGCCCACCGCTCAGCGGCGGACGGCGGCCGCACCCGACGAATCAGTGCTCGTGGTTGTGCTCCGCCTCGTTGGCGGCGCGCAGCGCGTCCAGGGTGACCTCGTTGCCGGCCGAGTCCTTGATCGAGATGCGCTCCATGACGGCCGCGAGCGCCTTGCCCCGCCGCACGTCGCCGAAGACCGCGGCAGCCGCGCCGGAGCGCACCAGCTGGTCGTAGTACTGCTGCGGGGCCATCCCGGCGCGCTGCGCCCGGTGCACGATCTCGTGCCCGAACTCGTCGTCGGAGACCTGCACGTCCTCCGCGTCGGCAAGCGTGTCGAGCAGGAGCTGCACCTTGACGCCCTCGGTCGCCGCCTCGGTCAGCTCGGCGTCGATCTGCTCCTCAGTCTTCTCCTCGGCCGCGAGGTATTCCTCCATGGAGGCGCCGATCCGCTCCAGCTGGTCGACCATCGCCTGCTTGCGGCTCGCGACCTCCTCACGGACGACGCCCTCCGGCGCCGGCACCTCGGCGGCCTCGACCAGCTGCGCCAGCGCCTTGTCCCGGGCGGCGTAGATCTGCTCGACCTGCTTGCCCTGCGTGACCCGCGCCCGCAGATCGCCGCGCAGCTCCTCGATCGTGTCGAACTCGCTGGCCATCTGGGCGAACTCGTCGTTCAGCTCCGGCAGCTCCTTCTCCTTGACCGTGCGCACGGTCACCGCCACGTCGGCGTCCCGGCCGGCGAAGTCGCCGCCGACCAGCTGGGTGGTGAAGGTGGTGCTGTCGCCGGCGGCGAGGCCGACCACTGCCTCGTCCAGGCCCGGCAGGAGCTGCTTGCTGCCGACCTCGTGGGAGATGTTGCTGGCCTGGCCGCCCGGCACGTCCTCGCCGTCGACGGTGGCGTTCAGGTCGATCTGCACGTAGTCGCCCTCGGCGGCGGCCCGCTCGACGGTCTTGAGGGTGGCGAACCGCTCCCGCAGGTTCTTCACCTGCTCGTCGATCTCGCTGTCATCGATCTGCAGCTCGTCGACGGTCACCTCGATGGTCGTCGCGTCGGGCAGCGTGATCTCCGGACGGACGTCGACCTCGGCGGTGAAGTTCAGCGAGTCACCGTCGTTGAACTCGGTGATCTCGACCTCGGGACGCCCCAGCGTCTTCAGGTCGTGCTCGCGCACCGCGGCCATGATGTTCTCCGGGATAGCGTCCTGGACGGCCTCGTTGAGGACGGTGCCCCGGCCCACCCGCTGGTCGATCACCGCGGTCGGCACCTTGCCCCGGCGGAAGCCCGGGACCTGGACCTGCGAACCGATCTCCCGGTACGCCTTCTTGAGGCTCGGCTCGAGCTCGACGAACGGCACCTCGATGGCGAGCCGCACGCGCGTCGGGCTCAGAGTCTCGACGGTGCTCTTCACAGGCGTACTCCTTGACGGATCTGGGTTTTGATTCTGGGCCTTCGATTGGCCCATCGAGTGTAGGCGAGCCGGCCCGGCCGGCTGCTAGCGCCCGGGGCGACCCGGACGCGGACGACAGTCGGGGTGGCGGGATTTGAACCCACGGCCCCTCGCTCCCAAAGCGAGTGCGCTACCAAGCTGCGCCACACCCCGTGGCGACGTGCAGTCTATGCCGTCGCCGCGCCGCAAGCGGTGCCGGGGCGGCCCCCACCCGGACACATCGCCCGAAAGTCGCACCTTGTGCCCCGCGCGCCCGCGCCCGACGTCAAGATCCGCACGACTTCGGGGATGTGGGGGTATCCGCGAGCGGGGACACCGCCATTTCCCCGAGGTGGTGCGGATCTTGGGCGGTCGACACGTGACGCGCGTGTCCCGCGACGCCGCGGGGCGGTGGCGCGGCTGCGCATCGGACACGGCCATTGGGTACGCTGTCGGCGCGTCCCGTTTCGGCGGGGCGGAGCGCGGGCGTAGCTCAATGGCAGAGCTTCAGTCTTCCAAACTGACGGTGCGGGTTCGATTCCCGTCGCCCGCTCCAACAACCTCCGGCCCAGGCCAGGGGCTGCCTCCCCTCATCCTGGGCCGGTTGAAGCGCGCCTAGGCAGACCTCCTGAGCCAGGCGGCGAGCAGATCGCTGACCTCCTCGCCGAGGGCGGGCGCCGCGCGCCGTGCCAGCACGAGAAGGTCCGCATGCTGGGCGGTCGTCACGTCGAGAGAGGGCAGCGGCGTGCGACGCCAGGTCGTACGGCTGGCGTCCCGTACGAGCCCGGTCACGTCGGCACGACCGCGTCGGGACAACCCCGGATCGGGGTCGACGGCCAGGAGCAGGGCGGCACGCAACCGCACGGCTACGGGTGCCGTGCCGAGCAGCCGATAGCCCGCGCGCCGCAGTTCCACCCGCGCGCCGGTGAGCAACTGCCAGGGCAGCTCCGCCGGCAGGGTTGCCGCGACGGGTCGGAGGGCCGTGGTGGCCTCGCGAACGACCGACGGTGCGGGATCGGTCAGCAACGGCAGGATCCGGCCGCTGTCGACGGCGTCGAGCTGGCGAAGGCCACGGACGGCTGCGGCGCGGATCGTCGCGACCGGATGGGTGAGGAGCCGGTTCAGCAGCGGCGCGTCGGCCTCCGAAGCACTCTCGCTGAAGCCGTGGACGGCACCCGGTGTGGGCGCGGGGCCGGTGACCGCCGCCCGGTAGTGCGCCAGCGCGTCGGTGCCGACGCGCCGACCGGCCTCCCTGGCGATGGCCCGCACCAGCGACGCGGGGTCATCGAGACGGGTGGCCACCTCGGCCGGCTCTCCGACCCGCAGCAGGCCGGTGAGAGCGACCGCCCGTACGTCCGGTCGGCGGCTGCGGGCGAGCCGCCGCAGGATCGGGAGCCGCCCGGTCCACACCGCCTCCCGACACGCTGCCTCGGCCGCCAGTGAGCGGATACGTACGTCGGTCTCGGACTCCGCGACGGCGACCAGGTCCTCGATCCGCAGCCAGCGCTGCGCCACCTCCATCTCGAAGACCAGCCGCCGCTGGGCCGCGGAGCCGGAGGTTCCGACCATCCGGCGTACGGCCGGCGGCGCGCTGAGCAGCGTGGCCGTGACCTGGTTGGCGGCGAAGCCGCCGCGCGACCGGGCGTCCACCAGCAGTGCCATCGGCATCGCCGCCGGAAGGTACGTGGCGGGGTCGTCGGCCAGCAGCAGCGCGAGGCCAGCGCGGGCCCGGTCCCGCACCTGCTGGACCCAGTCGCCGGTGCGCAGCACCAGAAACGGCACCAGATCCGGGTGGGGATCGTCCAGCATGGATCGGACCGCGCGCTCGCGGACGCGTCCGTCGCGGTGGGTGCTGGCCATCGCCACGGCGAGCGGGTCGACAGTGGGTCGGGTCAGACCGGCCACCAGCCGAACGAGCGGTGGCGACTGGTCCGGCAGGCACCACAGCACCTGGCGGGCGTGTTCGTCGAGCCGGGCCACCACTTTCGGGGAACGAGCCAGCGCCCGCAGTGCCGCCCGGCCCAGGTCGTGGTCGGCGTTGGCGACGACACCGTTCACCAGGAAGGTGAGGTGCTCCACGGTCTTCCGGCCGGCGGCGGAACGCTGGGTGGCCGCCGCGATCGCCACCTCCAGCGCCGCTTTCGTCTCCGCGCTGGTTTCTCCGCAGTGCCCCGGCGTCCACGTCATGTGATCATGCTGCCGCACCGGCGGCGGGGCCCGCCTCCGAGTTATCGGCGGGTGGCCCGGGAGGGCCGGGTCACCGTGTCACCTGAGGTGGAACCGTTCGTCGACCGCTAGAGCCGCCAACTGCGGCACGGAGAACGGCAGCTTCGTCAACTCCGGCCGGGTCTCGGTGAGTTGCCTCCCCTGCGCGACGAACACCACCACACCGTCCGGGTGCCGGTAGGCCGCCCACTGGTCGAGCCGGTCGTCGTCACCCGGCCGGACCACCACGCCGACCTGCGCCGCCCCGACGGCCTCGACCTGACACTCGCCCTGCATGCCCCAGAACTGGCGGGCCAGCGCGCAGGGTTCAGCGGGTAGTTGGTTGCCAGCGTCGTGCACCTCGACGACCACACGCCCGGTGTCCTGCCCCTGGGCAACGGCAACCGAGGTCAGGTAGCTCCACAGGTCGACGCCGTTCACCGTGTCCTCGAACTGCGCCTGGTGGGTCCGCAGCGTCCTCTGGTCGGCGGGCTGGTTCGGCGGGTCCGCCGGCGCGGTGTAGCCGGCGGGCACGACGGAGACGACCTCGTCGAGCAGCCGTACCCCCTGGTCGTACTTCGACCCTGCCCGGGCGGTCCGGTCCTCCTGTGGTTGACCGTCCGGCCCGGCCGGCCACGGCTTCTTGGTGTCTGACGTCGACGGGTTCGGGATGGCCTGCGGACCGCCCGCCGGCTGGTAGATGTCGCCCTTGGGTGTGCCCACGGCCGCGAGGCCGGCGACCGCCAGCACCATCGCCGCCGATCCGGCGCACGCCCAGGCGGCACGGCGGCGACCACGGGCGCGTCGTCCCGCCCCGAGCGCGGCCGCCGTACTCAATGGTGGTGGCGAGGTGGCGTCCGCCATCTCGCGGCGCAGCGCCTCGCGCAGGTCTTCTCCGTTCATCATTGCCCCATCTCGATCCCGCTGTGTGTGGTTGCCAGGAGGCCGCGCAGCGTGTCCAGCCCGCGCGCCGCCTGGCTCTTCACCGTCCCCGGAGAGCAGTCCAGCAGCGCCGCGACGTCCTCGATCGAAAGGTCCTCCCAGTAGCGGAGAACCAGCACCGCCCGCTGGCGCGGCGCCACCGAGGCCAGCGCCCGCAGCAGCACCAGACGGGTCTCCGGCGAGTCCGACGGTGCCGCCTGCTCGGCGTTGTCGCCGCCCACGCGTTCACGCCGCCACCAGCCGCGGCGGCGCTCGTCGAGGAACGTCCGGATCAGGATCTGCCGCACGTAGTTGTCGAGCACCTCGTGCCGGGAGACCCGGTTCCAGACCAGGTAGAGCTTCACGAACGCGGTCTGGACCAGGTCCTCCGCCCGATGCCAGTCACCGCACAGCAGGTACGCCGTGCCGCGCATCGCGTCCGACCTCGCCGCGAAGTAGTCGGCGAACGCCGCGTCGCGATCGCTCATTCAGGCCTCCGATCCCCGATTCGAGATAGTCACGCCGGGTCCGGCCCAGCGGGTTGCACTGCGAAAGAGGAACTCGCCGGAGTCGAGGCCGGTTGCGCGTCAAACCGTGACGGCGACCGCGCACGGCTTCCCCGGTAACGTCCGACCCCACGTCGAGCCGCCAGAGCCTGGTGCCGGTCGTCAGCGAGATCCCTTGACAGGTGTCGATCTGTGCACTGGTGTAAGGACCACGCACATCAACGTCCGTCACAGGAGGGCACATGATCGTCCGACGACGGTGGATGGCTGCCGCCACCACAGCGATCCTGATCAGCGCGGCGCTGTCCCATCCCGGTCCGGCGGCGGCGAGAGCCGCCGCCGATGCCACACCGATCACCCTGACCGCCACCGAGACCGCCCTGGTCCGGGTGCGGCTGCGCGATCAGGCCCAGCTCGACAGGCTCGTCGCCGCCGGCGTCGACCTGGCCAACCGACCCCGGGCCCGGGACGGGCGGATCCTCGCCGACCTGGTGCTGACCGGCGCCCAACTCGCCGACCTGACCGCCCAGGGCGCCACCGCGACGCAGATCGTGCAGCGCGCCGGGGACGGCAGCCGGCACTTCGCCGAAAGCGTCCGCGCGGCGCAGGCCCGTACCGCCGCCGGGCTACGCGCCCCGGGCGCCGGGCAGCGGACCACCACCGCCGCCGCCGTCGACACCCTCGCGGTGCAGCAGGCGTACTGGTGGACCACAGGTGGGCAGACCTTCCTGCAGGCGCAGGTCGCCACCACCGCCACCGACGACCCGGACGTGGAGATCACCGTCAGTTGGCGGACCGCCGACGGCGCCACCGGGTCGTTCCCGCTCTACCGGTTCGAGGACGCGGGCGAATACCAGTACCACTACAACCTCCCCCAGCCGGTGCCGAGCCGGCCGGTCCAGCTGACCGCCACCTCCAGCCTCGGCGGAGTCAGCCGGGTGGTCACCCCGGCGCTGTGGCCGAACGCCACCCCGCCGCCGCTGCCCGCCGGCTACCAGAAGGACTTCATCGACGCGTACCTGACGCCGGTGGACATCCAGGCGCGGATCAAGCGGCTCGGCCGCCAGTACCGGGACCTGGTGGACGTCATCGACCTGCCGAACAAGACCCAGGGATACCGGCGCACCGCCGTCGCGTATCTCGGTGATCCGGCGGCCGCCGCCGTGGTCGTCGAGTCGGTCCGCTTCGGCGACCGGGGCATGAACGGTGTCCAGGTGCGCACGGTCGACCCGGGCCGGCGGAACCGGCCGTTGACCGTCGGCTACCGCGACCGGGTTCTCACGGTGTCGCTGGCCACGGACACCGCCGGCAAGACGGTGAGCACCACCGACGAGGTCGCCGCGGCGATCAACGCCCGGCAACCGAACCGGTTCCGGGCCACCGTCGAGGACGGCTCGGCGGGCCTGCCGATGCCGGTCGCCGGGCCGACCCGCCTCGACGACGGCCTGCAGGGCACCGAGGTGCCGGCGAAGCCGTGGACGGTCCAGGCGCTGCGCCTCGGCGTGCACCGCGACGGCTCCCGAGTCGGGGTGCTGGCGTACTCCCAGGAGCACGCCCGGGAGTGGGCCACGCCGCTGGTGACCCTGGAGTTCGCGGAGCGGATGCTGGCCAACGCCCGTACCGACCCGGCCACCCGGGAGCTGCTGGAGCAGGTGGACATCTTCGTCATCCCGACGGTCAACCCGGACGGCGCGAACTACTCGTTCAACGACTACAACTTCCAGCGCAAGAACCTGGTCAACCACTGCACCGGGCCGGCCCGCGACCCGAAGAACCGCAACTCGTGGGGCGTCGACGTCAACCGCAACTACACGGTCGGGTCGTACTTCGACGGGTACGTGGGTGCCAGCGCCAACTGTCTCTCCGGCACCTACGCCGGCACGGCAGAGCTGTCCGAGGCGGAGAGCGGCAACGTCATCGCGCTGGCCAAGGCCCACCCGAACATCAGGTTCGCGATGAACGTGCACTCCTACGGCGGGTACTTCATGTGGCCGCCGGGGGCGTACCGGGCCGATGGGCGGATCACCCTGCCCCGGCCGTCGATCGACGAGTCGACGCTGTTCCTGAACAGCGCCCGGCGGATCGTCGGCGCCATCGCGCAAGAACGCGGCACCGTCACCTGGCCGTCGCAGACCGGTCCGGTCGCCGACGTGCTCTACTCCGCCGCCGGCAACTCCGCCGACCAGCTCTACTACGAGCTGGGCATCTTCGCCTGGGACTTCGAGGTCGGCAACGACAGGTGGAACCCGACCACCGGCGAGTGGGAGGGCGTCGGCTTCCAGCCACCGTTCGACGAGGCCCACGGCGAGTCCCAGGAGTACGCGGGCGGCCTGGTCGAACTGGTCCGGGTGGCCCGCGACCACGCCGCCGCCGAGGCGGCCACCGGCTGACCCCCGGGCGACATTTCGCCTGTTTCCGGCTTCCGGCCGGCGGGTAGGGCAGACACATGGACACCAACACCACAGCCCACCTGGTCGGCGGCCCCCGCGACGGCAGCACCCACGACACCGGCGGCGACGCCCTCGTCGAGGTGGAGATCGACGGCATGATGCACCGCTACATCAGGACCACCAAGGAGCACGACGACGGCCGACCGCTCTACAACTACGACGGGATGGTCGACCCGGACGGCGGCCAGCCCGGCGTCGAGGACCCGGCCGCCCGGGTCGCCTCGCCCCGCGGCGACGCCGAGGGGCACGGCGACGACCGCTAACCCCGCGGTTCGGGCAGACCCGAACGACGGACGCACCGGCCGGCCACGGATGAACCGTGGCCGGCCGGGTAAGCAGCGGCCTTGCCTGGTGGGGAGACGACCGGTGTCGCGGTGTCCCGCGACGTCGAGCACGGGCGGGCGGCCTGGCCGGCCCGCCCGTGCGCGCCGGGTCAGTTCGAGGTGACCCAGTTCCAGGCCGAGACGACCCACTCGGTCTGCTGCAGCCAGGCCACACCGAGACCGACGAGGAAGACCGCGGTGGCCAGGTGGGCGCCCCACGCGCTGCGCCGCACCCGCCCGAGCTGCCGCTCCAGCACCAACCGACCGATCACCCGGGCCAACGCGAACAGGCCGACCGCCACCAGCAGGCTCAACACGAGCACCAGCAGCGGGCCAGACAGATCGCCCCCACCGGAGAGCGCCCAGATCCCCCAGCACACGAACGCGAACAGGCCACCCGCCGCGCTCCACTCGCCGCCGCGACGCAACTGCGCCAGGCGCCAGCTCAACGGTCGGCGCGGCGCCGGCTCCCCCGGCCAGCCGGTACCGGTCGGCTCCTGCTCCACGACCGGGAACGGTTCGGTCCGCGGGGTACGCGGCTGGCCCACCGGCGCCACGCCCCGGCGGAACCCGTCCCGCTGCGGCGGCACCCCGACGCCGGCCTGCGGTGGGACCTCCACGGTTCGCTCCGCCCACGGCTGCGTCTGGTCTGCCATCTCGTCCTCCCCCTGACCGGCGGCACCCCCGCATTCGAGGGTAGCCAGCCGGCGAACCCGACCGGCGGCACGATCACCGCCCGAATCCGAGGGTAGCCAGCCGGCAAATCGGTCGCCGACCGCCGTCCGGCGCGAACCCGGCACGACGCGCCGAATTCCCCACCCGGCGCGGTACGGTCGGCTGATGGGTGATCCGGAGCGACGCAGGCGACGGCTGCGCCACCAGTCCGACTCCGACCCGGCCGGGCGCGGCGCGGACGGTTCGACGGCCAGCACGGCCGGCGTACACGACGGCGTGGAGTCGCCGCCGCGACGTCGAGGGTCCGGCGGCGACGACCGCGACGGCGAGCGGGGGTTACGGGGGC
The DNA here is from genome assembly GCF_021442385.1 of Micromonospora sp. MH99. Lineage (GTDB taxonomy): Bacteria > Actinomycetota > Actinomycetes > Mycobacteriales > Micromonosporaceae > Micromonospora. Next base: position 14,954 of record NZ_MUZA01000103.1, read on the forward strand.
TGGTCGGCTCCGGCTCGTCCCAGGTGGGGCTGAGCGCCGCGCTGCGGGCCCGGGACGCCGCCCGGCCCACCGACGACGACCTCGCCGAGGCGGAAGCCCGGGTGGTGGTCGTCCGCCGCAACTGGGTGCCCCGCGAGGAGTTGCCCCGCTCGCCGCGCTGAGGGCGGTGGCCCCGGGTCAGGGCAGGTCGGGCAGCTCCCGGGTCTGCTCGTACGTGGCGACCTGGATGATCCGGCGGGCGTGCCGCTCGTTGCCGGAGAACGGCGTGCTCAGGAACGCCTCGACGATGCCGGTGGCCTCGTCCAGGGTGTGCTGGCGGGCGCCCACCGCGACGACGTTCGCGTCGTTGTGCTGGCGGGCGAGCTGAGCCGTCTCGACGCTCCAGGCCAGCGCGGCGCGTACGCCGGCAACCTTGTTCGCGGCGATCTGCTCGCCGTTACCGGAGCCGCCGATGACCACCCCCAGGGAGGTCTCGTCGGCCACCACCCGGTCACCCGTGTGCAGGCAGAACGTCGGGTAGTCGTCGTCCGGGTCGTAGCTGTGCGGGCCGACGTCGACCACGTCGTACCCCTGCTTGGCCAGGTGGTTGGCCAGGTGCACCTTCAACTCGAAACCGGCGTGATCGGATCCCAGGTAGACGCGCATACCGGGCAGTCTGTCAGGCCGCGCTCTCCGACGCCGCAGCGGCGGCGTCGGAGAGCCGGGTTCGTCACACGGTCGTGCGGATGCTCACTCAGCGCGGCAGTTCGGCGACCACCAGGCCGCCGCGCGCCTTCGGGGTGAACCAGGTGCTCTTGCGGGGCATCTTCTCCCGGGCCAGGTTCACCGCGACGAAGTCCGCCACGGTCACCGGCGCGATGAGGACGGCCAGCTCGGCCCGCCCGGCGTCGACCTCCCCGGTGAGCCAGCTCGCCGGGTAGTCACCGCCCACGTAGGTGATCCGCTTGTCGCCCGGATCCAGTCCCAGAGCGTCGCGCAGCAGCAGCCGCTCGACCAGGGCGTGGTCCAGGTTCTCCAGGCGGGCGTCGGCGGTGGCGGGCAGGCGTACCGCGTACCCCTGGCCGGCGAGGCGGAGATGGACGGTGCCGCCGGCCGCCGGGACCTCGACCGGGCCGTCGATCGGCTCGACCTCGGCCCCCGCCGCGCGCAACCGGTCGAGCAGCTCGGCCGGCGTGGTGGTCAGCTCGCTGACCAGCCGGTTGTACGGCTGGATGGCCACCGACGCGGGGGTGGTCACCACGGCCAGGAAGCGCGACAACCCGCCGGTCTGGGCGGCCAGGCTGCGGTGGTTGCCGTCGGCGACGACCAGCTCGCCGCCACCGGCGAGAGCGGTCAACGCGTCCTGCTCCGGGCCGGGGCCGAGCAGCCAGATGGCGTGGGTGCGCCCCGCCTGGTCGGTGTCCGTCGCGGCAGGTGCCCCGGCCGCGTCGGTCGCCGCCGCGAGCGCGGCGTGCAGCTCGTCGCCGGTCCCGGTCTGCAGCAGGAGTACGGGCGAGAGCAGGTGACCCAGCGCCTCGGCCAGCGCGACGCGCTCGCGCACCTTGGCGATGAAGACGTCCTCGTTGCGGATGACCAGGCCCGGCTCGTCGGCGCGGGTGGAGATCTGGTCGGTGTCCACCATCGCGAACAGCCCGTACGCCGTCTCCTCGCCCGGGGCGCTGATCCGGTACAGCACGACCACCTGCTCGGAGGGGGTGTAGCTGCCGTCGGCCTTGGCCTCGGCGAGGCGGGCCACCGAGTCCGGCAGCGCGTCGAGGAACGACTTGCCCAGGCTGCCGGGAGCCCGATGCGGCATCTCGATGCCGAGGGCACTGTGCGGGTTCGCCTCGATGATCGCGGTGATCTCCGCGTCGTCGGCGAACTCGTCGTAGTTCTGCGCGCCGGTGCCGCCGGTGGTGATCCAGGCCCGGGCGATCGGATGTACGACCGTCATGCCCACTGACGCTACCGGCGGCGACGTCACCGGCGACGGGGACCCGCGCGGCGTCCACCAGATGAAAGTGCCGGGCCCGGACGGACTGTCAGCCGGCGCGGCCGGACGCGCCGTTGTGCCGCCGGTGTCGGCCGGCCACGACCGGTCCGGCGTTGCCGCGCCGGCCGTTGGCGACGGGCCCGGTGATGGCGTTGCGTCGGGGCGCGGCCGGCGGTCCCGGCACGGGACGCGGTTCCGGTGGTGGGGCCGGAACGGGACGCGGGTTCAGCGGCGGCGTCGGCAC
>NZ_MUZA01000104.1 GCF_021442385.1 Micromonospora sp. MH99
CCGAGCAGCACGTCGACCCCCCGGCCGACGGCACCGTGCCGCTGCCGGCGCGGGTGCGCGGCGACCCGCGGGTCGGCGGCGAGCAGCGCGGCGGCGCCCAGCCCGGCGGCGCCCACCCCGACGATCTTGACCAGCCCGGCGGTGACGCGGCCCTCGCGCAGCGCGGCGAGGTGCCCGGCGAAGCCCTTGGCCGCCTTCTGCTCGGGACGTGCGCCGACCACGTCGTCGTAGAGCCCGACACCGCCGGCGCCGAGACCGGCGACCAGGGCGGCGCCACCGGAGGCGGCGCTGGTGGCGCCGAACACGCCCGCGGCTGTCGCACCGGCGGCGAGCGCCGGCCCGGCCGCCAGGGTCACCGTCCGGCCCCGGAAGTTGGTGCGTTGCAGCGCCGGCCCCACGGGGGCGGTCCGCACCTCGCGCAGGGCGTACCGGGCGGCGGCGGCACCGGCCCCGGCGATCAGCAGCCGGCCCAGCGTCCTCACGCCGCCACCTCGCTCAGGCACGGGGTCGCCCGCTCAGGCGCGTCGGTTCCGGACACCGGGGTACGTCGTTCGCTCACTGGGGCAGTCTAGGCAGCAGGGACGCGGCGTTGTCGCCGACGCCGTACTGGCCGGCCTTCTTCTCGGTGAGCTGCTGCACCAGGGCGAGGCTGGTGACCAGCTGACCCTGCACGGTGTTGGCGTTGTCGACCGTGGAGATGGTCTGCGACAGCACCGGGTCACCGCGGACCACCGACACCACGTTGCCGCCGGCGGAGCCGTTGCCGCCCACCACGATCGCCCCGGTCCGGTCGAACTGCTCGGCGATCTTGACGACGGACTCGTCCCGCTTCTCGGAGTCCTTGTCGACGTACGGCTGCCCGCTGACCACGACGACGGCCTCGGCCGGCCCGGTGACCTTGTTGTTGTCGGTGGTCAGGTAACCGGCGTTGTTGTACGCGGCGAGCACGGCCCGCCGGTCGGCGTCGCTGACCGGCGCGGTGCCCTGCGCGCGGTCCAGCAGGACGCTGGCCAGCAGCGCGCTGGAGGTCTCCACGCCGTGCCCGTTGCCCGGCAGGCCGGTGGTCTGAGCGGTCGGCCGCGCGGCGGTGACGGCCAGCTCCAGCAGGTTGGAGTTGTTGTCCGGGTTGATGAACTTGTCCTGCAGGTCGACCCGACCGGTGATGGTGGCGCCGGCGAGCTGGAGCTTCTTGAGCACGCCCTCGGTGTGGTCTCGCCCGTTGGGGAGGCTGAGCACCACCACCCGGCGTCCGGTGAGGGTGCCCGGGAGGACGACCTGGGACACCTGCTCGGCGAACTCCTCCTCCAGACCGAGCTGCTTCTCCATGCTGTTGACCTGCTGGCGCAACTGCTGGTTGTCCTTGCGCAGTCCGGTGACCTGCTCCTTGAGCGAGTCGGCGACCGGGCCGTTGAGGGCGGCTGTGCCGACCACCAGACCGATCGCCAGAGCCAGGAACACCGCGGTGAGGGACACCACGTGGTAGCGGAAGTTGATCACGCTTGCAGCCTCTTGATCGGTCGGGAACTAGAAGAGCCGGTACAGCTGGAACACGAAATTGTCCCACCACTCGGCGACCACGCCCAGGTACGCCTTCCCGACGGTGGAGACGGCCACCGCGGAGGCCATCGCCGCGATCGCCGAGAGCACCAGCAGCAGCAGCGACGACCCGGAGATGCTCTGCCGGTAGAGCCGGCTCACCCCCTTGGCGTCGACCAGCTTGCCCCCGACCTTCAACCGGGTCAGGAACGTCGAGGCCATCCCGCCGCGCCCCTTGTCCAGGAACTCGACGAGCGTGGCGTGGGTGCCGACCGCGACGAGCAGCGACGCGCCCTTCTCGTCGGCCAGCAGCATCGCCAGGTCCTCGCTTGTCGCCGCGGCCGGGAAGGTGATGGCCGGGACGCCGAGGCCGTTGACCCGGGGCAGGCCGGGCGCCCGCCCGTCGGGGTAGGCGTGCACGATCACCTCGGCGCCGCAGCGCAGCACGTCGTCGGTGACCGAATCCATGTCACCGATGATCATGTCGGGGGTGTACCCGGCCTCGACCAGCGCGTCCGCGCCGCCGTCCACGCCGATCAGCACCGGCTTGAACTCCCGGATGTACGGGCGCAGCACGTCCAGGTCGGCCTTGTAGTCGTAGCCGCGCACCACGATCAGGCAGTGCCGACCCTGGATCTGGGTCTGGATGTCCGGAACGCCGACGCCGTCGAGCAGCAGGTCGCGTTCCTGGCGCAGGTAGTCCATCGTGTTGGCGGCGAACGCCTCCAACTGCACCGACAGCCCCTCCCGGGCGTCGGACATCGCCTTGGCGACCGACTCGGCGTCCTGCAGGGTGCCGTGCGCCACCGGCTCCTCACCGGCGAAGACGGTGTTGCCCTCGATACGGACCTGGTCGCCCTCGCGGATCCGCTCGAAGACGCCCTCGCCGAGGTCGTCCAGGAGCGGGATGCCGGCGGCGATCAGCACCTCCGGCCCGAGGTTGGGATAGCGGCCGGAGACGGACGGCTTGGCGTTGAGCACCGCCGCGACACCGACAGCGACCAACGAATCGGCCGCCACCCGGTCCAGGTCAACGTGGTCGATGACCGCGATGTCACCGGGGCGCAGCCGGCCGACCAGCCGTTTCGTCCGGCGATCAAGGCGCGCGGTGCCGAGGACTCTGCCCGGCTCCGCGTTTCGGTTCCGGCGCAACGTGGGTAGACGCATCGTGACCATCCTGGCATGTGAGGCAGGCTTTTCTGTCGCGACATGCCTGAGCAGGGCCGCCTACCCAGGGAAGCACACGTCGGCGCAAGCCGGTGTGCTTGCGCTCACAATACGCGGCGTCACAACCGCCTTTCCTTGGCGGCCACGGCCAGCAGCTCCTCGGCGTGGGCGATACCCAGATCCGAATCGGGCAAACCGGCGAGCATCCGGGCCAGCTCACGGGCGCGTTCGGTGTCCTCCACGACCCGCACCCCGCTGGTGGTCACCGCGCCACCGGTGTCCTTCGCCACCACCAGATGCCGATCGGCGAACGCGGCCACCTGCGGCAGGTGAGTGACGACCAACACCTGGTGGCTGCGGGCCAGCCGGGCCAGCCGGCGGCCGATCTCCACCGCGGCCTGGCCGCCGACGCCCGCGTCGACCTCGTCGAAGACCAGCGTGGGCGGACCGCCCGAGCCGGCGAAGACCACCTCGATGGCGAGCATCACCCGGGACAGCTCGCCGCCGGAGGCGCCGCGCTGCAACGGCAACGACGGCGCTCCCGGGTGAGCCAGCAACCGCAGCTCCACCTCGTCGCCGCCGTCCGCCGCGACACCCGCCTCGACGCCGTTGATCGTCAGCGTCGGTTCGGCCCGCCCGGCCGGCCGCGGCAGCACCACCACCTCGATCCGGGCGTGCGGCATGGCCAGCCCGGCCAGCTCGACGGTGACCTGGTCGGCGAAGCGGACCGCCGCCTCCTGCCGGGACACCGACACCCGGGAGGCCAGGTCGGCCACCTCGCCGGCCAGCCGCTGCCCCTCGGCGTCCAGCTCCTCGAGCAGGTCGTCCGAGGTGTCCAGGTCGGACAGTCGGGTGCGGGCCCGGTCGGCCCAGGCGATGACGCCGTCGACGTCGTCGGCGTACTTGCGGGTCAACGCCCGCAGCGCGGCCCGCCGCTCGTAGACGTGCTGCAACCGGGCCGGGTCCGCGTCGAGCGTCGCCAGGTACGCCGACAGCTCCGCCGAGACGTCGGTGACCAGCGTGGCCGCCTCCTCCAGGCGGGCCGCCAGCTCGCCCAGCGCCGGGTCGGTGCCGGCCTGGGCCTCCAGGGTGCGCCGGGCCGTGCCGAGCAGCGCCGTCGCGTCCGGTGTCTCGTCGGCCGCCTCCGCGCCGCCCGCCACGCACTGCTGGGCCACCTGCGCGGCAGTCCGCAGGCCCTCGGCGTGCTCCAACCGCTGCGCCTCGGTCTTCAGCTCGTCGTCCTCGCCGGGCTGCGGGTCGACGCGGGTGATCTCGTCGAGGCCCAGCCGCAGCAGGTCCGCCTCCTGGTTGCGCTCACGGGCGTTGCGCCGCCGGTCGGCCAGGTCGTCGACCACCCGCCGCCACCCGGTGTACGCCTCGCGCAGCGCGTCGAGCAGCTTCTCGTGCGCCGGCCCGGCGAAGCGGTCCAGAGCGGCCCGCTGCTCGGCCGGGCGCAGCAGCCGCAACTGGTCGGACTGGCCGTGCACGGCAACCGCCTGCTCGCCGACCTCGCCCAGCATCGACACGGGCATGCTCCGGCCACCGAGGTGGGCCCGGGAGCGGCCCTCCACCGTCACCGTGCGGCTGAGCAGCAGCGAGCCGTCCTCGTCGGGCTCGCCACCGGCGTCGCTGATCCGGGCGTGCACCGCGTCGGCGATCCGGCCGGACAGGCGTAGCCGCCCCTCGACCACGGCCCGGCCCGGTTGGGCACGGACCCGCCCGGCGTCGGCCCGGCCGCCGAAGAGCAGGCCGAGGCCGGTCACCACCATCGTCTTGCCGGCACCGGTCTCGCCGGTGATGACGTTCATCCCGCCGGTCAACGGCAGCGTGGTGTCCTCGATGACGCCGAGTCCGGTGATGCGCAGCTCTTCCAGCACAGCACCCGACAGTAGACGCGAGGGCCGACAGTTGACCAGCCGACGGGCCCCACGAGCGGGCACCGGCACGCCCCGGACCCCACCGACGTACAGTCTTGCCCCGTGTTGGACGTGATCGGCCTGACCCCCGCCGAGGAGGAGCTCTACCGCTGCCTGCTCCAGCTCACCACGGCCCGTGTCGACGAACTGGTCCGCCGGCTGCGACGCCCCCGGGCGCAGGTCGTCGAGCAGGTCGAGGCGCTGCGGGCCAAGGGGCTGGTGCAGCCCACCGACAACGACCCGGACGCCCCGCTGCGCCCGACCGCCCCGGACGTCGCCCTCGGCGCGACGCTGCTGCGCCGCCAGGAGGACCTGGAGGCGGCCCGGCGCCGGGTCACCCAACTGGCCGAGGAGTACCGCTCCGGGCTGCGCCGCCACCACGTGGACCACCTGGTCGAGGTGATCCGGGGCGGTCGGGTGCTGCGGGACCGGCTGCGCGACCTGCAGAACTCGGCCCGCAACGAGGTGCTCTGGTTCTGCCGGGCGAACCCCCTCGCCATGGCCGGCCCGGAGAACGTCGAGGAGTTCGACGCGCTGGCCCGCGGGGTGAGCTACCGGGCCATCTACGAACGGGACCTGCTGCTCGAACCGGGCGCACTGGCCGACCTGGCCAAGGGGGTGACCGCCGGTGAGCAGGCCCGCGTGCTGGACCGGCTGCCCGTCCGACTGGCCATCGTGGACGCGCGTACCGCCATCTGTCCGCTGGTGCCCGACCGGGACGGCGGCGAGCCGAGCGCCGCGGTGATCGGCCGCAGCCAGCTGCTCGACGCGCTGCTGGCCCTCTTCGAGAGCCACTGGCGGGTGGCCACCCGACTGCGACTCGACGACCCGCTCGCCGCCACCGAGGGCCGGCGCGACGAGGCCGACGACCATCCGGTCGACGGCTACCGGCCCGACGCCGACGAGGCCCGGCTGCTGTCGCTGTTCGTGGCCGGCGTACCGGACAAGTCCATCGCCTCCCAGCTCGGCGTGAGCCGCCGGACGGTGCAGCGCCGCCTCGCCGAGCTGATGGACGCCGCCGGCGTGGACACCCGACCCGGGCTGGCGTTCCAGGTCGCCCGGCGCGGCTGGCTCTGAACGCGGCGGGGCCCGCCGTCGGAAAGCGACGGCGGGCCCTGCCGGACACGCGCGGAGTCAGCGCAGGCCGTACGCCCGCAGCACCGTCTGGTCGACGGAGTTCCCGGCCCGGTCGGTGGCGTGCACCCGCAGCGACACGGTTCCGCGCCCGGCCGGCACGGTAGCGGTCCAGCGGGTACCCGACCCTCGCGTCGGCGCGGGCCGCCAGGTGACGCCCTCGTCGAAGGAGACCTGCACCGTCAGGCTGGTGCCCGTCGGCGCGGCGACTCCGGTCGGCTGGCGCAGGGTCAGCCCCAGCTGGTGCGGCCGGTTGGCAGGTACGGTGCCGAGCAGATCGGCCGGCACCCGGTAGTCCACCTGCAGCAGCGACAGCGGCACGGCCGCGTCACCCGCCGGGCGGGCCGAGGTGAACTGCCACGACGTGTCGGTGCGGGTGGCGTAACGCCACTGGTCCGAGGCCCGCCGCGTCGTCACGTCGAGGCGGTAGCGGGCCGCCCCGGCGGTGGTCGGTACCGGCGTCCAACCGCCGGACAGGTCGGCGATCTGCCGACCGTCGCGGCTGAGGCGAGCCTCGACGGTGTCCGCCTCCTCACTGTTGCCGGCCACGCTGTAGTGCCCGTCGGCGTCGACGAACTCGGGCATCCGCACGTCCAGGCTGTCGCCCGCCCGGGTGGGCACCGGCGCTCCGCTGGCCGGCACGGCCGGACGGACCACCGGGGCGTGCCAGGTCTCGGTCACCCGGTCGTCGGCGGCGTACCGCCGGGGCTCCTGGGTCAGCCCACCGGTCACCTGCCCCCACTGCATGAACATCTCCTTGTGCAGCACCCGGTGCTGCCACCAGTTGTCCCCGGCGCTGACGAACTCCTGCCGGGTGGTCCCGTTGCGGACCAGGCGCTGGTCGTCGTTCCAGGAGTACTCCTGCCACGGACGCCAGCCGAACCGCTCCTCGGTGGCCCAGCCCGCGCCCGTGTCGCCGTAGCTGGCGGTCACCTCGGCGGTGTTCTTCGCGGTCACCGTGTGCACGATCCGCTCCGGCACCCGGCCCTTGGACACCTGCCACACGTCGTACAGGTAGGGGCTGTCCACCCTCAGCGTCAGGTCCAGGGTCGCCCGGCCCTTGCGCGCCGCCGCGATCAGCCGCTGCCCGTCGTCGTACGCGACGACCATCGCCGGGATCGGCAGCCGCTCGCCTGCCGGCCGCCAGACCGTCCACGCGGTCCGGTCCTCGGGTCGGACGATCAGCACCACCGCGGCTCCGGCCGCCGCCGCGGCGGCCACCTGCTCATCCTCGTTACGGTCCGGGTCGGCGGCGAGCAGCGCCGCCGCGCCCCGCACCCGGGACAGCTCGGCAGGGGTTCCGGTACCGGCCCAGACCAGCGGCAGCTTCCGTCGACCGGTCGGCGCCGGCGACGTGCCCAGCAGGTTGATGTCCGACGGGCCGGACACCCCGCTGACCGTGGCGTCCACCATGGGCGCGACGAGCTGCCAGCGGGAGGCGAACTCGAACTCGCCCTGGCGTACCGGGCGGGTCGGCGTGACGTTGACCTGCTGGATCGTGCTGTACGCCATCACGCCGTGGTCGATCTGCCGGCCGTTGCCCAACACCCGGTGCACGTAGTAGCTGAGCGTGGCCCGCTGCTCGCTGGGCTTCGGCGTCTCGATCCGCACGGGCGTGCCCTTGCGGGCGTCGAGCACCACTGTCAGGTCCCGGTCGACGGTCAGCTCCGGCTCGACGGCCTCGGTCAGCTGCTCGTCGAGGGGGGCGCCGTGCTCGACCAGCGCGGTCAGCAGGTACGTGCCCTCCTCGACCTGCAGGGTGCCCTCGCCCGGCCACCAGCCCCAGAAGTCCGACTCGGGCTGCTCGCCGTAGAGGGTGAGCCCCGGCGAGAGGGTCAGCTGACCCTGCCGGTCCAGCACCTTCACGGTGACCTGGTGCAGCGGGCCGCTGACGGTGAGACCCACCGGCGTGCGGACGGCGACACCGTCCGCGCCCGTGGCCACCAGCCAACCGCCGTGCGGGCCCCGGCCCAGCTTCGCCGGGTCGGCCCGCAGCGGCACGGCCACGCTGCCGCCCGCCGGCACGGTCACCTCGCCGGACCCGACAGCGACTCCGTCGGTCTCGGCCGCGCCGCTGTCCAGGTTGCGCAGATCCAGGGCCAACCGCAGGGTCTGCGCGCCCGTCGTGTCGTTGGTGTACGTCACGGTGCGCTGCACCGCCGCGCCACCGGTGGTGATCCGGCCGAAGTCGACGGTGGCCGAGGCGTACACCCGCTGTGTGAGGGCCCGCGCCACGTCCACCCGACCGCCGCCCTGCTCGAAGACGGTGAGCGCCGGGTTCGCCTTCGTGGTGCTGACCAGCGCGTCCTTCAGCTTGCCGGCGGACCAGTCCGGGTGGTCCTGCGCGAGGATCGCCGCCGCGCCCGCCACGTGCGGGGTGGCCATCGAGGTGCCGGACGCGGTCGTGTAGGCGTCGCCCACCGGCGTACCCATCGTGGTGCCGGCGGCCCGCGCGGCGACGATGCCGACGCCCGGCGCGGTGATCTCCGGCTTCAGGCCGTTGTCGCCCAGGCGCGGCCCCCGGCTGGAGAACTCGGCCAGGTTGTCATCGCGGTCCACCGCGCCGACGGTGAGCGCCGCCGCGGCCGCGCCCGGCGAGCCGACGGTACGCGCCGCACCCGCGTTGCCGGCGGCGACCACGAAGAGCGCGCCGGTCTCGGCGGTCAGGTCGTTCACCGCCTGGCTCATCGGGTCGGTGCCGTCGGTCGGGTCGCCGCCGAGGCTCATGCTGACGACCTTCGCCCCGGAGTGGGCGGCCCACTCCATGCCGGCGATGATGGCCGAGTCGTAGCCCGAGCCGCCGTCGTCGAGCACCTTGCCGACCAGCAGTCGCGCGCCGGGCGCGACGCCCTTGCGCAGACCCGCCGACGCGTCGCCGCTGCCCGCGATGGTGGCCGCGACGTGCGTGCCGTGGCCGTGCCCGTCGCGGGCGCTGCCGCTGCCCGAGAAGTCCCGCGCCTCGGCGATCCGTCCAGCCAGGTCGGGGTGGGTGGCGTCGACGCCGGTGTCGAGCACTGCCACCTTCACGCCGCTGCCGTCGCGCCCGGCCGCCCAGGCCGTCGGGGCGCCGATCTGCGGGACGCTGTGCTCCAGCGTCGGGCGCACCCGCCCGTCCAGCCAGACGTGCGCGACACCGCCGCCCAGTCGGGGCGCGGCGGCCGTGGTCCGGCTCGCCGGTGTCCCGGCGAGGGTGCTCCACAGGCCACCGAGGTCGGCCTTGCCGACCCGCAACGCGGCGCCGTTGATGCTCTCCAGGGGGCGGGCGTCGGTGACGCCGCCGAGCGGCCGGACCCGGCCGGCGGCCGGCTCCTGGTAGCGCACGATCAGCGGCAGCACGCCCTGTGCGGCGTCGCCGTAGCCGTCGGCGGCCAACTCCTGCACGTCGAACAGGTTGGCGTCGAGGACGCCGCTGGAGACGTAGGGCAGGGCGTCGCTGGGCAGCACCCGCAGCCCGCCGTCGACCTCCAGCGTCTGGAAGATGACCCGCTCACGCCCGGGTCCCGGGCGTACGGTGGCGGCGACCCGGCCCGGCGCGGCCGGCGCCAGCTCGACCTGGTCGCCGGTGATGAGGGTGATGCGGACGGGCGCGGCGCCCGGGGCGGACGTGCCCAGGCTCGGGCCGGTGGGCCGGGCGGGCGGCTCGGCGGACGCCGGTGCGGCGAGGCCGACCACCAGTACGCCGACCGCGCCGGCGCTGAGCCAGCGGGGGGACCAGTGCATGCGATGCGCTCCTTAACTCCGGTGGGCCCGCCATCCGTAGATGAGGACCGATCGGAGTCTGCGACGCAGCACACAACCAGGTCACTAGCCTTGCGCCGCCGCAGCGGCGACATGTCGTCAGGTGGACAACCGCCGGACACCGACGGTGTGCGTCACCGTCACTTACCGGCGGCTGCCCCGCCACCCGTGCACGGGCAGACCGAACTTGGCGACCAGCCGGTCGGTGAACGGACGGGCGCGCAGCCGGACGATGCGTACCGGCAGGGCGCCGCGACGCACCGTCACCCGGGCACCCGGCGGCAGGTCGTAGACCCGCCTGCCGTCGCAGGCGAGCACGGCGAGGGTGGTGAACGGGTCGACGGTGATGACGAACGTCGACGTGGGCGCGGTGACCAGGGGCCGGCTGAACAACGCGTGCGCGCTGATCGGCACCAGCAGCAGGGCCTCCACCTCTGGCCAGACCACCGGACCGCCGCCGGAGAACGCGTAGGCGGTGGAGCCGGTGGGGGTGGCGCAGACCACGCCGTCGCAGCCGTAGCGGGACAGCGGGCGGCCGTCCACGTCGACGAGGAGTTCGAGCATCTGCGCCCGCTCCCCCTTCTCGACGCTGATCTCGTTGAGCGCCCAGGACTCGATGGTCGGGCCACCGTCGAACTCGGCAGTGACGTCGAGCGTGAGCCGCTCGTGCACTGTGTAGTTGCGCTCGACGACGTCCCGGACCGCGGTGTCCAGATCGTTGATCTCCGCCTCGGCGAGGAAGCCCACCTTGCCGAGGTTGATGCCGAGCAGCGGCGCCTTCGCCGGGCGGGCCAGCTCGGCCGCGCGCAGGAAGGTGCCGTCCCCACCGAGCGCGAAGACGATCTCGGCGCCCTCGGCGGCCTCCGGGCCGGTGACCGGAACCGTCCCGGGCAGGTCGAGATCCTCGGCCTCCTCGGCGACCACCCGCACCTCGAAGCCCGCGGCGATGAGGTCGGCCGCGACCGACCTGGCGTGCTCGGTGCTGCGTCGACGACCGGTGTGGGTCACCAGCAGCGCCGTGCGGCTCATCGGAGCGCCCGCCCGTCCGCCGTCGGACGGCACGCCGCCATCGCCGCACCGGCACGGCCGCCGGCCGTCGTGCGCCGCTCGCTGTACGCGTTCACCCTGCGACCTCCTCCGCCGCCACGCCCGGCACGTCGCCGGCCGTCGTCGGGCCGTTCGGCCCGGCCTCCACCACGGCCCGCACGCGCTGCGGGTCGGCCGGTGGTGCGCCCCGGCGCAACCATACGAAGAACTCGACGTTGCCGCTGGGCCCGGGCAGCGGGCTGGCCGCCACGTCGGCCAGACCGAGGCCGAGCTGAGCCGCCGCGGCCGCCACGTCGAGCACCGCCTCGGCGCGCAGCGCCGGGTCGCGCACGACGCCGCCGGCGCCGACCCGCTCCTTGCCCACCTCGAACTGCGGCTTCACCATCAGCGCCAGGTCGCCGTCGTCGCGGGTGCAGCCGGCCAGGGCCGGCAGCACCAACCGCAACGAGATGAACGACAGGTCGGCGACCGTCAGATCGACCGGCCCGCCGATCGCGTCGGCGACGAGGGTACGGACGTTGGTGCGTTCCAGGACGCGGACGCGCTCGTTGGTGCGCAGCGACCAGGCGAGCTGCCCGTAGCCGACGTCAACGGCCACCACCTCGGCAGCGTCGGCGCGCAGCAGCACGTCGGTGAAGCCTCCGGTCGACGCGCCGGCGTCCAGGCAGCGCCGCCCGGCGACGCGCAGCCCTGCGCGGCCGAACGCGGCCAACGCACCAGCTAGTTTGTGCCCGCCCCGCGAGACGTACTCCTCGGTCGGGTCGGCCCCGGTGACCAGCAGCGGATCGGCGGGGTCGACCATCGCGGCGGCCTTGCGCGCGGGCACTCCGCGCAGCTGGACCCGGCCGGCCTCGACCAGCGCGGCGGCCTGCTCACGCGAGCGGGCCAGCCCGCGGCGGACGAGTTCGGCGTCCAGCCGGTTGCGACGTGCCATGGGGTGGTTCTCCGGTCTGTCGGGCTGGTCGCAGTGGTCAGGTCTGGTCGATGGTGGCGAGCGTTTCGCGCAGCGTCTCGTAGGCCGCCTCGTACTGCGCGATCTGGTCGGCCGGGGCGAGCGTCGCCGCGTTGTCCATGGCCCGCACTGCCGCGTCCACCGCCGGGTGGCGGGCCGTGTCGTCGCCGACGTCGAGGCCGTCGGACGGTGGGCCGGGGCGGGTGCCCACCGGCGGGCCGGGCCGGGCGGCGAACGACCCGGCCGGCGGCGGGCCGGGCCGGAAGCCTCCCGGCGGGCCGGGGCGGATGCCGGGCGGCGGGCCCGGACGCGCGGCGTCGCTCACGAGTCACCATCCGGGCGGCGCTTACGGACGGCCTTCTTCGCCGGCATGACAGCAGGTGTCGGGGTGTCTTCCGGCACGACAGGCGTCGGGGTGTCGTCCCCGGTACGGCTGATCGTCGCGGGCGGCTTCTTCACGATGGCCTTCTTGGCGACAGCCTTCTTGGCCAGCGCCTTCTTGGCGACGGCCTTCTTGGCCACCGGCGCGGAGACGGGCGCTCCGGCGGGGCCGTCCGACGGCACCGGGCCGCTGTCCGGCTGCGCCGCGCCGCTCGGACCGGCCTGCGGGGCGGGCTGCGCCACGGACGGCTCGGTGGCGCGCGCCTCGCGCAGTTGCCGTTCCAGGTCGCGTACGCGTCGGGTCAGCTCGGCCACCTCGTCGGCGGTGGCCAGACCGACCGCGCCGAGGGCCCGGTCGACCTCGAAGCGGACCAGCTTGGTCAGCGCCTCCCGGTTGGCGGCGCCGGTGGTGACCAGCTCCTCGCCGAGGGCCTGCAGCTGGGCGGCGGTCGCGCCGCCCGAGCCGACGAGGCGACGCACGGCGTCCTGAGCCCTCTTCCGGGGCGCCTCCGCCAGGCCCATGGCCAGTTCGAGGTAGGCGCGCCACGCGTCCTGCATGCCTGAGTCCTTCCATGGGGCGGGGTCTGCAGGTGTCACGCTACCGGGCACCCCGGACTGTCTCGTGCGGTACGGTGCCGGGGACGGCGTGGCGATCGGCGAGGGGGAGATGTGGCCAGCGTGGACGAGTGCCGGCAGGCGTTGCAGGAGCTGGCCGCCCGGTTGGACCGCAACGCCGAGACGGTCCGCGAACGGATCGATCTGGAACGCACGTTGGCCTGCCGGATCACCGACCTGGACACGGCGTTCCACGGCAAGATCAGCGGTGGCCGGCTGGTCGAGCTGACCGACGGTGACGACCCGAAGGCCAAGATCGCCTTGAGCACGTCCAGCGACGATCTGCTCGCCCTGGTCCGCGGTGACCTGGACGTCACCAGGGCGGTCACGTCCCGCCGGGTGTCGATCAAGGCCAACCCGTTCGACCTGATGAAGCTGCGCAAGTTGCTCTGACGAGCGCGCTCGGCGGCGTCACCCGTCGGCGGACACCCCGAAGCTCTCCAGCGCAGCAGCCGCGTCCGGGCCCACCGGGCGGATCGCCGGCAGCTCCGGAGCCGACCACGCCGCCGCGCAGAGCGCGGCGAGGGCGTCCAGATCCCGGCCGGCGCCGGCCAGTTCCAGTGTCCCGTCGCGGTCCGTGACGGACCAACCGCCGGCGTCCGTCGAGCCGGGGACCTGCACGGCCGCCGCCGGGTCGAAGAGCCCTGCCAGGTCCCGCGCGACGTACGTGGGCCGCCGTCGTGGCTCGGCAGCGAGCAGCTCGGGTACGCCGCTGACGCCGGTGAGCACGAGCAGGCTGTCCAGTCCCGCGCGGCGGGCGCCCTCGATGTCGGTGTCCAACCGGTCCCCGACGACCAGGGCCCGGCCGCCGTCGCCGCGCCGGGCGGCGGTCTCGAACAGCGCCGACTCCGGCTTGCCGACCACCAGGTCCGGGTCCCGCTCCAACGCGGTGCGCAGCACCGCGACCAGCGATCCGTTGCCCGGCAGCGGGCCCCGGGCGCTGGGCAGCGTCCGGTCGGTGTTGGTGGCGACCCACATCGCACCGGCCCGTACGGCAACCGACGCCTCGGCCAGCTCGGCCCAGCCGACCTGCGGACCGTAGCCCTGCACCACCGCCGCCGGCTTCTCGTCGGCACGGCTGACCGGGGTCAGCCCGACCGCGCGCAGCTCGGCGCGCAGCGCCTCCGCACCGACCACCAGCACCGGCGCTCCGGCCGGCAGCCGCTCCCGCAGCAGCTCGGCCGAGGCGGCGGCGGAGGTGAGCACCTCCTCCGGCCGCGCCGGCACGCCCATCCCGGTCAGCAGATCGGCGACGTCGCTGGAACGACGTGAGGCGTTGTTGGTGGCGTACGCCACCGCCCGCCCCTCGGCGTGCAGCCGTGCCACCGCGTCGACCGCGCCGGGAATCGGCCGGTCGATCAGGTAGATCACCCCGTCCAGGTCGAAGACCACCAGGGTGTACCCGTCGATCAGCCGCTTCCCGGCGTCCGCGCTCACCGCTGCGTCGCCTCCGGCTCGTCACCCCGGGTGGGGGCGGTGCCGTCGCCGTCGACCGTGTCATCCGCACGGGCATCGCTGGCCGGCGTGGCCAAGTCAGTGGCGGTTGCCGAGGAGGTACCGCTCGCGTCCGGGTGGCGGTCCTCGTCCTCGCCGTCGACGTCCGCACGGTCGCCCGAGCGGCCGACGACGCCGTCCTCCTCGTCGTCGTCGAAGTCCTCGTCGTCCTCGTCGTCCTCGTCGTCCTCGTCGTCCTCGTCGTCCTCGTCGTCGAAGTCTTCGTCGTCTTCGTCTTCGTCGAAGTCGTCGTCGCCCTCGTCGAGGATGGCCTCGGCGTCGGTCTCGCGGTCGGACGTGTCGGAGTCGTCGGCGTCCCGGTCGCGGGCGTCGCCCGCGGTCAGGTCGGTGTCCGGCTGGGCCGGCACCGAGCCGGGCGCACCCGGGCCCGAGGCGATCTCCTCGGCCTCGTCCTCGTCATCTCCCTCGATGACGACGCCGTCGAGTTCCAGCAACCGCTCTGCGGCGTCGGTCTCGCCCTCGGTGTCCACGTCGGCGGCGCGGGAGAACCACTCGCGGGCCTCCTCGCGTCGGCCCACCGCGAGCAGAGCGTCGGCGTACGCGTACCGCAGTCGCGCCGTCCACGGCACCGTCGCCTCGCTGGTGAGGTCCGGCACCTGGAGCATCGCGACAGCGGCGTCCTTCTGGCCAAGGTCGCCTCGTGCCCCGGCCGCGACGATCAGCAGCTCGATCGCGACGGCCTGGTCCAGCTTCGCCTGGTCGGCGCCGCGGAACAGGTCGATGGCCCGCTCCGGCCGGCCCAGGGCGCGCTCGCAGTCGGCGAGCACGGCCAGGTGACTCTGCAGACCGGTCATCCGGTGGTACGTCCGCAGCTCGGCGATCGCCGTCTGCCACTCCCCCGCGTGGTACGCGGCCAGGCCGACCGCCTCACGGACCGCGGAGATACGCGACGCGAGCCGTCGGGCGGCCAGCGCGTGCGCCAACGCCTCGGCCGGGTCCTCGTCGATCAGCTGACCGGTGGCGACCAGGTGTCGGGCCACGGTCTCGGCGACCGGCTTGTTCAGCGAGAGCAGCTCGGCACGGACCTCCTTGTCGAGGTCGGTCGCGGCGATGTCGTCCGGCAGCACCGGAGCCAGCGTGCGCCCGTTCTCGGACGACTCCGGTCCCGCGCCACGGTCGTCGCGCCGGAAGTCGCCCTCGCGACGCGGCCGCTCGTCGGCCTGGAACCCACCGTCACGGTCGCCACCACGGAAGCCACCCTCACGGGACGCGCCGCCCTCACGACGGTCACCACCGCGGAAGCCGCCCTCACGACGGTCACCTCCCTGGTAGCCGCCCTCACGACGGTCGCCTCCCCGGAAGCCACCCTCGCGCCCGCCGTCCCGGGGCGCACCCGGGCGGGAGCCACCACGGTCGCCGCCCCGGAAGCCCTCGCGATCGCCACCGCGGAAGCCACCCTCGCGGGGCGGGCCGGAACGGCCACGGTCACCGCCACCCTGGTAGCCGCCCTCACGACGGTCGCCACCACGGAAACCTTCCTCACGCGGCGCACGGGAGCCGTCCCGCTCACCGCCCCGGAAGCCGCCTTCACGGCGGTCGCCGCCGCGGAAGCCACCGTCACGGTCGCCGCTGCGGAAACCGCCCTCACGCGGGGCACCGGAGCGCGATCCATCGCGGTCGCCACCACGGAAGCCACCCTCACGCGGCGCACCAGTGCGGGCACCACCCTGGTAGCCGCCCTCACGACGGTCACCGCCACGGAAACCACCCTCGCGGTCACCGCCGCGGAAGCCACCCTCGCGACGGTCACCGCCACGGAAACCACCGTCACGGTCGCCGCCGCGGAAACCACCCTCACGCGGGGCACCGGAGCGCGATCCATCGCGGTCCCCGCCACGGAAGCCACCCTCACGCGGCGCACCAGTGCGGGCGCCACCCTGGTAGCCGCCCTCACGACGGTCGCCACCACGGAAACCACCCTCGCGGTCGCCGCCGCGGAAACCACCCTCACGCGGGGCGCTGGAACGCGATCCATCGCGGTCGCCACCACGGAAGCCGCCTTCACGACGGTCACCGCCACGGAAACCACCCTCACGCGGGGCGCCGGAACGCGACCCATCGCGATCCCCACCACGGAAACCACCCTCACGACGGTCACCGCCACGGAAACCACCGTCACGGTCGCCGCCGCGGAAACCACCCTCACGCGGGGCGCTGGAACGCGATCCATCGCGGTCGCCACCGCGGAAGCCGCCTTCACGACGGTCACCGCCACGGAAACCACCCTCGCGGTCACCCCCGCGGAAACCACCCTCACGCGGCGGACCGGAACGGCCACGGTCACCGCCACCCTGGTAGCCGCCCTCACGACGATCGCCACCACGGAAACCACCCTCGCGGTCGCCGCCACGGAAACCACCCTCACGCGGGGCACCCGAACGCGATCCATCGCGGTCGCCACCACGGAAGCCGCCTTCACGACGGTCACCGCCACGGAAACCACCCTCGCGGTCACCCCCGCGGAAACCACCCTCACGCGGCGGACCGGAACGGCCACGGTCACCGCCACCCTGGTAGCCGCCCTCACGACGGTCACCGCCACGGAAACCACCCTCGCGGTCGCCGCCACGGAAACCACCCTCACGCGGGGCACCCGAACGCGATCCATCGCGGTCGCCACCGCGGAAGCCGCCTTCACGACGGTCACCACCGCGGAAGCCACCCTCGCGGTCGCCGCCACGGAAACCACCCTCACGCGGGGCACCCGAACGCGATCCATCGCGGTCACCACCACGGGAACCGCCGTCACGACCGCCGGCATATCCGCCCCGGGCGCCGCCGGCGTTGTCCCGATCTCCCCGGTACGGGGGGCGGTCGTCGCGGCGCGCACCACGGTCGCGTCCAGCCGGGCCGTCGGTGCGGTCTTCGGAACGACGGGGACGATCTCCGCCCTGCGGTCCTGAACTCACAGGTACATCCTTCCTGATTGCGCCACCAATGGCGCTACGCAGTCGAGGGCCGACCCGGATGGGGCGGCCCTCGACTGGAAGATTGTCCGGCGGTGTCCTACTCTCCCACACCCTCACGAGTGCAGTACCATCGGCGCTGGAGGGCTTAGCT
>NZ_MUZA01000105.1 GCF_021442385.1 Micromonospora sp. MH99
CTGCGCGCGGCAGGCGTACGCACGCTGGCCGACCTCGGCTGCGGCCTCGGCGCCGACGCGCTCGCCGCCGCCCGCGCCGGCATCCGGGTGTACGGGGTGGAGGCCGACCCGGTGACCGCCGCGATGGCCGCCGCCAACGCCGCCGCCGCGGGGCTGGCCGAGCTGTTCACTGTCGAGTGCGGCGACGCCACGGCGTTCGACGTCTCCCGGGTCGACGGTGTCTTCTGTGACCCGGCCCGACGCACGAGCGGCACCGGTCGGCGGATCTTCGACCCGCGCGCCTACTCGCCGCCGTGGGACTTCGTCACCGGGCTGGCCGAGCGGGTGCCGCGCACGGTGGTGAAGGTGGCGCCGGGCCTGGACCACGCGCTCATCCCGGCGGGCGCGGAGGCGGAGTGGGTAGGCGTGGACGGCGACCTGGTCGAGGCCGCGCTCTGGTGCGGCGACCTGGCCCAGGTGCCCCGCCGCGCGACTCTCTACCAACAGGTGGGCGCCGAGACGCACCGTTTCCAGCTCACCGGCTCGGGCGCCACCGAGGCGTCGGTCGGGCCACCGCGCCGCTACCTGTACGACCCGGACCCGGCGGTGGTCCGCGCGCATCTCGTCGCCGAACTGGCCGACCAGCTGGACGCCACGCTGGCCGACCCGAGCATCGCCTACCTCTACGCCGACCGGCCGACCCGCACCCCGTACGCCAGGTGTCTGGAGATCACCGACGTGCTGCCGTTCTCGCTCAAGCGCCTGCGGGCGTTACTGCGCGAGCGGCGGGTGGGCCGGGTGGAGATCCTCAAGCGGGGCTCCGCGCTCACACCGGAGCAGTTGCGGCGGGATCTGCGGCTGGCCGGCGACCAGGCGGCGAGCCTGGTGCTCACCCGGACGGCCGGGGCACCGACCGTGTTGGTCGGCCACCCGGTCCACTAGCGTCGTCGGTGTGGCGGGACAGGGCACTCCGGCGACGGCGCTGCTGGGCAGGCGTGGGATCGCGTATCGCACCCATCCGTACCGGGTCTCCCCGGACGCGCCGAACTACGGCGCGCTGGTCGCCGAGGCGCTCGGCGTGGCACCCGAGCGGGTCTTCAAGTCGCTGGTGACCGAGGTCGACGGCGCGCTGACCATGGCGGTCGTGCCGGTCACCGGCGAGTTGGACCTCAAGGCGCTCGCGGCGGCGGTCGGCGGCAAGCGGGCGACGATGGCCGACCGGGCGGTCGCCGAGCGGGCCACCGGCTACGTACGGGGCGGGATCAGTCCGCTCGGGCAGCGCCGACGCCTGCCCACCGTGCTTGACGAATCCGCGCTGGATCTGCCGACGATCTACGTCTCGGCTGGTCGACGCGGCCTGCAACTCGAACTGGCCGCGGCGGATCTGGTGGCGCTGACCGAGGCCCGCACCGCGCCGTTGCAGACCCGCTGACGACAGTCGTTACGTAGGCTCCCCGTGGGATACCCGGGGAGTAACAGTCGCGTTGCTGAATTGTTATCGCTTCCAACAAACTTGGCACCTGCGCGGTCTTGTGGGACCAGTGTGACGCGAAATACGTTGCCGGACACAACAAAACAACACCTCCCCCACCTCCGAAAGGACCCTGCACATGCGTAAGGGGATCCTCACCATCGCCGCCGTGGGCCTGCTCGCGACCGGCGGTTTGACCGCCTGCGGCGACGACTCCGGCTCCGACAAGCCCAGCTCCGCCAAGACCCCCAAGATCGGCGTCATCCTCCCGGACAGCAAGTCCTCCGCCCGGTGGGAGACCGCGGACCGCAGGTTCCTGGAAGAGGCGTTCAAGGCCGCCGGCGTCAAGTACGACATTCAGAACGCCCAGAACGACAAGACCGCCTTCCAGACCATCGCCGACCAGATGATCACCAGCGGCGTCACCGCCCTGATGATCGTCAACCTGGACTCCGGCACCGGTAAGGCAGTGCTCGACAAGGCCAAGTCGCAGGGCGTCGCCACCATCGACTACGACCGGCTCACCCTGGGCGGCTCCGCCCAGTACTACGTCAGCTTCGACAACGAGACCGTCGGCAAGCTCCAGGGCGAGGGCCTGTCGAAGTGCCTGACTGAGAAGAACGTCAAGAACCCCGTCGTGGCGTACCTGAACGGCTCCCCCACCGACAACAACGCCACCCTGTTCAAGGCCGGCTACGACTCGGTGCTCAAGCCGAAGTTCGACTCCAAGGAATACGTCAAGGGCCCCGAGGACGCCGTGCCGGCCTGGGACAACGCGCAGGCCACGACGATCTTCGAGCAGCAGCTCACCAAGGCCAACGGCAAGATCGACGGCGTGCTGGCCGCCAACGACGGTCTCGGCAACGCGGCCATCTCGATCCTCAAGAAGAACAAGCTCAACGGCAAGGTGCCGGTGACCGGCCAGGACGCCAGCACCGAGGGCCTGCAGAACATCCTCGCCGGTGACCAGTGCATGACGGTCTACAAGGCCGTCCGCGAAGAGGCGAAGGCCGCCTCCGACCTGGCCATCGCGCTTGCCAAGGGCGAGAAGAAGGACACCGGCCAGACGGTGAAGGACCCGGAGGGTGGCCGTGACGTCCCCTCGGTGCTGCTCACCCCGAAGGCCATCTACAAGGACAACATCAAGGACGTCATCGCCGACGGCTACGTGACCAAGGAGACGGTCTGCACCGCGGCGTACGCCAAGGCCTGCGCCGACGCCGGCATCAGCTGACCGACGCCGCAGTACCCGCCGGGACGACCACCGCCGCCCGGCACGGGAGCACCCCTCCCGTGCCGGGCGGCGCCCGCCGGACGGGCCCCGACCCTCCCTTAAGAAGGAGACCCCCGTGTCCGCGACCCCCCTGCTGGAGCTCCGCGGGATCGACAAGAGTTTCGGTCCCGTCCAGGTGCTCCGCGACGTCGCCCTGACCGTCCACCCGGGCGAAGTGACCGCTCTGGTCGGCGACAACGGCGCCGGCAAGTCGACCCTGGTGAAGTGCATCAGCGGCATCTACCCCACCGACGCCGGTGAGGTCCTGTTCAACGGCGAACAGGTGCACATCGGCAGCCCTCGCGACGCCGCAGCCCTCGGCATCGAGGTCGTCTACCAGGACCTCGCGCTCTGCGACAACCTGGACATCGTGCAGAACATGTTCCTCGGCCGGGAGAAGCACAGCGGCATCGTCCTGGACGAGCCGACCATGGAACAGCTCGCCGCCGAGACCCTTGCGGGGCTCTCCATCCGTACCGTCACCTCGCTTCGCCAGCACGTGTCCAGCCTCTCCGGCGGTCAGCGCCAGACCGTGGCCATCGCCAAGGCTGTGCTGTGGAACAGCAAGCTCGTCATCCTGGACGAGCCGACCGCGGCGCTCGGTGTGGCACAGACCGCGCAGGTCCTCGAACTGGTCCGCCGCCTCGCCGACAACGGCCTGGCCGTGGTCCTCATCTCGCACAACATGAACGACGTCTTCGCCGTCTCCGACCGGATCGCCGCGCTGTACCTCGGCCAGATGGTCGCCCAGGTGAAGACCACCGACATCACTCACGCCCAGGTGGTTGAGCTGATCACCGCCGGGCGCTCGGGCGGGCTCGGCCTCGCCACCGACCCGGGCGGCAACGGCGACGGCCCGCAGGCGGCCGACTCGATCTCAGGAGGCGTCCGATGACCACCACCGCCGTGCGCAAGGACGGCCCGGCGGCCGTCACACCGCCGCCGACCGTCGGGAGACACGCCCGCAACTACATCAGTCGGGTACGCGGTGGCGACGTCGGCGCGTTGCCGGCCGTGCTCGGCCTGATCGTGCTCTGCACCGTGTTCGCGGTCATGCGGCCGTCGTCGTTCCTGTCGGCGGGCAACTTCGCCAACCTCTTCACCCAGGGCGCCGCGGTCACGCTCATCGCGATGGGTCTGGTCTTCGTGCTGCTGCTCGGCGAGATCGACCTCTCCGCCGGCTTCGCCAGCGGCGTCTGCGCGGCGGTACTGGCCAACGTGGTCACCGTGCTCGGCTACCCCTGGTGGGTTGCGGTGCTCGCCGCGATCGCCACCGGCCTTGTCATCGGCACCACCCTCGGCATGCTCGTCGCGAAGGTCGGTATCCCGTCCTTCGTGGTCACCCTCGCCGGCTTCCTCGCCTTCCAGGGCATCGTGCTGCTGCTGGTGAAGGAGGGCACCAACATCTCCGTACGCGACAACGTGCTGGTCGCCATCGCGAACCGCAACCTCAGCCCCGCCCTGGGCTGGGCGTTCGCCATCCTCGCGGTCGCCGGCTACGCGGCGGTGCAACTGCTGCGGCACCGCAACCGGGTGGCCCGCGGCCTGATCACCGACCCGATCGCCGTGGTGGCGCTCCGGATCGCCGGGCTCGCCGTCATCCTCGGCACCGCCGTGTACGTCCTCAACCTGGAGCGCAGCCGCAACGTCCTGATCAGCTCGCTCAAGGGCGTGCCGATCGTGGTGCCGATCATCGCGGTGCTGCTGGTCGTCTGGACCTTCGTCCTGCAGCGCACCAGCTACGGCCGGCACATTTACGCCGTGGGCGGCAACCGGGAAGCGGCCCGCCGGGCCGGCATCGGCGTCGACCGCATCCGGATCTCGGTCTTCATGATCTGCTCGTCGATGGCAGCCGTCGGAGGCATCGTGGCGGCCAGCCGGGCCAACTCGGTCGACCCGAACACGGGGGGCAGTAACGTACTGCTCTACGCGGTCGGCGCGGCCGTCATCGGCGGCACCAGCCTCTTCGGCGGCAAGGGCCGCGTCCTCGACGCCATCCTCGGCGGCGCGGTGGTCGCGGTCATCGAAAACGGAATGGGCCTGATGGGGTACAGCGCGGGAGTCAAGTACGTGGTCACCGGCGTCGTGCTGCTGCTCGCCGCCAGCGTCGACGCGCTCTCCCGTCGCCGCGCGGCAGCCACCGGCACCCGCTGACCGCGCGGAAGGTAGCACCAGCATGCGCCCGGCACCCAGCCAGGAGGAGGTCCGGAGGCAGAACCTCGGGGCCCTGCTGCGGCACGTGCACGTCCACGGGGCGACCACCCGGGCCGAACTCACCACCGCGCTGGGATTGAACCGGAGCACCATCGGCGCGCTCACCGTCGACCTGGCCAGCGTCGGACTGGTCAGCGAGGGAACGCCGAAGGAGACCGGCCGGGCCGGACGACCGTCCATTGTCGTCCGGCCCGAGTCGGCCCGGGTGTACGCGTACGCGTACTCCGTCGAGGTGGACCGGCTGCGCGCCGCGAGGGTCGGCCTGGGCGGCGCGGTGCTGGACCGCCGGGAGCTGGACCGACCACGCGGGCTGCTCGCCGCCGAGGCCGCGCCGATGCTGGCCGGCGCGGTCAAGGAGATGCAGCAGGCGGTACCCGCCGACGCGATCTGCGTCGGCACCGGCGTCGCGGTCTGCGGGATGGTCCGCCGCGAGGACGGCCTGGTCCGGCTCGGCCCCACCACGGGTTGGGTGGACGAGCCGATCGGCGCTGCGCTCGGCGCCGAACTGGGCCTCGACGTGCCGGTGACGGTCGGCAACGTGGCAGACGTGGCGGCGTTCGCCGAGCACGCCCGGGGAGTCGCGGCCGGCTGCGACAACGTCATCTACCTGTACGGGGACGTCGGCGTCGGCGCCGGCATCATCGCGGGCGGGCGTCGACTCACCGGACACGGCGGGTACGGCGGCGAGGTCGGCCACATGAAGGTGGTCCGGGACGGCATGCCCTGCGAGTGCGGCGCCCGGGGCTGCTGGGAGACCGAGATCGGTGAGCACGGCCTGCTCCGCGCGGCCGGACGGTCCGACGCCCGAGGCCGCGACGCGTTGCTGGCCGTCTTCGACGCCGCCGACCGGGGGGACGCCCGCGCCCAGACGGCGGTCCGCAAGGCCGGTGACTGGCTGGGCTTCGGGGTGGCCAACCTGGTGAACGTCTTCAACCCCGAAATGGTCATCTTCGGCGGCACCATGCGGGACCTCTACCTCGCCGCGGCCGCCCAGATCCGCAGTCGACTCAACTCCAACGCCCTCGGCGCCTGCCTGGAACACGTCCGGTTGCGCACCCCCAAACTGGGCGAGGACGCGCCCCTGATCGGCGCCGCCGAACTGGCCTTCGAACGGCTCCTCGCCGACCCCCTCGACGTGGGCTGATCCGCGTACCCTGTCCCGCGTGGATGTCGAGCTGCGCGCCTCCGACGACGACCGCCACCGGGTGGTCGCCGAGCTGCACCGGCACACCACCGAGGGCCGGCTCACGCTTGACGAGTTCGACGAGCGGGCCGGCGCGGTGTGGGCCTCCCGCACCCTCGGCGACCTGGCCGCGCTGACCCGTGACCTGCCGGCCCTGCCCGACCCCGCCGCCGCGACGGCCGACGCCGGTGACCAGATCGGGCACGGCCGACGGGAGCTGCTGGTGCTCTTCGCCGTGGCCGCACTCACCCTGCTGCTGCTCGGCGGTTTCCTCGCCGTCACCCGCTGACCGGCGTCGCGCGGAGGGCTCCGGCTCGTCCACCGCACGCATTTCCACGGGACGTACCGATGAACTGATCGGGCGATCAGTCCGTACCAGTGGGCGGACGGGCGGTCGGCAGGATGCGGCTGCCCGGTCCAGACGCGTTTCGGTCCGGACCGAGGAGGCACCGCAGACATGGCACCGCTCAGATCCGCCCGTCGTCGGCCGGGCAACCGGATGCACCGCGCGGCGATGTTGCTCATCGCGATCATCGCGGGGGTCGGTGTCCTGCCCGGAGTGGCCATCGCCGCCCCCGCTGGCGGACAGCAGCTCAACGCCGCCGACATGACACTGCTCAACGGTGTGCGGTTGGCCGGGCTGTGGGAGATGCCGGCCGGTCAGATGGCCGCCGAGAAGGGGCAGTCGGCGAAGGTCCGGGAGATCGGTGCGGGCATCGCCAACGAGCACCAGAAGCTCGACCAGCTCGTCGTGGACGCCGCCAACAAGCTCGGCGCGACCATCCCCACCGAGCCGACCGCCGAGCAGAAGGGCTGGCTGGCCGAGATGCAGAAGGCCTCCGGCGCCCGGTTCGACCAGATCTTCGTCACCCGGCTCCGGGTGGCCCACGGCAAGATCTTTCCGGTGATCGGCGCGGTCCGGGCCAGCACCCGCGACGCGACCGTCCGCAAGCTGTGCGAGGACGCCAACGCCTTCGTGCAGCACCACATGCAGATGCTGGAGTCCACCGGGCTGGTCCGCTGGCCGGAGCTGCCCCCGGCGGCGCTGCCCGCCCCCGGCCAGGACGGGTTGCTGGCCGCCGCCGCGGCGAACACCGGCCCGCAGGTCGGGGTCAGCAGCACAGTCGTCTGGCTGGTCTTCCTCGCGGCGCTCGGCACCGGCGGGATCGCCACCTACCGGATGCTGCGCCGCAGCTGAACCACCGCCTCTGGTGGCCCCGTCAGCGATCCACCTGGGTGAAGTCCCAGGAGTGCGGGGCGCGGGCCACCAGCAGGGCGGGTGGATCGGGCAACGGACGCGGGCTGCTGCGCCACTTGGAGATGACCACGACCCGGTGGTCGGTGGAGGAGAAGACCTCACTGGACACGTGCAGAGGGTCGTGCTCCAACTCCGGCAGGGCGGTGTCGCACACCCAGGTGATCAGGTCGGCGACGCCGTACGCCTCGGCGCGCGCCTCCCACATCCGCACGATCATCTCCGGTGCCTCCGTCACACGCTGACAGTTGTCAGCGGCAGCGCTGAGTCGGCCGGCAGGTCCAGCCGGCTCGGCGCGACCCCGGCGGCGACCAGGTGCGATCCGAGCGCGGCCACCATCGCCCCGTTGTCGGTGCACAGCTTCGGCCGGGGCACCCGCACATGGATGCCGTACTTCTCGGCCCGCTGCTCGGCCAGCGCCCGCAGCCGGGAGTTCGCGGCCACTCCCCCACCGATCACCAGCGTCTCGATGCCCTGCGCCCGGCAGGCGGCAATCGCCTTGTTGGTCAGCACGTCACAGACCGCCTCCTGGAAGGACGCGGCCACGTCGGCGACCGGCACCGGCTCGCCGGCGCGCTGCCGCGCCTCGACCCAGCGGGCCACAGCCGTCTTCAGCCCGGAGAACGAGAAGTCGTACCGGTGGGCGGCGAGATCCTTGGCGGCGGTGAGGCCACGCGGGAACGCGATCGAGGCGGCGTCCCCGGCGCGGGCCTCCCGGTCGATGGGCGGACCGCCCGGGAACGGCAGACCCAGCAGTCGGGCGACCTTGTCGAACGCCTCACCTGCCGCGTCGTCGATGGTGGCGCCGAGCGGGGTGACCCCCCGGGCCAGGTCATCGACCAGCAGCAGCGACGAGTGCCCGCCGGAGACCAGCAGCGCGATCGCGGGTTCCGGGAGCGGGCCGTGCTCCAGGGTGTCCACCGCGACGTGCGCGGCGAGGTGGTTGACGCCGTACACCGGCTTCTCGGCCGCCAGCGCGTACCCCTTGGCGGCGGCGACGCCGACGAGCAGCGCGCCGGCCAGACCGGGCCCGGAGGTGACCGCGATGGCGTCGATGTCGGCCAGGGTGACACCGGCCTCGGTCAGCGCGCGCTGCATGGTCGGCACGATGGCTTCCAGGTGGGCCCGGCTGGCCACCTCGGGCACCACGCCCCCGAAGCGGGCGTGCTCCTCGACGCTTGACGCGAGCGCGTCGGCCAGCAGGGTGTGCCCGCGTACGATGCCGACGCCGGTCTCGTCGCACGAGGTCTCGATGCCCAGGATCAGCGGTTCGTCAGCCATGGTCGTGTGGTCCGTCCCCGGTCGGCTCGGCGTCGCGCCGCATGACCAGCGCGTCGGTGTTGCTCGATTGGTAGTAGCCGCGACGCACCCCGATCGGTTCGAACCCGTACATCGCGTAGAGCCGCTGGGCGGCGACGTTGTCCACGGCGACCTCCAGCAGGGTGCTGCGGGCGTGACGCCGGGCCGCCTCGGCGAGCAGCTCCTCCAACAGGACACGCCCGACGCCGCGGCGCTGGACGTCCCGGCGGACCGCGATGACCTGCACCCACACCTCGTCCGGTGGGGCTCCGGCGAGCCCGGCGTAGCCGAGCAGGGCGCCGTCGGCGTCGGTGGCGACCCGGTAGTGGTGCCTGTTGGCCAGCTCGTTCCAGAACATCGCCGGCGACCAGTGATCCGCGCCGAAGAGGTCCTTCTCGAGAGGCATCACCTCATCGATGTGCCACCAGCGGAACGGGTCCAGCCGTACCGTCGTGCTCACGGCAGGACCGGTTTGCGGCCGATCGCCGCCACGGCGTCCGGCCTGCGCAGGTAGAGCGGGGTGAGCCGCTCGCTGGGTGCGCCCGCCCGGATCCGCTCGGCGGCGAGCTGCGCCAGCACGGTGGCCTCCGGGTAGCGCGGCTCGACCCGGACCGGCAGGTCCAGGGCTTCGGCGTAGCGGTGCGCCCCGTCGCCGACAGCGATCGTCGCCCCCAGTTCCCGGGCGCGCGCGGCGGCCACCGCCGGGGTGGACACCTCGGGCCCGACGATCCGCTGACCGGCGCCGTCGTAGACGGCCCAGTACAGCTCCTTGCGACGGGCGTCGCTCGCGGCCAGCACAGGCTCGCCGGCCACCGCCGGGTAGCCGATGCCGTCCAGGGAACAGACGCCGTACGTCGGGACGCCGAGCACCTGCCCCATCGTGGCGGCGGTGACCAGGCCGACCCGCAGCCCGGTGAACGGCCCCGGGCCGAGCCCGGCGACGATGGCGCCCAGGTCACGCGGGCGCGCTCCGGCGTCGGCGAGGACCGCGTCAACCTGGGGCGCGAGCAGTTCACCGTGCGCGCGGGCGTCGACCGTGCACCGGTGCGCCCGGGACGTCACGCCGTCCGCCGAGATCTCCACCAACGCTGCGGTCACCGCGGGGGTCGAGCTGTCCACCACGAGTACGAGCACGGTTAGCCAGCCTAGCGGCCCCGCCACCGCCGCCCGGCCACGCCCCGCCCCCTGCCTGCGCCCCGCCCTCCTTGCCTGCGCCCGTCCCGCTGCCTACGCCCGTCCCCCTGCCTGCGGCCGTCCCCTTGCCTGCGCCCAGGTCAGCCACTCACTCCTGACCGTCCTGATGCCCGGGGCGCTGGCAGTTGCAGGCCCGGCCGCACAAGCCCCGCCGCTCAAGCCCGGCTGAGCAGACCCAGCCGCAGGCCCGGCTGCCCGGGCCGCTCTGACCGGGCCGTCCTGACCGTTCCCGCTGCGTCGTCATGGCCGTCCTGGTCGTCCAGTCCATCGAGCGGGACTGGTCGCTTCACCCGCATCGCCGTCTCGGCTGCCCTGGCCGGCCCCTCGGCCGTCTTGGCCATCCTCCCGTCGGCTGTTCTCAGTCGACCTTTGCGGGACGTCACTCAACCGGGCCGGAGGCCACTTGCCGTGATGAGCGGTATACCTGTGAGTCATATTTATGACTCACAGGTATACCGCTTTTCAGGGAATGACGTCCCGGCCGCGCCGGGCCGGGCCGTGCCGTCGGCGGGGCGGCGGATCGGCCGGTCGACAGGGTGGCGGGGTGGCCGGTTCGACTGATCTCGGACCTAGGCCACTCAGTCGTGAATTCGGCTGAGCGGTTTCTCCTTGGCCGCTTGCGGTCCACCATGTCGACATGCCGCCCACGCGCCTCGCCACCCTGCTCGGCAGGGCTGTCCGCCAGCAACGGCACCTGCGCGACCTGACCCAGTCCCAGCTGGCCGAGGCGGCGGGGATCACCCAGGCGGCTGTTGCCCGGATCGAGAGCGGCAGCCGCGCCGCGAGTTTTCCCGTGCTGGAGCGCTTGTTCGCAGCGATGGACGTGCAGATGGTGGTCGAGGTCGAGCCGCTGGACGCGCACCTCGACGCCCGCATTGACGAACTGGCTGCCCGGCCGATCGCGGAACGCATCGACGCGCTGAGCCTGGATGAGACGCTGGACCGACTCACCGACTTTCCGCAGGTGCTGACCGGCAGCACGGCGGCTCTGTTGCAGGGCGCACCGGTCCCGGTGGACGCCGTGGAGATCGCCCTGCGCTGGCACGACTCGAAACGGTTCACCCGCTGGCTCGAGGCGAACTACGGCCAGCGGTGGAACGCTCGGTGGGGCGAGTTCGGCGGGGTGTGGCTGGAGCCGGAGGAGCCGGGCGAGCACCGTTGGTCGACCCGGTACGGCGAGATCAGGGCGACCATGTGCGACGAGCTGCCCGAGACGATCGAGGTGCGTCACGGTGGGCGCGACTATCGGGTGGTGCCGCTGGTCGAGCTGGAGCTGACCGAGCCGCGGGCCGCCGAACTGCTGCGCCGCTACCGGGCGCGGCAACTCGCTGTCGAAGGCTGACCGCGCCGCGTGGCTAAGGGCCGCGCGGTCCCGCCGGGCGGCACCGCCCCCGCCACAACAACAAGCCGGCGGCCAGGGCCTGCGCCGCAGGGTCAGCCGGCGGTGCGTTCCCAGTCGATGGTGGGGCGGCCGGCGTCGGCGAGCGCCTTGTTGGCCGCGCTGAACGGGCGACTGCCGAGGAAGCCGCGCGGGTTCATCGGGCTGGGGTGACCGGCCTCCAAGACCACGTGCTGCGGGTTGGTGACCAGGGCCGCCTTCTTGCGCGCGTAGCCGCCCCAGAGCAGGAAGACCACCCGCTCCGGCGCGGCGTCCAGCGCCCGGATCGTGGCGTCGGTGAACTCCTCCCAGCCCGAGTTGGCGTGCGAACCCGGCGTGGCCTGGCGCACCGTCAGCACCGCGTTGAGCAGCAGGACGCCCTGCGCGGCCCAGCCGTCGAGGTTGCCGCTGCGCGGCTTGGCCACGCCCACGTCCTCGCCCAGCTCCTTGAAGACGTTGCGCAGCGACGGCGGCACCGCCACCCCCTCGCGGACGCTGAAGCTCAACCCGTGGGCCTGCCCGGCGCGGTGGTAGGGATCCTGCCCGAGGATCAGCACCCGGGTGCTCTGCGGCGGGCAGAGCCGGTACGCCGAGAAGAGATCCTCCAACGGCGGGAAGACGGTCTGCGTCGCGTACTCCCGTTCGACGAACTCGGCAAGCGCGGCGGTGCGAGCCGGATCGAGGTGCGGGGTGAGCACGGCACGCCACTGCTCCGGCAGCAGGGCCAGCAGATCCAGGGCGGGGGCGTCGTCGGGCATCAGGAACCTCTTCCAGCGCGGGTCGGTCCCCCGCACTCTAGGCACCGGGTCCGACAGCTCCCGCGCCGACAGGCCTCAACCCAGCTCGGCGATCCGTCGGGCCCAGTCGCCACCGACCGGGTCCAGCTCGACGATCCGGGTGTCGTCGTCGCGGCGGTCGATACGGACCCGCAGGTGCGCGTCGACCAACTGCTCCACCAGGCCCTCGCCCCACTCCACCACGGTCACCGACTCGTCCACCGAGGCGTCCAGGTCCAGATCGTCGATCTCGGCACGCGGGTCGCTGGCGGCGCCCAGCCGGTACGCGTCGGCGTGCACCAGGGCCACCCGACCACCCCGCGCCGGGTCGGGCCGGTGCACACGGGCGATCACGAACGTCGGCGAGGTGACGTCGCCGAGAACACCGAGGCCCGCGCCGACGCCCTGGGTGAGCGCGGTCTTGCCGGCCCCCAGCGGACCGGTCAACAGCACCAGGTCACCGGCCCGCAGCAGCCCGGCCAGCCGGCGGCCGAACTCCCGAGTGTCCTCGACTGTCGGCAGTTTGACGACGAAACTCACCGGTCCTCCATGCTCTCCAGTGACTCGAGGAACCGCGCCAGCGCGGCGTTGACCTCGTCGGCGTGCTCCAGCATCACCACGTGACCACTGTCTTTGATCTTGATGAACTCGGCGTGCGGCAACCGCCGGACGATCTCCTCCGAGTGTGTCACCGGAGTGATCATGTCCTTGTCGCCGACGACCACCAGCACCGGCGCGTTCGCCAAGGCGGCCAGCGCCGGGAAACGCGAGTGCGTGGCCAGCGTCCGCAGGTAGCGGGTCACCGTGTCTGCGGAGGTCCGGGAGTTCATCGTCTCCACGTACGACACCAGCGCCGGGCTGGGCTTGCGGGTGCCGAAGCCGTATTTGCGGGTCAGCAGCCAGGCCACGTTGGACGTGGACTTGCGGGCCTTGTCGATCACCGGGCCGCCGTACCGGGTGGCGTTGCTGACCATGAAGAGCATCGGGCCACCGACCCGGCCGAGCAGCGCCGGCGCGACCAGCTTGGTCTCCGCGATCAACCCACCCGAGGTGGCCATCAGTACCGTGCCCACCACCCGGTCACCGAACAGCTCGGGAAACAGCTCGGCGAACGCCATGATGGTCATGCCGCCCATCGAGTGGCCGACCAGCACCAGCGGCCCCTCGGGGGCGGTCCGGTCGATGACCTGGCGCAGCGTCCGGCCGAGCACCGCCAGGTCGTACTCCCCGGTCTCCAACCGGCCGGACCGGCCGTGACCGGGCTGGTCGTACGCGACGACACGGTAGTCGCCGCGCGCGGCGAGCATCCGGCGCTGGAAGTGGAAGGTGCCCATGTCCAGGCAGAAGCCGTGCACCAGCACCACCGTCGGGTGCCCCGGCACCGGGCGGGTCGGCTCGACCACCTCGACGTGGATGTCGGTGCCGTCCGGCAGCTCCAGCCGGAACGCCTCGTCGTACCGCTGCTCGCCGAACCTCTCGTGCGCGTAGCGGTCGGCCGGGTCGGCCTTGAGCCGGCGGACCAGGGTGCGTTCGGTCGCGACGCCGGCGGCCAGGCCGGCCGCCGCCACTCCGACCGCGGCGCCGACCAGGCCGGCGACCCGGCCGACGGCGGTCCGCGGACGCGGGATGCGGTACGTCATGAGGGGCGTTCGCCGTCGTAGACGCGCGGCACCCGCGTGCTGCCGAACCGGGTGACGATCTCGTAGTTGATCGTGCCGACCGCCTCGGCCCAGTCGTCGGCCGTCGGCTCGCCGTCGGCACCGCTGCCGAACAGGGTCGCCACGTCGCCGTCGGCCACCGGGTCGTCGCCACAGTCGATCACGAACTGGTCCATGCAGACGCGCCCGGAGATCGTCCGCCGTGCACCGGCGAGCTGCACCGGCCCGGTGTTGGACGCGTGCCGGGGCACACCGTCGGCGTACCCGAGGGGCACCACGGCCAGGTTCGCGTCGGCCTCGGTCGTGTAGGTGTGCCCGTAGGAGACGCCGGTGCCGGCGGGCACCCGTTTGGTGAGCATCACCCGGGCCCGCGCGGTCATCGCCGGCCGCAGCCCGTACGTGTCGCCGGCCACCGGGGACAGGCCGTAGACGGCCAGCCCGGGGCGGACCAGGTCGAAATGGGTGTCCGGGCGGGTCAGGGTGGCCGCCGAGTTGGCCAGGTGCCGCCAGCGGGGGCGCAGCCCGGCCCGCTCGACCATGGCCAGCCCCTCGTGGAAGGCGGCGAGCTGCCGGTCGGTCGTGGGGTGGCCAGGCATGTCCGCGTACACGAAGTGGCTCCACACACCGACCACCTCGACCAGGCCGTCGGCCTGCGCCTTCGCGGCGGCGTCGAGCAGCTCCGGCCACTCGTCGACGGTCGCGCCACCCCGGGACAACCCCGTGTCGATCTTCAGGTGCAGTCGGGCCGGACGCCCGGCACGCCGGCTCGCCTCGATCATCTCGTCCAGTTGCGGCAGGCTGGCGGCGGCGAGGTCCACCCCGGCGCCGACCCCCTCGTGCAGCGGCAACCCCGGCGCGAGCAACCACGCCAGCACCGGCGCGGTGATCCCGGCCCGGCGCAGCGTGAGCGCCTCGTCGAGAGTGCACACGCCGAGCCAGTCGGCCCCCGCGTCCAGTGCCGCGCGGGCGGACGGGAGCATGCCGTGGCCGTACCCGTCACCCTTGACCACCGCCATCAGCTCGGCGGTGGTGCCGGAGCGGAGCCGGCTCACGTTCTCGCGGATGGCATCAAGATCGACGCGTACCTCGGCCTGCCACATACGCCCAGCCTACTTTCCGCCCCGATCCGGTTGGGCGGCGACGCACGGCCCGGCCCGCCGAGCCGGCCAACCGGCCCCGAACAGCGACGATCAGCCCAGCCGGGCGATGACCGGGCGCAGCGCGGTCGCCACGTCGGGCGCGGTCACCGGACCGCCGCGGGCCGCCTCCCGACCGGCGAGCCCGTGCAGGTACGCGGCCGAGGCCGCCGCCCGGTCCGCCGGCACCCCGGCCGCCAGGAGCGAGCCGAGCAGTCCGGCCAGTACGTCGCCGGTGCCGCCGGTGGCCAGCGCCGGGGTCCCGGTCGGGTTGACGTACGCCCGGCCGTCCGGCGTGCCGATCACCGTGCGGTCCCCCTTGAGCAGCACCACCGCGTTCATCCAGGCGGCCAGCCGCAGCGCGGCGCCGACCCGGTCGGCGCCGGGCTCCTCCCCGCACAGCCGGGTGAACTCCCGGTCGTGCGGGGTGACCACGATCGGCGCGTCCCGGCCGCGCAGCCGGTCGGCGAGCGAGCCGTCCACCAGCAGGGTCAGCGCGTCCGCGTCGAGCACCACCGGCACCGGGGCGGCCAGGACGGCCCGCAGTTCGGCAGCCGCGTCTTCGCCGGTGCCCAGCCCCGAGCCGCACACCCAGGCCTGCACCCGGCCGGCGTCGGCGACCCGCGGTGTGGCGATCACCGAGGGGTGCTGGTGCAGCACCTCGGCGCGAGCGCCACCGGCGTAGCGGACCAGCCCCGTCGGCCCGGCGAGCGCCCCACCGACGGAGAGCACCGCCGCGCCCGGGTAGGTCGCCGAGCCGGTGGCCACCCCGACCACGCCGCGGGTGTACTTCTCCGACGCCGCGCCCAGCTCCGGCCACCACTGCACGATGTCCGACCACTCGGTGACCTGGAGCGCGGGGGTGCCCCGCAGCCAGGGCCGCAGCCCGATGTCGACCAGCTCCACCTGCCCGGCCAGGGCGGCTGCCGGGCCGACGACCAGGGCGGGCTTCAACGCGCCGAAGGCCACCGTCACGTCGGCGCGGACCGCGGTGGGCCGGCCGGACGCGGCAAGCGGCACGTGCCCGGTGTCCACCGCCACCCCGCTCGGCACGTCCACGGCCAGCACGGTGGCCCGAGCGCCGTCGCGCCCGCGCAGGTCGTCGAGGCGCTGGACCATCCCGTCGGCGTTCGCCCGCAGTCCGCCCGTGCCGCCGATGCCGACGATGCCGTCGAGGACCAGGTCGACCGGGCCGGTCGGGCGGTCGACGACCCGGCCCCCGGCGGCGCGCAGCGCGGCC
>NZ_MUZA01000106.1 GCF_021442385.1 Micromonospora sp. MH99
CGCGGTGCCGCCCGACCCGCCGCCGCGCGCCGCCGCGCCGCCCGGGCACGGCCAGGGCGCGCTCTTCGACACCCTGCCCGGTCCGCCGGGGCCGGGCATCGAGGCACTGACCCGGGTGTACGCCGACCAGGTCGCCCGGCTCGCCACCACCGAGCACCCGGGCCGGTTCCGGCTGCTGGTGGCCGCCGAGTCGGCCGGCGCGTTGATCGCGGTCGAGATGGGCGTCGCCGGGCTGCCCTGGCGGGCCGAGGTGCACGACGCGATCCTCGCCGAGCTGCTGGGGGAGCCGTCCCCGGTCGGTGGGCCGCCGCGCCGGTTGGCCGAGTTGGCGGCCCGGATCGCCGACGCGTTCGGCGTCCGCCAGTTGCACGCCGACTCCCCGGCCGAGTTGCTCAAGGCGTTCGCCCGGGCCGGGGTGGAGCTGCCCAACACCCGGGCCTGGGTGTTGCGCGGGGTGGACCATCCGGCGGTGCCCCTGGTTCTGGAATACAAGGAGCTGTACCGGATCTGGACGGCGCACGGCTGGTCCTGGCGTGAGCAGTGGGTGCGCGACGGTCGGTTCCAGCCGGAGTACGTGCCGGGCGGGGTGGTCTCCGGCCGCTGGGCGACCCGGGGCGGTGGCGCGTTGCAGATCCCCAAGGTGATCCGCCGGGCGGTGGTGGCCGACCCGGGCTGGCGGCTGGTGGTCGCCGACGCCGGCCAGTTGGAGCCGCGCGTCCTGGCGGCGGTCTCCGGGGACGATCGGCTGGCGGCGGCGGGCGGCGCCGGTGACCTGTACGCCGCGCTCGCCCGGGACTCGTTCGGTGGTGACCGTCCCCGCGCCAAGGTGGCCCTGCTCGGTGCCATGTACGGGCAGACCGGCGGTGCGGCGGTGCCCGCGCTCGCGGTGCTCAAACGCAGCTACCCGACGGCGTTCGGCTATGTCGAGGCGGCGGCGCGCACCGGCGAGGCGGGCGGGTTGGTGCGCTCGTGGCTGGGGCGCACCTGCCCACCCGGCTCGGTCGGGCTCGGTGACCCCGACGAAGGGCCGACCGATCCGGACGCCGCGTCCGATCGGCAGAGCCCCCGGGCGCGGGCCGCCCGCTCCCGGGGGCGCTTCACCCGCAACTTCGTCATCCAGGCCACCGCCGCGGAGTGGGCCTCGACGCTGCTGGCCACGCTGCGGGCC
Organism: Micromonospora sp. MH99; assembly: GCF_021442385.1. GTDB lineage: Bacteria > Actinomycetota > Actinomycetes > Mycobacteriales > Micromonosporaceae > Micromonospora. The sequence goes on from NZ_MUZA01000106.1 coordinate 1,169, forward strand.
GAGCTGGCCGGCACCGACGCCGAGCTGGTCTTCTTTCAGCACGACGAGGTGATGGCGCACTGTCCGGCCGATCAGGCCGAGGCCGTGGCGGCGGCGGTGAGCAGGGCGGGTGAGCGGGCCACCGCGCTGCTGTTCGGCGACACCCCGGTGCGCTTCCCCCTGGATCTGTCCATCGTCGACTGCTACGCCGACGCGGCCTGACCGGCGGCCACTGCCCTGCCGTTGTCCACTGACGAGAAGTAGGTCGCCGCCGCTGCGTCAAGGGTCTGAATCCTGGTGACAACCCTCTGATGACCGCCCCTGACGTCGGGTGCCCGCACCGGGTGTCGGACGAGGGGCCACCTACGTGCCGTTCCCTTTGCTCTGCTTCAACCCACGCAACACTTTCGGGCCCTCCGTGTTGCGTGGGTTGAAGCAGAGCAAAGGCCGACCCGAACACCTCCGCTACCCCGGAGTGCGCCCAATGATCAATTGATCCCCCGGCGCAACTGTCTGGCGTGTAACGGTTGCGCTATTTCTCCGTTTTGCCCCGCCACTCGTGCGAGGCCCTCCTCGTTGCAGTGTCCGTAGGAGGGGGCCGGCCGTCACGGTCGGTCCCGTGCTTGAGGGGGCGCAGCTGAACCGGATCGCAGGAATGATCATCGCCGCAGGTGGGGGGCGCCGCATCGGCGGTCCCGAAGCGCTGTTGCACCAGGGAGAAAAGCCCCTGGTCAACCAGATGATCGACACGATGACCGAGGCCGGCTGCGAGCAGATCGTGGTCGTGCTGGGGGCCGCCGCCGACCAGGTCCGGGAGACCGCCGACCTGGGCAAGGCGACCGTTGTGATCAACAAGGCGTGGGGCACCGGGGTCGGCTCGTCCATCCGCGCCGGTCTGGCCGCCATGGACGACGCGGGGATCGAGGCGGTGGTGGTGGTGCCCGTCGACATGCCGGGCCTGACCGCAGCGGCGGTCCGCCGGGTGGCCGCGCTGCCGTACCCGGATGTGCTGGTGTGCGCCACCTACGACGGGCTGCGCGGGTACCCGATGCTGTTCGGCCGCCGGCACTGGCCCGGCATCGCGACGCTGGCCAGCGCGGACGTGGGCGCTCGGCCGTACCTGTTGGCGCACAAGGACCAGATCGTCGACATCGCCTGCGACTCGGTGGCCGACGGCAGTCGCGTCGACACCCCGGAGCTGATGGCGCTCTACGGCCTCACCGTCCCGCCGCAGCGCGTCGGGGTCTAGGGCCAGGTCATCGGGCCACTCTGCCTGCGCTCTCGTACGCCGCCGCTCGTGCGATCACCTCGGGGGTCGCGCGGGAGGGGTGGCCGCTGTCGAAGGGCGGCTGCGGGTCGTACTCCATCCACAGCTGCACCGCCTGCGCCGTCGTGCGGTCCGTGAGGAGTTCGACGAGTCTCAGCCCCATGTCGATGCCACTCGACACGCCGGCGGCCGTGATGATGCGCGCGCCGGGCTCCTCGACCACCCGCTGGTCCGTCGGCTCGGCACCGAAGTGGACCAGCTTCTGCGCCACCCGGTAGTGGCTGGTGCCCCGTCGTCCCCGCAGCAGTCCGGCCGCCCCGAGCAGGAGCGAGCCGGAACACACGGAGGTCGTGAACGTCGTCGTGGCGTGGATCCGCCTGATCCACGCCGGCAGGGGGCCGGTGAGAGCGGGACCGGTCCCCGGCCCACCCGGCACGACGAGGACGTCGGCCGCCCGCACGTCGTCGAGCGCGGCCTCGGCCACGAGGGAGAGCATCGCGCAGTCGTCGCGGACGGGACCGGGGCGTTCGGCCACCAGGACCACGTCGATGCCCGGGGTGAGGGCCAGTGGCTGGTAGACGCCGATGACGTCCAGGGCGGTGAAACGGTCGTACAGCGGAATGACGACGTGGGTCACCAGAGGTTCCTTCCGGTCAGAGAGTCGAGAAGCGTGCGCGGAACGCGCCCGGCGTCGTACCGAGCCGTTCGCCGAAGACACGTCGGAGCGACTCGGCGGAACCGAATCCCGCCCGGACCGCCACGACGTCGAGGGCGAGGTCGGACTGCACCAGAAGGCGTTTGGCGGTCTCCAGACGCAGTTCGGTGCGGTAGCGCCCGACGGTGAGCCCCGTCTCCCGAGCGAAGAGACGCTGGAAGTGCCGGGGTGACATGGCGAGCTGCGCGGCGAGATCGTCGACCCGGTGGGTGGCGGCCGGATCGGCGTCGATGGCACGTTGCACGGCGGCCACCCGCCGGTCGGTGGCGCGTTCCAGCCACACCGGGCCGGAGAACTGTGCCTGCTGGCCGGGCCGGTGCAGGAACATCACGAGCCAGCGCGCGATCTCCTGCGCGACCCGTGCTCCGTGATCGGCCGCCACGACGGCAAGCGCCAGATCGATTCCCGAGGTGACACCGCCGGACGTCCAGACCGGACCGTCGTGGACGTAGAGGGCGTCGTGGTCGACGGTGAGGTCGGAGAACCGCCGAGCGAGCTCCTGGGACAGCGACCAGTGGGTGGCCACCCGGCGACCACTGAGCAGTCCGGCCCGTGCGCAGAGGAACGCCCCGGAGCAGATCGACACCAGGCGGGTCGGCCGGCAGCCCCGCAACCAGGCGACGAGGTCGTCGTGCTCGTCGTGCTCGTCCCCGGCGGCCGCCGTACGGCCACCGGGGACGACGAGGGTGCCGCTGCTGACGGGCTCTCCGAGCGCACCGGCCACCATGACGAGGCCGCTCTCGGACGCCACTTCGGCCTCCGTGCCCACCAGCCTCAGGTCGTACGCCCGCTCGTCACCGTGTGCGGTCCGATACCGGTTCGCCCCCGCGAGGACCTCCCACGGCCCGGCGACGTCGAGGGACTGCACACCCCCGAAGGCGACGACTGTGACGCGCTCAACCATGCCCTGAGTCTGTCGGGGCGACCGGCGTGGCGCCATGACGCGCTACCCACGGATAGTGACACCGTGCGGGACGGCTCAGTCGAGACGACCGGTGGCCGCGAGCCGCCCGTACCAGTGCGCGCTGTCCTTCCAGATGCGTTCCTGCGTGTCGTAGTCGACCCGGATGATCCCGAACCGGCGGTCGTAGCCGTAACCCCACTCGAAGTTGTCCAGCAGCGACCAGACGAAGTAGCCCCGCACGTCCACGCCCTGCTCGCGGGCGTCCGCCACGGCCGAGATGTGCCGGCGCAGATAGTCGATCCGCCGGTCGTCGTGGATCCGGCCGTCGGCCGACACGACGTCGTCGAAGGCAGCGCCGTTCTCGGTGATCATCAGCGGCTGCCCCGGGTATTCCCGGCCCAGCCGCAGCAGCAGCTCGGTCAGGGCCGGCGGGTCGATGTTCCACCCCATCGCCGTGTACGGGCCGGGCTGTGGCAGGAAGTCGACGTCGTCGGCGCCGACCCACGGCGAGTGTGCCGACGCGCCGTGACCGTCAGCGTCCGAGCGGGCCGAGTGCCCGTCCCAGGCGCGGACCAGGGTGCTGGAGTAGTAGTTGACACCGACCACGTCCAGGGGAACGGCTGCCACCTTCTCGTCGCCCTGGCGCACGAACGACCAGTCGGTGACGCCCGCCGTGTCGGCCAGCAGGTCGGCCGGGTACGCCCCGTTCAGCATCGGGTTGAGGAACGCCCGGTTGGCCAGCGCGTCGATGCGGCGGGCCGCGTCGACGTCCGCCGCCGAGTCGGACGCCGGGCGGATCACGTGCAGGTTCAGCGTCACCGACAACTCGGCGGTCGGGGCCAGCTCCCGGACCACCCGGCCGGCCAGGCCGTGTGCGAGGTTCAGGTGGTGCACCGCCGCCAGCGCGGCCGCCGGCTCGGTCCGCCCCGGAGCGTGCACGCCCGAGCCGTAGCCCAGGTACGCCGAGCACCACGGCTCGTTCAGCGTGGTCCAGGTGTGCACCCTGTCGCCGAGCGCGGCGACGATCCCCGACGCGTACTCCTCGAAGCGCAGCGCCGTGTCCCGCACCGGCCACCCACCGGCGTCCTCCAGCTCCTGCGGCAGGTCCCAGTGGTACATGGTGGCGACCGGGCGGACGCCGCGCTTCAGCAGGCCGTCGACCAGCCGGGAGTAGAAGTCCAGGCCGGCCTGGTTGAACCGCCCGGACCCGCCCGGCTGCACCCGCGGCCAGGAGATCGAGAAACGGTACGCGCCCAGGCCCAGCTCGGCGATGTGGTCGAGGTCCTGCGGCCAGCGGTGGTAGTGGTCGGCGGCCACGTCGCCGGTGTCGCCGTTCAGCGTCCGACCGGGTGTGTGGCTGTAGGTGTCCCAGATGGACGGCCCCCGGCCGTCCTCGGTGGCCGCGCCCTCGATCTGGTACGCCGCCGTCGCCGAGCCCCAGAGGAAGCTCTCCGGAAAGGTGCGTCCCGTCATCGTCCTGCTACCTCCGTCCCGGCGACCACGCAGTGGTACGCCGACGAGTCACCCGCCACCAGTTCCGCGGTGGCCACGCCGTCGCGGAAGCTCACCTCGAACTCCGCGCCCGGCCCCTCGCCGGGCGACGGGATCCGCACCCGTTGCCGTTGCCCCTCCGCCGGAGCGTAGAGGCGCAGTTGCACGCCGTCCGCCCAGTCGTAGTCGGGCCGGTCGGAGCGCGATCCGAACGGGATCACCGCGCCCGGCCGGACGAGCACCGGCAGACTGTCGAACTCGTGCTTCTCGGTGACCCAGGCCGGGCCGGTGAGCTGCGCGCCGGTCACGAGGTGCGTCCACGTGCCGGCCGGCACATAGTAGGTGACCTGGCCGTCGGCGCTGAGCACGGGCGCGACCAGCACGTCCGGGCCGAGCATGTACTGCCGGTCCAGGTGCGCCGCGGCCGGGTCGTCCGGGAACTCCACGATCATCGGGCGCATCACCGGGATGCCGTCGTGGTGCGCCTCCTGCGCGGTGGCGGCCAGGTACGGCATCAGGCTGAGCTTGAGCCGGGTGAAGTGCCGCAGCACGTCGACGGCCTCCTCGTCGTACGCCCACGGCACCCGGTACGAGCCGGAGCCATGCAGCCGGGAGTGCGAGGAGAGCAGCCCGAAGGCGATCCACCGCTTGAACACGGCCGGGTCGGGCGTGCCCTCGAAGCCGCCGATGTCGTGGCTCCAGTAGCCGAAACCGGACGACGCCAGGGACAGCCCGCCGCGCAGCGACTCGGCCATCGCGACGAACGTCGCCTCGCAGTCGCCGCCCCAGTGCACCGGGAACTGCTGCCCGCCGGTGGTGGCCGAGCGGGCGAACACCACCGCCTCGCCCTCGCCCCGCTCGGTCTCCAGCAGCTCGAAGACGGCCTTGTTGTAGAGGTAGGCGTAGTAGTTGTGCATCCGCTGCGGGTCCGAGCCGTCGTGCCACACCACGTCGGTGGGGATGCGCTCGCCGAAGTCGGTCTTGAAGCAGTCGACGCCCATGTCCAGCAGGACCTTGAGCTTGCCGGTGAACCAGCGGACCGCGTCCGGGTTGGTGAAGTCGACGAGGGCCATGCCGGCCTGCCACTTGTCCCACTGCCAGACCGAACCGTCCGGGTTGCGGACCAGGTAGCCGGCCTGGCGGCCCTCCTCGAAGAGGTACGAGCGCTGCGCGATGTACGGGTTGATCCAGACGCACACCTTCAGGTCGCGCTCGTGCAGCCGGCGCAGCATCCCCTCGGGGTCGGGGAAGGTCGCCGGGTCCCAGATGAAGTCGACCCAGTGGAACTGGCGCATCCAGAAGCAGTCGAAGTGGAACACCGACAGCGGCAGGTTCCGCTCGGCCATCCCGTCGACGAACTCGGTCACCGTCTTCTCGTCGTACGACGTGGTGAACGACGTGGACAGCCACAGCCCGTACGACCAGGCGGGCACCCGGGCCGGCCGGCCGGTCAGCGCCGTGTACCGCCGCAGCACGTCCTTCGGGGTGGGCCCGTCGATGACGTGGTAGGTGAGCGACTGACCCTCGACGCTGAACTGGTTCTGCGCCACGACCTCCGAGCCGACCTCGAACGACACGTGCTCCGGGTGGTCCACGAAGACCCCGTAGCCGGCGCTGCTCAGATAGAACGGCACGTTCTTGTACGCCTGCTCGCTGGCGGTGCCGCCGTCGGCGTTCCAGATGTCGACGGTCTGGCCGTTCTTCACGAACGGGCCGAAGCGCTCACCCAACCCATACACCGTCTCGCCGACGCCGAGGGCGAGCCGCTCGTGCACGTACCGGCGGCCCTCCCCGTCGGTCACGATGCCGACGCTGCGCGCGGTGGACGCGGTGATCAGCCGGTCGCCGTGCAGGAACTCGACCCGCCAGCCGTCGATGAGCGCCACCCGGGCGGTCAGTTCGCCGGTGGTCAGCGACGCGGTGATGCCGGTGATGTCGACGGTGACCGGGTGCGTGTCGTCGGTGGTCAACCCGAAGTGCGGCTCGCGGGGCAGGCCGCCGCTGTGGTGGCCGATGGTCACCCCGACGACGCCGGGGGCGGGGGAGAAGAACCGGACAGTGACGACGGGCCGGTTCAGGGTGTCGCCCCGACCGGTGATCTGACCGGCCGGCGCGAAGACGGTGAAGCCGCGCTCGTCCGGCTCGACCGATTCCACTGTGCCGGGGCGCAGCACGCTGACCCCCGGGCGCAGTTGCCAGTACCCGTCGGTGAACTTCACTTCTCGGCTCCTGCCGTGATGCCGCGCGCCAGAGTGCGCTGGAAGATGAGGAAGAAGAGGATGGCCGGCACCAGGCTGATCAACGCTCCGGCGTTGGTCGTCGGGGCGTCCATCAGCCGGTCGCCCTGCAACGACGCGAGCGCGACCGGGATGGTCTGCGTCTGGTTGTCGATGAGCATGACCAGCGGGATGAGGAACTCGTTCCAGGTCCAGATGAAGAAGAAGATGAGGAGAACGGCGAGCGTGGGTCGCAGGTTGGGGAAGACCACCCGCCACAGCACCGTCCACTTGCCGGCGCCGTCGAGCGCGGCGGCCTCCAGCAGCGAGCGCGGGAACGTACCCAGGACCGAGGCCAGCAGGTACGTGCCGAAGGCGCTCTGGATCACCGTGAAGATGATGATCACCGAGAGCCGGGTGTTGTAGAGGCCGATCTCCTTCGCCACGTAGTACAGCGGGTAGATCAGCGCCTCCTGCGGCAGCATGTTGGCCAGCAGGAACAACCCGACGATCCACAGCCGGCCGCGGACCCGGCCGATGCCCAGGGCGTACGCGTTGAGCAGGGACACGACGACGCCGAGCACCGCCACCGAGCCGGCGATGAGCGCCGAGTTCCACAGCTTGAGGGGGAAGTTCACCTCGGTCCAGTACGTCCGCAGACCCTTGGTGTAGAACTCGCCCGGCCAGCTCAGCGGCCCGCCCGACGAATAGTCGCCGGGCGACTTGAACGCGTTGAGCAGCATGAACGCGAACGGCACCAGCATGACGAGCGCGCCGAGGGTGACCAGCACGAGCACGACCCAGCGGCTGACGCCGCGGTGGTGCCGGTCGCGGACCGGCCGGCGCGCCGGCGTGGGCGCCGGCGTGAGCGTGACGGCCATGTCAGAACCCCCGGTCCCGGCGCTCGCTGCGCGCCTGCATCCAGATGAAGATCACGGCCACCACGACGATGATCAGCGTGAGCACTGTGGAGATCGCGGAGCCGTAGCCGACCTGGAGTTTCTTGAAGAACGTGTAGTACGCGAAGTACGACGGCACGTTGGTGGCGTTCTCCGGGCCGCCCCGGGTCAGCGCGAAGATCGGCCCGAACACCTTCAACGCGGCGATGGTGCAGGTCAACGCGACCACGAAGGTCTCCGGCCGGATCTGCGGGAGCGTGATCGCCCGGAACCGGTGCAGCCAGTTCGCGCCGTCGACCTCGGCCGCCTCGTACAACTCCGGGTCGACCCGCTGCAACGCCGCCATGAACACGACCACCGGGTAGCCGATCTGCACCCAGATCATCACCGCCATGACGGCCGGCAGGGCGGTGCCCGGGTCGCCGAGCCAGTCGTGGCGCAGCGCGCCGAGACCTACCGCGTCGAGCAGGCTGTTGAACGCGCCGTCGGGGCGCAGGATCCAACCCCAGACGATGCCGGCCACCACCACGGGCAGCACCTGCGGCAGGTAGAACGCGGCCCGCAGCGCGGCGGCGGTACGCGGCTTGAACCGGCGCCCGATGACGTCGAAGAGCACCGAGGCGAGCAGCAGCCCGAGCAGGGTGGGCACCACCACCATCGCGACGATCATCGCCACGGTGTTGCGGAACGACGCCCAGAACACCTCGTCGTGCAGCAGGCGCTGGTAGTTGTCGAACCCCACAAAGGTGGGGTCGCCGATGCCGGACCACTTGGTCAGCGACAGGTAACCGGTGCCGACCAGGGGAGCGCCGATGACCAGGACGAACAGCAGCGCTCCGGGGAGCAGGTAGAGCCAGTACGCCGCGTTGCGGCCGCGCGGTCCGCGGCGGGGCTTGCGCGGGGTGGGGGTCGCCGTCGGCTGTGGGGCGGCGACGGTTTCGGAGACTGCCATGGAAGATCCTTCCCGGCGGGGCGGGCGGGCACGCCGGTCGTGCCGGTCGTGCCCGCCGCTCGCCGTGTCACTTGCCGGTGATCTCCTTGACGCCATCGGCGTACGGCTTGGCGATCGTGTCGAGCACCTGGTCGGGGGACTTCGACCCGTTGATCAGGCCCTGGAAGCCGCCGACCAGCACGTCGTAGTAGCCGGGCACCGGCCAGTCCGGGTAGAAGGCCAGGCCGTCGGACTTGCTGACCGTGTTGAAATCCTCGATCAGCTTGCGGTCCTTCGGGTCGCTGATCTTCGACGCGTCGGCGGCGACCGGGACGCCACCGTTGTTGCCGATCAGGTCCTGGATCTCCGGACGCAGGGTGATGTCGATGAAGTCGTACGCCAGGCTCTTGGCCTTGCTGTTCGACGGAACCACCCAGATGTTGCCCGACGACCCGGCGTTGAGGGTGTTGCCGGGGAAGAGGAACGTGTCCCAGTTGGCCTTCATCTCGGTCTTGAACCGGCCGTACCACCAGCTGCCCGAGACGATCATCGGGGTCTTGCCGGCGATGAACGCGGTGCCCATGTCCTCGGCCTTGAGGCTCGCCGAGTTCTTGGCCACGTAGCCCTTGCGCACCCACTCGGCGAAGGTGTCCGCGCCGTACTTCAGCGGGTCGGCCTTGAAGTCGACCGGGTTCTTGTAGAGCTGGTAGTTGTCGACGAACTGCCGGTCGGCCTTGGACAGCGCCAACTGGTAGAAGAGCTGCCCGGCCGGGTACTCCGCGCCGGCCATGCCCAACGGGGTGATCTTCTTGCTGACGAAGGTGTCCATCGCGGCGGTCATCTCCGCCATGCTGGTCGGCACCTTGACGCCGTTGCGGTCGAACAGGTCCTTGTTGTAGTAGACCGTGACGTACTCGCCGTAGTTCGGCACGCCGAACCAGTTGCCCGACCCCATCACGCCCTTGTCGCTGTACCGGGCGGTGGTCTGCAGGCTCGGGCTGAGCTTGCCGGCCCAGCCGCGCTTGTCGGCCTCGGCGCTCAGATCCGTGAGCAGACCCTGCGACGACAGCAGGCCGGCCGTCGCGTTGCCCTTGTTGTACTCCATGATGTCCGGGCCCTCGGACGAGTTGATGATCATGCCGGCGTTCTGCTGGATCTGCTCGAACGCCTTGCGCTCGAAGCGCACCTCGACGCCCGGGTGCTCGGCCTTGAAGATCTCGATCGCCTTGTTCCAGCCGACCCCCATCGCGCTGTTCTCGCTCTCGTAGTGCCAGAGCTTGAGGGTCTTGGCCCCGCTGTCGTCCTCGCTCTCGCCGCCGCCGCACGCGGCCACGGTGGTCGTCGCGGTCGCCGCCAGGGCGATCGCCGCGACGATCCGGCGGAATCGCTGCATTGCTATCCTCCTCGTTGAGTATCGAGCCCGGTATCTCACTGGGCCCGTCGTCGCGTTGCCGCGCGGCGGCGGGCCGTTCTGGCTGGTCAGCCCCCGCTCGTCGGAGACGGTTCGGTGCTGACCGGAGCCGGCCGTCGTGGCCCGGCGGTCGATCCCCGGATCTCCAGCGCGCACGGCAGCAGTTGCTGGTGGCGCTCGTGACCGGGCCCGTCCAGGTGGCGCACCAGCGCCTCGATCGCGATCCGGCCCAGGGCCGACCCGGGCGACGTCATCGCGGTCAGCGCCGGGGTGGCCAGCTCGGCGACCTGTGGCGAGGTGACCATCGAGACGACCGAGACGTCGGCGGGCACCGACAGCCCCCGTCCGGTCAGCTCGCCGAGGATGCCGAAGATCGCGGTCTCGTTCATCGCCAGCACGGCGGTCAGCTCCGGCGTCCGCGCGAAGGCGGCGGCCAGGGCGGCCCGCCCGCCCGCGGCGCTGTCCTCGGCCGGGATCATGACCGGCTCCAGACCGTGCCCGGTCATCGCCGCGACGAACGCGTCCCGGGTGCGCAACGCGGGACCGTAGCCGCTGGCCAGCGTGGCGGCCGAGTGGTTGACGTAGACGATCCGACGGTGTCCCAGGCCGACCAGGTGCGCGACGGCCTCCCGCACGGTCTGCTCGAAGTCGATGTCGACGTAGGAGAGCCCGGTGGTGTCGCCGGTGCGCCCGATCAGCACCAGCGGCACGCCCGCCTCCTGGAGCACGGTGACCCGCTCGTCGGCGAGCTGCACCTCCATCAGCACGACGCCGTCGAGCATCCGCTGGCTGGCCAGCCGCCGCAGGTCGTCGAGGTTGCCGCCGCCGACCGGCGAGAGCACCAGGTGATAGCCGACCGCGCTGGCCGCGGCGGCGGCGCCGGTGACGAACGCCGTCTCGGTGGCGCCCAGGCCGCGCTCGTCCATCGGCATCAGCAGGCCCAGGATGCGGCTGCGCCGGCTGGCCAGCCCGCGGGCCATGGCGTTGGGCTGGTAGTCGAGCTCGGCCATCGCGGCGAGCACCTTCTCCCGGGTGGCCTGCGAGATCGGCCGGGTGCCGGTGAGCACGTACGACACGGTGCTGACCGAGACCTGCGCAAGGCGGGCGACGTCGTGCATCGTGGCCACCGCGCACCTCCTCCGGCCCGGCGTGGGATCGCTCCCGAATGATCGTCGAAGCGTTTCGACGAAGCGGTTCGACAGACGCTAGGCCACCTGTTACGGCGACGTCAATAGCCGATGTCGAAAACAAGTCGGGCCCCCCGACCCCGCCTCCTGAGCCGCCCCCGCCGTCCTGCCGCGCCGCCGTCCTGCCGCGCCGCCGTCCTGCCGCGCTGCCGCTGCGTTGCCGTGCTGCCGCTGGGCGGTGCGCCGCTGGCCATGATCGCGCTCGATCCTGGAAATAGTCCCCTCGAATCGTGGGGAGGCCACTACATCAAGGATCGAGCACGATCTTGGGCGCGGGCGCGGGCGCGGGCGCGGGCGCGGGGCGCGGGGCGTGGGGCGCGGCGGGCCCGGTTGTGGCGGCCTCGGCTGGGCGCTTCAGGGCAGGTCGAACAGGGTGGCCGCGTTGTTCCAGCAGACCGCGCGTAGCCAGTCGTCACCGAGGTCCAGCCGGGCCAGCCCGGTCAGTTGGTCGGCGTACGGGTAGGGGATGTTGGGGAAGTCGCTGCCGAGCAGCACCTTGCCGGCGAGGCCCAGGTCGCGCAGCCGGGGCAACTCGTCGGCGGGAAAGGGCACGAACCTGTCGAAGAACGGCGTGAACGCCATCGTGGTGTCCAGCCGGACCCGCTCGTACGCGTCGGCGAGGTCGAGGAAGGCCCGGTAGTCCGGCGCACCGAGGTGCGCCACCACCGCGGTCAGCCGGGGGTGCCGTGCGAGCAGGTCGGCGAACGGGGCGGGCCCGGTGTGTGTGGTTCCCACCGGGGCGTGCCCGGCGTGCACGACCACCGGCACCTCGGCGTCGGTGAGCGTCCCCCACACCTCGTCCAGTGCCGGGTCGGTGGGGGAGAAGCCGCCGACCTGCACGTGCACCTTGAACAGGCGGGCACCGTCGGCCAGCGCGGCCTCGACGTACGCGGCGGCGCCGGGCTCGGGGAAGAAGGTCGCCGAGGGCAGGCAGCCCGGGGTGTCCCGGGCGAACTGCAACGTCCAGCGGTTGAGGTCCGCCGCCATGCCCGGTCGGTGGGGGTACGCCAGCGCGCTGAACGCGCGTACCCCGAGGCGGCGCAGGTGGGCGACGCGGTCCGCGTCGCTCCACCGGTAGCGGATCGGCCATTCGGTGCCGACCAGCGGGCCGGCGGCGTCGAAGTACTCCCACACGCGGCGCAGCAGCCTCGGCGGCAGGAAGTGCACGTGCACGTCCGCCAGCCCGGGCAGCCCCAGCGCGCGCCAGAACTCCGGCACCCGCGCGTCCTCGGCCGGCGGTGACGGCCGGCTCGACGCGGGGGCGGCCTCGGTCATACGTCGATGTTGAACCGTTGCAGCACCGATGGCGCGACCAGGCCGGCGGTGGCGAGCACCGAGACCACGGTCAGCACGGCCCGCAGCACGACCACCTCGGTCTTGCTGCCGGTGCGCAGGGCGATGCTGTTGGGCAGGCCGATCATCGTCCACATGCGTCGGCGGATCGGGATCGGCCAGAGGATCGGCACCCCGGCTCTGGTGATCATGTCGCCGAGGATGTGCACGAGGCAGCCCACCCCGACGGCCGTGCCGATCAGGGGATAGCCCCGCCCGCCCGGCAGGTTGGCGAAGGTGAACCAGGCTGCGCCGGCCGACGCGAGCGTCACGATCACCCAGCCGGCCCGTTCGGCCCACTCGTCGAAGAGCCCGCGCAGGGCGAGACCGAACATGAAGAACAGGATCGTGATCACCGCCCACTTGCCGTACGCGGCGCAGAGGGCGGTGGTGCCCCAGCCGACTAGGGCCGTGAACGGAAGCGTGTGGGTGAGGGTCCGGTGCCCGTTGTTGCGACGCGGATCCTTGCTGAGCTTCGTCGCGTAGTAGACACCGAGCGAGATCTTCTCCATCACCTCGGCGACGAAGAGCGAGAAGACCCCGAACGTGCGGGCGACGGTGGCGCCACCCTGGTTGCGGGTCACCTTGCCGGACAGGTCGAGGTCGGGAAAGAGCGCCCCGCCCGCGCACACCGCCGTGCCGACCGCCAGCGCCAGCGGCGACTGGTGGTAGTCGGCGAACTGGTCCAGCGCCCACGACCCGGCCAGCCATACCGCCGCGCCGGACAGCGCGTGCGACGGTCCCATCATCTCGGCTCACCCTCCCCAGGGATCTTGAGCGCCAAAACTACGCCACTGTAGCCAGCGCCGGTGTCGCAGGGGCGTCAGTCGGGCCGTCCACAACGGACAGTGTCAGAGGGTGGGCGTGAAGCTCTGCCGGATCATCACGAAGTATGCCGCGTTGACCTGCCAGTCGAACTCTTTTGTCAACCACGAGACGGTGTAGGCGCGTCCGGCCGAGGTGTTGGCGAGCAGCCGGATGCTGTGCACCCGCTCGCCGGCCGCGTTCTCCCAACTGCACTCCCAGAGGGCCCCGCCGTCGAAGACGTCGAGCGCCGAGATGTCCAGCTTGCGGTAGCCCGGCAGCGCGTCACCGCCGACGAGCCGCCTCTCCTCGGCCTTCCAGTGCGCCACCGGATCGACCTGCGGCGGGCCCGCCTCGACGCTGAGCACCCGGGCCCCGCTGGGCTCCCGGAAGCAGGTCACCGCCCCTTCGGTCCAGCGTGCCCAGGCCACCGGCGCCGCGATGCGGAAACCGGCCGGGTCGACGTGCCAGGTCCAACCGTCGCGCAGCCCGTACCGCGCGTCGCTGGGCGGCGACACCAACGGCACCGGGGTGGCCGCCGGTGGCGGAGGGGCCGCGCAGGCGAACGCGGCCGGCCGGGTGGCGGTCGCGCCACCTCCGACGCCGGACGGCGGCGTCCGCTCGTCCTGGCGGTGCAGCAGCGCCGCCGTGACACCCCCGGCGACGAGCAGGACGGCC
>NZ_MUZA01000107.1 GCF_021442385.1 Micromonospora sp. MH99
TCCGGGGTATAAATCATAATTGGCACTGGCTTTACAAGCACCCTGTTGAGTTCTCAAAGAACAACCACACACCGATCCGAAGACCCAACCAGTGGGCCACCATCCCGGGGCTTTTCGTTCCGTGTTCCCGTCGCTCTCGCGCCGGGCACTTTTACTACGTTACCTCACCGTCTTCGCCGTGTCAAACCGTGTGTCCCGGTCTGTCATGCTTCGTACGGGTTGGCGCCGGCGCACTCACGCAGCAGCGAACCGCTGCGTCAGGTCGTCGGATTTGGCAGGCCGGCCGCTGCGGTGTCCCGCAGTCTCGCCCGGTTCCCTGCCGGTCGTGAACCTTACCCGGTCGGTTCCGCTGCACCAAATCCGCCTCGCGGCTGACCCGGTGAGCCCCGCCCGAACCGTGTCCCGCAGAGGCGAACCCCTGCCTGACCCGGTTACCTGCCCGATCCGGTGCTCCAGGTCTTTCGCCCTGTTTGCCCCGTTCCGCGCTGGCAGAGAGAAAGTTACGCGTCCGTGGGTTTGATCGTCAAATCGGCGGGTAGCGTCGCGCGTCACACTGATCCCCTCCGGGTCGGATCAACCCACCGAGTGCCGGGCCGAGCAGCGGCCGCGGGGTCAGGACACCCGGCGTCGGCGGGCGGCGAACCAGGCACGGATGCCGAGCACACCGACGGTGGTCCCGATGGCCAGGGAAGCCGCGATCAACAGGGCGTGCACCCACAGGAAGCTGGTGGCGGCCCCGTCGGCCACCGTGCCGGAGGCCCAGGACCGCGGGTCTTGCCAGATGGCGACGGCGAACCTCGGCCAGATCACCCAGGTCCAGATCCCGACCCCGACCAGGAAGAGAGCCCACCCTCGCGACAGCACCATGGCAGCCGAGTATGCCAGCGCAGTCGATCCGCGAGCTGGCCACGGACGCGACGGGCGCGACCTCCGGACCGCGCTGCCGGCCGGGATCGGCGCCTCGGGCGATCCGTTTCCGGCCAGGCCGTGCTGGGCACTGCGAAGGAGGACAGCGAAGGACAGTCCCCCGGAGGTGCCCCGTGCGACAGCCGATCTTCAATCCCTGGGCCTGGCGCGATCCGTCCGCCCTGGCCGGCGGATACACGCAGACCACCCCCTCGGCTGCGGGGCCGGGCGGTCCGGCCGGTGCGCACGACGGCCCGGACGCCCCCGGCCCCGGCACTCCGGTGGACCTCGTCGGCTATCACGTCCAGGCCAGCGACGGGCGCATCGGCACGATCGACGAGGCGAGCGACGACGCGGACGCCGGATACCTGGTGGTGGACACCGGCCCGTGGATCCTCGGCCAGAAGGTGCTGCTGCCGGCCGGCACGGTGGAACGGGTCGATCACCTGGACCGTGTCGTACACGTCGACCGGACGCGGCAGGAGATCAAGGACGCGCCACCGTACGACGCGGAGTCGGCCAACCCGGAGTACCGGGACCGCGTCGGCAGGTACTACACGGACCGTCACCTGCCGCCCCCGGAGCGACACCCCGGGTAAGGTGAGGCCGTGGTCCGGACGGGCAGTTGCGTGTCGGAGGCGGTCGATGTGGTCGACGGCCTGCCGCGCGGTGTCGTGCCCGGTGTCCCGACCAGCTCCGGCGACGGCCGTGAGCACTTCCTGGACGTACTTCGTGCCGGTGGTCTGCGGTACCGCGCCGGCGCGCGATGGCGGACGGCTCGCTGAGCCCTGTTTCCGCTGACCGAGGGGCCTGTCCGGCCCGCTCGGCGCGCGCCCACGCGTGATCCACCCACCCGCACGAGAGGCACCTCGCCATGTCCATCGCACGCATGCTCACCGGGGACCGGCCCACCGGTCGCCTGCACCTCGGCCACTACGTCGGCAGCATCGCCAACCGGGTGCGCCTGCACCAGCGCTACGAGAGCTTCTTCATCATCGCTGACCTGCACATGTTGACCACCCGCAACCGCCGGGAGGACATCGACCAGGTCTCCGCCAATGCCCGCGAGATGGTGACCGACATCCTCGCCGCCGGCGTCGACCCGGCGCGGGCCACGTTCTACCTCCAGTCGGCCATTCCGGAGGTCGGCGACCTCAACACTCTGCTGCAGAACCTGGTGACCGTGCCCCGGCTGGAACGGGTGCCCTCGTTGAAGGACATGGCCCGCGACGCGGGCAAGGAGGAGATGCCGTACGGGCTGCTCGGTTATCCGGTGCTCCAGGCCGCGGACATCCTGTGCGTGAAGGGCGAGGTGGTCCCGGTCGGCCGGGACAACGCCGCGCACGTCGAGGTGACCCGGGAGATCGCCCGCCGCTTCAACCACCTGTACGGTCCGGTGTTCCCGGTGCCCGAGCTGATCCCCGCGGACACGCCCAGCCTGGTGGGCACCGACGGCACGGCCAAGATGAGCAAGAGCCGGGGCAACACGATCGCCCTGTCCGACGACGCGGCCACGGTGCGCCGCAAGGTGCGCGGGATGTACACCGACCCGAACCGGGTGCGGGCCGACGTGCCGGGGACCGTGGAGGGCAACCCGGTCTTCGCGTACCACGAGGTGTTCAACCCGGACCGTGCCGAGGTGGCCGACCTGGCCGACCGTTACCGGGCCGGGCAGGTGGGTGACGTGGAGGTCAAGGAGCGGCTGGTGGTCGCGCTGGAGACGTTCCTGGCGCCGATCCGGGAGCGCCGGGCCGCGATCGAGGCCGACCGGGGGCTCGTCGACCGGCTGATCGTCGAGGGCACCGAGCGGACCCGACAGGAGGTACGCCAGACCCTGACGGAGGTACGCCGGGCGATGGGGCTGACCGGGGCGTACCAGCAGATGCGGCGGCGGGCCGAGCGGGCCCGGCGCCGGACGGACGCCCCGGCCTGACGCGGCGCTCGGGTCTCCTCGTTGCGACGGGGAGACCCGACGTGCTGCGCGGAGGGCGCAGAATGCCTGGATGAAGAGGATTCGTCCGATCCCCGCCGGTGACGCGCACCGGACGACGATGTTCGAGATCTTCTTCGACCTGGTCTTCGTCTTCGCGCTCACCCGGGTCATCGCGTTCATGGCGCAGCCGCCGAGCGCGCTCACCCTGGGCCAGGGGCTGCTCCTCCTGCTGTTGTTGATCTACTCCTGGGGTCCGTACCTCTGGTTGGGGAACCTGGTCCGCGCGGACGTCGGCCCGGCCCGCGCGGCCACCCTGCTGGCGATGGCCGCGATATTCGTGGCCGCTCTGGTGCTGCCCGACGCCTGGCGGCAGGGACCGGGATCCGTCGACCCGCCGCTCACCCTCGCGCTCGCCTACCTGGTCACCCGGGCGGTGCAGCTCGTGGTGCTGTTCTGGGCGAGCGTCGACGATCCGCCGCTGCGCTCGACCCTGCGGTTCTTCGTCGTGCCGGTGACGGCTGCCTGGCTCCCGCTCATCGTCGGCGCGCTGCTCGGTGGCGTCGCCCAGACCGTGCTCTGGACTGTCGCGCTCCTGGTGGACATCGGCGGTTCCCGCGTCGCCTCCATCTACGGCCCGTGGCCGCTGCGCAGCCTGGACCACTTCACCGAACGGTTCGGACTGGTGCTCATCATCGCCCTGGGCGAGGCGTTGATCGCCGCCGGCACCGGACCGAGGATGACGGCGCCGACCGGGGCCAGCCTGATCGCGGCGCTGCTCGGCCTCGTCGCCACCATCTGCCTCTGGTGGCTGTACTTCGACCGGTTGGCGCCCGCCGCCCGGCAGTCCGTCCTGCGCGTTCCCGACGAACGGCGCTCCCACGTGGCCGGCGACGCGTACGGCCTCGCGCACACACCCATGATCATCGGTGCCATCTACGTCGCGCTCGGCATCGAGCAGGTGCTCGGCCAGCTCGCCGATGAGCCGTCGCACACCGCCCGGTTGAGCTGGCCCTCGGCCACCGCCCTCTACGGGGGCGCCACCCTCTACCTGCTCGGACGGCTGGTCTTCCGCCGGCTCACCCTTCATGCCGTACACCCGGGGCAGGGTGTCGCCGCGCTGCTGCCGCTGCTCCTGCTGCCGATCGCGCGGCCACTGCCCGCGCTGGCCGAGTTGGCGCTGCTCACCCTGCTTCTGATCGCCGTAACCTGGTACGAGCGGCGGATCGACCGGCGTGGCGAACCTGTCGAACCGGCGCGAGACGTGCGCCCCTGAGCCGCGGAAAAGTTCCAGACCCGTGTCGACATCCCGGGCACTCGTTCGTCGTCATGCTGTACGGCGACCCCGCCGCACCGAGAGGAGTCGAGACGTGAAGTACATGCTGCTGTTCATGAGCACCCCGACCGACGGGGAGGCCGGCAACGGGTGCACCTTCGAGGACTGGGTGCGCTACGACCGGGAGATGAAGGACGCCGGTATCTGGGTCTCCGGGCATCCCTTGCAGGACCTGACCACCTGCACGACCGTACGGGTCGGCCCGGACGGCGAACGCGCGATCACCGACGGGCCGTTCGCCGAGACCCGCGAGGTGCTCGGCGGCTACGACATCATCGACGTGCCGAACCTCGACGTCGCGCTGGACTGGGCGGCCCGCAGCCCCGGGGCCACCGGAGCCGGCTCGGTGCAGGTGCGGCCGGTCGCCGAGATCGAGGTCGAGGTCTGACGGTGGCGGGCGCGGAGGCGGCAGCCGGTTCGGTGGAGGCGGTGTTCCGGGAGGAGCACGGCCGGCTGCTCGCCTCGCTCGTACACCGCTTCGGCGACCTCGACCTGGCCGAGGAGGTCGCCTCCGAGGCGATCGAGGCGGCGCTGGTGCACTGGCCGGTCGACGGCGTCCCGAGTCGGCCCGGCGCCTGGCTGCTCACCACGGCCCGCCGTCGCGCCGTCGACCGGCTGCGCCGCGACCGCGTGCTGGCCACCCGGCTGGCCGTACTCCAGGCGGAGGCCGAGCGGGCCGACCCCGCGCCGCCCGCCGACGCGGACCCGGATCTGCCCGACGACCGGTTGGCGCTCTTCTTCACCTGTGCCCACCCCGCCCTGCCCGCGCAGGACCGCGGCGCGCTCACCCTGCGCTTCCTCGCCGGGCTCACCACGGCGGAGGTCGCGCGGGCCTTCCTGGTGCCGCACGCGACGATGGCCCAGCGACTCGTCCGGGCCAAACGGAAGATCCGCGACGCCCGCATCCCGTTCCGGGTGCCCGGCGTCGACGAGTTGCCCGAGCGCCTGCCCACGGTGCTCCAGGCCGTCTACTCGGTCTTCACCGAGGGGTACGCCGCCAGTTCCGGACCTGACCTCCAGCGGACCGACCTCGCCGAGGAGGCCATCCGGCTGGTCCGGATCCTGCGCCGGCTGCTGCCCGGCGAGCGGGAGGTCGCCGGCCTGCTCGGGTTGCTGCTGCTGATCCACGCCCGGCGCGCGGCCCGGAGCGGACCGGACGGCGCGGTGGTCCTCCTCGACGACCAGGACCGCGCACGGTGGGACCACGCGATGATCGACGAGGGCCGCGCGCTGGTGGTGGTCGCGTTGACCGGCCCGGCGCCCGGGCCGTACGGCGTGCAGGCCGCCATCGCCGCCCTGCACGACGAGGCCGCCGACGTGGCCGGCACCGACTGGCCCCAGGTGGTGGCGCTCTACGACGTGCTGCTCGGCATGGTCCCCTCCCCGATCGTGGCGCTGAACCGGGCCGCCGCCGTGGCCATGCGGGACGGACCGGACGCCGGGCTCGCGCTGCTGGACGGGTTGGCCGGCGATCCACGTCTGCGGGGCTATCACCTGTACCCCGCGACCAGGGCGGACCTGCTGCGCCGGCTGGGTCGCCGCGATGAGGCCGCGGCGGCGTACCGGGACGCGTTGGCGCTGGTCGGCACCGAGCCGGAACGGGCGCACCTGCTGCGCCGGTTGGCATCCGTCAGCGAGGACTGAGCGGGTTCCCGCTGTAGCCTGCCCCGATGACCCTGCCTCTGCCGCCCGGTGAGTTCGCCGCGTACCTGTTCGACTGCGACGGCACCATCGTCGACTCGATGCCGCTGCACTACGTGGCGTGGCAGCGGGCGCTCGACGAGTGGGGCTGTGAGTTCCCGGAGGATCTCTTCTACGCCTGGGGCGGCCGGCCCACCGCCGACATCGTCGTCGCGCTGAACGAGCGGCACGGGCTGGCGATGCCGGTGGCGACAGTCGTCGAGAACCGCGAGCGCATCTTCCAGGAGTTGCTGCCGCAGGTCACCGCCGTGCCCGAGGTTGTGGCGCACATCCACGACGCGCACCGCCGGGTGCCGTTCGCCGTCGTCTCCGGCAGCACCCGCGCCACGGTCACCGCCTCCCTCGACGCCCTCGGTCTGCTGGACCGCTTCGACGTGCTGGTGTGCGCCGAGGACTACACGCGGGCCAAGCCCGACCCGGAGGCGTTCCTGCTCGCGGCGCGGCAGCTCGGCGTACCCCCGGGCTCGTGCCTGGTCTTCGAGGACACCGACCTGGGCATCCAGGCCGCGACGGCGGCCGGCATGGCTTCGGTACGCGTGCCGCAACAGCGCGTCGGCTGACGCCTCAGGCGATCGTCAGCAGCAGCTTGCCCAGGTAGGAGGTCTCCAGGCGCTTGTGCGCCTCCCGCACCTTGCCCAGTGGGAACGTCTCGGCGACGTGCACCACGAACGGCCCAGCCTCGATGAGGTCGTTGAGGCGCTGCAACTGTCCGCGGTTGGCCACACCGTCGTACGCCCGGACCGACACGCCGGACCGTTCGCGCGGTTCCGGCCGCACCCCGTGGGCGTACGCGACGACCCCTCCGTCGGACAGCGTCTCGGCGAGCCGGTCCAGTGTCTTCCCGCCGGCCATCGCCAGGATGCCGCCCACTCCCCCCGGAGCCGCGTCCCGGATCGTCGCGAGCACCTCGGCGGGGTCGGCGTGGCCGTCGAGAGACACGTCGGCGCCGAGGCGGGTCACCAGCGCGACCCCGTCGCTGCCGGAGGCCACCGCGATCACGTTGAGGCCCTGTCGCTTGGCCAACTGCACGGCCAGGTGGCCCTGCCCACCGCTCGCACCGAAGATCAACAGCCAGGCGCCCGCCGGCAGGCTGAGCGTGTCCAGCCCGGCCAGCGCGGTCAACGCGTCGGTCGGCATCGCACCGGCGTGCTCGGCCGGCACACCGTCGGGCAGCTTCGCGGCGTACTCGGCCTTGACGGCCGCGTACTCGGCGTAGAAGCCGCCCTTCGGCCGGGTGGTGGCGGAGACGTAGACCAGGTCACCCACCGCGAGGTCGGTCACCCGGCTGCCGGCCGCGATGACGGTTCCGGCGCCGTCCGAGCCGGGCACGATCGGAAACTCGGTGCCCTCGGGCACCAGCACGCCCTGCCGCTCGTATGCGTCCCACACGCCCACGCCGGCGCTCAGGACCTTGATCAGCACCTCGTCGGCGGCGGCCTCGGGCACCGGAAGTTTCCGCAGGGTGATCACCTCCGGTCCGCCGAACTCGTCCAGCGCCGCAGCCTGCATCCGCTCTGGCACGTCCGCGTCAACCATGTGGGCTTCCTCTCCGGGCCGGCGTCACCGTCGCAGCATGCCGTCTCGGGGGCAGGCCCGGCCCGGTGCCGGGTGCCGTTCACCCACAAGGGCGACGGCCGTCGGTGTGCCCGGGGCGTGGCCGGAGTGCGGCGACACCGGCGACGCGTTCAGGACGTCTGCGGCTCCCGACCGTCGAGGGCCTGCGCGACCGCGTCGCGCACCCGGGCGTCCTCGCGAGCCTTGCGCCGCGCCCGGTTGCGGCGGCGGTACAGGGACGCCCCGACGACCACGGCGATCAGCACGACGAGCGCCAGGACGACCATCCACGGCAGGGCCCAACCGTGCGCCGTGGCCTCGACCGGCTTGAGCGAGGTGGTGGAGCCCGACGCGTCGGTGAGCAGCGGCGTGACGGTGGCGGTCGCCGCGAGCCGGACGGCGGGAGCGACACCGCGTACGGGCACCCGCACGTCCCAGCTCTCGCCTGGCAGCAGCTGCGGCGGCGCGGCGATGTCACCGGCCCGCGCCCGCAGTACGCCGAACGGACCCGAGACCGAGACGGCCTGCTGGCCGGACAGGGCGGCGTTGCCGGTGTTGTGGATCGTGTAAGCGACGGTGGCGTCACCCTTGGCGAACGGATTGGACGTCCCGTCGTACGTCACGTGGAGGTTCTCGATCGCGAGGTTCGGCTTCAGCTCGCCACCGACCCGCAGCGTGATGCGGATGCCGAGGCGGCGGTCCACGTTGATGCCCTCGGCCTGGTCGGCCTGCGTCAGCGCGGTGAGGATGCCGCCCACGTGGTCACCGGGCGTGGCGTTGGCGGGAACGGTGATCGTGAAGGGGACCTGTGCGATCTTTCCGGGCTGGATCACGACGCTGCCGGCGCTGGCCTTGACCCAGGCGCCGACCGCCACGGACTTCTTGTCCCCGGTGAGCAGGTCGAGCTGTCCGGCGTCGGTGGTGAAGCCGTCGGCGGCGTACACGGCCAGGGTCAGCGGCGCCGGGCCGCGGTTGGCCACCACCATGGCGTCCTCGACGGTCCCACCGGGGTTGACGTTGTAGCTGTAGCTGGACCGGGCTTCGCCGTAGCTGTTGGAGGCCGTCCGGACCGTCCAGGCGACGTTGCCGTCGGCCGCCACGGCGGGGCCGGCGCCGACGCCGACCGCCGCGACGACGGCGAGCAGGGACAGCGCGGTGGTGCGAACGAGTGTCTTCCAGCGCGGTACGGACGGTTGCATGTCGGATCCTTGAGGTGATCTTGGGAGTGGGCGAACCGGTGGCGGGGCAGGCACCCGAAGGTGCCTACCCCGCCCGGTGGAACAGGTTCTTCTCAGCTGCTCAGCGCAGTGATCGTGAGGGTGGTGCGGTAGCTGCCCTTCGCGATGCTGTCCGGGATCTTCAGGTCCAGGTCGGCACCGAGCTTGGCGCCGCCCCGGGGGTGACCCTGAACCGCCGCGCCCAGCCCGCTGGAGACCGAGAGGCCCTTGCCCTGGTCGTCGAGGGACGACAGGACTGCCGCGCCGGCCTCGGCGCCCGCGCCGGCGTCCAGGACGTACGGGGTCCAGCCCAGGTACGAGCCGGAGAACGTCTTGTCGGCGTCGGAGAAGTCGCCGACGCTGGCCGAGATCGACCACGGGGCGAGCGAGCGGCGGCTGTCCGACACGAGGATCGGGTTGATCTTGCCGGTCGCCTCGAAGTAGGTGCCGTTGCGCTCCTGCGCGGTGCCCAGGTCGACCAGACCGTTGTAGCCGTCGATCGTCCAGCCGAACTCGCCCGGGGCCGGGTTGGGAACGTTGACCTGGATGGCCTGACCGTCACCGTGGTACGGATGCACCGTCACCTTGTCGGTGACCGAGCCGACCGGCTGGCCGTCCGGGGTGTTGACGCAGGAGAGGCCCTTCTCCACTGCCGCGTTCGGGGCCGCGCAGGTGCCGCTGCGGACGTTCGCCAGGACCAGCTTGTCGCCGCGCACCTGCACCTTGACGTAGCTGCGGACGTGCTCCTGGTTCTGCGACGAGTTGTACCAGTACTTGGCCGGGTCCAGCGGGTCCGGGCCGTTGCCCCGGATGCCGGTGCCACTGTCGTCCGGCTTCTTGATGTCGTAGTACTTCGAGCCGGACGCCGAGTTGGCGGTCACGTAGATGACGCCGCCCGGGCCGGGGTAGACCTCGGGAGCGCCGGGCTTCTCAGCCGGGTTCTCCTTCTGGCCGTTCTTGATCGAGTAGCTGCGCGAGTAGCTGTGGTCGTGGCCCTGCAGCACCATGTCGACGCCGAGGTTGGAGAAGGCAGTGGTGAAGTCTTCCCGCCGCTGCTTGTTGTCGCTGTCGGTCGCGTGGCTGGCCGGGGAGTAGATCGAGTGGTGGTAGACCAGCACCTTCCACTTGGCCTCGGAGCCGTGCTTCTTGATGACGTCGGTGACGTACGCGACGTGCGCGGCGTCGCCGCCGGCCGAGCCGTCCGCCGGGTTGACGTAGCTGTTGCTGTTCAGGTCGATGAACAGCACGTCCTTGTGGATGAACCAGTAGTCGCCACCGGACCGGGTCGCCTGGTCCCCGCTGTAGTACTGGGCCGAGCGGTCGGTGTTCGGGGTGAAGTGGTGCTGCTCGTAGGACTTGCCACCGACGTCGTGGTTGCCGATGGTGGCGACGAGGGGGACCTGACGCAGCTGGTCGGGGGCCAGGAACGAGGTCCACTGACCCTCGTCGTTGGCGCTCTCCACGTGGTCACCGGCGGAGACCAGCAGCTCGGCGTTCGGGTTGGCGGCGGTGGCGACCTTCAGGGTCTCCTCCCAGCCGGCCTGGTCCTTGAGCCGGTCGCCGGAGGAGCCGATCTGCGGGTCACCGAAGAACAGGAAGTCGTAGTCGCCCTCGAAGTCCTGCGTCCGGAAGGCGTACGCCGGGGACCAGCTGCCCTCGGCGCCGACCCGGTACGAGTACGCGGTGTTCTCGCGCAGGTTGCTGATGGTGGCGTGGCGGTTGAAGCCGGTCGTGGAGGTGTTCGCCGCGCCGACGGCGTCGAAGCTGACGGCGCTGGCCGGGAACTCGCCGTTGACGAGCTCGGCGGTCGGGGCGAGCTGGATCTTCTGGGCGGTGTCGGCGGAGGAGTACCAGGACACGATGCGCTGGGTCTCGTTGGCGCCGACGCCGAGGACGATGCCAGACACCGTGGTGGGGTCGGCGGCGCTGGCGGCGGTCAGCAGACCGCTACCGAGGGCCGCGCCCATTCCCAGGAATCCGGCTACGACCCCGGCGACAACGCGCCGCCGCACGAGCCCGGGGGCCCGTGTCGAGGTGCTCAATGTCATCGACATTGTTCCCTTTTCGAATAGAGAAATGGATTTTTCTTCACCCGACACCGGGGAAGCAGATCCAAACTTTCGTTGGCCGATGAACCCGCCATGAACGTGATCTTGCGAATGGCTGCACTTCGCGGACTGGTTAGCCGTACTCACGAT
Source organism: Micromonospora sp. MH99 (assembly GCF_021442385.1). Taxonomy (GTDB): domain Bacteria; phylum Actinomycetota; class Actinomycetes; order Mycobacteriales; family Micromonosporaceae; genus Micromonospora. The sequence continues at coordinate 10,843 of NZ_MUZA01000107.1, forward strand.
CCGGTCACGCGCTGAACAAACCAGATCAGCCCCATGATGGACACTGCCGCCGAAACAGCACCGGTCACCCACAGACCGGCTTTCGGCGCACGCCGGTGCAACACGAACAGCAGCGGGAAGACGGCGGCGATAATCGTCAACTGAACGACCTCGATACCGACGTTGAACACCAGCAGCGACCACAGCAGCGTCCACGACCACGCCTCGTCGATGCCCAACGCGCCCGCGAAGCCCAGGCCGTGCACGAGGCCGAAGCAGAAGACGACGCCGAGGCGGATCCAGCCCCGACGGTCCAGGCTGAAGTGGCCGCGCCCGGCCGTCTCCAGATCGCCTGCGTGGTCACCGCGCCGCCAGATCCCCCACAGGTGCCAGCCGGCCACGACGGCGATCGACAGCGCGATGACCGGCTCCACGACCCGCGCCGGCACGTCTACCAGGCCGAGGGCGGCGAGCAGGAACGTCACCGAGTGCGCCAGGGTGAAACTGGTGGCCGCGAGCACGATCTCCCGCAGACGCCGCGACCCGGCGATGAGCGCCACCAGGAAGAGGATGTGGTCGATGCCGGACAGCAGGTGCTCGGCCCCCAGCAGGAAGAACTCGCCGAACCGCTGGTAGGCGGTCTGCGCCGTCGAGAAGGACGGGTTGGCGGCGTCCAGCGCGGCGCTGCCCGAACGGCCGTCGATCTCGTAGGTGACGATCGTCTTGGTGTCCTTGACGTACGCCTCGTCGTCCGGGAAGAGACCGCTGCGCACCTCGTGCTCGTCGACCCGCTCGGGACAGGTCCAGTCCAGCAACAGGTCCGCGTACGGCACCCCGTCACGAGCGCCGATCGTGGCGTCGCGTACCACTGTCGGCTGACAGGCCGCACCTCGCGCGCTCACCGAGAAACGGTCGGCGACATAGCGCAGGACCGTCGGGGCGTGGGCCTTCAACGCTGCGGCCTGCGCCGCGGAGTCGCCCGCCTCGAAGGCGGCGTTCCCCACCCGGAACAGCGGATCATCGTCACCGGAATCGGCGGCCGACACGACCAGAAGGTCATATTCGAGCTCCACCTCGGAGCGAATGTGACCCTCGTCTCCGGCGGTAATTTTCGCGTACACCGTCGATGAGAAGCCGTGCGCGAAGGCCGTTCCGCCACCCAGGAACGGGAACACCGCCGCAGCAAATGCGACAACGGCGACGACAACGGTACGGCGAATGTGCCCCAGCATGCGACTCCCTCGGTTGGCCAGTGCACGCTGCACCTCGTGGGTGAACACCAACCCGCCCACCGACGAACCGATGGAGAACAAACAACCGCGGCGACCGGTCACGGATTGTCGACGGCCGGATCTGGGATAGGAATACGAGGCGTACGCGCACTTCCCGCCCCCACCCGAAAGGACGACCACCTTGCGCCCCCCGCTTCGGGCCGTCGCCCTGTTGGCCGCGACCGCCGCGCTCCTCTCCGCCTGCGACTCCGGCGACGACTGGTCCCAGCCGCACCCCGCGCCCAGCGCCGTCGGCTCGCTCAGTCCGGGATTCGTCGACCCCGCCACGACGCCAGCGCCGGAGGCGACCATCACGCCACGGCCCGGATCGTGGGCCGACGTGCACCCGTCGAAGGACTACCGGGTGGTGCTGCTGACCGCCGGCACGGACGCGCCGACCAAGGCCCTGGTGACGGCGGTGCGGGACTGGGCCGACGACGAGCACGTCGATCTGAGAACTGTCGTCGTCAGCAACGCGCACGACGCCGTCCCCAGCATCACCAGGGCCATGGCGATGGGCCCAGACCTCATCGTCAGCGCCGGCAACGAGCTCATCGACGCCCTCGCGCTTGTCACCCCGAACCACCTGGACGAGAAGTTCCTGGTGGTGGGCGCCGAACTGGCCGAGCCCACCCACAACGTCACGGCCGTCGACTGGGACGGAGCGTCGTACCGGGGCGAAGGGCTCGGCATGTCCTCGTCGTACGACGCGGGCTCGTTCACTGCCGAGCGCTGCGCGGCAGCCATCAGGGCGGGCGTGGCCGCCGTGCTCAACAACCTGACCGGGATCGTGGTCTGGCTCTGACGCCCGGCCGGTCGCCGTCGGATGACGGGCCCTCGCCCGGACCGTTCGCGAGTACGCTCGCCCGGATCGCGAGGTGGACCCGCTCGATCCGGCCGGGCCCGCTCGTTGGGAACGGCAGCGGGACGCCAGGGCGCCCGCCAGGTCGAAGGGTGCGGTCATGCGGAAACTGGTTGTCGTCGAGTTCGTGACGCTCGACGGGGTGATGCAAGGGCTGGGGTCACCCGACGAGGATCGTGACGGCGGGTTCGAGCACGGCGGCTGGGCGGCGCCGTTCTTCGACGAGACCCAGGCGACCGCCGCCGTGCAGGGGCTCCGGTCGACCACGGCGTACCTCTTCGGTCGCCGGACGTACGAGAAGATGACCGGTTACTGGCCGAGCCAGCCTGACGACAACCCGATGGCCGCCCACCTCAACGCGACTCCCAAGTACGTCGCCACCCGTACGCTGACCGATCTCACCTGGTCGAACGTCCGACGCCTCGACGGAGATCTCGTGTCGGCGGTCACGGACCTGAAGTCGCGGGGCGACGGCGTCATCGTCGTGCTGGGCAGCGGGGTGCTCGTGCAGGAACTCATCGCGCACGACCTGATCGACGGGTACCGCCTGTTCCTGCACCCGCTCCTGCTCGGCACCGGCAAGCGGCTCTTCCGCCAGGCCGACCGGCCGCGACGTCTGCGGCTCGTCGACTGCACGCCGACCAGCACCGGTGTCCTCATGCTGGAGTACGAATTGGAGTGACGGGCCCCCGGGCAGAACACGTCCTCAACCGGTGACCGGCTCTGTTATCGATAACATCGCGATCGTTGTGAAGCCTCACCGTCCCCCGGGTGCAGCGCACCGGGACGACCATGGCGGCCTGCTCGGAGGGCTCGCGATGACGGCCAGACGCCTTCAAGGCATCGAGGTTGATGGTTTGGGAGCGCTCCCGTAACATACCCGACGCGGCTGTTAACGCTCACCTAACAATGATTCCCACGAATGTGGAGGCCGCCATCCCGTCAGGAGGGTGCTAGATGACCATATTTAGACCGACCAATGTCGGCCTCGTCTCGGCAGGTGTCGCGTTGCTGGCGTCGGCCACGGTCGTCGTGGCGATGCCGGCCGGCGCCGCCGCAGCGGGCTGCTCGGTGAACTATGCCGTGTCGTCGCAGTGGCAGGGCGGGTTCGGCGCCAACGTGACGATCACGAACCTCGGTGATCCGTTGAGCGGTTGGACGTTGACGTGGTCGTACGGCGCCGGCCAGACGGTGACACAGTCGTGGAACACGGAGTTGACGCAGAGCGGTGCGGCGGTGACCGCGCGCAACGTGAGCTACAACGGATCGGTCGCGACCAACGGCACTGTGTCGTTCGGCTTCAACGGGTCGTGGACGAGCAGCAACCCGGCCCCGACGAGCTTCGCCCTGAACGGCGTGACCTGCACCGGCGGGACCACGCCGACGCCACCGGTGACCGACACGCCCGCACCGCCGACGACCCCACCGCCCACCACCCCACCGCCGACGACACCGCCACCCACGACCCCGCCACCCACGACGCCGCCGCCGACCACGTGTGATCTGCCGTCGTCGTACCGGTGGTCGTCGACCGGCGCATTGGCGCAGCCCAAGTCGGGCTGGGTGTCGCTCAAGGACTTCACCGTCGCTCCGTACAACGGCCGGCAGTTGGTCTACGCGACCACCCACGACACCGGCACCCGCTGGGGCTCGATGAACTTCGGCCTGTTCACCAACTGGTCCGACATGGCCTCGGCCAGTCAGAACACGATGAACAACGCCACCGTCGCGCCGACCCTGTTCTACTTCGCGCCCCGCAACATCTGGGTCCTGGCCTACCAGTGGGGCGGTACCGCGTTCTCCTACCGCACCTCCACCGACCCGACCAACCCCAACGGCTGGTCCGCGGCGCAGACCCTGTTCACCGGCAGCATCTCCGGCTCCGGCACCGGCCCCATCGACCAGACCCTCATCGCCGACAGCAC
>NZ_MUZA01000108.1 GCF_021442385.1 Micromonospora sp. MH99
GCGAGACCGGCAACAGACAGCATGCTCTTACGCAAGATCGTGTTCATGGGGGTAGCTCCTTCGGGGGTAGGAACACCACACACACCACCAAGGGGGGTCGGTGACGTGGGGTGTGAGCACCTCGTCCGGCGCTGCACAAAACAAGGGGAAAAGATTCGGGGGGCCTGCGGGCTGATCGCCTCGTAGCGCCCGAGGGCGGCAGCCGGGGGGCTCGCGGCGGGACCGTGTGTAACGACCCGCGATCCGCGGTCATTCCCGGCGGCCTGCGAGGGGGACTCGCGGCGTCCGGACCGTGTATAACGACCCGCAGTCCGGGGTCATTCCCGGGGGCCCGCGAGGGGGCTCGCGGCGCCGGACCGTGTAACGGCCGGCCATCCGGGGTCATTCCCGGGCCCTCATCGGGGCCTCGGGGGGCGGGGCCGCGGGTTGTTCGGGGGTCTGCAACGACCCGGACCGGCCGGCCATTCCCAGCCCGGTCGAGCGGGCGGGGGTGGCCGTGGTCCTGCGATCGTCAGGGTGTGTAACGACCCCCGGCCCGCCACGATTCCGGCCCACGGATGCGACGGGTCACAACCCAACCACCGCCAGAAACGGACATCCCGCCCATTCGACGCAGCGGACGTGGCCGGCGGGGGGTGTCTGGGTAGTGCTCGACTCGGGTTCGCCGATGTCGGGGTATCCGGGACCGGTTGATACCCCGACATCGGCGAACCCGAGTCGATCACGGCAACCCGACATCCCGGCACGTCGACCGGACGCCGGCGGGTCGACCGGACGCCGGCACATCGGCCGGACGCCGGCACATCGGCCGGACGCCGGCACGCCGCCCGGACGCCGGCACATCGGCCGGACGCCGGCACGTCGACCGGACTGCCCCGAACGCGCCTACCCGGGACCAGGTCAGCCGAGCGTTCCAGCGCACCGGCGGCCTGGGCGAAGTGTCGGGGTGTGACGGCAGCTTCCGATCACGCACGTCGAGCACCCCGCCGGGCGGCTCGTGACGAATGCCACCGGAGGGATGACATGGGGCTGGCGCCCGCCGGAAGATCCGACGGGCGCCAGCCTGAGGTGCGATCCGGGCACTGCCCGGTTGGTGGTGCGCCGATTAGTGCGCGGCCCCACCGAAGCGCTGGCGACGACGCCAGGCCAGGGTCAGCAGCAGCATGATCGCGCCGGCGCCGACGAGGCCGCCGCCGAGCTTCATGGGCGTACCGATGCTGTCACCGGTGACGGGCAGCGGCTGCTTGCGGTGCAGCACCCGCAGCTCGGCGGTGGCGGTCCGGCCGGACTCCCGGCCCGTGGCCGTGAAGGTCAACAGACCGGTCACCGACGGCTTGTAGCTCTTGGTGAAGCGACCCTGGGCGTTGGTGTACGCCGTGAAGTGCAACGGCGCGCTCGCCTGGTACGCCACCGGCGCCATGGCCACGGTGGTGCCGTCGCTGCGGCGGGCCGGCGCCTTGCCGGCGGCGGGGGCCGCCTGCGGGGTGACGGTCACCGTGATGTCGACGGTCTCGTTGGGGCCGAAGCCCGTCCCGGTCAGGATGACCGTCTCGCCGAGGTAGATCGTCGGCCGGTTGACGGTCAGCGACGCGGCGGTCGGCGGGTACGGCGGCGGCTGGGGCGGGTCGGTGGTCGCGCTCGGCGTCGGCTGCGGCTGTGCCGCCCCCGCTGCCGTCGGCACGGCCACCACGGCCAGGCCGACCGTGAGCGCCATGATGATGCGGGATAGCCGCATGATTGGTTCCCTCCTACTGGTCACAGCTTGGTGCGGAATGAACTTGGGTGGTCCACGGGCTGGCGGTGGGGGTCAGCCACAGCTCGGCCTGTCCGACGCCGGTCTTGGCCGTCAGGACGGTGACCTCCAGCGCTCTCTCGGCGCCGGGGCCGATGTCGACGCTGGCCGTCGCCACCTGGCGGCGGCGTTCGGTGCCGCTGCCCAGTGCCGTTTCGGCCCCGTCGAGCCGGGCGTCGAGCACGGAGCCGCCAGCCGGGCTGAAGATCGACACCAACGTGCGTGCGGTGTACGGATCACCAGCCAGACCGAGGCCGAGGATCGACTTGCTCAGCCCCGACTTCGGCGCCGTCGAGCGCAGGGTCACCCGCAACCGGAGCTCGCGGCGGCCGTCGGATCGGCATTCGCCGACCGTGAGGCTCGCCGTCGGCCGCAGGTAGTAGCCGAGTTTCGCGCCGCTGCCGTCGTTGAAGAACACGCCGACAGTCGGCACGGTGTCCTGTTCCGGGAGCGCTCCGGCCATCCGGCTGTCGCCGAAGGTCCGTTGTTCTTCCGGTCGAGCACTCCAGAACAATATCCGGCGTTCCGTGATAGCACGGTCGAATGCGGACAACAACACCCTAGGGTTGACATTCTTCTTGAAGAAGGCGTCAAACACTGCGGCGGCGGAGGACGCGAAGTACTCGTCCTGCCGTTTGTTGTCCAGCCGCTGGTAGGTCTCGTTGAGCAGGGTCTGCACGACCTTCTCGCTGGCCAGCGGCACACCGCCGGGCACCAGCACCGGGCCGGTCGCCTTGAGCAGGTAGGACAGCACCACCGGGTCGATGGCGAGCACGCCGTCGACTGTGGTTCCGGTCTTTCGTCGGAACATCTCCCGGTACAGGGCGGCGGCGGTCGGGAAGTGCGGCGTGAGGTTCACGTCGGCGGGGTAGATGCCCGGCAGGTCGGTCCAGACCGCCCGGGTCTCGGCGGGCAGCTTCAGCGCCGGCGTGAATTGGCCGAGGGAGGCGCTGCTGCCCTGCTGGCCCATCCGCACCCGACCGTTCTCGGCCTCGATCATCGCGTACGCGCCGAACATGCCGCCGGTGGCGCGCAGTTCGGCCAGGTTCTGCGAGACGAGCAGGTAGCGCCGTGGCCCACTCGCGCCGAGCAGCGGCGGCAGCAGCCGAGCGCCCTGGTCGGCAGCGGCGGTGAGACTGGCAAGCCGGTCGATCTCGCCACGGAGGTCGGTCAGCGCCTGGCGCACCTGGCTGACCAGCCGGTCGGCGGGCACCGCGCTCAGGTCGCGCCGGGTGCCCTGCACCGCGTCGTTCGCCCGGGTCAGCTCCGCGGAGACCGAGCTGAGCCGGGCCAGGTCCAACCGCCCTCCGGCCGGCACCAGGCTGGTCAGGTCCGTCCGAAGCAGGGTCGGGAACGCCCGCCGGGCCAGGTCGTCGATGGCGATGGCGATCAGCCGGACCGCGTCGAGGTCGTCGCCGGCGATCGGGGTACGCCGACCGACCTTCCAGCTCGGGTCGGACGTGGCGGCCCGGGCCGCGTCGGCCTGCTCCTGCAGGGCGGCGAGAGTCCGCTGGGCCCGCTCGGTGTCCCCGCCGACCACCTGCGCGCTCAGCTCCCGGGCCAGGCCGGCGGCGTTGAGCAGGTGGGCGCGCGCCTGCCAGCCCCGGAAACCGATCCATCCCCCGGCGGCAAGCAGGAGTGATCCGACGACCAGGGCACCGAGCAGGGCCCGGCGCAGTCGCGCCCGCCGGCGACGCCGAGATCGGCTCCGCCGTCGATGCGGCCGTTCGCTCTCCGTCACACCACACTCCCGTTTGCTGGAATCGGACAGTCCGTCGGATTCCCTGACGTTCTTAGCACGCTGTGGGGGAATCTCGTACGGTTATGGCATTTCTCGTCCCTTACGCGAGGTTTCCTCGCGGCTCTCTCGCCTCCTGCGGAACCCGGCCGGCGGCCTCGTGCAGCAACCGCTCGATGCGGTCCACCCCGGCCGGCAACGACATCTCCCGCAGGTACGTCTGGCGTCCCCGGCGGCCCATCTCCGTGCGCGCCGGCGGCGGGATGGTGGCGGCCAACCAGAACCGGTCGGCCAGCGCGGCCCAGTCCTCGGGCGGGCACGACAGCCCGGCTCGGGCGCGTTCGACCAGCTCGGCGGTGTCGCCGCCGGCCGACGCCACCACCGGCGCGGCGCAGGAGAGCGCGGCCTGCAGCTTGCCGGGCACCATGCCGCGAAGCTCCGGCAGGTCGCGCAGCATGATCAGCTGGTAGTCGGCGGCGGCGTACAACTCGGGCATGTCGACAGGTGACCGCCGCTCAAGGAAGCGGACGTTCTCCGCCTTCAGATCGGCGGCGAGCCCCCGCACCCGCCGCTCGTCCGCTCCCGACCCGACCAGGACCAGGTCCATGGTGCGGTCCAGCGCGGCCGCGGCACGGACCGCCGTCTCCAGCCCCTGGCGGGCGCCGATGGTCCCGGCGTGCATGACCACGCACCGGCGATCGCGGCGGATCATCTGCCGGGCCGCCGCGCCGGGCGTCGCCGGGTAGAAGATGCGCTCGTCGGTCCAGTTCAGCACCAGTTGGACCCGGGCCGGGTCGGCCCCGGCGGCGACCACCAGGTCCCGCATCGACGGCGCGGCCACCGCGACGCGCGCGGCCGTCCGGTAGATGCGGGTCATCGCGGCGCCCATCCGCGCCGACCAGCGGCCGTCGCCGTCCGCGTCCGCGCCGTCGCGCGCCCAGACATCCTGTACGTGCAGCACGGCCGGCACCTTCGGCAGCAGCCGGAACAGGGCGGCGGTGGCGAACGTGGTGGCCGGCAGCTGGAAGACGTAGAGCGCGTCCACGTCGCCGAGGTACCGACGCGCCGCCAGCGACGCGCTGCCCGCGAACGACAGGTAGCTGACCATTCGCCCGCCCGTGGAGGTGGCCCCGCCGGAGTAGCGCGGCACCCGCCGGACCGCCAGCCGTTGACTGTGCGTCTCGTGGTGCCAGCGCTGCCGCCACCCGGGATAGACGTGACCGCCGGGGTAGTCCGGGAAACCGGTGAGCACCCGGACCTCGTGCCCGCGCGCGGCCAGCTCCTCCGCGAGGCTGCCGGGGATGAAGGCGGGCTCGGGTGGAAAGTGGTACGACAGGATGCCGATCTTCACCGGGGCACCGCCGAGGACCACGGATCGGCCTTGGCCGGCGCGGCAGCACGTCCGGCGGGCGGTCGGCCCGCGTACGATGCCGACAACCCCTCCCCGCGCGGCCAGCGACGTCGACGCCCCACCCTCGGGGTGTGGCGACCCGCGTCCGCACCCACGAGAGGGCTCCCGATGGCCGATCGCGTGTTGTTCGTCTGCCACGCCAACCTGTGCCGCTCGCCGATGGCCGAGTTCCTGGCCCGCCGGTTGCTGGCCGGCCGGCCCGTGCTGGTGTCCAGCGCCGGCACCGACGCGATGGACGGGATGGCGATGCACCCGTACGCCGCCCAGGTCGCGGCCGAGGGTGGCGGCGACCCGGCGGCCTTCGCGAGCCGGACGCTGCGTCCCGAACACCTCGCCGACGCGACGCTCGTGCTGACCGCGACACGGCGGCAGCGTTCGATCTGCACCTCGCTGGCGCCCGGCGCGCTGCACCGGACGTTCACCCTGCGCCAGTTCGGCCGACTGGCGGCGGCCGCGGAGCCGCCCGCCGAGTCGAGCGACGACCCGCTGCGGGCCGCCATCGCCGCCGCCGCCCACGCCCGGGGGCGGTTGCAACCCGCCGCCCCGGACGCGGACGACCTGCGGGACCCGATCGGCGGCACCCCCGCCGACTTCCGTCGCTGCGCTGAGGAGATCGAACGCTCGCTACGACCCCTCGCCGCGCTCATCGGGGCAACCGGGTGAGTTCCTGGGTGCGGTCGCTGACGCCGTTGACGCCGGCGCCCTCGCTGTGCCGGGGGGCGGTGGCCCGGGCGGTCGGCACCGACGCCGAGGCCGGCGAGGTCACCACCCGGTAGGCCTCGTACTGGTACGCCTCGGCCTTGGCCACCTTGGCCATGTTCAGCACGCACCCGAGCAACCGCACCGAGACCGAGTGCAGCGAGCGGGCCGCCGCGGCCACCTGGGTCCGCGACGTACGGCCCTGCTGACTCACCAGCAGCGCGCCGTCGGCCTGCACGGCCACCACCACACCGTCGGTCACCGCGAGCAGCGGCGCGGTGTCGATGATCACGATGTCGGCGGACTCGCGCAGCGCGAGCAGCAGGTCCGCCATCGCCTTGGAGCCGAGCAGTTCGCTCGGGTTCGGCGGTGCGGAGCCGCTGGGCAGTACGAGCAGGGACTTGTCGCCCCAGCGCTGCACCACGTCGCCGACCTGGACGTCGCCGACCAGCACGTCGGTGAGACCGACACCCGCGTCCAGGCCCAGGTACTCGTCGACCTTCGGGCGGCGCAGGTCCGCGTCGACCAGCAGCACCCGCCAGCCCGCCTCGGCGAGCGCGATGGCCAGGTTGCAGGAGAGCGTCGTCTTGCCCTCGCCCTGCAGGGCGCTGGTCACGGCGATGACCCGGGCCGGCTCGTGCACGTCCACGAAGCGCAGGTTGGTCCGCAACTTGCGGACCGCCTCCGCACGGGCCGACGTTGCGGCTTCGCCGACGATCAGCGGAGCGGTACGGGCTGCGTTCTCGAACGGGATCTCGCCGAGCAACGGACTTCCGGTGGCACGTTGCAGGCCCGCGGCGTCGCGCAGGCGGACGTCGGCGACGCCGCGCAGGATCGCCAGGCCGACACCGAGCGCCAGACCGAGCAGACCGCCGAGCGTGAGGTTGCGCAGCGGCTGCGGCGAGACGGGGCTGGAGCTGACCCGTGGACCGCTCACCACCTCGATCTTGATCGGCGCCTTGCCCTCGGGCGGCGTCTCGACCTTCTGGACGAGCTCGACGAACTTCGCGGCGAGGGTTTCGGTCACCCGCAGCGCCCGGGCCTGGTCGGTGTCGGTGACGGAGGCGCGCAGCAGCACGGTGCCGGTCTCCGTGGAGGTGGTCACCCGGCGCTGCACCTCGTCCGCGGTGAGCCCGACCGGGGTCTCGGCCACCACGCTCTGCGCCAGGCGGTCGCTGCTGAGCAGGTCGGCGTACGACTTGACCCGCTGCTGGAGGAACAGACCACCCTGGTAGGCGTCGGTGACGCCCTGGTTGGGGGTGGTGACGAAGAAGGTCACCGAAGCGACGTACCGGGGCTGGGCCCGTACGGTCAGGAACGCCGAGACGCCCAGGGCCACCATGACGGTGACCAGCACGACCCACCAGTGCCGACGCACGTGGCGCAATTGGCGGAGCAGGTCCATCAGGAGTGCCTCCGTGCGGGTCCGGTTACGCCAAAGAACTTCACGAAAACCCCCAAGGTCGTCTGCCAACTCGTGAAACCATTAAAGCCCCTCATAGGGCTTATGTCCGGAGTTATGCATTTTCGAGGCGAACAAGTGCGCCCGCATGACCAACCCGACAAAGGGCCATTCGGCATCGGCGACATCCGGGAAAAGTCCACGGCCGATCCGTGCCGCCCCCTCGCGGCTGCCGCGATCGCCCGCGATCGACCGCCGGAAGCGCACTGCCGCTCCTCGGTGCCGCCCTCGCGCTGATCTCGGCGGGGACGCCGCTCAAGGTCGTACACCCGGCTGGCTGTGGTGACGCCCCGGCCCGGCGGCGACGCTGGCACCTCGACCTGGGCCGCCGGCCGACTTCGTCCTCGTGGCGTGGCTGAGGTCAGGCGCGAGGTCGTAGCCGGCGACCTGCGGGAGCGCGAGGCGCGACACTAGCGGCGCTGGCCGACATCGGCGGGACGACGCCGCCCGCGCGACCTACGCGGCGGTGGCCCGGGCAGCGGGCGGGGCGGGTCTGCGCGGCTGGGCCACCGCGATCGCCGCCGACATCGCCCGCACGCTGGCCGTGCTGACGGTGGTCACTGCACTCGACCGGCGGTCCGGGACGAGCTGCTCGCACCAGGTCGGCGGGACGAAACGACGCCGGCGGTCGCCCCCGTGGGGCGACCGCCGGCGATGCGTGCAGAGGTCAGCGGCGACGCTCGCTGGGGCGACGCTCCTCGGTCTCGTCGGCCAACGCGTCGGTCGCCGGCGCGGTGAGATCGTCGCCCGGCACCGCCACCTCCTCCGCGAGGTCCTGCTCGTCGGGCTTGCCGCCGGGCTGGGGCTCGGGAGCGGTGGCGCCACCGGCGTAGCCGTACTCGTTCGGTTCGTCGTGCCGGGCCATGTGGTTATCCTCCCGCTTTTCCCTGTTTCGCTGCTACCGCCCACGGTAAGTGGTGATCGTCGTCCGCGCAGCGCGGCGGGGATTGTCGGCGCGACCACGGCGGCGCGAGACTCAACGCCGCCGCGAGCAGTTGGCGCAGCGCGACGATCGCCGCCGCGGCAGCGAGGCCACCCCACTGCGGATCGCCGGCCAGGCGGAGCAGGCCGGCCGCCGTGAGCAGATCCAGCAGGACCCGGACCGCGACCCGGACGGCACCTGTGCACAGGGCGGTGACCACACCCGCGACCAGGGCCAGCGCGGTCACCACCTCGACCAGCGCACCGATCACGGCCGTGGCTGCCCGTCGGTGACCTGCCGCTGCTCCTGCCGGATCTCCCGGCCCAGGAAGTAGTTCAGCGCCGTCCGGATCGTGGCGATCGCCGCCAGCTGGCCGATCTGGGTGAACGACGGTGACACCGCCGTGCGCAGGACGTCGGCGGCCAGTTGGAATTCCAGACCGAGCGTCAGAAACCGGCCCAGGGACAGTCGGATCGGAGTGAAGACGGCGGCGGTGCGGTGCCGCAGCCCTTCGACCACGAACCGCACCGCCGCCCACACGGCACCCACGAAGATCACCAGAGCCCCGGCCACCTCCACCACGGCGACCAGCACCTCGTCGCCGTGGCGCAGCAGCTCCGCCGGCTCCACCCGGAGCCGTTACCCGCCAGCGGGGCAGCTAGTCGGTGCTCAGGTCAGCTCGTTGACGGCCTCCAGGATCAGCCAGAGGCCACTGATGGCGAAGAGCACCGCGGCGCCGTACTTGATGGTCTTCTCCGGCAGGCGGCGGCCGAGCATCCGGCCCACCAGGATGGCCAGCGCGTCCGCGGCCACCATGCCGATCGTGGAACCGAGCCAGGTGCCGAACCACCCGTACTTGGTGGCCAGGGTGATCGTCGCGAGCATCGTCTTGTCACCCAACTCGGCCAGGAAGAACGCCACCGACACCGCCACGATCGCCGTCTTGCTGGTCTTCTCGGCCTTGCGCTTTTCCTCCTCGGTGAGCTTGTCACCGCGCAGGGTCCACGCGCCGAAGCCGAGGAACGCCACACCGGCCACCAGGGAGATCCACTCGGTGGGCAGCACGGCGCCGAGACCCGAACCGATGGCGACCGACGCCAGGTGCACCACCGCCGTGGCGACGGTGATGCCGATCAGCACCGGAATCGGCTTGAACCGCGTGGCGAACGTCAGCGCCATCAACTGGGACTTGTCTCCCAGCTCGGCCACGAAAATGACACCGAAGCTGACGACCAGCGCGGCGAGGAATCCCTCCATGACATCCTTCCCGTTCACGCCGGGAGGAGGTACGGGGGCGCCCTCGACCCGGCTGCGACAGCCTGAGTCGAAGGTCTCGCCCGCCCCGGAGACCGGGGCCGCGTGGCCGGGTGCGGAACGCACCAGTATGTCGACCACGACATTGGGGGCTACTCCCCTTCGCGCGACCAGCCTAACCGATCACCGAACGGCCCGGACGCCGCGGGTGAAGAGCCTCACCGCGCCCGGGCCGGAGGGCGTGGGTGCAGCCTCACCGCGCCCGGGCCAGGGTCACGCCGAAGAGCCCGTCCGGGTCGGTCCAGAAGTTCGCCGCCGCGAAGCCCGCGTCGCGCAGCTCCGCGGCCACCCCCTCCGGACGGAACTTCGCCGACACCTCCGTGCGCAGCTCCTCCCCCGCGGCGAACTGGACCGTCAGATCCAGCACCCGGACCCGCATCGGGCGCGTCGCCCGCAGCCGCATCTCGATCCACTCGTGGTCCGGATCCCAGTGGGCGACGTGCTCGAACGCCTCCGGGTCGAAGTCGGCGCCCAGCTCCCGGTTGATCACGTACAGCACGTTGCGGTTGAACTCGGCCGTGACGCCGGCCGCGTCGTCGTACGCGGGCACGATCACCGACGGGTCCTTCACCAGGTCGGTGCCGAGCAGCAGCCAGTCGCCGACCTCCAGCGCGGCGCGCATCGCGGCCAGGAAGTCGGCCCGCTCGGCCGGCAGCAGGTTGCCGATCGTGCCGCCCAGGAACACCACCAGCCGCCGACCGCCGGTGGGCAGCCGGTCGAGCTGACGGGTGAAGTCACCCACGATGCCCCGGACCCGCAGCCCCGGATAGTCGGCGGCGATCTGCGCGGTCGACCCCAGCAGGGCACTGACCGACACGTCCAGCGGAACGAACGTGCCCAGCCCGCCCTGACGGGTGAGCGCGTCCAGCAGCAGCCGGGTCTTCTCCGACGAGCCGGAGCCCAGCTCGATCAGGGTCTTGGCGCCGGTCAGCGCCGCCACGTCCGGCGCGCGCTCGGCCAGCACCGCCCGCTCCGCCCGGGTCGGGTAGTACTCGGGCAGCCGGGTGATCTCCTCGAACAGCTCGCTGCCCCGCGAGTCGTAGAACCACTTCGGCGGCAGCCACTTCGCCTCGGCGGTCAACCCGGCCCGGACGTCCTCCCGCAGACCACGCTCCAGGTCCTGCGGCTCAAGGTAGATCTCCAACGGTTCCGCGGTCATCGGTCCTGCCTCTCTCCTCGGTCACACCTCGCGTTGCCCGACCGGCGCCGCTCACCGGATCGGCAGTGGGCACATCCGCACCTCGTCCACGGTGGCCGTGACCAGGTGCCCCTCCGGCACCGGCCGCCACCCGGGGTCGTCGTCGTGTGGCTCGGAGGCCAGCAGCACCGAGCCCGCCGCCGCACGCACCGACAGCGCGTGGCCGAACGTGGTGGCCACCACCCGCCGCCCGTCGGTGAGCAGCACGTTCAGCCGCGACCCCGGGGCGGCCACGGCGACCTCGGCCACCGTCCGGGCCACCGCCTCCGCCGGATCGTCGCCGCCACGCAGCCGGTGCCGCACCAGCGCCCACAGCAACGCCGAGTCGGTCGCCGCGTCCAGGGTCAGCAGGTCCCGCACCGGCAGGCCGGCGGCGAGCGGCACCACCGCGTCCGGCCAGCCCCGGACCACACCGTTGTGGCTGAACAGCCAGCGCCCCTCGGCGAACGGCGCGGCGGCACCGTCGAGCACCGCCATCCCGACGGTCGCCGAGCGGACCGCGGCCAGCACAGCGCCGGCCCGGGTCACCGCCGCCAGCTCGGCGATCGTCGGGTCGCTCCAGATCGGCTGGGCACGCCGGTACCGCACCGGCTCGCCGTCGCTCGGATACCAGCCGACGCCGAACCCGTCGGCGTTGATCGTGCCGCCGCCGCGCATGTCGCGAGGCGCCCAGGACTGGCGTACGAGTGCGTGCGCCGGCTCGAACAGCAGCTCGGCAAGCGTGACCGGCGGCCCCAGATAGGCCAGGTGACGGCACATCAGCGCAAGCCGGCCGCCGGCGCACCCGCCCGGCGCGACGTCACGGGCGCGACTCGTCCGGCGCGGCGTCCCGGGCGCAGCGGAAGCCGCTGAAGATCTGCCGCCGGATCGGATAGTCCCAGTTGCGGAACGTCCCCCGGCAGGCCGACCGGTCCGTGCCGAACGAGCCGCCACGCAGCACCCGGTAGTCCTCGCCGAAGAACACCTCCGAGTATTCCCGGTAGGGAAACGCGGTGAAGCCGGGATGGCCGCGGAAGGTCGTCGACGTCCACTCCCAGACGTCCCCGATGAGCTGGTGCACACCCAACGGCGACGCCCCCGCCGGGTACGCGCCCACCGGCGCCGGCCGCAGATGACGTTGGTCGAGGTTCGCGTGCGCCTCGGTCGGGTCCTCGTCGCCCCACGGGTAACGGCGCGACCGACCCGTCGCCGGATCCCACCGGGCGGCCTTCTCCCACTCCGCCTCGGTCGGCAGACGCTTGCCCGCCCACGCGGCGTACGCCTGCGCCTCGTAGAAGCACACGTGCACCACCGGCTCGTCGGCGCGCACCGGATCCCACCTGCCGAAGCGGCGGTACGCCCAGCCGTCCCCGTCGCGACGCCAGTGCATCGGCGCGACGAGCTGCTCGGACACCCGGTGCTCCCAACCCGCCGCGCTCCACCACCGTGGGTCGGTGTAGCCGCCGTCGGCGATGAACGCCACGTACTCGCCGTTGGTGACCGGCGCGGCGTCGATGACGTACGCGGGCAGGTCGACGCGGTGCGCGGGACGTTCGTTGTCCAGCGCCCAGGGATCGGTGTCCGTGCCCATCGTGAACTCCCCGGCCGGCACCAGCACCTCACCGCCGACGCGGGCGGTCGGCTCGGGTGGTGGCGGGGCGTGCAGAACCGCCGCACCCGAGCGCAGCTGGTGGGTCGCGAGCATCGTCTCGTCGTGCTGCTGCTCGTGCTGGACGATCATGCCGAAGGCGAACCCGTTGGCGACCAGCGGCCGGTCGGTGAAACTCACGGCGTCGAGCAGGTCGTGCACCTTGTCCCGGACCGTGCCCAGGTAGGCACGCGCCTCCGCCGGTGGCAGCAGCGGCAGCGCCGGCCGGTCGCGGCGGGGCTGCTTGAACGCGTCGTACAACTCGTCGATGTCGCAGCGGACCGGCTCGCGGCCACCCACATCACGGACCAGCCAGAGTTCCTCCTGGTTGCCGACGTGCGCCAGATCCCACACCAACGGCGACATCAACGGAGAGTGCTGGCGCATCAGGTCGGCGTCGTCGACCGCCTCGGTCAGCAGCGCCGTACGGGACCGGGCACGCGCCAACTCCGCCGCGATCCGCCCCCGCAACCGCTCCCCCTCAAGATGGTCCGTCGTGCCCACACCCACCGTCTCGCCGTTCACCGGTCTCCCTTTCGTTCGCCACTGCGGGGCTCGCAACCCCGGCTCACTCCTCGCGCTCACCCGGTCCGCCTTCCGTTCGCGACTGCGGGGCTCGCAACCCCGGCTCACTCCTCGCGCTCACCGGTCTCCCCTCTGTGCGGCGGCCAGCCGCCGTCGTACGCCTCGTTGGACCTCGTCGTGGGTGCCGGCCGGCAGCTCCAGCCGGGGCAGGGCGGCCAGGGCCAGGTCGAGCAGCGCGGCCGCGGCGGCGGCCAGCGTCGGGTCGGACAGGCCGTGCCGCGCGGCCGCCGACCAGCGGTGCGCCACCGGCGCACCGATCGTGTACGCCGCGCGCACCGTGCCCGCGTCGGCGAACAGCGCGCTCAGCACCGCCAGCGGGAGACGCCAGTCCCGGTCCGGCTGGGCGTCCAGATAGCGCAGTTCCAGGTAGCCGCGCGGACGCACGGGCGGAAAAAGGGTGCTGACGTGGTAGTCGAGATCGTCGGTGGTGGGCGGGCGGGGCAGCGCCCCGTCGAGCCAGTCGGCGAAGGTGACACCCGGCGGCGGCGCCCAGTCCGGGCCGCGTCGGCGCAGGCAGAGCAGCGGCGCGGCCAGCACGTACCGGATCCAGGTGGTCGTCGGATCCTCGTCGACGTTGCCGGGCACCCACACCGGGCGGGTGCGGGTCGGGTCGATGGCCAGCCAGGCGGCCATCCGCGCCGACGCCCACCCGGTGCGCCGCCCGGCGTGCCGGCTGGCCGAGGCGAACGCCGCCAGCAACGGCGGCCCGACCGCGTGGGCCGCCGCCCAGCGCGGCGCGACCTGGTCCGGCTCGCCGATGTCGAGGCAGACCTGCAGACCGGCGGTGCTGTACATCATCGTTCGGCCGGCCGGGCCCCGCCGGTCGAAGGCGCGACGCATCGCGCGGTATCGGGGGGTGTCCACCACGGGGCGGGGCCGACGGTGCGGGTCGATTCCGCTGCGGCCGAGGGTCAACCCGGCGGCGGTCAGCAGGCCGGTGACCTGGGCGATATCGGCCTCGGTGGCCTGGATCAGCGCGCCAGTCGAGGAGCGCGGCGGGGTGGAGATCTCCAACTGGCCGCCCGGTTCGAGGGTCACCGTGCCGCCGTGTCGCAGCGGCTCGGCGGGGCTCGCCGGGTCCAGCGTGACGGGGCTGTGGGGCCCCAGCGCCGCCCGCAGCCGCACCGGGTCGACCGGTCGGGCGGGGTCGGCGGCGTCGTGCACGGTCCATTCCAGTTCGACGCCGGTGTATGTCGGGGGGCCTGTCTTGAAGCAGATGCGCGCGAGATGTCGGCCTGCGGCGGCGGACTCACGCAGGATCGCGCTGCGGTCCAGCTCGGGCGACGTCACCATCGGTGCAGCCTCCTTCGTCGTGCGCCAACTCCGGAACACTGTGCCACCGTAAACCCACCCACCGACACTGTCGGCGGCGTCGACGGTGCCACAGACCTCTGTCTAACAGACGAATTTCCCGGTGCACGGCAGAACGAACCGCGCCGGCTGGCTGCTCAGTTCGCGGCCCGCCCCGCCGAGTGGGACGGCTTGACCTTCGCCGACCCGGGCGGCGTCACCGCCGGCGACGGTTCGGCGGGGGGAGACGGCCGCTCCGGAGTCGACGGCTCCGCCGACGGGGACGGTCGCGCGGGAGTCGACGGCTTCGCCTCAGGCACCAGGCGCTGGCAGTACTCCTCGACCGCGGCGACGCCACCGGCGGCCGCCACCAGCCGCTGGAAGGCCGGCGTGTGCAGGGCCTTCTCCCGCTGCTCGGGCCTCTTGGCCCGCCAGGCGCGGCACAGCCCGTCCAGCTGACCGTTCGGCGCCGGATCGACGGACGGAGTGCCGGTCGGGCCCGGCGACGCCGACCGGCTCGGCGCGGTCGACGTGGTCGCCGCGGGATCGCTGGCGCTCGGTGGCGCGCTGCTGGGTGCCGGCGGCGCCGGTTCCGGCCCCGGGTCCAGGTCCAGGCCGGCCGCCGCGAATGCGGCGCCCGCGGT
>NZ_MUZA01000109.1 GCF_021442385.1 Micromonospora sp. MH99
GCCCACCGCACTGCGTGTCGGTCGGGGGTACGCCTTGGCCGCGGCCTGCGCGCCCCTGCCCTCCGCGGTCTGCGGGGCGGCGGCTCCGGTCGGGGCGGCCTGGCCCGGCGCAGCTGCCTGGCCGGCGACGGCCGCAGACTGCCCGGCCGCGTCGGCCATCTGTTCGTGGTGGGTCGCCTCGGCGGTGAAGTCCTGCCGGACGTCGCGCCATTCACCGGCGAGATGGCGGTCGTCGGCGGCCGCGGCCCGATGCCAGGTCGCGTCGGCGTCGGCACCGGCTCGGCGGCCCTCGGCCTCCCGCTGCTGCGACGAACGGTCCGCAGGCCCACGGCCGTCGGTCGCGCTGCGCTGCGCCGCCGACGTCGCCGTGCGGGGCCCGACGGCCTGCTCCTGCCGTTCCGCGGCGCCGCGCACGGCGCGGGACAGTGCATCGCCCGTGTGGGTACGCCCGCCCGGGGCCGGCACGCGTACGCCGGTCTCGGCGAGTCGTTCACCGGCGGCCCGACGCGCCATGTCGGCAGCCGGGTCGACAGCCTGCCAGGCGGTGGAGGCACGCCACACCTCGGCGATGTCGGCGTTCGTGGCCTTCTGCCACCACTGCGGGTCCGCCGCGCGGTTCCAGGTCGCCGCGTCCTGGCGGTACTGCGCGTGCAGTTGGTCGTGCACTTCCCGGGTGCGGTGCGGGTCGAGCCCGGCAGCCTGTTCGGCCAGCTCACTGCGGACGTCGAACTGCCGGTCGCCGACGGCCTGGGCGAACTCGAGCTGCCGCTCGGTCACCGCACGCTGCTGCAGCAGTTGCTGTTGCTGCTGCTCGGCCAGGAACCGTCGGTACTCCATGATCGCCGTCAGGAGCTGCACAACGCCGCCCGCGACCTCCGCAACCGCCACGTGTCCGCCTCCGCCGCAACCGGGTGATGTGACATCGCGTGCCGGCGACGTCGGGACAGCCGGGCGGCACGTCTGGCACCGTATCGCGCGGTATCGACGCGGCGCAGCCCCGCGCGTAGGCGACACGTGCCGGTCACGGGCCGTCCGCGGCGCGGCTTCCCCGGTGGACTACTTGCGGTTCCAGACCGCGTCCTGGCCGGTGCTCGGGTCCTTGACGGTGAGGGTGTTGCCGTCGGTGCTCAGGACGCCGTCGGCCGATATCTTGGTGATGCCGCAGTCCAGCTCGAGCCGGTACTCCCGGTTGCCCTCGTCCTTCGTGGTGCCGGTGCAGGGGACGTCGATGTTGGCCGACAGGGAGCCGTCGTCGCGCACCGTCATCGTGCGGGCCTGGTTGTCCGCCATGATCCACGTGCCGGTCAGCGACGGATCGTCGCCACACCCGGCCGCCAGCAGGGCGAGCCCGAGTGCCAGCCCGGCAGATCCCCAGCGCTTGATCACGTTTCCTCCCCCAGGTGTGCCGCGTCCCACACCCTACCGGCGGCGCGGCTGTGGGCCGGCCCGCCCATGGACATCCGTCATCGCCGGAGCATCGTCGCGTTCGGACCGTCGCGGGAAGCGCCGGCGTGTGACCGGTGGGTGGTCAGGGCGCGGGCGATGCCAGTTCACGCCGCGGCGTGCGGATCGCTGTCGCACGGACGCGGGTCAGGGCAACTGGGCATCGAGTTCGTCGAGCGTGTCGCGGACGTACTCCCGCCCGATGCCGTCCGGGAGCGTCACACGGATCGCGTAGACGAGCTCGACGAATGCCTGCCGTACCGTGCTCAGTTCTGCCCCGGTCAGCTCGATGCGGTGCCACGATGCGGTGGGCGACTTGGCGGGATCGTTGACGAGCCGGTGGGCGACGGTCCGGGCCAGCGTGTACGGGGTGCCGGTCCGCGCGTCCCACTCGTCGTCGCCCAACTCCTCCGTCGCGCACGCGACGAGCTGCCCCCAGCGGCGCAACTCCGCCGGATCGCCGCGTAGTTCGTATCCGGTGGGGTGCAGCCGCACGGCCGTACGGGCGATCGGCACGTCGTCCAGGCCGACGCTCATCTCGCCGAGGTCGAACTGAACGCCCTGCCGCTGCCAGCCTCGCGCGACACCGAGAGCGCCCGCGTGGTCGGCACCGGCCAGCAGGAGCGCGCAGCTCACGGCCCGTTCGTTGCGTTCGATGGCGTGCATCAGCGCGGTGTGCCCGTGGTTATCGACCGCGTTCGGGTCAGCGCCTGCGGTGAGCAGCACGTCGACGGCGGCGTGGTCACCGCGCCGAGCCGCGAGGATGAGCACGGGAGTGCCGTCGGAGCGCCGTGAGTTCGGATCAGCGCCGTAACTGAGCAGCATGCGGATCGTGGCCGGCGCGACAGGTCCCAGCACCGCCTGGACGATCGGGGTCTCCTCGCCGGGCGTGGCGTCGGTGCCGAGTTCCAGCAGGTAGCGCAGAACCTCCAACGCCGCGGGTTGGGGTCGGTGCCGGGTGGCGGCGACCGCGGTGAAGAGCAGGCTGCTGCGGTCGGTGGCCTCGACATCGAGGGCACCCCGATCGACGAGCAGGCGGACGACGTCGAGGTGACCATTGCTCACCGCGGACCGCAGCGGCGACTGCCACTGTGGCCGCCTCGCCCGCAGGGACGCCCCCGCGTCCACCAGCAATCGGGCGATTTCCAACCGCCCCGCGCCCGCCGCCTCAGACAGCACCGTCGGGGTGAAGGGGCTGTCGGCGGAGTCGGGGTCGGCGCCCTCTGCGAGCGCTGTCGTCACGGCTGCCGGATCGGCGGCACGGACGGCCGCAACGAGCTCTGCATCACGATCCACGACGCCGACCCTATGTGGTTCGGGTCGGCGGTACGCGCCCCCGAAGCGGCGGTTGGCCGGGGCGGCCGGGCGACTGAGAGCCGCTGTCTGGGGCTTGCCATGTGGGGCGGTCGGCACATCTAATTCATGTCGCGACATGCATGTCGCGACATCTAGGGAGTTCACGGTGACACCGATCAAGCAGGTCACGGTTGTCAGCATCGGCACCGTCCAGATCGACCCCGCGGCGGCCGGGCTCCTGGCCACGGCTCTGCGTGGACACGGCACGATGCGGGTGTGAGAACAGCCGAGCAGCTCCGCTACCTCATTCTCGCGGCACAACGAGAGGGCAACCGCCAGCTCACCGTGCTGCTGTCCGAGATCGGTGTCACGCCCGCGCAATCGGAGGCACTGCGCATCATCGGCGACCACGGACCGCTCGCCCTCCGGGAACTCGGCGACATGCTCGTCTGCGACACCGGCACCAGCCCGAGTCGCATCGTCGACCGACTGGTCGCGGCGGGTCTCGTGCAGAGAACCACAAGCGAACACGACCGGCGGCAGGTCCGGCTCGCGCTCACCGCGCCGGGCCGGGACAAGGCCCGCCGCGTCGCGGAGATCGAAAATCAGCTGTACGACCTGCTCGACCAGGCCAGTGCCGGAACGGACGTCGACGCGTTCATCGGTTTCCTGCACGGCTTCACCCGACAATCACCCGCCGGACTCGCCCTCGCGAACCGCCTCGCTGCCGAAGAGAAGCAGAAGGACTGACCGCGTGGTCGGGGTGCGGCACGCACACAGGGGGCAACCATGACCTTCCACCTCGACCTGGACATCGCGGCCCCGGCAGGGCGCGTGTTCGATTTCGTCGCCGATTTCACCACCATGCCGCGGTGGTATTCGGCAGTGCGACGCGTGGAGCGCGTCGGAGGCGTCGGCGGCCTGGGCACCCGGTACGAGGTGTATCGAGACCTGCCCGGCGGGCCCGCCCGCAACGACGTGTCGATCACCGCGTACGCCCAGGGCGAGGAGGTCACCTTCACCTCGCTGGCCGGGCCCACCCCGTTCACCTACCGCTACCTCGTCCGGCCGTCCGACGGCACCACGAGACTCCTCCTGGAGGGCACGATCAGCGCGGCCGGTCTCACCGGCCCGGTCGCACTCCTCGGACCGCTTGCCGAGAGGCTCTTCAAGACCGGGATGCGGGACAACCTCGGCACGCTGAAACAACTCCTGGAGTAGCGGGCCGCCCTTCACCGTCAGTGCGCTGAGCCTCCTTCGTCGAGCAGCAGCGCGGCGACCGCCTCGGGGGCCTCGTGCATGGCGTCGTGGCCGGTGGGGAGGTCGTGGACCTGCCACTCCGGGTCGGCGTCGAGCCGGGCGCGGAGCGGGGCGAACGGCGTCCGGTCCGCCCACCCCGAGCAGTAGACGAACTCGCGCCGTGGGACCCGGGCTGCGGCGCCGGTGAGCCGGATCGTCTGCAGGAACGAGGCGAGGGGGTGGGGACGACGGCGGGGATCGCCGCGCTCCGGCGGCCGGACGGAATAGCCGGTGCGCGCAGCTCCCGCGGCGAACACCTTCCGGAAGTGCTCGTTCGTCGCCGACCAGCACGACTCGCCATCGCGCGGCACGTAGGCGTCGAGATGCACCAGCCGCGAGATCCGGCCGTCCGCGCGGTCCGCTGCGGCCGCGACCACCATTCCGGCGTAGCTGTGGCCGACAAGCGTCGCGTCGGCGACGTGGGCGCGGTCGAGGAGCCGCACCACGTCGTCGGCGTGCGTGTCGAGATTGGCGGTCGCGACCGTCGCATCGTCGTCGTGCGGCCGCAGACCGGTCAGGGTCAGCGCGTGCACGGTATGACCGGCCCGCTCCAGCAACGGGACCACCGCTTCGAACGACCAGGAACCCTTCCAGGCGCCGGGCACAAGGACGTACGTCGTCATGCGCTTTTCCTCTCTCCAGCCTGGGCGTCGGGGCAGGCCACCCGATGCCGGGCGGTCGCGTCAGCACGGCCGCGGCTCACCGCCCACAGGTAGTGTCGCCAGGTCAGGGAGTGGCTTACTACCGACAGGAAGCCAGTCGATGCCCGTTCCCCGCCAATCTCGTCCGGCCGCCGGAGTGACGTCGCACCTCTGGCCCTCGGGCGGCCGCCACCTCTGGCCCGCCGGGGGAACGAGCGCCGCGCAGACGCACGCCCGAGGGCATCTGGTGTACGCGGCCAGCGGCATCCTGGCCGTGCACACCGAACGTGGCGCGTCGATAGTTCCCGCGAACCGGGTCGCCTGGACCCCTGCGGGGTTTCCGCACGACCACCGGGCGCACGGCGCCACCGACATGCGGATCGTGTTCCTCGCATCCTCCCTCGCCCGGATCCTGCCGGAACATCCCGCCGTGTTCCTGGCTTCGGATCTCGCCCGCGAGGTCCTGCTCGCCCTGACCGGCCCCGGCAACTACGACGACGCGACGCCTGGCCACAGCCGCCCGGCGCGCGCTCGCCTGCTTCGAGTGCTCGTCGACGAACTCCGCGAGGCACCCGAACAGCCGCTGCACCTGCCGGAGCCGCGCGACGACCGCCTGCGGGCCATCGCCCGGCTGCTGTACGAGACGCCTGCCGACAACGCCACGCTAGCCGAACTCGGAAGGACGATCGGAGCGAGCCCGCGCACCCTGAGCCGACTGTTCCACGACGAACTCGGCATGACCTTCTACGAGTGGCGGACGCAGCTGCGCGTCTACCACGCACTTGTGCTGCTGGCCGACGGTCGGGACACCACCCAGACCGCCTACGCGTGCGGTTGGGCCAATCCCAGCAGCTTCATCGCGGCGTTCAGCGCGATCATCGGAACGACGCCGGGTCGCTACCGGGCCGGCAGCGCGGCTCCGATCAGAGCCCGGTCGTACCCGCCGTGACCTAGGCTCGTGCTCCGCCGTCGACGCGGAGCACGACGCCTGTCACGAACGACGAACGGTCGCTGAGAAGCCACGCGGCCGCCTCGGCGATCTCCTCGGGCTCGGCCTGGCGGGCCAGCGGTGTGGCCGCGATCAGGCGCTCCACCAGGCCGGGCGAGTTCTCCTGCCAACTGTCGATCATCTCGGTACGGGTGTTGCCCGGAGCGATCGCGTTGACCCGGATGCCCTCCGGCGCGAAGGTGATCGCCGCCGACTCGGTCAGGCTGTTCACCGCACGCTTCATCGCCCCGTACGCGGGCAGCGCCGGATTCCCCGTGAGGCTGCCGACGCTGGAGTTGTTGACGATCGCACCCTGGCCGGCGGTGGCCCGGATCGCCGCGACCTGGGCGATCATGGCCAGCCACACGCCCCGCAGGTTGACCTGGTAGAGCCGGTCGAAGTCGGCCAGGCTCACCCGCTCGACGGGCCCCGGTGGAGTGATGGTCGCGCCGTTGTTGAAGGCCACGTCGAGCCGCCCGTGCAGGGCGACGGCCCGGTCGACCGCAGCCCGAACGCTGTCCGGGTCGGCCAGGTCGCACAGCACGTGATCAGCCGTGCCGCCCGCCGCCCGGATCTCGTCGGTGACGGCTCGGAGCTGGGATTCCGTCCGGGCCGCCAGCAGCACCCGCGCCCCCTCGCGGGCGAAGAGCCGGGCCGCCGCGGCGCCGATGCCCCGTCCCGCCCCGCTGACGAACGCGACCTTGTCCTTGAGCAGTGGTGTCATGCGGCCAGCCTGCGTCCGGCGTCCGGGTCGTAGCCAGGCATCGTCGATACCTGGCTGAGCCCGTCCGGCGGCGCACACTTGAGGGGTGAACCGACAGGAGTTGGCCCTCTTCCTGCGCAGCCGGCGCGAGCGGATCACCCCCGCCGAGGTGGGCCTGCCGGCCGGCACCAGGCGTCGCACGCCCGGGCTGCGCCGCGAGGAGGTGTCCCGGCTGGCGTTCATCTCCATCGAGTACTACACCCGTCTCGAACAGGCCCGCGCCCCGCACCCCTCGCCCGAGGTGCTGGCCGGCCTGGCCCGCGCGCTGCGCCTCTCCGACGCCGAGCGCGACCACCTGCACCACCTGGCCGGCAGGCCACCGGCCCCGCCCGCCGGGCCGCCGCGCGAGGTACGGCAGAGCATCCTCGACCTGATCGAGCGGCTACCCCAGGCGGCCGCCCACGTGACGTCGGCCAGCTACGAGGTGGTCGCCTGGAACGATCTCGCGGCGGCGTTGATGGAGGACTTCTCGGCGCTGCCCCGGCGTGACCGCAACCTGGTCCGCCGCGCCTTCCTCGGCCCACACCCGGACGGTCGGGTGCTGTACGGGGTGTCCGACGTCGACGAGTTCTGTCGCGCTTCGGCTCGGCGACTCCGGGCCACCGCCGCCCGCTATCCGGACGACCCCGAGGTGGCGGCGCTGGTCCGCGACCTGCTCGCGGGCAGCCAGCGGTTCCGGGACCTGTGGGAGTCGCACGACGTCGGCGACGAGCACACCCTGATCAAGACCTTCCAGCATCCGCTGGTCGGGCCGGTGACCGTGAACTGCGACGTCCTCGACATCGCCGACCGCGACCAGCGGCTCGTCATCTACACCGCGGTGCCGGGCTCACCCTCCGCGGAGGCGCTGCGCCTGCTCTCGGTGCTCGGCACCCAGCGCATGACTGTCAGCGCCACCGGGCACTGACCGTCCCGACGCCCGCTACCCGGTCCGGTGCTGCTGTTCGGGTGGTCGCGCCGGGTTGGTGGACCCGGGTGAATGAGCGTTCAAATTCGCCCGGAAATTGATCGCCGAGCGTGTTCTATCCGTGCGGATCCATGGGGCGTGGACACGCCCGCCCCCGGACGGAGGAATCGCATGATCAGCATGTCCCGCTCCCGGGTCCGGGCGCTTGCGCTCGTCGGAACGGCTGGTGTGGTCGCGGCGCTCGGTCTGGTGGCCGGCCCGGCGTCGGCCGCCGAGGTGGCCGAGGGCGCGACCCTGGGCGCCGACGCCCGCCGGATCGACGTCCCCCGCATCGCCTCGGGGATCAGGCCTCCGGCCGGATCCCGCCCCGTCGGCGCGTACGTCGTCGCGCGGGGAACGCAGACCTACACGTGCACGGGTGGTGTGTTCACCGGCGCGTCCGTACCGGAGGCTCAGCTGATCGGCACGGGTGGCCGGGTCCACCACTTCAGGGGCCCGAGCTGGCAGTCCGAGCGCGACGGCTCGTCGGTCACGGCGAAGAAGACCGCGGAGAGCCCGCGCGCGGGGACGATCCCCGAGCTGTTGTTGACGGTGGACACCCATTCCGGCAGCGGCAGTCTCGGCACCGTCGCGTACGTCAGCCGTCTGCTGACCTCCGGCGGCGTCGCCCCCAGCGGCGCCTGCACCGACGGCGCGACCGCGTCCGTGCCGTACGGCGCCCTCTATGTCTTCTGGACGGCGAAGCGGTGACCGCGCCGTCCCGCCGGGGGCTCCCGCACGGGACCCGCGGTGCCTGGTCACCGGTTGCGGCGGTGGTGAACGATCAGCGCCGCACCGCAGAGCAGCGCGACCAGGCCGAACACCGAGCCGATCCACGGGTTGCCCAGGGCGTTCGAGAGCACGGCGTTGATCGCCGCGCTGACGAAGAGCGCCAGCCACAGCAGCGGACGTAGCAGGCCGCCGGGCCGTTCCGGCGCGGTGGCGGGGGCCTGGGTGATGCGGTACGGGTCGGTCATGACTGTCTCCCTCGGTGAGCTTCGACGACACCATCGACGCTAGGCCGGCGACCCCGGCGGAGACGATCCCGCCAGCGCGACGACAGGCGTACAGCAGGCTGTACTTTCCGCCGCGGACGCTGCCGGCCGTGCTTGCGGTGGCCTATGTTGGCCCGGGAGGTGGGCGGCGATGGCGTACGTGCGGGGCCGGGTGCGTGCCTCGGTCGACGCCCTCGAACACCTCGTCGGCGGGCTGGGCACCGCGCTGCTGGCGCTGGGCGCGCTGTTCTGGGTGGTGGTCGTGGCACTGACCTGCCTGATCGGGGTGGGTCTGCGCCTGGCGCCTGGCGCGTTGCGGACGGTGCGCGCGGTGGCCGATCGGGAGCGCGCCCGGCTGTCCCGTCGGGGCACGACGATCCCGGTTCCCGGGCCCGTGCCGGAGGAGTTGCGGGAGGCGCTGCGCGACCCGTTCGTCCGCCGGGAGCTCGGCTGGGTCACGCTCCACTCGATCACCGGCCTGGCGTCCGGCCTGGTCGGCCTCACCCTGCCGATCAACGCGTTGCAGGACATCACGTTTCCGCTGTGGTACCGACTGGTTCCGCCCGAGACCGGCGCTCCGGGGATCGGCTGGTGGCGCATCGACGGGCTGTCCGAGGCGCTCCTGGTGGGGTTGCTCGGGGTGGGCTGGCTGGTCGCCGCGGTCGCGTTCGGCCCGGCGCTGGCCCGCTTCCAGTCCTGGCCCGGCCGGTGGCTGCTGCCCCCGCCGCCGGGGGTCGACCTGTCGCTGCGGGTCGCCGCGCTGACCGCCACCCGGGCCGCGGCGCTGGACGCCCACGCCCTGGAGTTGCGCCGCATCGAACGGTCGCTGCACGACGGCACCCAGAATCGGCTGGTCGCGGTCAACGTGCTGCTGGGCGCCGCGCGCCGGGCGGTACGGCGTGACCCGGACCGGGCCGACGAGATCCTCGGGCAGGCGCAGGACGCGGCGGAACAGGCACTCGGCGAGCTGCGTACGGTGGTGCGCGGCATCCTGCCGCCCGTGCTGGACGATCGGGGTCTCGCCGGGGCGCTGGCGGGCCTGGCCGGCAGTTGCGCGGTTCCGTGCCGGCTCGCCGTGGACGTGACCGTCCGCTGCGCGGCGTCGGTCGAGGCCACCGCGTACTTCGTGGTGGCCGAGGCGCTGACGAACGTGGTCCGGCACAGCGGGGCGAGCCAGGTGGACGTCGCGGTGCGCCGCGAGCAGGGTCGGCTGCTGGTCACCATCGAGGACGACGGACGCGGCGACGCCGACGAGGCACGCGGCTCCGGGCTCTCCGGCATCCGCCGGAGGGTCGAGGCGTACGACGGGCGAATGACGCTGACCAGCCCATCGGGAGGACCGACGAGGATGCACGTGGAGCTGCCATGCGGATCGTGATCGCCGAGGACGACCCGCTGTTGCGGGAGGGGTTGGCGCTGCTGTTGCGGGCTGAGGAGCTGGACGTGGTCGCCACGGCGGGCACTCCGGGAGAGTTCCTGGTCGCTGTCGACGAGCACGCGCCCGACGTGGCGATCGTGGACGTACGGATGCCGCCGACCCACACCGACGAGGGGATCGTGGCAGCGGTGGAGGCCCGGCGGCGCCAGCCCGGCCTCGCCGTGCTGGTCCTGTCGGCGTACGTGGAGCAGGCGTTCGCCACCGAACTGTTCTCGGTCGGCGCCGTCGGGCTCGGCTATCTGTTGAAGGAACGGGTGGGCCGGGTCGAGGAGTTCCTCGCCGCGTTGCGTCGGGTCGCGGCCGGCGGCAGCGTGATCGACCCGGAGGTGGTGGCGCAGTTGCTCGCCCGCAACCGCCGGCCGGACACGGCGTTGGCCGAGTTGTCGCCCCGCGAACGTGAGGTGCTGGGGCTGATGGCCGAAGGGCTCGGCAACACGGCGATCGCCGAGCGGCTGTTCGTCACCGACGGCGCGGTGCACAAGCACATCCGCAGCATCTTCGCGAAACTCCAGCTCCCACCCGACGACCGTGCCGACCGCCGGGTCACCGCGGTGCTGCGCTACCTGAACGGCGACCAGCGGTAGCGCCTGCTGTACCCGGACTGGGCAGCCCGTTGGATGGCCCACGTTCTCCCAGCTCAATAGCGTTTCTGGTGCGCGCGAATCCTGTCGCCGACTCGAAGAGAGGCCACCAGAATGCCCGAGTATCCGGGACCTACCAACGACGCCGTACGCGTCGAACACCTCACCCGGGTGTACGCGGCCGGCGGTAACCCGGTGACCGCGCTGGCCGGAATCGACGTCGGCTTCGGTCGCGGCACCTTCACGGCCGTGATGGGGCCCTCCGGCTCCGGCAAGAGCACGCTGTTGCAGACCGCCGCCGGACTCGACCGGCCCAGCTCCGGTCGTGTCCTGATCGGTGACACCGACCTGTCCGGGTTGTCGGAGACCCGTCTCACCGAGCTGCGGCGTACCCGCATCGGGTTCGTCTTCCAGGCGTTCAACCTGATCGGCGCCCTCACCGTCGAGGAGAACATCGTCCTGCCGCTGCGGCTGGCCGCCGTCCGTCCGGACCGCGCCTGGCTGGCCCGCGTGGTCGAGCGGGTCGGGCTCACCGACCGGCTGCGTCACCGGCCGGCCGCGCTCTCCGGCGGCCAGCAGCAGCGGGTGGCGATCGCCCGGGCGCTGGCCACCCGCCCCGAGGTGATCTTCTGTGACGAGCCCACCGGGGCCCTCGACACGCGGGCCGCGGCCGAGGTGCTGACGCTGTTGCGCGCGGTCGTCGACGACCACGGGCTGACCGTGGTGATGGTGACCCACGACCCGGTGGCCGCGTCGTACGCGGACCGGGTTCTCGTGCTGGCCGACGGTCGGATCGTCGCCGACCTGCCGCAGCTGGGGGCCGCCGGCATCGCCGAGCAGCTGGCGTCGCTGGATCGGCGGGTCGCCCGATGACCGCGCTCGCCGCCCGGCTGCTGCGGCACCGCGCCGGCCCGGCAGCAGCCACGCTGCTCGCCCTGATCGCGGGGGTGCTGATCCTGGTCGCCATGGGCACGCTCGTCGAGTCGGGGCTGCGCTTCCGTCCGGAGCCCCGGCTGTGGGCGGCGGCCGATCTGGTCGTCGCCGACCGCACGGTCAGCCACACCTTCAAGGAGTTCGACGGGGAAACCACCACGAGCACCGTCGCGTTGCCCGAGGGCGGCACCGTGGACGCCGCCCTGGTGGACCGGATCCGGCGGCTGCCCGGCGTCACGGCGGTGGCCGGCGACGAACGGGTGGAGATCGGTGCGCCGGCGGCCACGGGGCACGGCTGGGCCACGTACGCCTTCTCCGGTCGTCCGATCATCGCGGGCGCCGCCCCCCGGGCCGACGACGAGGTGCTGGCCGACTCCCGGCTCGGCGCGGCCCCGGGTGAGCGCGTCGACCTGGTCGTCAACGGGGTCAGCCGGTCGTACCGGGTGAGCGCGGTCGCCGACACCGGTACGACAGCGGTGTACTTCACCGACGCGCAGGCCGCGCGGTTGTCCGCGCATCCGGGTCGGCTGGACGCGATAGGCGTACGACTCGCGCCCGGCGCCGATCGGGACGCGGTCCGCCAGCTCGTCTCGGCGGCCGGTGCCACGACGTACGTCGGGCCGGAGCGCGGCGCGGTCGAGCAGTCCGCGAACCTGGCCGCCCGCGAGCTGCTGATCGAGGCGGGATCGGCGTTCGGCGG
This sequence comes from Micromonospora sp. MH99, assembly GCF_021442385.1. GTDB lineage: Bacteria > Actinomycetota > Actinomycetes > Mycobacteriales > Micromonosporaceae > Micromonospora. The sequence continues at coordinate 12,024 of NZ_MUZA01000109.1, forward strand.
GTACGTCGTCCTGCTGATCGTCTTCGTGGTGGCCGGCACGATCGGTCTGTCCGTGCGGCACCGTCGCCGTGACCTGGCATTGCTGCGTGCGGTCGCGGCCACGCCGGGGCAGATCCGCCGCCTGCTGATCGGCGAGGCCGCGCTGCTCGCCCTGGTCGCCTCAGTGGTGGGAGTGCCGGCAGGTGTGCTGGCGGCAAGGTGGGTGCAGGGCGAGCTGGTGGACCGCGGGTTCATCCCGGCCGGCTTCCCGATGACCGGCGGCCTGTTCGCCGTGCCGGCGGCCGTGGGTACGGCGGTGCTGGTGGCCGTGCTCGCCGCGCTGATCGCCGGCCGGCGGGTGGCCGGGATCAGACCTGTCGAGGCGCTCGGCGAGATCGCGGTGGAGCCTCGGCGCGGCGGCCGGGTGCGGCTGGTCGCCGGTGTGCTGACCCTCGCCGCGGCCGTCACCTCCGGCGGGTTCACGATCGGCGGCACCGGGCCGACCGCCGCGCTGGCCGGTGCGGTAGGCATGCTCTACCTGTTCGTCATCGCGGTGGCGCTGCTCGCGCCGAGGATCAACGCGTACGCGGCCCGGCTGCTCACCCCGGTGCTGTCGCGGGTCTGGCGGGTCAGTGGCTACCTGGCCGCGGCCAACCTGCGGGCGAACGCACAGGGGATGGCGACCGTGCTGACCGCTCTCGTGCTCGCGGTCGGGTTCGGCGGTTCGGTCTGGTTCCTGCAGACGAATCAGGAACGGCAGACCATTGCGCAGAGCGCTGCGGGCACGCTCGCCGAGCGGGTGCTGGTCGCGCCGGGTGGGCTGTCGCCCGACGCGGCGCGGGAGGTCCGCGAGTTGACCGGCGTGCGGGCGGCCACCGGGGTACGCCGTACGCAGGTGGTGGTGCGGTCCTTCGACGGGATCGCGCCGGTCGCCGCGCAGGCGGTCGACCCGACGGGGATCATTTCCACAATGGACCTCGCGGTGCACGAGGGTGACCTGGCCGACCTGCGCGCGGGCACTGTCGCGCTGTCCGCGACGCAGGCGTCGGCGTCCGGTTGGCACGTCGGCGACCAGGCGGACCTGTGGCTGGGCGATGGCACACCGAGCAGGTTGACCGTCGTCGCGATCTACGGCCGTGGCCTCGGCTTCGGTGACGTCACGCTGGCCGCGCAGACGGTCGCCGGGCACACCGCCGGAGTCACCGACGACGAGATCCTGGTCCGCGCCGGCCCGGACGCCGATGCCGCACTGGCCGCCTGGTCGGCCCGGCACCCGGGCAGCGCGGTGCTCGACGCCGCGACCCGTACGCGTTTGATCGGCACCGATCTGGCGCTGAGCGCCTGGCTGAACCGGCTGCTGATCGGAGTGATGGTGGGGTACGCGGCGCTGGCGGCGGCCACCACGATGGTGCTGGCCGCGCTGGCCCGGCGTCGCGAGTTGGCGCTGCTGCGGCTGGTCGGGGTCACCCGCCGGCAGATCCGGAGGATGGTCCACGCCGAACAGGCCGGGCTGCTCGGCACGGCGGTGCTGATCGGCGCGACGATAGCGGCGCTGACCCTGGGCGCGCTCGTCAACGCGCTGACCGGCAGCCCGATCCCGTACGTTCCGCCGCTCGGCGGGGCGGCGGTGCTCGGCGGCGCGACGGTGCTGGCCCTGGCGACCACTGTGTGGCCGGTCCGGCGGCTGCTCCGGGTCCCGCCGATCGACGACATCGGCACGCGGGAGTAGGGCCGCGTGACTCCGGGGCGGGTTCGGCGTCATGCCGAACCCGCCCCGGAGTCGTCAGGCGGTGGAGGTCAGCGGCGCAGGGTGAGCAGGCCGGGACGGTACGGCAGGAGGCCGTAGTCGCCGCCGGAGTTGGGGGATCGGCCCTGGTAGAGCAGTTGCAGGTTGCAGGGGTCGACGGTGAAGGTCTGGTCGGCGCTGGTGCGGATCAGCTCGCC